>NZ_JAHNZT010000009.1 GCF_019039035.1 Citreicoccus inhibens | reverse complement strand
GGAGTGTTATTATTAAGAAGTTGTGTGTGAAGGTGGAGGGTGAGTTTGTGGGAGATTTGTGGATGGCGCGCGCGCATTGGATATCCCGCGACACGCTCGTGTGGGAGCCCGAGCAGCTCAAGGACGGCGCCACGGTGCGGCTGCACACCGACCCCGCGGGCGCGATGCACCTCTCGGGCACGGGCGTCGTGGGAGGCGAGGCGCTGACGCTGACGCGCTCGACCTCGGGGTTGAGCGCCGAGCAGCAGGCGCGCTTCCCGCAGCTCGTGGGACGCCCGGTGTTCAAGCTGGCGGCATCCGAGGTGGCCCGCGTGCCCGCGATGCTCAAGGGACAGGTGGCGCTGTCCGTGACGGACCCCGATGGAAAGCCCGCCGACGCGACGGGCCTCCAGCTCGCGGGCGTGCTCGATGACACGGACCTGTACACGGGGCCGTTGGGCGTGAGCTTCGAGCGCGGACGGCCCACCCTGCGCGTCTGGGCGCCCACGGCGCGCGCGGTGAGCGTGCGCGTGTTCGAGGACGCGCGGCCCAGCTCCGCCTTCGTGAGCGTCCCCATGACCGAGGGCGAGAAGGGCGTGTGGAGCGTCACGGGGGACCCCGCGTGGTACGGCCGCTTCTATCTGTACGAGGTGGAGGTCTATGTCCCGCGCGAGGGCGCCACGTTCGTCAACCTCGTGACGGACCCCTACTCGGTGGCGCTCTCCACCAACAGCACGCGCAGCCAGCTCGTCAACCTGGCCACCTCCGAGTTCCAGCCGCGCGGCTGGAGCCAGCTCGCCAAGCCCGCGCTCGCGGCGCCCGAGGACATCGTCCTGTACGAGCTGCACGCGCGCGACTTCAGCATCCACGACCTCACCGTGCCCGCCGAGGAGCGCGGCACGTTCAAGGCCTTCACGCGGGACTCGGATGGCATGCGGCACCTGTCGCGGCTGGCGCGCGCGGGCGTCACCCACGTGCACCTCCTGCCGGTGTTCGACTTCGCGACCGTCAACGAGGACGCGGCCTCTCGCCGTGAGCCCGAGGGGGACCTCGTGTCGATGCCGCCGGACTCGGCGGAGCAGCAGGCGCGCGTGGCGGCGGTGGTGGATGCGGATGGGTTCAACTGGGGCTACGACCCGCTCCACTACACGGTGCCCGAGGGCAGCTACTCGACGAACCCCAACGGGCCCACCCGCACGCTGGAGTTCCGGCAGATGGTGCAGTCGCTCAACCAGCACGGCCTGCGCGTGGTGATGGACGTCGTCTACAACCACACGCACTCGGCGGGGCAGGACGCCCGCAGCGTGTTGGATCGCATCGTCCCCGGCTACTACCACCGGCTGAACGACGACGGGAACGTGGAGACCAGCACGTGCTGCCAGAACACGGCGTCCGAGAACGCCATGTTCGAGAAGCTCATGGTGGACTCCGTGGTGACGTGGGCGCGCGAGTACAAAGTGGACGGCTTCCGCTTCGACCTGATGGGTCACCACATGAAGTCCACGATGCTGCACCTGCGCGCCGCGCTGGACGCGCTCACCGTGGAGAAGGACGGCGTGGACGGCAAGAGCATCTACATCTACGGCGAGGGCTGGGACTTCGGTGAGGTGCAGAACAACCAGCGCGGGGTGAACGCCACGCAGCGCAACCTGGCCGGCACGGGCATCGGCACCTTCAGTGACCGACTGCGCGACGCCGCTCGCGGAGGTGGCCCCTTCAGTGGCATCCAGGACCAGGGGTTCATCACCGGCCTGTCCCTCTGGAGCAACGGCACCCCGCAGGGCACGCCCGCGGAGGAGCGCGCGCGGCTGCTGCACGACACCGACCTCATCCGCCTGGGGCTCGCGGGCAACCTGAGGGACTTCTCGCTCGTGGACAGCACGGGCAAGGACGTGACGGGCGCGCAGGTGGACTACAACGGCAGCCCGGCCGGCTACGCCGAAGACCCGCAGGAGGTCATCACCTACGTCTCCGCGCATGACAACGAGACGCTCTTCGACGCCGTCCAGCTCAAGGCCCCGCGCGCGGCCACCCTGGCGGACCGCGTGCGGATGCACAACCTGGGCATCTCGCTGGTGGCGCTGAGCCAGGGCATCCCGTTCTTCCACGCGGGCGACGAGCTGCTGCGCTCCAAGTCGCTCGACCGCAACAGCTACAACTCGGGGGACTGGTTCAACCAGCTGGATTGGACCTACCAGCGCAACAACTGGGGCGTGGGCCTGCCACCCGGCCAGGAGAACCAAGACCACTGGCCCCTCTTCCGCCCGCTGCTCGCGGACCCCGCCCTCAAGCCCGCGCCCGCGGACATCCAGCGCGCGCTGGAGCACTTCGAGGAGATGGTGCGGATCCGCAAGAGTTCGCCGCTGTTCCGCCTGCGCACGGGCGACGCGGTGAAGCGCCAGGTGCGCTTCGAGAACACGGGCCCCGGGCAGACCCCCGGCCTCATCGTGATGAGCATCTCCGGCGAGGGCACCGACACGCCGGACGCGCGCGCGGTGGTGCTCTTCAACAGCGGCGTCACGCAGCAGACATTCCAGGCCGAGCGCTATCGCAACCTCGCCCTGGTGCTCCACCCCGTGCAGAAGGACTCCACGGACCCCTTCGTGCGCGCGGCGAGCTTCGACGCACCCAGCGGGACCTTCACCCTCCCGGCGCGCACCACCGCCGTGTTCCTCTCGCCGCCTCCGGGCGGCCTCCCGCCGGACGGCGAGGACGGGTGCAGCACCACGGGTGGCTCGGCGTCCGTGCTCACCGCGCTCGGACTCCTGGCGGGAGCGGCCCTGCGGACGCGGCGGCGGCGGACCTAGGCCCGCCGGCTCGCCACGAAATTGAAGACCCGGCCCCAGACAGGGGCCGGGCCTCGGGTGAATCACGGCAGGGTGAGAATCTCGGCGCCCTGCTCGGTGACGAGGATGGTGTGCTCGAACTGCGCGCTGCGCTTGCCGTCCGCGGTGACGGCGGTCCAGCCGTCATCCCAGCTCCGGTGGTGCCAGTCGCCCAGGTTGATCATCGGCTCGATGGTGAACACCATGCCCGGCTCAATCACGGTGTCCGCCTCGGCCTCGTAGTAGTGCGGAATCTGGAGCGACGTGTGGAACGTCTCGCCGATGCCGTGGCCACAGTAGGCGCGCACCACGCTCATGCCGTTCTTCGTGGCGTGCCCCTCGATGGCGCGGCCGATGTCGCTGATGGGCCGCCCCACCTTCACCGCCCCGATGCCCAGGTCCAGGCACTCGCGGGTGACGCGCACCAACCGCTCGCTCTCGGGGTCCACCTTCCCCACGAAGTACGTGGCCGAGCAGTCCCCGTGGACGCCCTCCAGGAAGATGGTGATGTCCAGGTTGACGATGTCGCCGTCCTCCAGCGCGCGGCTGTCCGGGATGCCGTGGCAGATGACCTCGTTGACCGAGGTGCACAGCGACTTGGGATAGCCGTGGTAGTTCAGCGTGCTGGGATAGCCCCCGCGCTGGATGTAGGCCGCGTGGGTGATGGCATCGATTTCATCCGTGGTGATGCCAGGACGCAGGTGAGACGCCGCCTCCTGCAACACCTGTCCGGCCGCGCGGCAGGCCCGGCGCATGCGGGCCAGCACCTCCGGGCTCTTCACATCGGACTCGGCGAACCGCGAGCGGCGGGGCTTGCCCGACTCGGCATAGTCCGGCCGGGGAATGTTCGCGGGCACGCTGCGCCGAGGGCTGATGATGCCCGGCCGCACGCTGCCGGCGCGCACGGGCTCGGGGCCGCGCTTGCGAGCCTCGACGCTGTCCGCGCCGCGGTGGCACTTCTTGTACTTGGAGCCGCTGCCGCACCAGCACGGCTCATTGGGCCCGGGCAGCACCGCGGGAGGCGTGGTGACCGTCATCGCTCACCTCCCATGCGCACGTCCGGCGTCCGCCGCTCGCGCAGCCAGCGGATGACCTGGGGCTTCAACCAGAGGCGCGGTCGCCCGGTCCCCAGGTCCAGCACGGGACGGGGCATGTCCGGATAACGGCGCAGATAGGTGCTGACGCTGTTGGTGTGGCGCAGGTGCAGCAGTCCCGCCACGCCCTGGGCGTCAATCAAGTGCTTCGTGTTCACCAAGGGGCACATGGGGGGTGTCTATACCCGTAGACACCCGCGCATGCACGGATTCCGTACCCTGCCAGGGCGGCCCCCGCCTCCTTGCCCAGGAGGGAGGGTCCGCCGGGGCCCCCGCCCCACGGGCCGCAGGGACAGGGGCCCCGCCTGCGCCTCAGTGGGCGATGAAGGTGGTGGGGAGGAGGACTTTCTCGCCCGCGCCCTGGTCCAGGCTCTGCTTCAGGTGCAGCTCGATGACGGCGTGCTTGCGCTTCTCCAGCTCCACCCGCTGCGAGGTGAACAGGATGGTGGCGGAGCGGGCGTTGATGAGGCCGCCCTCGGTGCCCTGGTGATACAGCCCCACGTCATCGAAGCGCACCCGGATGTTCGCCTCGGGGGCGTCCTTGGGCAGATAGAAGGAGCCCAGCAGGTGCGCGTGGTCCTGGATGGACAGGTCCATGAACCGGCCCGCGGGGGACAGCGACACGGGCACCGGCTGGCCTCCAGCCGTCACCTCGACGCTGCCAATGCCCAGCATCACCTTGTCGTACGCCTCCAGGTCCGCGCCCTTGAGGCGCAGCTCGAAGCGGTCTCCGGGCGGCTCGTGCACCGGGGAGATGCCGTCGGACTCGCCGCACCCGCCCAGCAGGAACGACACACCCATCACGGCCGCCATCACCGACTTGCTCGCGGTCTTCATCGCGCCTTCTCCCAGAACCCAGGTTCCACGGCTCGGCCCAGACCCCAGGTGGGATCCAGGTTCCAGAACTCCTTGCTCAGCGGGACGGCCCACCGCGCGCCCGAGAGGTTGTGGGCCTCCAGACGGTGCAGGGTCCCCTCGAGGGTTTCGCGGTCCGCCGGCAGCACCGCCTCCTGGGCGGAGAGCGCGGGCGCCGGCGTCCCGAACACGCGCTCGTTGCAGACCGCGGTCACCCACTCCCGCGCGACCTTCACCGTCAGGGCCGCCATCTCCGAGCGCACGACGTTGTCCGAGGAGATGGCCGGGTTGGCCCACAGCACGCCCAGCGCGTCGTCCACGCCGAACACCGCGCCCACGTTCCCCAGGGCGATGGGGCCCGGGGCCATGCACTCCGTGAGGGCCTTCTCGCTGGACAGATAGAAGCCGCGGTCGCGCGTCACGGGCGCCGGGCTGAGTCCTCCGCTCGAGTCCGCCTTGAAGTTGCAGGTGGCGCCATCCGCGAACTGCGTCGTCGGTCCGGTGGAGACGGTGGACAGCACGCCCGTCGCCATGTTGACCGAGTAGAAGGTGTTGGCGCGCGAGGTGTTGGCATTGGTGGTGCCATAGAAGAACAGCCTGCCGTCGGCCGTGAAGATGGCCGACACCATGGAGTTCCCCTCGGACGTCGCGTCATTCACCTTCGAGCGGAAGGGGATGTCCGAGAACGTGCCCGTGCGCGGGTCCACGACCGTCACGCGCTGGGTCGCGCTGTTGAAGCCATACAGCAAGCCGTCCACCGGGCTCACCGCCACATCCGCGACCCGGAAGGTCGAGGGCGTGCCCACGACCATGTCCGACAGGACCGCGCCCGTCTGCGGGTTGACCAGGATGAGGTGGTTCGTGGTGATTTCGAAGCCCACGAAGATGCCTTCCTTGAGGAAGGCACCCGCGCCCCAGCGGGCCGAGTTGGCCGCCCCCGTCACCAGCGGCGCGATGACCTGCGTGGAGCCATTGGCATCCACGCGGACGAGCTGGGGTGGGTCCACCGCGTTCGCGGAGATGGCATACAGAAATCCATCTTTGTGATTAAACGCCAATGCGTTGTATGGAAGCGCCGTGTCACCCTGGAGCGCCAGCGAGCCGGTGGCGGGGTCGAAGATATAGAGATGCGAGGGGCCGGAGGGTAAGCCCTCGGGGGTCGAGGACGACGTGGAGATGTAGATGGTGTCGTCACAGTGAAGCACGGGCTCCTGGGTGCAGAGCACGTTGGTGGAGGCCTGGCTGGAGCCGCTGTTCTCCCAGCCAATGCCGAAGATGTTCGTGAAGCTGACGGTGGCGTTCGGGCTGTCCGGGTTCGAGTCCAACGCACCCAGGGCCACACACGCATCGTAGCTGACCACGTTGTATTGACATTGATACGTGACGTTGCCCCCCACGGGCACCGTCAGGGGCGGCGCCGGCAAAAAAGTGCAGGACGACAGCAGGTTGTCCGTGGCCGCCAACAGCACCGAGGGCAGCGTGGGGTGAATGTTTGTGGCCTTGAAGGTAAAATTCAGCGTGGTCGGATAACTTGTCACGAGGGCCTGCTTCGACCCGTTCACGAGCTTCTCCGCCAGGAAATCATGCGCCCCGGCGCCGGAGGACCAGAACACTCCTCCCAGCAGGACGCCCAACCATCTGTGATTCATGCGTTCATGCCTCCCCCCGTGTGACTCCCTCGTCACGGGGACGCCGGCCCAATGCACACGGGATGCCTCAGGTCGGGTCGCTGTTGAAAAACCTCCGGCCTGGGTCTTGGGTCGTGGTTCGCTGACCGGCGCGCACCAATTTGAAGACAGACATTCCGTTCCACGATGAAAACCAGCCAACCCTCGGCACGCGCGCCAGGGCAGGGACGCAAAGGCGCACATCACCCCAACAAACCTGACAACACTGAAAAACACGCATTCCTTCGATGAAACAAATACAGCCCGTCTCAATGTCTCGCGCGCGGGTCCCGGGCGCGGAGGGCCTCTCACGCCCCGACCGGTCGGATGCGGCTCTTTGCCCGCACCCCGCCCGCCCAAGGACCGCGCGCGCGGGTGGGTCACCTGCACCCACCACCTTCGCTTGCACGGAATGGGAGCAGGAACTGGCGGGGGCCCGGCGGGGCTGACTAGCGTTCGCGCGAGATGACGTCCGTGAGCAGCCCGGTTCCCCTCGTCTTCGGCCGCTATGCGGTGCTGAACCGGCTCGCCGTGGGCGGAATGGGGGAGATATTCCTGGCGCGGCAGGTGGGCGTCAGCGGCTTCGAGCGGCCCGTCATCCTGAAGAACCTCCTGCCCGACCTGTTGGACCAGGAGGGCTCGCTAGAGATGTTCCTCGACGAGGCGCGCGTGGCGGGGCGGCTCAATCACCCCAACGTCGTCTCGGTCTACGAGGTGGGCGAGTGGGGTGGAACCTTCTACATCGCGATGGAGTACATCGAGGGGGAGAACCTCGGGCGGCTGGCGCGGACCGCCCTGCGCGCCGGTACGCCGCTCGGGCCCGCGGTCTGCGCGGAGATCATCCGCGACGCGGCGCTCGGGCTGGACCATGCGCACCACGCGGTGGACGCCGAGGGAGCGCCGCTGGAGCTCGTCCATCGCGACATCAGCCCGCAGAACATCATGGTGCGGCTGGATGGCGTGACGAAGGTGGTGGACTTCGGCGTGGCGAAGGCGACCAACCGCTCCACGCGAACGCGCACCGGCATCCTCAAGGGGAAGCTGCGCTACATGTCCCCGGAGCAGGTCCGCAACCAACCGCTCGACGGTCGGAGCGACCAGTTCGCCCTGGGCGTGGTGCTGTGGGAGCTGGTGACCCAGCGCGTGTTGGTGGAGTCAGACAACCCCGCCGAGGCCATGCGGCGCATCGCGCTGACCCCCGCGCCGCGCCCCTCGAGCCTAGTCGCGGGCGTCTCTCCCCTGCTGGAGAACATCATCCTGCGCATGCTGGCCAAGCCGCGCGAGCAGCGCTTCGAGCGCTGCGCGGATGTCGCCCGTGCCCTCCAGGCCTACCTGGACGAGACGCCTCGAACGAATGCGAATGGCGTGTCCGCGACACTCGAGCGGCTGGTGGGCGAGAGCGTGCGCGCGCGACTGCAACAGTCCGGCACGGGCCTGGAGGGCGTGCTGCTGCGCGGCCCCGCCTCCAGCGTCTCCTGCCCTCGCTGCGGTCAGACGAGCAGCGACACCCACCGCTTCTGTCCGCACTGCGGCAGCGCGCGCTCCCCGACGCCCGCGCAACCCTCGGCGCCCGTCTCCTCCGCCGCCGAGCCCGTGGAGGCGCCCACCGTCCTCCATGTGACCGAGCCCCCCAGCGAGCCTCCCACGGAGGCCACGACGGCACTGGGGGCGGAGCCACCCCATGCGACCGTTCGGATCCGCGGGCGAGAGGCGGGCGCGCTCAAGCGCAAGCTGGTCATCCTCACGGTGGACCTGGAGGGCGTGGACGCGCTGAAGCAGGCCCTGGGCCCCGAGGAGGGATTGGAGGCCCTGGGCCAACTGCTCGACCTGGCCGCCGCCCTCGCCGAGCGACACGAGGCGGAGGTGGTCCAGCTCACCGAGTCCCGCTGGAGCCTCGCCTTCGGCCTGCCCACGGCGCGGCGGGAGGACCCGCTGCGCGCGGTGCGCTGCGCCCTGGAGCTGCTGCGCGCGGTGGAGACCACCGGGCCGCTGCCGCGCCCTCGGGCCCGCGCGGGCGTGGAGTTCGACGCGGTGCTGGTGAGTGGCGGCGGAGGGCGCGTGCCCTGGCGCGTGGCGGGAGGCGGCTTGGAGCGCGCCGCCGCGCTGGCCCAGGCCGCGAGGCCGGGCGAGACCCTCGCGGGCCCGGCGGTGAAGGCCCTGCTGGAAGAGCACGTGCGCTTCGCGGCCACGGGTCACCCCGAGGCCTGGAGCGTGGAGGGCTGGGGAGGCGTGGCGAGGAGCAGCCCCTTCGTCGGGCGCGTGGACGCACTGGCCGAAGCGCAGCGCGTGATGGAGGCGGTGCGGACCGGAGCGGGCGGCGCGCGGCTGTTCACGGGCACCGCGGGCATGGGCAAGAGTCGGCTGCTCGAGGCGGTGGAGGCGCGCGCGACAGCGCTGGCGCCGCTGCGGGTGGTCCGCACGAGCGCGGAGGAGCATCGCGGCGCGGGGCCCTTGGGACTGGTGCGCTCGGTGCTCACCGGGCTGGCGCGCACGCTCGGGACGTCGCCGGAGGGCGCGCCGCTCCAGCCTCTCGTGGCCCTGGGCATCCCGGCGCAAGAGGTCGCGGCGCTGTGGCGACGCCTGTCGCACGGAGGCCCGCAAGGACAGCTCCAGGCGGGCGACGCGGCGGTGACGGCGACCCTGTTGCGCGCGGCGCAGCCCGGAGGCCTGCTGCTGTTGGTGGACGACCTCCACCACGCGGACCCCTCTTCGCTGAAGCTGCTCCACGCCCTGCTCCTCACCTCGGATGCACGCGTGGCCCTGCTGGCGACGAGCGCGCCGGAGACGCTCCCCGGCGAGCTCGCGTCCCTCCCGGCCTTCGCCCTGGAGGGCATGCCTCGCGCCGAGCTGAAGGCCTTGCTCCAGGCCGCGTTCGGAGCCCCGCTCGGCGCGGAGGTGGAGAAGCGGGTCACGGAGCGCGCCGAGGGCAATCCCTCCTTCGCCCTGGAGTTGATGCGCGCCCTCATCGAGCGCGGCGACACGCAGCGGCTGGGTGGAGCCTGGCAGGCCACCGCGTCGCTGGATCGCGCGGTGCTCCCGGACAGCCTCGGGCTCGCGCTCGGCGCCCGGCTGGACCTGCTGCCACCTCCCTTGCAGCAATTCCTCTCGCGCGCCGCGGTCGAAGGCGCGGTCTTCAGCGCCGCGCTGATTCGAGACTCCCTGGGGGCGGGCACGGGCGGCGAGGCGCAGGAGATGCTCGTCGCGGATGGCTGGCTCTCCGAGGCCGGGGAGCGCCCCGGGTGTCTGCGATTCACCCAAGAGCTGACCCGCCAGGTCTTGCTCCAGCGCCTGCCCGCGAGCGCGCTGCGCCGCGCGCACCAGGAGCTGGCGGAGACGCTGGGACGCGACGCCTTCGCCGCCGAGCCCGCGCGCGAGGTCCGCGTGGCCAATCACCTGCTGGCCGCCGCCGCACCCGCCGCCACCGCCGCCTGCGAGCGCGCCGGTGAGCGATTGTCCGCGCGCGGCGAGTGGCGCGCGGCCACCGACTACTTCCGGCACGCGATGGGAGAGACGCCGGGACCGACTCCGTCCGCGCGGCTGTGGCAGCTCGGCATGCTGACCCGCGCGCTCACGTGTCTGGCGCAAGTGGACCCCGCGGCCGTGGAGCCCCTGGCCACCTCCTGGCTGGAGCGACTCCCCGCCACCGAGTCACCCGCCTCGCGCGCGGAGGTGCTGCGGCGCGTCGCCAGCGCGGAGCTGAAGCGAGGACACGTCGCCGCCGCGGAGGCTCGCCTCCAGGTGGCGCAGGAAGCGGCCCGCGAAGCCCCCGAGACCGAGGCCTGGGTGCTGGGCGAGCGCGCCCGGGCTCGCGAGGCCCGCGGCGACATCACCGGCGCCGTGGAGCTGCTCACCCAGGCCTTCCAGCGCATGGGCGGACGTCCCGCGCGCGCGCCGGAGTTCTATTGGGAGCACCTCAACCTGCTGGGGCGGTTGCAGCTGCGGCTCCAGCAGACCGAGCGCGCCCGCGTCAGCTTCATGCATGCCTTTGAACAAGCTCGCGCGAGCCACAGTGGCGTGGGACAAGCCCGCGCCCTGTCCAACCTCGCGGGTCTGCGCGTCCTGGCGGGAGAGCATGGCCCCGCGCTCGCGGAGCTGGAGCGCGCGCTCGCCCTCGCGGAACAGGCAGGCGATGCGCAGGAGGCCGCGCGCATCCACTACAACGCGGGGCGGCTGCTCGGCGCGGAAGGGCGCTCCGCCGAGGCGCGTGAGCGATTGGAGCGCGCCCGGGACCGAGCCCGCACCGCGGGTTGGAGAGAAGGCGAGGCCCTGGCCACACAGGCGCTCGACGCCCTCGCCTCACGCGCCTGAGTTCACTGCCTGACATTTCCGTGGCGGTTTCTGGATTTGCGGCAATGACAATATTTCAATGAATTACAACCATGCCTGCCCTCGCGATTGGAAAGCCGCTCGCCCCCGCCGCCTCGGCAACCGCGCCCACGCCCCGCCCCGAGGAAGTCGCCGCGGAGGTAGGCCATGCGCTGAACAAGGTCCTCGGCACCTACCGGTTCTATGCCGAGGGGCACTCGGCGCTGGAGGACGTGCTTCAACGCCTGAGCGAGGCGGTGCGGCGGTATCACGACGTCACGAGCGAGGCGGTGGTCCTGCACGTGCGCGCCTCGACGTTGCTCCTGGGCGAGGTCGTGCTCGTCGAGGCAACCTCGCCCAAGGACTCGGTGACGCGGCCGCTGTTCCTGGAGGGCGTGCAGGAGATTCTCTTCCAGCCCGGGCTGGAGCTGGCGGAGCTGAGCGCGTTCCTGGGCATGTGGCACCGGGCGCAGCAACGCGCGCTGCCGGCCGAGTATGACTTCTACACCTGGTTCTGGGAGCAAGGCTTCGAGGACATCGAGCTGGTCGTCGCCGAGGTGCCCACCACCACCGACGCCGGCGCGGAGTCCGCGCAGACCGAGGCCCTGTTGTCGGAGCGAGAGGAGCAGCTCTTCACGGCGCTGACCCGCCGCCAGGGCACGGGGAGCGGGCAGCGTCTGGCCGTGGGACATGACGAGTGGCTCGCGCGCCTGGAGGCCGAGGTCCTGGCGCCTGTCCACGCGGAGGACTTGAAGCGCACCGGCGCGCCCGCGTTCACGGGCGCCAGCGAGGCGGAGGTCGCGGAGCTGCGCGCCCTGCTGGAGCGCGAGCGAAACCCAGACGGTCTTCACGAGCGCGGGCTGTGGTTGGTGTGGGCCCTGCTCGCGGTCTGCCGCGACGAGGAGCGCCCGGCGCTGATGGGCTGGGCGGAAGAGCTGCTCGCGGGCTTGGTGTCCGCGGGCCGGTGGACCGCGCTCACGCACGTGGTGCAGGGCATGACCCGAGACGCGCGCGCCATGAGCGCCCGGGCGCCGGACCTCCACGCCGTCACGCGGCTGCTCCTCCGAGAGGGGATTCGCACGGGGCTCGCGCAGACGTCGGAGCAGGCCCAGGTGCTGGAGCTGCTGGGCCTGCTGCAGCGCGATGCCCTCCAGGGCGCCACGGACCTGCTCTTCGAGATGACCTCGTCCGAGTCTCGGGGCGCGCTGGCGCGGCTGCTCCTGCGTCGGGGCATTCCCCTGATGAACGTGCTGGTGACCCGCGCCGCGTCGCTGAACGTGCGAGACCTGGAGTGGGTGCGCCCCTTGCGCGAGTCAGGCCCGGACGCCCAGCCCCTGACGGCCGCGCTGCTGGGACATCCTCAGCCCGTGGTCCGCGTGGCCATCATCGCGCGCTTGGAGAAGCGCGACGTGGACCGCCACCGCGCGCTGCTCCTGAAGCTGCTGGCGGACCCCAACACCGATGTGCGGAGCGAGACCCTGGCGCTGCTCCTGCGGCACGGCGTGGAAGGCGCGGTGGGACCGCTGGTGACGCGCCTGGAGACGCGGCTCGACCGGCGCGAGCGCATGGCCGTGGTCCGCGCGCTCGCGGACCTGGGAGGCCCCGTCGCCGCGACCGCGCTGCGACAGGCGTTCGAGCGCGAGCAGGACACCGAGCTGAAGGCCCACTGCGCGCAATGCATGGGCATCCTCGGGGACCCGCGCGCCCGGCCGCTCTTGGAGGCCACGGCCCGCAAGCTCTTCGCCCCGCGGACGCTGAAGCTCGCCTGCCGGGAAGCCCTGGCACTGCTGGCCCCAGGAGCCTGAACCATGGATGGTGAGACGACACGTGAGGACGCGAATCGGGTGGGCCCTCGGCTCATGGCGCTGGTCGTGCGCTGCCTCAACGCGGTGTCCCTGCATGACGTGGACAACGCGGGCGTGAAGGAGGCCCTGGAGGAGCTGGGCGCGCTGCTGGACACCGCGCTGCGGGGGCAGACCTCCGTGGAGTTGCAGTGCGTGGGAGGCATCCCCTTCCTCAGTGGCGCGCGGATGAAGCTGGGCGACGAGCACCTGGAGACCGCCGTCTCGCTCCGGCGCTACCTGGAGCACTTCCAGGCGCAGGAAATCTCCTTCGGCGCGGGGCTGCGCCGTGAGCACCTGAGGACCTTCCTGGTCGCATGCCAGAAGCACCGGCGGACGCAGAAGCCCCAAGCCATCCTCCAGGAGAAGCTGGGCCCCATCCGCCTGCGCGACGTGCTCTCGTCCACCACCGTGTTGACGCCGCGCGAGGTGATGCTCCGGTACTACGCGCGCCTCGTGGTGTTGCTCAAGCACGTCATCGACACGCGAACTCCGGTGCGCATCGAACGCTTCCGTCGCGTGCTGCTCCGATTGGCCGACGCGTCGGTGGGCCACGAGTCCCTGCTGGTGGGGCTCACCCGCTTTCGCCGCGCGCAGGTCGATGGGGGGCAGCATGGCGCGGCGGTGGCGGTGCTCACCCTGTTGATGGCGCGACGCATGGGCCTGTCGCGCGCGCAGCAACTCGACCTCGCGCTGAACGGGCTGTTCCACGACCTGGGGCGCGGCACCACGCCCCTGTCCCCCGAGCAGGAGTTCGACCGCGCCTCGCACGAGCTGCTGGCGCGGCGCGGCCCCCTTCAAACAGGGCTTCGCCTCTTGCAGCGCCCGCTGGACAGCCAGCGCCTGGAGCGCGTGGTGGCCGCGCACGATTGTCTTCAGCCGGCCTGGAGCGGCCCGGTCCAGCATCCGATTGGCTTCGCGGGGAGATTGCTCGCGGTGCCCTGCGCGTTCGACCTGCTCACCTTCCCCTCGCCTCCCCATCCGGGCCTGCCGCCCGACACCGCGCTGCGGCTCATCACGCATCGGGCCGGCACGCGGTTCGACCCGCGGGTCGTCCGCCTGTTCACGGCGGTGGCGGGCTTCTATCCGGTGGGCACGCTGGTCCGGCTGTCGGGCGGACAGCTCGGCGTGGTGATGGACGTCCCGACCGATGCGGCGCTGGCGGCCAGGCCCCGCGTCCGGGTCATCCAAGGCGCGGGGAAGACCAAGGCCGACTACGTGGTCGACCTCGCCGAGCCCCAGCAGCGCCTCAGCATCATCGCGTCCCTCGACTCCACCGAGAGCGACCTCAACGTGCCCCACTTCTTGTTCTCCTGAAGCGCGCGGCACGCCCCCAACCATACCACCTGTGAGGGAGGCGACACCGCCCCCTCCCCAGTGAGTTGTCAACCCAAGAGGTTGACTGATACTCACTGGACCTGTGAAGGCCATGAGTGAGGACGGGACCCTCGTGTATCCGGCGGCGCTCCCGCCGGGTGCGGTGGTGGGTGGGTGGCGCATCGTCGAGAGGCTGGGCTCGGGGGGCTACGGGGCCGTGTATCGCGTGGAGCACCCGGATGCGCCCGGGCAGCCCTTCGCGCTCAAGCTGTCACTCCACCCGGACTCCGCACGCAGTCTGCGCGAGACGGCCCTCCTCCTGGACAAGGCCGTGCACCCCCACGTCGTGCGCGTCCACGCGAGCGGCCGGTGGCCCCATCCCCGCACCGGGCTCCCCTACTTCGTCATGGACTGCATCGAGGGCCCGGCCCTGCACACCTGGGCGGACACCTGCAATCCCACCTTCCGCCAGCTCGCCTTCGCGGGAGGCCATGTGGCCCTCGCGCTCGACCTGCTCCACGCGCGCGGCGTGGTGCACCGCGACCTCAAGCCCGAGCACATCCTCATTCAGCGGACCACGGGCCAACCCATCCTCATCGACTTCGGCGCGGGAGACGTCGCGGGCGCGCCCACGCTCACCACCGCCGCGCTGCCCCCTGGCACCCATCACCTGCGCAGCCCCGAGGCCGTCCACTTCCACCAGCGCCACTGGCGCACGCCCGAGGCCCGCTATCCCTACACCCACGCGGATGACCTCTACGCGCTCGGCGTCTGCCTCTACCGCGCGGCCACCGGCCACTATCCCTTCCCGCCCGACCTGCCCACCGACCTGCTCTATCTGGCCATCGCGACCCGGGCTCCGCCGCCACCCCAGGCCATCAACCCACGCATCCCCACCCCGCTCGCTCGGACCATCCTCCGCTTGCTGGAGAAGGACCCGAGGCGGCGCCCGCGACATGGCGGTCAGCTCCACGCGGAGCTGGTGGAGGGCATGCTCACCGCCCCCGAGGCGCCCTACGCCACACGGCTGTTCCTCGAGGAGCCCCGCGCCCCCTCTCAACCGGACGATGCGCCCGCGCAGGTGCACGTGCCGCGCTGGCCCAGCCGCGCCTACCCACCGCCTTCGCCCTGGCCGGGGCGACTCGCGCGCCTCCTCCCCGAGAGCTGGCTCGACGCGCTCGCCCGGTGGCAGGAGCGACAGGAGCCCGCGCTGCCGCCGCCCGGCCCCCGCCCTCGCTGGGGAGTGACCGCCGCGCTGTGCCTGCTGCTCGGCGGACTCTGGTGGCACTTCGTCCAGTCCCGGGGCCTCAATGACAGCACAACCTCCAGGGTCACCTCCAAAATCGACCCCTCCCAAGGTAATAAACTGGCGTCACCCGCAGAGTCCCCACACATTGGGCCTGCCGCGGTTCCGCTCCCCGTGAGCCCTACCCCCGCGGTCGTCGCCACACCGGCGGCGTCTCCAAAGGAAACCCCCGCCGTGCCCAATCCCTCTCTGTCTCACCCGCCTGCCTCGCGGCAGAACGCCACCCCTTTGCGCCGCGCCCTCAAGGTGGCCACGGTCACCGCATGCACAGGCCTGGCCTGCGCGGGCGTGCAGACGCGTTCCGGTCCGCCGGCCCCCCCGTGCCCCGCGAATGCCGTGGAGACGATGCGCAAGGAGTACGGTCTGCGAGGCACCGAACCCATCGGTGTGGCCTGGGAGCCCGGCCACACGGATCGGCGCTTCAACGCGCGCGACGGACAGCCCGCGGTGGGCACCGTCAACTTCCCCCTGAACCGCATCCCCATGAACCTGCTGCTGAAGGGAACGTTCATCTTCTCTGAGACGCGCGTCTTCATCCGTTTCACGAAGGCACAGGACGCCACGGGTCGTGTCGTCCCCGTCTGCTTCGACGCCTGGACCACCGATGGCGAAGACATCCAAGTGGGCCTCGCCCGTCACCCCAACGGCGAGGCGAACTCCGCTGGCATCGACTCGACCTTCCCCGTCTTCCCCAAGTTCGACTGAGCCAGGAACCCCGTCTGTGCCCGCATCTCTTGGCGGGTGCCTCGTGGCGCTGCTCCTGACCACCGAGACATTCCGTCCCGATACGCCCCAGGTCTCACTCGAGCCTCGTCCCCTCGCACCGCCTCCGGCGCAGGACACGGGTGCACCCGAGATCCACATCCAACCCGGGCGCGCCATCACCCTGCGCTTCGCACAGCCCCTGGCCTCCGAGTCCCTGTCCCCCAGGGACTCGGTGCACTTCGACGATGTCGCGGTGACTTCTGACACACTCGTCCTGCTGCCCACAGGGTCACTGAATGAGGACACGCGCCTGTGGCTCGACGTGCGCTTCGCCCAAGGCGCGGTCCCAGCTCACACGCGGCTGCGGCTGGTCGTTCACGCGGTCGGGCCCGATGACGAGGTTCGGATCCGGCTGGCCTCGTCCCCCTCCTCGGGCCCCGAAGCGGCGCAGTGCCTTCGCCCGGGGACGAATCCCGGCGGACTCGACGAGGTGTTCAGCCAAGGTGGGGTTGACCCGCGCGGAGTCAAAACACAGTTGCGCCACACGGACTCCATCCTCCGCGCGTCGGACATGCCTCCTGTCGACTCGCTCCTGAGCCTTCGCGCCAGCGAGCGCGTCGCCGTGGTCGTCTTCATTCGAGAGCAAGACCTCCCCCTCTCGCGAGTCCCCACTCACGCCACCGTCCGCGCCACGCATGGCAACGAATTCGCGAAGGCGACGGTCTCCCAAGAAGCGCCGCTGCGTGAGCAATCGAAAGTGCCCATCGTGGTGGAGGTGGAGGCGCGGCCAGACACGCTCCTCGGCGAGTACACGGTGGAGTTGAGGGACCGAGACGGCGCGCGGCTCTTCACCGTCCCCGGGGTGCGGTTCCCTCAGCTCTGACAGGGGTCCGGGCCGGGACAGGCTCCAGCGGGAGTTCCACGACGAAGGTGGAGCCCTGTCCCGGCTCGCTCTCCACCCAGATGTCTCCGCCGTGCGCCTCCACAATCTGGCGCGTGATGAAGAGGCCCAGTCCCAGCCCGCCGTAGTTGCGGGACGCGGCGCGCTCGAAGCGCGCGAAGATGCGGCCCTGCGCCTCATGCGGGATGCCCATGCCGTGGTCCCTCACCACGAGCCAGGCCTTGTGCGCGTGGGGCGCTACCTCCATCTGGATGGGGTGCCCCGCGCCGTACTTCATCGCGTTGGTCAGCAGGTTGAGCATGACCTGCTCCATCCGCAGACGGTCCCACCGCCCCAACACGGGCTCCGGCGCCACCAATTCGAAGGCGCACTCCGCCTTGTCGAGCTGCTCGGCGACGTGACTCGCCACCTGACGTGCCACCTCTGACAGGTCCAGCGGCTCCAGGCGAAGTGCGAGCCGGCGCTCGTTGACCCGCGAGACATCCAGCAGGTGGTCCACCAGTTGGGACAAGCGCTTGAGCTGCTCGTCGAAGACGCCCAGCATCCGCGCCAGCTTCGCCACGACGGGCAAGCCCCGAGGCGTACTCGCGAGCGCCGCGCCCATCTGCTGCACGCGCAGCTTCATGGAGGTGAGCGGCGTCTTGAGTTCATGGGACGCGATGGAGAGGAACTCATCCCGCGCGCGGATGGACTCCTGCGCCGAGCAGTAGAGCTGCGCGTTGTCGATGGCGAACGCGGCCCGGCGCCCCAGCTCCTCGGTCAGCGCCAGCTCCTCGCGCGAGTACACCTGCCCCGGCTGCGGCGAGACGAGGTACAGCACGCCCAAGGTGCGTCCCCGCGCGCGCAACGGGACGCCGAGCGAAGGCCGCTCCAGCAGCGCCCCCACGGCCGCCCAGCGCGGCTCCGCCAGCGCTCTCGCGGCCAGCAGCCCCCGGGACTCGCGCGAGGACTCCGCGTGCCCCGAGGACAGCACGCGAGCCGGCCCCCTCCGCGCGTCCACTCGCGGCGGGTGGGCCTCCAGGAACTCCCGCACCGTGCTCGCGCGCGCGGGGACGCTGTCCGCGACGGCCACCGGGCGCAGCCGCGCGCCATCCGAGCGCATGAACACCACGCACAGCTCCGCGAGCGACGGCACGGCCAGCTCGGCGACGCGCTGGAGCGTCGTCTCGTAGTCGAGCGACGTCACCAGCTCGCGGCTCGCCTCGGCCAGGAAGTGCTGGGAGGCCTCCGTCCGTTTGCGCTCGGTGATGTCCGTGGAGATGCCGCACATCGCGTACACCGAGCCGTTCGAGTCGATGAGCGGGAACTTCTGCGTGAGGTGCACGTGGACGCCGTCGTCGTGCGGCACGCGCTCCTCCTGCTCAACGGGCGCGCGAGAGCGGAAGACGGCCTGGTTCGCGTGGTCGAGGGCCTCGGCGATGTCGCGAGGGAAGACATCGAAGAGGGTCCGCCCCGCGACCTGCTGACGCGTGCGGTGCAGCAGCTGCTCCCACGCGCGGTTGACGAAGATGTAGCGCCCCCGCGCGTCGAGCAGGAAGAAGACCGCGGGCGCGTTGTCCAGGATGGAGCGCAGGCGCGTCTCGCTCTCCAGCAGGGCCTGCTCGGCGCGCTTGCGCTCCGTCACGTCGATGAGCACCGCGAGCGAGCGACTGACCCGGCCCGAGGCATCGCGCTCCGCGATGGCGGACAAGAGCACGTCGATGCGCTGCCCGTTCTTCTTCACGAGCTGATACGGCACGTCCCGGCAGATGCCCGTCTTGAAGTACTCGGGCAGGACGACGTCGCGCGCGTAGCGCTGGGACTCGGCCGTGAGGAACTCCACCGAGTCGCGCCCGAGCACCTCCGCGCGCTCGTACCCCAGGGTGCTCAACCAACAATCGCTGACGCTGATGAGCCGCCCCGTGCGGTCGATGGAGTGCATCATCACGGGCGTGTTGTTGTAGAGCGAGCGGTACTTCTCCTCGCCCGCGCGCAGCGACTCCTCGCTCCGCTTCAAGTCGGTGACGTCGTTGAAGACACACAAGCCGCCCTGCGTCCGCCCGTTCTCGTCGCGCACCGGGCGCGCGCTGACGAGCAGCCAGGCCCCCGAGGGCCGCTCGGCGTTGCGCAGGAAGACCTCGGCGCGATCGACGAGCTCTCCGTGGAGGGCGCGCACCACGGGCAGGCGCTCGGGCGGATAGAGCGTGGCCTGGTCCGGCAGGTACAGCCCGAAGTGCTCGGACCACTGCTCCACGGGCACGTCCACGGGCCCCAGGCCCAGGATGCGCTCGGCGGCGGGGTTGAGCAGGACGAAGTGGTGGGACGCATCCACCACGAGGACGCCCTCTCCCATGCTGGCGAAGACGGACGCGAGGAGGGGGCTGTCGTGCAGGCGAGCCATGGGTTGACGGAAGAGGCGAGCCCCCTTCCCTCAACGATGGGGGCGCCCGCCCTCGGCGCCAACCCGTCCGGCGGACGTCACTTCCCCGACTGGCGCTCGGCGGCGAGCTGCTGCGCCCGCTTCTCCACCGCGCGCAGCGTGTCTCGCACCGCGCTCTTCTGGCCCATGTTGACCAGGAACGTCGGGATGGAGCCCGCGGGGTCCACCGAGAACCGGTAGACGGCATACGAGGCGTGCTCGCCCCGAGGCTCCACGTGCCAGGTGCCTTCATTGAGGCGCACGCGCACGGTGTCGCGACGGCTGGGGAACAGGTCCGGCTCCGCCCACCAGCGCTGCGCGAAGACGCCCGTGCCATCCGGCGCCACGCCGGATTCGCGCACCACGTGGATGATGAAGTCGCGCGCCGTGACGACGGGCAGGTCCAGGCGCGTGTACGAGACGTGCTCGCCCTCCGCCACGGTCTTCACCGTGCGGGCCTCTTTCACGTAGGGCATCCAGAAGCGGTAGGTGTCCACGTTCTCCAGCGCCGCCTGCACGTCCGCGGCGCTCGCGTCGAGCTGTCCCTCGGCCCACACTTCGCGGGCCTGGGTGCCGGGGCGCGGGCGCACCTTCACGACGTACGGCGTCTCGGTCACCGTCTCCCACTCCTGCGCCCACGCGCCCGGGGCCACCAGCACCAGCGCCCACAGCACCACCCGGCTCGACTGCGTCTTCATCGTTCCGCGCCCTTCGCTTCCGGCCCCTCGGGCCGACCTGTATCGCATCTTTCCACGCCCCCGAGCCTCGGACGGCCCACGTGGGCATCGACTTTTGGCGCCGACCGGGGCAAAGCCTGGGGCTGCCTATGCGCCCTCACATTCCCGGTCCCCCGCCTGAGCGTGGCCTCTTCTGTAACCGCACCCTCAACATGCGCGCCATCAAGGCCGTGGGCTACGACATGGACTACACGCTCATCCATTATCGGGTGGAAGCATGGGAGCGTCGCGCCTACGAGTACATCCGGGACCGCCTGGTGGAGCAGGGTTGGCCGGTCGCCGACCTGACATTCGACCCGATGCTGGCCATCCGCGGGCTCATCATCGACACCGCCACGGGCAACCTGCTGAAGGCCAACCGCTTCGGCTTCGTGAAGAAGGCCCTGCACGGCACGCGCCCCCTGGAGTTCGAGGCGCAGCGCGAGGCCTACGCACGCATCGTGGTGGACCTGTCCGAGCGCCGCTGGGTGTTCCTCAACACCCTCTTCTCGCTGTCCGAGGCCTGCATCTACGCGCAGCTCGTGGACCGGCTGGACGCGGGCCAGCTGCCGGGCCCCATGGGCTACGCGGACCTCTACGAGCACGTGCGCAAGAACCTGGACGCCACGCACATGCAGGGGCGGCTCAAGGCGGAGATCATCGCGGACCCGGAGCGTTACGTCCTGGATGACCCGGAGACGCCGCTGGCGCTCCTGGACCAGAAGAACGCGGGCAAGAAGCTCCTGCTCATCACCAACAGCGAGTGGGCCTACACCGAGCCCATGATGCACTTCGCGTTCGACCGGCACCTGCCGGCGGGCATGACGTGGCGCCAGCTGTTCGACGTGGTCATCGTCAGCGCGCGCAAGCCCGAGTTCTTCACCACGCGCTCGGCCCTCTTCGACGTGGTGGAGGTGGGTGGCGAGGCGCTGTTGCGGCCGCACGCGGGGCCGCTCAAGGCGGGCACGCCCTACTTCGGCGGCAGCGCGCTGGAGCTGGAGCGGCACCTGGGCATGAGCGGGGATGAAATCCTCTACGTGGGCGACCACATGTTCGGCGACGTGCACGTCAGCAAGAACGTGCTGCGCTGGCGCACCGCGCTCATCCTCCGCGAGTTGGAGGACGAGGTGCGCGCCATCGCCGCCTTCCGCGCCACCGAGCTGCGCCTGGGCGAGCGCATGGAGCGCAAGGAGCGGCTGGAGGCGGAGAGCTGCCAGGTGCGCCTGGAGCTGCAGCGCCGGCGCCACCAGTACGGGCCGCGCGGCACCACGCCGGAGACGGAGCTGGTGGCCCGCCTGGCCGAGCTGCGCACGGAGCTGGAGGCGCTGGACGCGGAGATTGGCCCGCTGGCCCGCGCCGCCACCGAGCTGTCCAACCCGCACTGGGGCCTGCTCACGCGCGCGGGCAACGACAAGAGCCACCTGGCGCGGCAGGTGGAGCGCTACGCGGACATCTACACGTCCCGGGTGAGCAACTTCCTCTTCGCCACCCCGTTCGTGTACCTGCGCAGCCCGCGCGGCAGCCTGCCGCACGACCCCAGCCTCCCGGGCGGCACGCCCGTGTTCAACGTGGGCGACGGCGCGGGCGCGGGCCCCATCGGGCCGGACTCCGCCGAGTAGTCCTCGCGCTCACTGCGAGATGCGCCAGAGCGCCTGCAGGTCCGGGGGCAGGTTGCTGGCGACGTCGTCCGCCTCGCCCTCGGAGATCTGATCCTGCAGGGCGAGGAACACGCAGCGCACCAGCCACTCGGCCTCCTCCAGCGGCTTCTGCAGCGCGTCCGCCACGGAGTCGACGAACACCTCCTTGCCGAAGCGCAGGGGCCGCTCCGGGCGCAGCTCCTGCGCGGGCAGCAGCTCCACCAGCCGGCGCGGCAGCTGCGCCTCCAGGTTCCTCGCCTGGGATTGCTGGATGCGCCGCTCCAGGGCGCCCAGCACGGCCACCGCCGCGCGCTCGGCCACCGGCTCCTCCACCTCGGCCAGCTCGCGCACGTGCCGGATGAAGGCCGCGTAGGTCGTGTTCACGTGGGACTCGTGCCGCTGGTGGCGGCGGTACAGCAACTCGGACTCGGTGCTCGGACGGGTCATGGCGCGCCTCCCTGGCCATCAGAACCACGGTGCGCACGCCCCCCGCCGGGCTGGGACGGCCAGACGGCCGGGCCCCCGCCCCCGCCGCCTGACTCCAGGCCGCGAGATGACCCAACCCATGAAGATTGCTGGTCTTTTGTTCAGTCCTCCCGCCTGAGGCGTGCCCCGTCGCGCGGGCATGTCAGACCGGCTCGGTATGAGTTGTCGCGTGAGCCACTCGAACGCCAACAGCCCGTCGTCGCGTGTCCTGGAGCAGCGCAACCTGCTCGGGGGGATGGACCTCATGCCGGTGCTCGGTCGGGGGAAGCGGAAGCGGGCGCGCCAGTTCCACGTCGCGGCGGAGCGGCGGCTGGGCTTCGCGGCGGCGCTCGCGCTGGTGGTGGAGCACGGGCGGCAGCGGGCCAAGGAGACGGGCACCACGTCGCTGAGTCGCTGCCCGCGCTGCTCGCATGTGGGGCCCACCGAGCAGGACTTTGGCTTTCGCGTCATCCGCGGCGAGCAGCGTCCGCAGTCCTGGTGCCGCGGCTGCCGCGGCGTCAGCGTGGCGCCCTCGACGACGAGCACGATGAGCGCCTCGCGCACCGAGGACGGCTGGCTGTTCCCGCCGGAGACGCTCAGCACGCGGCCGCCCAAGCGCGGCAAGCGCTCCAGCTCGCTGACGTGAGCACCTTCCACCGGGGGCGGCGGGCCCTTCCCCGGGTTGGACCCGTGGAGGGGCCCACTCCTCCGGGGGGAGAGGATGACGCCGTGCCGCGCGCGTCCGAACACGCAGCGGGGCCCCCGTCCTCCCCTCTGGAGGGGGATGGAAAAGCCAAGGCGCCGTCCCTACCTCAACGGCAGGAGGGCTTCATGGCCGTACGGACGAGAATGGCAGGCATCACGAACAAGCGACGCGTGAGCGCGCACTCGGCGCAACCCAGCCAGCAGGCCAGCAAGGGCCGCCGGATGCTGCCCCATGACGACGCCGCTGCGATTCAACTGAGAAGGGCGCTGGAGCGGGCCACCCTGGGCCCCGCCTCCGAGTCGCACAAGCCCAAGAGCCACCGTCGCAGGACGTCGCTGCAAGGCCGCAAGAAGGCGCCCAGCGAGATGGCCGTGAAGCACCGGGGTGGACCCCGTCGGCGCTCGCGGCTGCACGGCGGCTGAGGTCCCCGCGTCCCACCGACACCGTCCTCGCCCGACTCGGGTGGGGGCGGTGTCATTCTGTCCGGGGTGGCGTCAGCTCCGCTGCCATTGCGCGCGGCGGAAGCGCAGGCGCAGCGACTCAAAGGCGGCGTAGGACAGGAGCAGCAGCGCGGCGAAGAGGACCGTCACCCCGAGCAGGTACGGGAAGTCCCCGGGCGCGGTGGCGTGGGCATGCACCGCGGACAAGAGGCGCCGGGGATCCGCCAGCACGTCCCAGCTGTTCCAGCGCTCCACGCGGCCCAGGTAGATGCCATAGCCGCACAAGAGCGAGGTGAGCGCGACGAAGGCCCACGCCCCCACGGGCCCCCAGCGGCGCTGAAGCCAGTGCTTCCATATCTCCAGCGACAGCAGCCCGAGCAACCACCCGGTGGCGGCGAACAGCGCGAGCAGGGCCGCGTCGAACCACATCGGCACGACGGGCCGCTGGCTCAGGTGGATGAAGTCCGTGAGCAGGTAGGGCGCGTTGGGGAAGAGGGCCAACCACGCGACGGCGAGCGGCCCCAGGCTCCACCAGCGCTCCTGCCCGCGCACCATCAACCAGCGCGCGGCGAGGGCCAGCAGGTACGGCAGCCACGCGAGGATGAGATTCCAGAGGAGAAACACGTAGCTGGCGCCCTGACTCCAATCCAGCCGGAAGGCCAACAGGGCCACGGCGGCGGTGCTGCACAGGAGCGCCGGCACCAGGCCGTGGCGGCGCAGCATGGACAGCAAGGCGGGGAACGCGCTGGGAGGCTGGGACATGGTGTGTCCGAGGCAGGCGGACCGCACCCTCGCGGCACCGCTGCCACGAAGGGACGCTCCTGGAGACAAGGTACCCACGCCCAAGCAACTCCAGGGCCAGCCCGCCCACCAGGGGCCCGCGTCTGAGGCGGGCCTGCCCCACCCCGAGGGGAGGGGCTCAGCCTTCCAGCAGCCCGCGGATGCGGGTGCGAATCTGCCGGTCCGGCACGTCCTGGGTGAGCAGGTACTCGAGCAGGTCGCGCACGGCGGGCTCGGTGTGGACGTACGGCTCCACCAATGAAACGAGCCCGTGGTAGTTCTGCACGTTCACCTGTCCGGCCAGCGCCAGGTCACGCAGTTGCACCAGCGCATCGGCCTGGAGCTTCTGGCGCCCCAGGGACTCGAAGGCGGTGGCCTGCACGGGCACCGCGGCGTCGTGGGCCAGCCCCATGAGGGCGCTCTCCACCTCGGGGCCTCGCACCTTGCGCAGCGCCTTGGCAGCGGCCTCGCGCACCTCGGCGTTGTCGGCGTGGGCGTACTGCATCACCGTGGCCACGGTCTCGGGCACGCCCGCGTTGCCCAGGCTCAGCAGCAGGTGGGCCTGATCCACCGGGGCCTTCGCGTCGCGCAAGTCGGAGGCGATTCGCTGCACTGCGGCCAGCGCCTCGGGGGAATGCGCGTTGCGGTAGAGCGCGCCCGCGGTGGCGCCCAGCGAGTACGCGCTGGCGATGTGCACGTCGCCGTCGGTGCCACCGTAGAGTGACTGGGCGAAGCGCACCGTCTCCACCGTGGGCTCGGTGAGCAGCGACAGTCGGCTGAGCATCATGTGGTAGCGCTCGGCATGGGCCTCGGGGGTGCGCAGCGCGTCCACCAACGCGGCCTGGGCCTCGGGCGTGCCCGCGCCGGCCAGCAGGTCCAGCACCAGCGCGCGGCCCTGACTGCCCATCGCCGGGTCTCGGAAGACGTCCACCATGTGCGCGCACAGCGCGGGCTGCTGCTCCAAGAGGCCCGTGGCCTGGAGGAGGAAATGGTTGTGGTCGGGCATCACGCCGCCGCGGCCGAAGGACTTCAGCAAGGAATCGAGCTTCTCCACGGTGAGGCCATCCACCTGCTGCGCCAGCATGTTCTCGCGCGTCTGGGCCTCCACCACCATGCGCCCCGGCGGCAGGCGCTGCTGGGCCTCGGCCACCACCGAGGACGGGGCCGCGTCCGGCGCCACGCCGCCCTCTTCACGCACCAGGCGCAGGTGCACCGTGGTGCCCGCCAGCGCCGTGCCCGTGGGGCCCAGGCGCTCCACCGTCTCTTCGCCCTCCAGTCGCTCCAACAACCCGGCGCGCGACACGTCCGCCAGGAAGTGTGAGTCCACGCGGAGCGGGCCACCTTGTCCCAGGCCCACCACCTCCGTGTACACGTCGCGGCGCTTCTCCAGGTGCGCGCCCTGCGCATCATCCGCGCCTCGGCGCGTGTAGCCCGTGCGAGCGCGGCCTCGCGAGGTGGACTCCTCCACCGTCCACGCCTCGCCGTCGCGCAACACCACCTGCAGGTCCCCCACCAAGGCCTGCACGGTGTTCTTGAAGAGGGACGGGTCCTGCTCCCGGAAGGAGACGCTGCGCACGTCTCCCTCCGGGCCCACCTCCAGCACGGCCTCGCGCCCCTGGAAGATGGCGTCGGTGGACGCCGCATCCGGGAGCACTTCCTTGCCAAAGACTTGCAACGAGTGCTGCCGCAAGTCTTCCAGCCGCAGGCCCACGCGCCACGCGTCACCTTGCTTGCCCAGGCCCTTGAGCACCAGCCGCCCGTCCAGCAACACGCGCCCGGCCAGGGACGAGGTGCCCGCGGCACCGGACGTCCCAGACAGCGTCACGTGGCTGGCGGCGTCGTACGACAGGCGCCACGCCCAGGCCCTTCCGCTCGGGAAGGCGAAGCGGACGGGGGCGTCGGGGACCACCGCGGGTGACTCGGAGAAGAGGCCGAGTCCCACGGCCAACAGCAGGGCAAGGGCCCCGGCGACGCCGAGGGTGATGAGCAGACGGGTGCGCATGGGTGTTTCCTTCAGGCCAGGTCAGGCGCGTGCGGAGGTGGGGACTCGGAACGCGCGCCTCAGAGGGCGTGCGTCACGAGGTACTGCACGTCCGCGAGCGGCACGACGACGGACTTGTTGAAGAGGTTGATGTCGTAGTGGAGGCCGTCCCAGCTCACGAGCGTGGCGTCGTAGGAGACGCAGGCCGGGCAGAAGCCCACTTCCACGAACGCGGCGATGGAGCCGGAGAGGAAGGTGAACTTCAGGTCGCTGCGCGCGGCCAGGTTCAAGGTGAGCACGCTGTTGCCACCCGCGCCGTACACGAGCGACGCGCTGGCCTGGAGCGGGATGGAGGCATGCACCACCTGGAGCTTGCCCTTCACGCCCGCGGACACGATGAACAGGTCCACGCCCGCGTACAGCTCACCGTCCACCGAGGCGAACGGCGACACGGTGCCGCTGACGCCGATGGAGTTGACCTTGCAGCCGTTGGTCGTCGTGACGTCGTGCTTGGCATCCACCGCGTAGTTGAGGCCCACCGTGCCGCCCACCTTCGCGCCCAGCGTCACGGGCACCACGACGATGACGAAGGTGACCTCGGCCTGCACGAACGTGGCGCTCTTCATCTTCGAGCCGGACACCACGTTGTACGTGCCCACCGGGATGTCCTTGTCCACGTTGACCAGGTGGACGGAGTTGTCGAGCACGTCCAACTTCACCTTGGCGTGCTGATCCGTCACGTCCGCCAGCGCGCTGACCAACTGCACCGAGGAGCCGAACGCGCGGCCCGTGGCCGTGAAGCTGCCGTACGCGCGCGGCGAGGCGGCGCAGTCGCTCTGGCCCAGGTTGCTCATCTCGAAGGAGACGTTGTACGTGGCGGACGCGCCGAACGTGTCGTCGCCCATGCTGTACGAGTCACCCGCCTCCCACTTCACGCGGGCCTTGCCGGTGGCCGGGTCGATGAGGTCGCCCGTCACGTTGCGCAGGGCGTTCAGGTAGATGTCCCGACGCACGAAGTACTGCTCCAGCTTCGCGGGGCTGGTGGTGTAGTCCGTGGACGGGTAGTTGACGCTGCCCGCCGCCATCACCTTCGTCTTGAGCGAGGTGAAGTCGTTGTCGGTGTAGTCCGAGCACTTCTGGAAGCCCTTCTCGCGCTCGACCTGGTACTGGCCCAGCACGCGCCTGGCGAAGCGCTTGGGCGACCAGTCACACGCCGCGGGGCCGGTGGTGTTGAAGTCCAGGCAGCCCAGGGCCTGCGCGTCGTGCAGCGACTGCTCGATGGCGCCGTCCAGCGCCTCCAGGCGGTAGAGCAGGCAGATGATGGGGTTGCCGGTGCAGATGGTGGAGAGCGCCGCCGTGTTGATGGGCGAGAGCACCGGCTGCTGGGTGATGATGGGGCCCGGGATGACGACGGCGGACTGCGTGCTCGTCGACGCGAGCGAGGTCGTCGCGGCCCGCGTGTTCGTCGAGGTGAGCGTGGTCGGCGCGGCCAGCGTGCCCACCTGCGGCAGCACGTTGATGTTCACCTGCGCGAACTGGTTCACCGCGATGGGGTCCGGGTTCCAGACCGGATCCCTCCACCAGTTGTCCGTGAAGCGCGGCGCGGTGCCCACCAGCGGCGGCTTCGGGTTGAACATCGACGCGATGGTGTTGACGAGTTCCTCGCGCTTGGCGAGCAGTTGGCTGAAGTCCTCCTGCTTGCGCTCCAGCTCGTACATCTGCTCGTCGAGCACGGAGGCGTTGCGCGCGTTCATCTGCTTGTGCCACGCCCAGCTCTCATCGTAGTAGTGCGCGCCCGCGTCGATGAGCGGCTTGAGCGCCGCGTCCTCGAACGCCACGCCCGACAGGTCCAGGCGCGTGCGCTGCAAGTCCTTCATCGAGATGAGGATGACGCCGTTGGGCCCGTAGGCCACGGAGTCCTGCGTCCCGCCCTTCAGGATGCTCACCTTGCTGGACGTGGAGACGGGCACGGTGAAGAACTGGTTCTTCGGCTCGCCCTGCGGGAACGTGATGGCCGGCGAGAAGGGCGTGCCGTCCTTGCCGCGCTGGACGGGGTCCGAGATGCCTCGCGTGCCAATGGCCGACGCGGGCGGCAAGTAGGGCGCGCGGGCAATGGCATACGCGACGCTGTAGATGCCGCGGTAATCACTGCCGCGCGACACGATGGCGTCCTCGAAGACGCTGTAGTCGTAGTACTTCTCGTAGACGTACTCGGAGCAGGACGTGAGCGCGTAGCCGTTCGCGTTCCACGCGTCGCGCTGCTGCTGCCGGTAGTTGGCCAGATAGTCGGAGTACGCGCTCGTCTCGGGCAGGTACGTCTGCGCGCGGTGCACCTGACCCAGATAGAACGACCCCAGGCCACTCATGGAGTAGCCGTTGGGGTCATCCTTCTGGATGGCGGCGGTGCGGGTGGGCTCGGGGGGCGTCACCGAAGTGCCGTCCGACTTGCGCAGCGTGGGCACCACCACCGTGCGCTGCGGCATGGTCGCGGCCTGTGCATCCGCGGCCTGCTTGATGAGCGTGTTGCAGGTGGCGTCCGGGTCCGTCTTCGCGCGCTCGCGGGCGGCGGTCTCACAGGAGTTCTGTGGGTTCTGGCAGCCCGCGAGGGTGAGCGTGTAGAGGACACACGGGTCGATGATGATGATGGGCCCGGTGGAGACAGCGGCCCGGGCCGCTATCGGAGACATGAGGAGGGCGCTCGCGGCGACTCCCGCCGCGATACGACTGCTTTTCTGGGACATAGGCGTGTGCTCGTCAGTGAGGAATCCGCCCGCTCGGGGGCCCGGGCCCCTTCACTGGCTCCTGCAGAACGACACGCCCCGGCAATCTTCCCGGAGTGGATGATTCCAGGCCGCCGTTACTGCACCAGCGCGTCCACGCCCGTGAAGGCCGAGTACCCGTGCACGAGGACGGAGTACGTGCCCGCCGTGGCGTGGGTCAGCGGACCGCACTGCTCCAGGTTGTCCTTGTTGGAGGAACGGCAGTCATAGAGGGTGGGTGAGGCCGGCCCTCCGAAGCGGACATAGAGGTCCGCGTCTCCCGTGGCGCCCGACGGACCGGGGGACAGCGAGAAGGTGACGGACTGTCCGGCCACGGCCGAGTAGCTCCAGGTCTGGAGCGAGCCAGTGGCCCCCGCCAAGTCCGGCACCCACAGCACGGTGGAGCCATCCGGGCGCGTGAAGGAGGCGCGCAGGGTGACGCCGGCGAAGGCGTCTCGACCGCGCAGGATGACGTAGTAGGTGCCTACCGCCGGGGTGGCGTAGACGCAGGACTCGGCGGTCCCCGTGAGATAGGGACGGCAGTCATACAGCGTGGAGGTGGGCGCGGCGCCGAAGCGGAGATAGAGGTCCGCGTCGCCCGTGCCTCCGCTGGCGCTCACCACCAGGTTGGAGGCGCCGGCGGGCAGCGTGATGGCGTACACGGCGGTGGAGCTGCCCAGCGCGCCATAGAGTTGACGCACGCCCACGCCGTTGGCGAGCGCGACGGGCGGACACGCGACCCCCAGGCCCGTCCCCACGCCCACGGCCAGCCACGCCTGGGTCACCGAGGCCTTCACCGTCGGCCCGTAATAGGTGTCCGCCACCGTTTCGGTGAGGGCCTTCGCCTGGGCGAACGTGGTGGTGGGCGTGAAGTAGTTGGTGTTCGCCATGTAGAAAATCACCGCGGCGCGCGTGAGTCCGATGGACGCAACCGGGTTGCAGGTGAGCCCGCGCGGATGCGTTCCGCCCTGCGCGAGCAGCGAGAAGACCAGGCCCGGGATGCCCGCGCCCAGGTGGGGGTCCGCGCTCGCGTCGAAGTCGCCATAGAAGTCCACCGAGCCACCATTGCGCGCGGGATCCGCCAACGAATAGGCAGACGCACCGAAGGTGTCCTCGGCGATGCGCCAGACCTCTGGCGCCGTGGAGCCGCCCAAGACCCAGCTCTCGCAGTAGGCGGCGCCCATGTCGGAGAGGCTCTCGTTGAGGCCGCCGGGCTCGCCCGTGTAGCTGAGGTTGGACTCGGACTGCGTCACGGCATGGGTGAACTCGTGCATGACGATGTCCATGTCATTGCACAGCGGCCCCGTGGTGGGGCTGTCACCGCAGACCATCTGCGTGCCGTCCCAATAGGCATTCACATAGGTGCTGCCATAGTGGACGCTCGCCAGCAGCGCGCCGCCCGTGCCATTGAAGGAGTCACGCCCGAAGAGGGATTGGTAGCAGTCGTAGAAACGGCCCAGGTTGTCGTAGGCCGCATTGACGGCCGCATCCGTGGAGGCGACGCCCCCCTCGGCGCGCTTCAGGGCTCCCGGCAGCGCATAGCCTCCGTTGGCGGAGTAGATGCGGCGGTTTTTCACCTCGTGGATGTCCGAGGTGCGAGACACCACCGCGCCGTCGAGCGCATTGACATAGACGTGGTCACGCACGGGCAGCGCCGCGAACACGCCGGTGACCACCGCCTCGAACACGAGCGACAGGCGCGCCTCCGCGGAGGCACGGACATAGGCGAGCCGAGGCGTCCCCTCCACGCGCGAGCCTCCCGGCGTGGCGCCCAGCGCGACCACGCCCGCCTCCGCCGGCGACAGGCGCGCGTCCGAGGGCACCGGCGCGGCTGCGTCTCCGCGCGCCGTGCCATTCGCGGCGAAGACGCGCCCCGAGCCATCCACGTGGAGAATGAGCTCCTGTCCGATGACCTCCAGCCCTTCGTGCCTCTGGCCGTAGCGCAGATGCGTGTCACCGCGCGCGTCCTGGCTGGAGCGGCGCAGGACCAACTCCGAAGAGCGCAGGCGGAACACCGGAGCGATGGACTCCAGCACGGCGCTCGCACGCGCCTCGGTGTCGCGCGCGGAGAGCGCCTGTCCCGAGACCTCGACCCGGCCCAGGTCACCTCGCACGAGGAATGGAACCCCCTCCTCGCCCGCGCCGGCTGATTCCGCCGAGGGCAACGCACGCAGCGCCGCCTGGATGTCCTCGCCCGAGTCCCGTGCGACGGGCGCGGAAGTCGGCAGGGGTGGCTGGGTTCCTTCACATGCGAACTGGACGAGGGTGAGACAGACCGCGAGCAATCGATTGCGCATCGAGGGCTTCCTCCCGAGCGGCGACATGCCGCCCGAAAAGCAGACCACACAATCCAGCAACACTCACAATGCTAGCAATTCAGCCAATCCATGACGAACGGGCGCGGCGACGCGTGGCCAGGATGACCCAACCTGCCAACCCAGGCAGCAGACCCGACGTGGAGGCACAGCCTTCTGCTTTCGACGCGTCCGGGGCCTCGGTGGGCTCGGGCGGCGCGGCGCACGGCGTGAAGCAACGACACGCCTCTGCGCCGTCGGAGTCGAGCCTCGCGCAGATTCCTGAGGCACAGGCGGCGTCCTCCGCGCAGTGCGCACCGAAGTCTCCATCCTGGAGCGCTGACAACACGCAGCGACCTGGGCCGCCCGCGGACGCGACACACGCGAGGCCGGACGGACATTCGCGAGCATCGGCGCAAGACTCGCGACAGAGCGCATCGAGGTGCAGCGTGGAGGTGTCGCTCAGCGGGGGCTCCGCGAGGAACGGCCGGATGAAGTCATCCAGGACGGCCTCCACTCGCACGTTGACGGCCTCCGTGCGGCACGCCACGTCACCGCTCACCGTGATGCCAGCGAGCACCTCGGGGCCCGACTGGGCCCAGAGCACCGGCCCACCACTGTCACCCACGCAGCTCATCGAGGGCGCAGGGCCTGCATGGAACGCGCGTGCATCCACGCGCGTGACCGTCAGCGCGCCCTGTCGCCGCAGGCCCGCGGGCGCTTGCGCATCTTTCGTGTCGCCGTAACCGAGCACCCGCGTCGCATCCCCCACGGCGGGCCCCCCACCGGACCTCGACGGGAGCACGAACGGCGGCACGTCCACTGCGCGCGCGAGCCGCAGGAGCGCGACATCGTTCTCGTGGGTCTCCGGCACGTAGCCCGGGTGCGAGAGGGCGTGAGCCACCCGCACGAACTGCCCATCCGGCGCGGGAAGGAGGCGCTGGCCAACGAAGACTTCATAGCCACCGTCCTGCCCGAGAAGCGCGAGACAGTGCGCCGCCGTGAGCACCACATCCGGCGCGATGAGCGCGCCCGAGCACAGCAACACCGGCGGCTCACCCGAGCACCGCGCACGCCGCGCCACGAGCGCGACAGCGGCTGGGTCTCCCGGAGCATCCGTGCCCTGAACCACGGCCCGCGAAGCAACGCCCGTGGCCATTGCCGCGCCCGGCTCGGAGACGGGCTGACACCCCAGCCCCACGGCGGTCGCCAGCCACATCATCCCCAGCGCGCTCAGGATCCAGGGACGGTCTGCCATGCACGGCCTTCCTTGCCTCGGTGCGGCCTCACTCATCGCACGTTGGGGCAAGGCTTGCCACGCACCCGCTCCAACGTCGTGCGCCCACAGCGCGGCACACGCAGCGCGTCGCGCCCCGCCTTCCGCCAGGCGCTCGGGCTGCCACTCAACTTCGCGGCGTCCCAGTCGTGTCACGGGACCGTTCGACAGCGCGCCCACGACACGCATCGTCGCAGGTCGGCCGCGACGGGCGCGCCGTCGCCCTCTATTCTCGCCCGCATGTTCGTCATCCTTGGTGCGACAGGAAGAGTGGGCGGCGCGGCCGCGACGGAACTCCGACGGCGCGGACTCCCGGTCCGAGCCGTTCTGCGCGACATGACCCGAGGCGAGCGCCTCGCCCAGCTCGGATGTGAGCTGGCCCAGGCGGATCTCCTCGATCCCCAGGCCGTGGCGCGTGCCCTCCAGGGTGCGGAGGGCGCCCTCGTCATCTGCCCGCTGCGTGCGAACGGCGACGACCCCGCCGCGGATGCTCAGCGCATCATCGACTCGCTGGGCGACGCCATCGACATCGCTCGGCCTCGTGCCGTCGTCGTCATCTCCGACTACGGCGCCCAAGTGCCGGCGGGCACGGGCGTCACCCTCATCTTCCATCGGCTCGAGGCGCGGCTCCGCAAGACCTCGGTGCCCATGACCTTCCTGCGCTCCGCCGAGCACATGCAGAACAGTGCGCGCCATCTGCGCGCGGCGCGCGAGCGCGGTGTCCTCGTGAGCCTGCACCACCCCGTCACCAAGCTGTACCCCACCGTGTCCGCGCCCGACGTGGGGCTCATCGCGGCGGACCTGCTCGGGGAGCCCCCTCCGTCGCCCGGCACCCCTCGCATCGTTCATGCAGAAGGGCCTCGCCGTTACTCGGCGCAGGACGTCGCGAAGGTCTTCGAGCGAATCGTGGAGCGCCCCGTCGTCCCGCAGGCACTGGAGCGCGAGCGATGGCTCCCCGCCCTCCTCGCGGGCGGACTGAGCGCGGCCTATGCCCAGCTCGTCGCGGAGCTTCAGGACGCCCACAACGCGGGGCACATCGATGCCGAAGCCGGCGTCGGCGAAGTCCGCCGTGGCGCCACCGAGCTGGAGCGCGCGCTGATCCGCTGAGCCGCCGGCGCACCCACGATGCCGCTCACTCCTCGGGCGGCTCGTTCTTGGCGGCCTCGGTGAGCGTGGCGACCTCCTCGCGCAGCTCACTCAGCCGCACGCGCTGACGCTGAATGAGCAACTCCAATTGCTCACGTCGCGCGCTGTCGCCTCGAGAGTCCGCCATCTCCCGCTCGCGCTCCAGTCGCTCCACGTCCCGTCCCAGCACCGCGGTGATGCGCTCCGTCTTCGCCAGACGCCAGCGCGCCGTCTGGGGCTTCTCCGGCTCGATGGGGTCGTTCTGCTGCGGGGGGGGATTCGAGACCTCCGGCTCGGGCGGGACATCTCCCGGGCGCGGCGGAACCACCGTGGCTCGAGCCTCCGTCGACTCGCCCGTGACGGGACGCGGCGCGGCGGGCACCGCCACCGGGCGCGGACCCGGCGCAGGCTCCGGCGGGCGAGGAGCGGCCATCGGCGCGTCCGCCATCACCGGGGCCGGGGGCAGCGGCGCGCTCGGCGAGGGCCACAGCCACACCGCGAGCACCGCCATCCCCAACACCGCCACGCCAGCCCACAACAAGCGATAACGGATTCGCATCACACCCGGTCCGACGCGCGCACCCTGTTGAAGGGCCCGCGCGAATGGCGACTCACAGCCGCAGGCGCCAGCTCCCCGCCTGCTGCTCCACCCTCAAGAGATACGGCTCGCGCCGCACCGCTCCATCACTCGACATCCGCGCCCGCACGAGCACCGCGTTCGGATCGCGCCCGTCCACCTTGGCCTCGAGAACCTCTTCGAGCATGAGCCCATGCTCGCGCAGCTCGCGCACCGTGTCCTCGCACGGACGCGCCCCGCCGCCGGTGGCGAGCATCGGCTCCAGCACCGCGCAGTCCCGCGAAGGCAACGCGGCGAAGAAGCGACGCACCGCCGCTTCTCCCGCCTCCGCCTTCACGGACGTCGTGGGCGCGCAGGCGAGCGCCAGGAGCGCCCACCCCGCGGCCCACACCTTGTCACCCCAACGCCGCGCCACGGATGCAGGGCTCAGTAGCAGTTGGGCGCGAACAGCTCGTCGTCGCTCGCGGAGACGAACTGGTCGTCGCAGTAGGCGCTCGCCAGCATGTGGCCGTTGCGCACGCAGCCGTCGTGGTTCGTGGCGTCCAGCGTGTACTGGGTGTCACCACCACAGCCACCGCCGCAGCGGCCCCAGCAGATGCCCATGACCTTCGGGCGCGACCAGTGGTCGGGCTCGCCGCACAGCCACGTGCTGCCGCTCAGGTAGTACTCGTCACCGCTGCACGACGTGTGGTCACCGAGCTGGGCGATCTGCTGGTTGCCCGCCCAATCAAAGCCACCCTTGTTGCAGTCGTGCTTCGCATACGAGTACCAGTTGTAGACGCCGCCGCAGCTCCCCGTGAACTTGCCGTTGCACTTCGCATAGCTGCACAACATGGTGTAGCCGCGGCCCTGCTCGCCCATCACCAGTCGCTTCAGCTCGACGGTGGTGGGGTTCTCGGCCCACAAGCCCACCGCGCGCCGCAGGTACATGGCCTCCGGCGCCGCCGCGTCACCCGCGGGCAGCGCCGTGTTCAGCTCGGCGTAGAGCGCGGACACCAGCTCGCGATCCGCGTCCAACAGCTGCGTGTCCTGCGCGTTGCCATCCGCGAAGCCGTCCATCGTCGACACGCCGTTGGCTGGATCCAACAGCCCGGTCAGCGTCATGCCGTGCAGCCGCAGCTCCAGCCGGTAGACCCCGGACTCCACCTCGCGCGAAGAGAACGTCACCTCGGCGCCGGTGCGCACGAACGACCCCTGCGTCACGCCCGGCTCGGTGGACAGCGACAACCCCTCTGTCTTCGGCGCTGACTCCGGCGCCCCGCCCGCTCCGCCACATGCCCACAGCATCAACGTCGCGACCGCACCGAGCATCTTCCGCATGGTGTTGCGTCTCTCCGGCCAGGTGATTGACCCCGAAATCAACCGCAGCCAGTAGCGGGCCTCTGCCTCGGCGCACAAGGCGGGTTGCGTCACGAAGCCATGACGCACCCGCTCTCGAGCGCCCGCCCCGCGTGGCCGGCCCAGGCGCGGAAAGCCCCGTCCGAGCAGTGTGAGCCATGCGACACGCGGCGTGGGCATGGCCCGCTCGGCCAGGGCACCCGCCGAGCGAGCGATTCCATCGAGTGCGGGCCGAGGCCACCGGGGATGTGGCATGAAGCCCTGGCGTTTCCGATGCCCCTGGAAGGAGCCCCCTTTGAAACGACTCTCTGCCCTGACCCTGACGGCCGCGCTGGCCGCCACGGCTTGCTCGAATGGCAGCATCGCCCACAAGCCCGAGTTGCAGGCGAAGCTCAAGGCCGCCAACTCCGCGCCCAAGCCCTTGCCGCCTCCCCGGGGGTCCGAGCTGCTCTCCGGCACCCCCGCGGCATTCACCGCCGCGTGCACCGCCGACATCGAGCGGGCGCGGGCGCAGGTGGCCTCGCTGAAGAAGCTCAACGCAAGGACGAACGGGCCGGCCGTGCTGGCCGCCTATGACGAGGCGATGGCGTCGCTCTTCAACGCGACCAACCGCTCCGGCCTGGGTCGCGAGGTGCTGCCGGACGCCGCCATGCGCGACGCCGCCCGCGCGTGCGAGCAGGACGTGGACGCCGTCAACGTGGAGATCTCCCAGGACCGGAGCGTCTACGACGCGCTGTCCCTGGTGGACCTGTCCAAGGCGGATGGCCCCACGCAGTACTGGCTCCAGCGCGTGCTGCTCGACTTCCGTCGCTCGGGCGTGGACCGGGACGAGCCCACGCGCGAGAAGGTGAAGGCGCTCAACGAGGCCATCCTCAAGCTGGGGCAGGAGTTCGGGAAGAACATCGCGGAGGACGTGCGCACCGCGACGTTCACGGTCAAGGAGATGGACGGGCTGCCGGAGGACTACCGGGCGTCCCACCCCGCGGGGAAGGACGGCAAGGTGGCCATCACCACCAACTACCCGGACTACTTCCCGTTCATGACGTACGCGAAGAACGCCAAGGCGCGTGAGCGGCTGTGGCGCACCTACCGCCAGCGTGCGTTCCCGAAGAACCAGGAGGTGCTCACGCAGCTCATCGCGAAGCGGCACGAGCTGGCCACGCTGCTGGGTTACGCGAACTGGGCCGCGTACACGACCGAGACGCGCATGACGCGCACGCAGCAGGCGGCGGCGGACTTCATCGACCAGCTCTCCGGCGCCACCGAGGCCCGCGCGAAGCAGGAGATGGCGGACCTGCTGGCGCGCAAGAAGAAGGACGTGCGTGGCGCCACGGCGGTGGACCCGTGGGACCAGGACTACTACGAGGACCGGCTGCGCTCGGAGCGCTTCGGGTTCGACTCGCAGGCGGTGCGTCCGTATTTCGAGTACGCGCAGGTGAAGGAAGGCGTGCTGGGCATCACCTCGCGGCTGTGGGGCATCACGTTCCAGCCGGTGAAGGACGCCAAGGTCTGGCACACGGACGTGGAGACCTATGACGTGGTGGACGGCGGCAAGCTGCTCGGCCGCATCTACCTGGACATGCATCCGCGCGACGACAAGTACAAGCACGCGGCCCAGTTCGACCTGGTGTCGGGCCAGAGCGGCAAGCGCTATCCGGAAGGCGTGCTCGTGTGCAACTTCGCGCGCCCCGGCGAGCTGATGACGCACGACGAGGTGGAGACGTTCTTCCACGAGTTCGGCCACCTGCTGCACGCCATCTTCTCCGGGCACCAGCAGTGGAGCGGCATCACGGGCATCCGCACCGAGTGGGACTTCGTGGAGACGCCGTCCATGCTGCTCCAGCAGTGGGCGCAGCAGCCCGAGGTGCTCAAGGAGTTCGCCAGGCACTACCAGACGCACGAGCCCATCCCGGCGGACCTGGTGGAGAAGCTGCGCGCGTCGAAGGAGTTCGGCCAGGGCCTGTGGGCGCGTCGCCAGCTCTTCCTGTCCGCGCTGAGCCTCGCGTACTACTCGCGCGACCCGGGCTTCGACTTGTCGGGTGTGCAGAGTGAGCTGCAGAAGAAGCTCAGCCCGTTCCGCCACGAGTACCGCGACGGCACCCACTTCGAGCTCGCGTTCGGTCACCTGGATGGGTACTCGGCCGCGTACTACACGTACCTCTGGTCCTCGGTCATCGCGAAGGACCTGGAGACGGAGTTCGTGAAGCACGGCTACCTGGACCGGGACACGGCGATGAAGTACCGCCACACGGTGCTGGAGCCCGGTGGCGCCAAGCCCGCCGCCGAGCTGGCGAAGGACTTCCTCGGACGCCCCTACGGCTTCGACGCCTACCGGGCCTTCCTCGACGGAAGCGCCTCGAAGAACACCCGCACGGCGAAGGACGCGCCGTAGCGCAAGCCCGATTCAGGCCGGGGGGCACACCCCATGTGTCCTCCGGCCCCGGGCTCCTCCTCCGAGCATCGCGCCGGAGCCATCAGGGCTCGGCGGGGTCGAGCGGCGCGGCTGAGTCGTCATCGCCGGGGTCTCGCAGGCGGGCGGCTTCGGCTTCGAGCTCCGCGCCCACCGGATACAGGGTGAGGTGTCTCGCGGGTTCGCTGCCGTGGCTCACGGTCTCCAGCGGATAGCGCGCCACCAGTCGATGCTGAAGCTTGCGCACCCGAGAGGACCGCGGCGCGAGCGCCACCACGACCCCTTCGCGCAGCACCCGCTGGATGGCTTGCTCCGCCTCCGCCACGGCCTCGCGCACCTCTTCGGAGTCCACGCCTTCCAGAATCATGAAGACGTCGCGCAGCGCCCGGCGCAGCTCGGCGGTGCTGTCGCGGCGCACCTCCGCCACGCGCGCGCCCGTCAGCGCCACGATCCGCCGCATGCGGGGGTCATTCGCCTTCGCGCGCAAGGACACCACGAGGTCCGCCGACTCCAATCGGCTCACCAGCTTCACGTCCACTGGCAGCTCGCGCAGCACGCGCTGGAGCACGTCCCGGCTCACGCCGTGGGGATGGATGCGGGTGGGTTCGCCTTGCGCGTTCACCACGCCCGTCGCCCGAACGGCCTCTGCGCGATTGAAGCGCGCCGGAGGGGCCTCCGCTCCTCCCGCCGACTGTCGCACGAACTGGGGTCCTCGCGTGACCCCAGGCCATGGGCTCACAGTCGCTGGAACATCCGCGGGTGCAACGACCTCCGCGGGTGACGCCACTTCGGCGCGCTCCACGGGCGCGGTGCGCCGCATCGGTTCGGCAAGACCCGGAGCACTCCCGCTCGCCAGGTGCTCCTGGGTCGGCGTGAACGAAGGCTCCGCTCCGTGACGTCGCGGCTCACCGCCCACGGGCCTCCCGGACAGGAGTCGGTCCACCGCGTCCGCCGTGTCCCGATGCACGCGCACCTCGTCGCGGCTCACCATCTCCACCACGATGTCGAACGTGGGCGGCGCCTTGCGCTCACTGACGGTCTTCTGCGTGTTGCGCCGGCGCGCCTCGTCGTCGCTCAACGTCACCGAGTGCACGCCCCCCACCAGGTCCGACAGCGTGGGGTTCAACACCAGGTTCTCCAGCGTGTTTCCATGCGCCGTCGCCACCAGCTGCACCCCGCGCTCCGCGATGGTCCGTGCCGCGCTCGCCTCCGCCGACGTCCCAATCTCGTCCACGATGATGACCTCGGGCATGTGGTTCTCCACCGCCTCGATCATCACGTCGTGCTGGCGATCCGGCCGCGACACCTGCATCCGCCGCGCGGTCCCAATGCCCGGATGCGGCACATCCCCATCGCCCCCAATCTCGTTGGAGGTGTCCACCACCATCACCCGCTTGCGCAGGTCATCCGCGAGCACGCGCGCCACCTCGCGCAGCTTCGTCGTCTTGCCCACGCCCGGCCGCCCCAACAGCAACAGGTTGCGGCCCGAGGCGATGAGGTCGCGCAGCATGTCGATGGTGCCGTACACCGCCCGCCCCACCCGCAGCGTCAGGCCCACCACGCGGCCTCGGCGGTTGCGGATACCCGACACTCGGTGAAGCGTGCGCTCGACGCCCGCGCGGTTGTCCTCCCCCAGCGCGCCCACCCGCGCCAGCACCGCCTCCAGCTCCTCCTCGCGCACGGGCTCCTCGCGCAGCCGCGCCGAGCCGTGCACCGTGCGGACCTCGGGCGGACGCCCCAGGTCCAACACCCACTCCAGCACTTCGCCCGAAGCCATCCCCCGAGCCTGGGTGCGCAGCGGCTCCGGCAGCACCTCCACCAACAGCGGGTAGTCGTCAGCGTCGGCGGCGCGTGAATCGGTCATGGCGTCCTCCCTCTACCGGAACGCCCCGGCCCCAGCCATGCCCTCCCGCCGAGGCCACAGGACACGCGCCGCTTCTCCTTCCCTGTCGGAGAACTTCGCTTCCGAACCCACGCTCGCGCAGCACATGCCCCATGGCACCCGCGGGGAGCATTCCTGCCCCGCGGACGCGCTCATCCGTCCGCCAGCCACCACCCCCGGGGTTGGTGAGCGTCTTGCTTGAGCGGAGGTTGGACCCGCGCCTTCGCGGGACGGCAGGGGGAGCGCGACGTGACCTCCACGAATCGTCGACGAAACGCGCTGGCACTGACGGGACTGGCGCTCACGCTGGTGCTCGCCGCATGTCCATCCAACACGCCGCCCAAGGCCCGCGTGCTGCCCGGACCGGACGCGCCCCTCCCGGAGGAACCAGCCCATCCCCCCCCCGTGGACCCCGAGGCCATGTGCCGCAGTGACGCCAGAGACCCGGGCCGGGTCACGCTGCACCGGCTCAACCGTGCCGAATATGACAACACCGTGAGGGACTTGCTGGGTGACACCACGCACCCCGCCCGGGACTTCCCCGCGGACGACCACGGCTTCGGCTTCGACAACAACGCGGACGTGCTCAGCATGTCGCCCCTGCTGATGGAGAAGTACTCCAGCGCGGCGGAGCGTCTGGTGGACGAAGCCTGGACCCGCGGCGACGTGGGCGCGCGCTGCGTGATGGACACCCTGTCGCCCGAGCCCTGCGCGCGCGACATCCTCGCGGCCTTCGCCCACCGCGCGTGGCGGCGCACCGTGGCGGACGCGGAGGTGACGCGCTTGCTGGGCTTCCTCGCGCTGGCGCGCCAGCACGGAGACTCACCCGAGGTCGGCCTGAAGCTGGCGCTGCGCGCCGTGCTCGTGTCGCCCCACTTCCTCTTCCGCGTGGAGAAGGACCCGGCCTCCGCCGCGGGCTCCGAGCACCCCTTGAGCGACGACGAACTGGCGAGCCGCCTGTCCTACTTCCTCTGGAGCAGCATGCCGGATGAAGCGCTGCGCGCCGCGGCGGACGACGGCACGTTGCAGGACCCCGCCGTCCTGGAGCGGCAGGTGCATCGCATGCTCGGTGACGCGAAGGCCCAGGCGCTGGTGGACAACTTCGCGGGCCAGTGGCTCTACACCCGCGCGCTGGACGCCGCCGAGCCCGATACGCGCTACGGCTTCGATGAGCCGCTGCGCGTGGCCATGCACCAGGAGACCACGCTCTTCTTCCGCGAGTTCCTCACCAGCGACCTGACGATGAAGGACCTCCTGGACGCGCCGTTCACCTACGTGAACGACCGACTGGCCGCGCACTACGGCCTGCCTCCCGTGGGCGGAGACGAGCTGAAGCGCATCAGCCTCCGAGACCGGCCCGAGCGCGCGGGCATCCTCGCGCAGGGCTCGCTGCTCACCGTGACGTCCAATCCGGATCGCACCTCGCCCGTGAAGCGCGGCGTCTGGGTCTTGGAGCAGCTGCTGTGCAAGGCGCCACCGCCACCGCCGCCCAACGTGGAGGGCCTGCCGACCACGGTGGACCCGCGCCTCAACATCAAGGCGCGCATGAAGATGCATCGCTCCCAGCCCTCGTGCGCGGGGTGCCACAGCCTGATGGATCCGCTCGGGTTCGGCCTGGAGAACTTCGACCCGGTGGGCCGCTGGCGCCTGAAGGAGGAAGGCGGCGCGCCCGTCGACTCGAGCGGCGAGCTGCCCGACGGGACGACGTTCACCGGCGTGATGCAGATGCGGCAAATCGTGAAGAGCGATCCCGACCTCGCGCCCTGCTTCACCGAGCACCTGATGACGTACGCGCTGGGCCGCGGCACCACGACGAAGGACCAGTGCGCGGTGCGCGACATCGTCAAGCAAGCCGAGGCACGAGGCGGACGCCTCAGCGACTACATCCTCGGCGTCATCCAAAGCAATCACTTCACCCACCGGCGCGCCGAGACGGAGACCCCACGGCCATGAGCAAGAAGTTCACCCTCTCCCGTCGCACGCTGCTGCGCGGTGCCGGCGCGCTGCTGGCGCTCCCGCTCCTCGAGCAGATGCTCCCGCACCGAGCCCGCGCCGATGCCGCGGCCACGCCCGCCGGGGCACCGCGGCGCCTCTTCGTCTTCTACACGGCCTGCGGCATCCACATGCCCCGGTGGACGCCCTCCGCCGTGGGCTCCGACTGGCAGCTGACGCCCACGCTCCAACCCCTGGCGCCCGTGAAGGATGACCTCATCGTCATCAGCGGGCTGGCCAACGCGCCGGGGCGCCCGGACGGAGATGGGCACCACGCCGCGGCGACGTCCGCCTTCCTGAGCTGCGCCAAGGCCTACAAGACCGAGGGCACGGACATCCACTCGGGCATCTCCATGGATCAGGTCGCGGCGAATGCCGTCGGCAAGGCGACGCGCTTCGCCTCGCTGGAGCTGGGCATCGATGCGGGCAAGGGCATCGGCAACTGCGACTCGGGCTATGCGTGCCCTTACGCCAACAACATCGCGTGGGCGGGGCCCGCCACGCCCGTGCCCAAGGAGACGCGGCCCCAGGCCGTGTTCAACCGCCTCTTCGCGGACTTCGACCCCAGCGCCACGCAAGCGCAGGTGGAGAAGCGGCGCGCCTATGGCCTGAGCATCATCGACTTCGTGCGAGAGGACGCGAAGTCACTCCAGGGGCAGCTCGGCGGCACGGACCGCCGCAAGCTGGATGAGTACCTCACGGGCGTGCGCGAGCTGGAGCTGCGCGTCAACGCGCTGGAGTCCCAAGGCCCCTCGTGCTCGCCCGGCGTGGCGCCCGAGGACACCACCGACGTGCGCGTGAAGGCCAAGGCCATGATGGACCTGGTGGTCCTGGCCTTTCAGTGTGACCTCACCCGCATCTGCACGTTCATGCTGGCCAACGCGCGCAGCGACAAGGCCTATCCCTTCCTCGGCCTCACCAGCGGCCACCACACCTACTCGCATCACCAGAACCTCCCCTCCAACTTCGAGGCGCTGGCCACCATCGACCGATGGGAGGTGGAGCAGTACGCCTATCTGGTCCAGCGCTTGAAGGCGGTGCAGGAGTCGGACGCGACGCTGTTGGATCACAGCATGGCGTACTTCTCCAGCGAGATCGCGGACGGCAACTCCCACGAGCACAAGAACCTGCCCATCCTCATCGCTGGCCGCGCGGGGGGCGCCCTCCACACGAACCGGCACCTTCGCTACAGCGGCGACCCCTTGGCCAACCTGTTCATCTCCATGCTCGGCATCCTGGGGGCGCCCGTCTCGCAGTTCGGAGACGGCACCGGCCCCCTGTCGGGGCTGGAGGGCTGAGACGCCGCGAGGGGGCGGCTGCGCGCGTGGGCCCCTCGGCGGATACTGCGACCATGCCTGTGTCCCTCGCTCGCCCCTGGTGCCTCGTGGTCCTCCTGTCTCCTCTGCTCGCGTGTGGCATGGGCGCCAAGGCGCAGCGCCCCGCGCCCGCGCCTCGCCCCGCCGCGACGCGCGAGTTCGAGAAGGAGATGGTGGCCGCGCACAACCAGGCCCGAGCCCGCGCGCGCCCCACGCCCAAGCCCGCGCTGCCCGCGCTCACCTGGTCCGACGACGCCGCGCGCAAGGCCGAGTCCTGGGCGAAGGAGTGCCGCTTCGAGCACAACCCCAACCGGGGCGAGTTCGGCGAGAACCTCGCGGCCGCCACGCCGAACACGTGGACGACGCCGCAGGTGGTGAAGAGCTGGGTGGATGAGTCCGCGGACTTCGACCTGGCGCGCAACGCCTGCACGCGGGGGAAGATGTGCGGTCATTACACGCAGGTGGTGTGGCGAAACACGAAGGCGGTGGGCTGCGCCACGCGGCTGTGCACCAAGAACTCGCCGTTCGGCAAGGACGCGCCCACGTGGCAGCTCTGGGTGTGTGACTACGCGCCGCCCGGCAACTGGGTGGGCGAGCGCCCCTACTGAGCAGGTCGCCTAGCCCTTGAACATCTTGCGGAACAACCGCATGAAGGCGCCCTCCTCCGAGGGCTGCTCCGCGGGGTTCTCCGGGGCGGGCGGGGGCGGCGCGTCCTCCTGCTTCTTGCCCGTCAGCTCGACCTTCAACTTCCGAGCGTCCGGGTCGACGGAGAAGATGCTGAACTCGTCCTCGCCATCCAACGCCCGAGCGAGCTTGTTCGCGCGCGACTCGTAATCCTTGCTGCTCATGGACACCTCCGACCCGCGCGCGAAGCCTAACACGGGGTGTCTGGGGGCCGGCCGGAAGTAGGTCCGGGGTCCAGCAGCCCCCACACCGCACAGGCCCCTGTGCAGGGACGTGTGCGGACGCGGATAATCGCGGCCATGCGCCACCTCCCCCTCCGACACCTGCTGAGCCTGGGCCTCCTCGCGACGTCACTGCTGTCCGGCTGTGACTCGGATACCACGGTGGACCCGCCCGATGATCCTCCCGGCGCGGAGGGCGACGCGGGGACACCCCCGCACGCGGATCCGCAGTTCGTCCAGGACATGCTCACCGCGCACAACGCCGTGCGCGCGGGCGCCACGCCGCAGCCCACGCCCGCGCTGCCCGCGCTCACCTGGGACACGGACGCGGAGACCACGGCCGCCAAGTGGGCCGTGCAGTGCAGGTTCGAGCACAACGCCAACCGCGGCAACTATGGCGAGAACATCGCCGCCGCCACGCCGGACCTGTGGCAGACCGAGGACGTGGTGACGAACTGGGCCTCGGAGGCCAAGGACTACACCCTGGCGACCAACAAGTGCGCCGATGGGAAGACCTGCGGCCACTACACCCAGATTGTCTGGCGCAACACCGCGCGGCTCGGCTGCGCCTCGCAGAAGTGCACGACGAACTCGCCCTTCGGGAGCAAGTTCCCCAACTGGGAGCTCTGGGTGTGTGACTACGCGCCGCCCGGCAACTACGCGGGGCAGCGCCCGTATTGAGCGCGGTGGCGCTCACTGCTTCCCTGAGCGCGGCCGGCGCTCACTGCTTCCCTGAGCGCGGTGGCGCTCACTGCTTCAGCGTGCGTTGGAAGAACAGGGACGTCTCCGCCCAGGCCGCCGACGCCGCTCGCGGGTCGTAGCCCGCGCCGGACGGGTTGGCGAAGGCATGGCCCGCGTCGTACTCCAGGATGCGGCTCTGCACGCCCGCGTCGTCCAGCGCCTTCTCGAAGGCGCGCACGGTGTCCGGCGGGATGGAGGCATCCTTCGTCCCGAAGATGGCGAGCAGCCGCGCGTGGATCCGCGAGAGCTGCTGGGCGTCCGTCACCGGCGTGCCGTAGTACATGACGGCCGCGGTCAGCTCGGGCAGCGACATGGCCGCGGTGAGGGACCAGCCCCCACCGAAGCACCAACCGATGGTGCCCGTGCGAGGCGCCTGGATGCGCGGGTCCTTCTGGAGGAACGACTGCGCCGCCTGGAGCGTGGCCAGCGCGTGCTCGGGGTTCACGGCCTTGAGCAGTGACAGCGCCTCATCCCGCGTGGTGGCCACCTTGCCGCCATACAGGTCCACCGCGAGCGCCGCGTAGCCCTCCGCCGCGAGCCGATCCGCCCAGTGCTGGACGTGCTCGTTCAGGCCCCACCACTCGTGGATGACGATGATGCCCGGCATGGGGCCAGAGACGCCCTCGGGCAGGCTCAGGTAGGCCTTGCTCCCGGCCAGCTCCACCTCCTGCCCCTTGCGCGCGGGCGCCGCGTCCGTGCGCAGCTGGTGCATGGCCTTGAACTGCTCCTCGGAGACCGCGCCCGTGGGGGACGGCGCGTTGGCAACCTCGTGCGGACGGCCCGTCGCGCACGCGCTCCACACCAGCACGACGCCCAACCACGACACGACACGGCTCCAGCGAAGCTTGGCCTGCATGCGGTGCCCTCCGGGATGCGTCTGGAAATGAAAGAGGGCCGGGGGAGGATGACCCTCGCCCGGCCCTCGTGCTGTCACTCTCCCCAGGAGAGGACCGCGTGACTACTTCGTCGGCGTGGCCGTGCCCGCCTTCGGGGCCGGCGGCGCGGACGGCTTGCCCGGGACGGCCGGCTTGGCGCCCGGGACCATGTTGGCGTTCGGAATGGCGCCCGCGGGCGGCTCCGGCGGCTTCACGATCTCGAGCAGCTCGACCTCGAACACCAGCGCGGAACCGCCGGGGATGTTCGGGGGCGCGCCGTTGTCGCCGTAGCCAATGTCAGACGGGCAGACGAGCTGGGCCTTGCCGCCCACCTTCATCTTCTGCACGCCCTCGGTCCAGCACTTGATGACGCCCTGGAGCGGGAACTGCGCGGGCTCGCCGCGCTTGTAGGAGCTGTCGAACTCCTTGCCGTCCGGGAGCGTGCCCTTGTAGTTCACCTTGACGATGTCGGTGGCCACGGGCGACGCGCCAGTGCCAGGCGTCAGCTCCTTGTAGATGAGGCCCGACTCGGTCTTCACCGCGCCGGTCTCCTTGGCCTTCTCCTCCAGGAACTTCGCCGACTTCTCCTTCTCCGCCTTGGCCTTGCGCTGACGGCGCTCACCCGCGAGCGCCTGGAGCTTGGGACCGTAGGTCTCCAGGTCCACCGCCGCGGTCTGGCCCGTCACCTGGGCGGACATGCCCGCCTTGACGAACTCCAGCTCCTCCGGAGACATGTCGAACACGCCAACGCTGCGGCCGATGGACTGGCCGAGGGCGTAGAACGTCTTCTGCTCCTCCGTCTGAGGATTGGTGGCCGCGGCCGTCGAGGTCGCCGCAGTGCCTTCCTTCTTCTGACCCTGAGGCTGGCAGGCCGCCAGACTCAGCATCGTCATCACCAGGTACGTCTTCCGCATGTCGTTGCCTTTCCTTTGGCGTGGCGCAGCGACGATTCCCCCCGCTGCGCGGGCCCGGGGCGCGACTTACTACACTCTGGTGAGACACGCATTCCCCGGCCTGTGGGAGGAGTGTCGTTGGGGAACACCGTCCGGTTCCGAGCGTCTAGCGCCGCCGCCGGCTCCCGAAGGCCACGTGGGCCAGCCAGAGCAACACCACCGCCCCCAGCACGGACCCCAGGAAGCCCGCGGGCTCGGGGTCCCGCCAGTTGTCCCCGTGCCACACCGAGCCCAGGAAGCCCCCCACGAACGCGCCCGCCACGCCCAGCGCCGTGGTGCCCAGACACCCCAGGCTCTGGTCTCCCGGCGTGAGCGCGCGGGCCACCAGCCCCGCGAAGAACCCAAAGACGAGCCAGCCGCACAGTCCCATGACGCGCCTCCGCGAAAGCGCGGAGTCTGGCGGAAAGCCCCCCGCGCCTGGAAGCCGCGTCTCGACGGAAGTGTCGACGTGTCGGAATTGGACCTACCGCCCGGCCACGGTGGGGCCGGCAAGCTCAACCTGGAGCCCCCCGGGCCCGGCGCGCGCCATCTCCATGTGCCAGCCATGGGCGCGAGCGACCTCGGAGGCGATGTGGAGGCCGATTCCCCGTCCCCCCGGCGCGCGGGTGCGGGCCTCGTTGCCCCGGAAGTAGCGCTCGGACAGGCGCGGCAGCTCCTCGTCGGGGATGCCGGGCCCGTCGTCCAGCACCCGCAGCAGGAAGCCCCCGTCGGTGGTGTCGAGCACCACGGCGGCGTGGCCCCCGGGCCGGTTGTGCCTCAGCGCATTGGAGACGAGGTTGCCCACGGCCTGCTCCACCAGGGTGACGTCCGCGTCCACCCAGGTGGCGACCTCGGGGGTCGCGCCTTCGAGCGACAGCCCGCCCTGCGCGGCCACGGGGCGGTGGCGGGCCACGCAGCGGCGGACGACCTCGTTGAGGTCCACCGGGGCGCGGTGCAGCGAGGGCTCTCCGGCCTCCAGCCGCGCGGCGGTCGCGAGGTTCTGCACCAACGAGCCCAGGTAGTGCACCTCGTCCACCGCCGAGGCCACCCGCTCGCGGTCCACCGGAGCCCCCCGCGCCGCGTCCTCGCGCAGCGCCGCGAGGTGTCCCTGCAACACCGTCAACGGGATGTTCACGTCGTGCGTGGTGTTCTCCAAGAAGCCACGCAGGGCGCGCTCGCGGCGGTCGCGCTGGGCCAGGTGCGAGCGAATCTCCCGCGCCGCCTCGTCGAAGGCGCGCGCCAGCTCACTCACCTCGTCGCCGCCGCGCACGTCCACCTCGCCCTCGTAGCCGGAGGACGAGAGCGCGCGGGCGCTGGCGGTCAGGCGTCGGAGCCGACGCACCACGGGGCCGAGCGACAGCAGCAGCGCGAGCATGGTCACCAGCACGGTCAACAGCGTGGGCCCCGCGGGAGGCAGGACGTCTCGCCCTGGCGGCGGTGGGACGCGCTGCGCCAGCACCACCGCGCACGGGCCGGTGCTCCAGGGCATCCGCACCGCCACGCGCTGCACGGTGTCCGTTCCCCAGGACACGGGCCGAGTCGCCGTGCTGCCCGTGGCGGACAGCTCCGCGCCCGTGAGCTCGGGGGCGTCCGGGTTTCGAGAGTGGAGCGAGGCATCGTAGGCGTAGAGCTGGGTCCCGGGCGGCAGGCCCTCCACGAAGACACCGGGCGCGAAGGGGCTCGGTCCCTGCCGCGCGCTCGGCCCGTGTTCCGACGGAGGAGCGCCCGGGTCGGACGCGTCACCTCGCGGCCCTGGCGGCGCGGACGTATCGCTTCGTGACTCCCATGGCATGCCGTGCGGCGGTGGCCCCAGTCGCTCGGACGGGGGCGCTCCGCTCTCGCGGTGGGGCGGGAACCGAAGCGGCGGCGCCATTCGCCCCAGGGTCCAAGTGGTGGGGCGCTCCTCGCAGCTCGCGCGCCCACCTTCCTGCATCCGCGCGAGCACGCTGTCGGACAGGGTCTGCGCGCGCGCGTACTCGGCGGTGAGCCAGTGTCCCCAGGCGATGGCGGCGAGCAGCGGCACCGTCAACGCCAGCGCCGTGACGACGAGCCTCGGCCGCAGCTTCACGCGTCGCTCCCGGGCACCGCGATGCGATAGCCGATGCCCCACACCGTCTCGATGAGCCCCTCGTGGCCCAGCTTCTTGCGCAGCCGCGAGACATGGACGTCCAGCGTGCGCTCCGTGCCCTCGCGCTCGGGGTCCAGCGCATGCTCGACCAACCACCTCCGGCTCACCGCTGAACCCGCGCGCCGGGCGAGCGCCGCCAGCAGCTCGAACTCGACACGCGTCAGCTCCACCGGCACGTCGTCTACTTCCACGGTGCGCGCCACCGGATCCAACTTCACGGGCCCCACGCGCACCTGCTCACCTTCGCGCTGGAGCACCGGGCGCCGCAGCCGCGCGCGCACGCGTTCAATGAGTTCATCGGGCCAGAAGGGCTTGGTGAGGTAGTCATCCGCGCCCAGCCGCAGCGCGCGCACGCGGTCTCCCGCGTCCGCACGAGCGCTGAGGATGAGCACGGGCACGTCCGAGCCGGCCCGCAGGTCCTTCAGCAAGTCCAACCCGTAGGTCCCGGGCAGCATGAGGTCCAGGATGACCAACTCCCAGGGCGCGGGCTCGCCCACGGGCCAACGGCGCCCCTCGCGCCACCACTCGGTCTGGAAGCCAGCGCGGTGCAGGTGCTCCACCACCTGCGCGCCGAGTTGGGCATCGTCCTCCACCACGAGAATGGGTCGGCTGCTCACGAGGGACTCCCGGCCATGGAGACAGTGTGCCCGCCAGGTCCAAAGAAAACCTGAAGCACGCATCCGGGCGAGCCACCCCTCGGCGTGTGGCCCGGGCTACACGACCCGCAGCTTCCAGCGTCCCCGGCGGAAGAGGATGACGCTCGCCGCCGCCATGAAGGCGAAGGACACGGACACGGCGATGAACACGCCCTCCGGCCCCAGCCCCACCGGCCGAGACAGAACCCAGGCGAGCGGCAGCTCCAAGAGCCAGAAGCCAAACACGTTGATGAGCGTGGGCGTCAGGGTGTCTCCCGCGCCGTCAAAGGCCGTGGTGAGCACCATGCCGAACCCCCAGCACAGGAAGAACAGGCTGAAGATTCGGATGGCCATCACGCCCTGCCTCACCACCTCCGCGTCCTGCGAGAAGAAGTGGAGGATCGGCGTGGCGAAGACAAAGAACAGCAACCCCAACGACCCCAGGAACACGGTGTTGTAGCGACCCGCCATCCACACCGCGCGCTCGCCCCGCTCGGGCTGACGCGCGCCCAGGCTCTGCCCCACCAGCGTGGAGGCCGCGTTCGCCAGCCCATACGCCGGGAGCATGGCGAACATCACCAACCGGATGGCGATGGTGTAGCCGGCCAGCGCCGTGCTGCCAAAGCCAGACACGAGGCGGATCAACACCACCCAGCTCGACATGTTGACCAGGTTCTGGAACGCCGCCGCGCCCGACAGCCGCAGCATCGACGTGACGGTGCCCCACTCCAATCGCAGGTGCTCGCGCCGCAGCTTGAGCCGGCCGTCACCGCGCACCAGCCTCCAGAGCTGGTACAGCACGCCCACGCCTCGGCCAATCGTCGTGGCCCACGCCGCACCCACCACGCCCATCGCCGGGAAGGGCCCCAGCCCAAAGATGAGACACGGCGCCAACAGGATGTTCACACCGTTGGCAAGCCACAGCACCCGCATGGCGATGGCCGCGTCGCCGGCGCCTCGGAAGATGGCATTGAAGAGGAAGAGCAGCAGGATGCTCACCACGCCGCCCAGCATCACCTGGGTGTAGGGCACGCCGTGCTCCAGCACCCACGGCGAGGCGCCCAGCGCCTGCATCATCGGGCGCGCGAACGTGACGCCCACCCCCGCCAACACCACCGCCAGCACCACCCCCAACCCCATGGCCTGCACGGCGGTGCGCGCGGCCCGGTCCCAGTTCTTCTCGCCCACCCGCCGCGCCACCATCGCCGTGGCGCCGATGCTCAACCCCATGGCGCCGGCATAGACCAGGGTGAGCAGTGACTCGGTGAGCCCCACCGTCGCCACGGCGTCCGCCCCGAGCCGGCCGACGAAGAAGACGTCGACCACGGCGAACACGGACTCCATCACCATCTCCAGCACCATGGGCACCGCCAGCAGGATGATGGCGCGCTTCAAGGGGAGCTGGGTCAGGTCCAGGTGGGTGCCTCGCAGGGCCTCCCGCACCAGGGCGCCGAAGCCCTCGGGCGCTTGCCTCGGTGAGTTCGCGGGCGCGTCGGTCCCGTTCACCGGGGATGTGTCTTCCATGGGGACTGCCTCCCTGAGCCTTCCTACAGGAAGGCGAAACGGCGTCCAGCGACGAGCGCTTCCCCCGGGGCTGACGCGCGCGCGCCGGGGCCCGAGGAGGGGCCCGCTCGGCAGGCAGGCCAAGGGGTTCCCCGGAGGCGAGGGCTCCCTCAGTCGTCACGTGGACAGAGATACTGCGCCGGGGGGTGGCGCCTCAGTCAGAGCGCCGGGTGTAGCTTGCCTGCACGATGAGCGCCCCACTTCCCGCCCCCGCCCCCTTACCTGCCGCGGGGGGCCACCACCTCACCCTCGCCTCGTCCGCGCGATTGCTCGGCACGGTGCACGTGGGCCCGGGCGCCGTCATCGCGCAGGGGGCCGTGGTGCGCTCGCATGGGGGCGCCGTGCAGCTGGGCGCGGGCTCGTCGCTGCTCGAGAACGCGGTGATGGTGGGCACGCCGGAGCGGCCCGTCACGGTGGGCGAGAAGGTCGTCATCGGGCACCGCAGCCTCGTCATCGGCGCGCGCGTGGGGCACCTGTGCGAAGTGGGTCACGGCTCCGTCCTGCTGCCGGGAGCCTCGCTGGGCGACCGCTGCTTCCTCGGTGAAGGCACGGTCATCCCGCCCGGCATGTCCGTCCCGGACCAGTCCGTGGTGGTGGGCAGGCCCGGCCGCATCATCCGCCGCGCAAACCCCGAGGACCTGCTCCGCGTGGAACGGCAACGAGAGGGAGGCCTGAGCCTCACCTATCAGCCACTCACCGCCTTCTCCGCGCGAGACCGTGTCGAGGATGCACCCATGGGACAGTTGTATGCCTTTCAAGACAAGCACCCCTTCATCCATCCCACCGCCACGCTCTTCTCTTCCGCGGAGGTGATGGGGGACGTCGTCATCGGCGCCGGAGCCATCATCGGCGCGGGCGTGAAGATTCTCGGCGATGCGCACGGGCCGGTGCGGATTGGCGCGCGGGTGCAGATTCTGGAGAACACCGTGCTGCACTTGCTGCCCGACACGATGCTGGCGCTGGAGGACGGCGTCATCGTGGGGCCGGGGTGCATGCTCCACGGCTGCCACATCGGCGCGGGCTCGGTCATCGAGCCGGGCGCCATCCTCTGCGACGGCTCGCGCCTGGGCCGGGGCTGCCACGTGGGCGCGGGCGCGCTGGTGAAGCAGCGCTCCGTCTTCCCGGATGGCGCGCTCCTGGAGGGCTTCCCCGCCACGCAGGTGGGCACGCGCGCCTCGCCGCCCGAGCTGCCCCGTTGGGCGCTGCGCCCCGAGGACCTCCCCGGTCTGCGGCGCATGGGCTGACGCGCGAGGCCGCCACCGCCAGTGCTAGAACCGTGGCATGGGTCATCCCACGGTCGAGAACGAGACGCCCTTCATCTGCGAGTTCATGGGCTGCGCGGACGAAGAGGGCCGGCCGCTCCTGCTGCTGCTCATCAAGGCCACGTACCTGCTGAGCGATGGCCGCCTGATGCTCGCCGCGGAGCAGGAGCCGGTGAAGTGGGCCGGCGAGCCCTGGGGCAAGCCCGGCGAGTCCAGCGACAAGTACGAGCCCGAGTGCGCCTTCTTCAAGCCCGCCACGGACGTGGTGCTCATCGGCCACGGCTACACCCAGCGCAAGGGAGACACCGAGACGCTGGTGGCCTTGCAGGTGGGGCCCGTGAAGAAGGCCCTGCGCGTCGTGGGCGAGCGGACCTGGTTCCGAAGCCTGGGGCGCGTGGGCATGACCCAGCCCCTCCCCTTCGAAAAGCTCCCGCTGACGTGGGAGCGCGCCTTCGGTGGCTGGGACAAGAGCGACGCGGACACGAAGAAGCACGGCTTCGAGCCCCGCAACCCCGTGGGCGTGGGCTTCCGCGCCAGCCCTCGCAACTTCGAGGAGGGGCTGATGCTGCCCAACCTCGAGGACCCCGCGCAGCCCCTGCGCGAGCTCGGCCAGCGCGTGACGCCCATGGGCGTGGGCTTCACCTCGCCACACTGGCAGCCGCGGGCCGCGTTCGCGGGCACGTATGACAAGGCCTGGGAGACCGCGCGCAAGCCCTTGCTGCCCACCGACTTCGACCGCCGCTTCTTCAACGCGGGCGCGCCGGGGCTCGTGGCGCCGGGCTACCTGCGCGGCGACGAGGCCGTCATGCTGGTGAACGTCACCCCGCAGGGGCGGCTCGGCTTCTCCCTCCCCGCACAGCCGACGCCCGTCGTCACGGTGGAGCAGACGGGCGCGGAGGACGCCAGGCCCGATGTCCGCCTGGACACGGTCATCCTGGAGCCGGACGCGAAGCGCGTGGTGCTCATGTGGCGGGCGCATCTGGCTTTGGAGGATGGCTTTCACTCCGTGCGCACGATGCGCATCACGGCCCAGGGGGTCTCCCGCCCTCCGGAGTCACGCGCCGGCGCGGCGTGAAACTGTCCGATAGTGATGGGCGTGTGATTGCCCTTTCGGGCGGGTGAATGGGCAGACCTCCCATTTCGAGGATAATCAGGATTCCTGCCAAGGAGTCACCCATGCCCCTCCCAGCACGCGCGCTCTCACTGGAGCACGAGCGGGTTCGAGATGTCAGGGATTGGCGGTCGGCGGCCACCCCCTTGAATGCCCTGGTCCTCCACCTGCGCTACGAGCTGGACTTGCGCAGCGAGGCCCTGCAAAGCCCCGCCAACGACGCCGCCCACATCCGGCTGCTTCACGAAGTCTCATTGCATGAGCAAATGCTAGCCATCGCCCTGCTGCGCACGGAGACAGACACGCGCGGCTTCTTCGCCCACCTGACACGCTCGGCGGAGGCGCGACGCCAGCTTTTGATGACAGCCCGACAGGGTGGCCGCAACGGGCGCTTCACGGGCACCAGCCACCTACAGCCCTTCTGCGATGCGCTGGCCTCGGGACATGACGCGCTCGCGCGCGAGCTGGCCCGCCTGTCCTCGCGGGTCTGGCTCCAGGAGGAGGAGTACGAGGAGGACTTCCTCTACGCCCACTTCCTCCACCTCCTCGTCCTGGAGGACTTCCACCCCACCGCGGCGCACCAGGCCCTGCTCGACCGCTGGGGGCGCCTGGAGTCCGCGCCCGACGCGCGGCGCGCCGTGTGCCACGCGCTGATGAGTCAGGACGCCGAGGCCTTTGACGCCGCGCTGGAGGCACGCGGCCGAGAGCACGAAGCCCACTGTGACGAGCTGGCCGCCCTGCGCCTGGCCCCCTCCGCCGAGGCGCGGACCTTGCGCCTGGTGTTCGTCGAGGGGCTCGCCCTGCTGCGCCTCGCCACCGCGCGAGGCCTCCCGACCCGGCGCGAGTACCGGCTGATGCCCGCGCTCGCGCGCGTGGGCGGCTGAGCCCGCACGCCGGTCACAGCTCCGACGAGGCGCTCGCGCCTTCTTCGTCGCCGTGCAGGAGCCAATACCGCGCGGCGGACTCCTGCCAGAAGCGACGCAGAATCTTGTCCGTCCCGCTCTCGTGGGCGATGCGGTTGAGCTGGAGCGCCACAATCTGACTCTCCACCAGCTCCGCCACCCGCTTCACCCCGGAGCGGATTCCGTACTCCTGCACGCGGCGAATCATGTCCGCCGCCTCGGGAGACGCGGGCTTGAACGTGCGCACGTCCGCCTTGATCTTGATTTCACGCCCCATGAGCGAGTCGGTCGCCACCTTCAGCTCCAGGACGAACCGCTGCATCTCATCCACCCGCACGTACCCATCGAGAACGAAGTCCACGATGGCGTGCTGACCGTCCACTTCGACCTGAAACATCGCGGCTCTCCTTTCAGTCTGGATTTTACGGTTTTGCAGGCATAACCGACTCAGGATAAAGGAGGAGGTCGTCCACGGATAGGCGGCCGAGGGGAGGTGCGAGCGTTCACGAATCCACGGCGAGCCGCTCCATGAGCAATGTCAGACATCGCGCCGCGGTGGCGCGTCTCACCGCGCGACGGTCTCCCGGGAAGACATGGCGCTCCACCTCGGGCTCGGCGCCGCGGCGCGCGAGGGCGAGGAAGACGAGCCCCACTGGCTTGGCCTCGGTGCCGCCCGTGGGCCCGGCGATGCCAGTCTCCGCGAGCGCCCAGTCCGCCCGCGAGCGCTCCAACACGCCCAGCACCATGCCGCGCGCGGCCTCCGCGCTCACCGAGCCATGCGTCTGGAACAACGCCAGGGACATCCCGAGCTGCTCCACCTTCGACTCGTGCGAGTAGGGAACGAAGCCCCGCTCCACCACCGCGGAGGCGCCGGGCACGTCCGTGAGGTGCGCGGCGATGAGGCCGCCGGTGCACGCCTCGGCCAACGCCAGCCGCGCGCCCACGTCCCGGCAGCGAGCGACCACGCGGCGCGCCAGCGCGTCCAGCTCGGTCTCGTCCGTCATCCCAAGCCTCCTCGCGGCGTGGCGCACAGCACCGCCACCACGGACTCGTCGCGGTAGGTGATGCCCACGACCCCGGGCTCGGGCCGCAGCTTCACCGCGGGGTGCACGCCCTCGGGCCGCAGGCGCTCCAGGCCCTTCATGGGCGCGAAGCCCGCGCGGCGCAGTCGCTCCCACCAGGCCGCCGCTGTCTCATGGCGCTCGCAGCGCTCCGGGTCATCCACGGTCCCCACGATGTCGTCCACCTCCCTCCCGAAGAATCGCTTGATGGCGGCCCGCTCGTCTCGGGGCACCTCCAGCGAATCCAACAGGTGGAAGACGGTCGTGAAGTGTCGCCACGCATTGAAGAAGCGCTCGCGCGGGGGGACGCGGTGGTGGTCCACATTGGGCTCGCACAGCACCACGCCTTGCGGCCCCAGGCCGTGCAGCCGCCGCAGCACCCGGTCTCGGGCCTCACCCGCGCGCGCCGTCGTCTCCGAGATGTGGTGCATCGCGAACGCGGCGTTCACCACCAGCGGTCGCGGCACCGAGCGCAGCTCCGCCCACGTCACGTCCGCCACCGCCTCGACGGGGCGCTCCATCGGCACGAAGCGCACCGAGGCGCCCAGCTCCGCCGCCACCTCGGCCACCGCCGCTCCCGCCTGGACGAGGCTCACCCCGCTCGGCTCCACGCCCACCACGGTCAGCCGGCGCGGCAGGGCACCTTCGCGCGCGAGCAGGCGCAAGAGCGTGCGCATCTGCCGCCCCTGCCCGATGCCCACGTCCAGCAACGTGGCCGAGTCGTGGCCCTTGAGGAAGCCCGCCAGCACCGTATTCGCCACCGCGTCCGCCGCCGACGCCAGCGGCATGTGCGTGACGAGCATGCGGAACAGGTCGATCTGCGCCGTCGCGCCCGTGCTCGCTTCCGGGCGCAGGTAGGGGTTGAACACGCCCTCGCCTCCGACGAGCCGCTTGGACAGCGCCGTGGCAAACAGCACGTAGTGCAGGTCCTCCGGCTCCGCCGCCACATCCAGACGCGTGTACAGCAGCGCGAGGGCCTCGGCCGCCTCCGCCTGACGTCCGGCCAGGATGTGCTCCAGGCCCTGGATGAGCAGCGCGTACTTGGGCGAGCGCATGGAGCGTCCTCCTTCTTCACGCCGACACGCGCGGGCTGGGTCGCGTTTCATCCGGCGTGGAAAAGGGTAGGGACACCACCCCGTAAACCTCCAGTCCGACAGGACTTGGGGGCAGCCCCCCGTGTCGGGGTGCACACGTTCCGAGGGCAGGAGGTGGAAAGGACGTCGGTCCGTGGACGAAAGGGAGGGGCTCGCGGCCCTCTGGACAAGAATCGCGGGGAGCGAGTGACACCGCGAGGCGCCCGCGGTGTTGCAGCGAAATCGTGTCCAGCCCCCGACTGTTCCTGCCCTTCGCCCTGTTGAGCCTCGCCGCTGGCTGCGGGCGCAATCTCGAGGACCCCATCTTCGCCTACGGCCGCGTGCTGAACGCGGATGGCTCTGGCCGCAAGATTGAAGGGCTCTCCGTGGACCGCTCGCCGCACGCTTTCGACTCCACCACGAGCGCGTGGCCGGTGAACTTCACGCCCTTCTCGTCCGTCTCCGCGAACGACGCGGGAGACTTCACGCTGGAAATCGTCAAGGCGGACTCCGACCCCACCCCGGAGACGGTGGACGAGGGGTACCGCTTCCGCATGGCCCTCCCCCTGGACGCCTCGGGCCAGGGCGCCTTCCTGTCCTTCTCCTTCGATGACGACGTGGAGCTGCCGCCTCTCCAGCCCTGGGCGGCGAACCTGGCGGCGACGCCGGGCCCGCGCCTCACCTTCGCGCCCGCGCCCCCCAGCCCCACGCGTCCCATCACCGCCCAGCCGCCGCTCACCTTCGACGACGGCACCAACGGCGGTCAGAAGGTGGAGCCCACCCGCCCGGTGCCCGTCGCGTGGCTGCACAGTGGCGACGCGACGTTCTGGTACCAGTGGGACGTCACTTCTCCTTGGGAGCCCAATCCCTACGTGATGGAGGACTTCGCCGCGCCGGACGCGCAGCTTCGGACCGTGTCCGTGGGCGGGTGGGGCTTCAAGCCGCTGGGCGCCGAGAGCAGCTACGTGAGCTTCCGCATGGAGTGGCGCACGGCGCGGATTCCCATCGTGGCCGGCGCGCTCCGTCCCGTCAGCCGCGGCGCCGCATGCCAGCCCGCGCCCGCGAACGGATGTCCCTGGACGGACGGCAAAGCGGACGTGGTGAGCTTCAATCAATATCCGGGTCGGCTCCCTCATGCCGAGGCGCTCACCCTCTCGCTGACCTCGCCCACGCGGCTGACACGAGCCGTGGTGCGCGCGCTGGATTTCATCCCGGCCTACAAGACCACGGTGCAGGTGCTCCTGGAGGGGAGCGCGGATGGAGAACAGTGGAGCCTCCTCCAGGAGACGCCGGTCACGCCGCTCTCAGAGGACGCGGCCTGGAACACGTTCGCGGGCCTCGCCGACTACAGCGCGAAAGACAGCCCTTACGACCCACCGTTCAATCCCGATGGCGAGCCCACCTATCTGGATGTCCCCCTGAAGGACATCGGGCCGGTGCGCCACGTCCGTCTCACCGTGGTGAAACGGGAGGGGGCCAAGGTCACGATGATTCCCATGACCCGACTGGCGGAACTGTCTCTGTTTGAGTGACGGGTTCGTGTCGCGGGGAGCGAGGGACACCCCGAGGCGGATACGGTGTTGTAGCTCCATCGTGTCCACCCTCCGACTCTGCTGCTGCCCGTCTCCCTGTTGAGCTTCGCCGCTGGCTGCGGGCGCTATCTCGAGGACCCCATCTTCGCCTACGGCCGCGTGCTGAACGCGGATGGCTCGGGCCACCCGGTCGAGGCGCTCGCCGTGGACCGCTCGCAGCACGGCTTCGACTTCTCCACGGGCTCATGGCCGGTGGACTTCAAGCCCTTCTCGTCCATCTCCGCCAACGACGCAGGCGACTTCACGCTGGAAATCCTCAAGGGCGACTCCGACCCCACCCCCGAGACCGTGGGCGAGGGGTACCGCTTCCGCATGGCCCTCCCGCTGGACGCCTCGGGCCAGGGCGCCATCCTGTCCTTCCTCTTCGATGACGACGTGGAGCTGCCGCCCTTGCAGCCCTGGGCCGCGAACCTGGCGGCGACGCCGGGCCCACGCCTCACCTTCGCGCCCGCGCCCCCCAGCCCCACGCGCCCCATCACCGCCCAGCCACCGCTCACCGTCGACGACGGCACCAGCGGGGAAGACACGCTGGAGCCCTCCGTCCCGCGGCCCAGCGTGTGGCTGAGCAGTGGCAGCGCGACGTTCTGGTACCAGTGGGACGTCACCTCTCCCTGGGAGCCCAACCCCTACGTGATGGAGGACTTCGCCGCGCCGGACGCGCAGCTTCGGGCCCTGTCCGTGGGTGGGTGGGGCTTCAAGCCCCTGGGCGCCGAGGGCAGCTACGTGAGCTTCCGCATGGAGTGGCGCACGGGCCGGATTCCGCTCGGGGCTGGCGCGCTCCGTCCCGTCAGCCGAGGCGCCTCGTGTCAGCCCTCCCCTTCGGACGTGTGTCCCTGGACGGACGGAAAGCCAGACGCGGTGGGACTCAATACGACGTCTTCGGATCCAAGGGGGCCATCCCCGACCCAGGAGCTTCGGCTCTCGCTGGCCGCTCCCGCGCGACTGAAGCGGGCCGTGGTGCGCGCGCTGGATTTCCCCCTGCAGCCCCAGGCCACCGCGCGGGTTCGCCTGGAGGGGAGCGCGGATGGAGAGCAGTGGAACCTCCTCCAGGAGGCGCCTGCCGATGCCGTGGAGATTACACGGCACATGACCTGGCGCACCTTCGGGACCATCGCTGACTACAGCGCGAAAGACAGCCCTTACGGCGACCCTCCCTTCAATCCCGAAACCGAGCCCCACTACCTGGATTTTCCCCTGAATGACATTGGGCTCGTGCGTTACGTCCGACTCACCGTGCTGCAACAGAAAGGGACCCAAATCGATACATGGGGCATGAGCCGGCTGGGCGAGCTGTCCCTGTTTGAGTGACGGGAGGGCCTGACCGGCGGCTCACGCGGCCACACCCGCCATCGCCCGAGACTGGAAGCGGACTTCCTCCACCTTCAGGGCGCGCTTGTCACAAACAACCGCGCCGCGCCATGTCAGACATACGCGCCCTTCCGTTGGGGACAGATGAACCGTCTCCAAGAGGAGTCGCGGGTGCTCCGCTCTGCCAGCGATCCGCACCGTGGCGCCCACCGTGCACTGCGGGAGCGTGAAGCGGAGCAATCCCGAGGGCGACAGGTTGAGCAGTTCGACTTGCTCTCCTCCCATCAACCCGTCGTGCGCGCTCAACGCGGGAGGTGATGCGCGAAAGAACTCCGCTCGGAAATCGCGGGGGAGATACGGCGCACGCTGCGTCTGCCATGCGTCATCGTAGGTCCCTGCCAATGACTTGCGTGGCTCCCATGATGGCGAAACAGGCCCCAGTCCGACGGGCGCGGGGGCATCCGCGGTAGAGCGAATCAGTTGGCGAGGATTCTCCAGGTTGGGCAATGCGCGCCCCACCATGTCCGCGCTCCTGCGCTTCCCCCGATAGCCTTGTCCCACGGGGTTGCGCGTTTCGGCATCCATCTGCGCCTGCCCGGCACTGACCGTGCCACCAAAGGCACGCTCCCAGATGAGGGGCATCACGGCGAAGGGCTCAGGGGTCGAGGGGCTCGGTGAAACCCATCCCCCCTTCCACGTCCGATCCCCAAATACCTGGATGACCTGCCGCACGGGGCCGACGCGGACCTGAACCAGACATGAATCCACGGGCCGCCCCTTCGGCGCGTGGGCTTCGCCCTCGACCAAGACATCGGTCCCCGGCCTCAGGAGGTGGGCTTCGCTCGCGGCCTGTAGGCTCGACTGCCCTGGCTCTCCTCGGTACGTGTCCGCCAGGGTGACGGGGGTCTGCTGTTCCGCAACGCTCAGCCGTCCGTCCGTCAGACAGAACGTGGCCTTCAGCACCACGTACACCGTGTCCACGCCCTGCGCGTCGGGAAACAAGAACATGCCGGGCGAGAAGGGCGTTTCGTTCCGCAACTGAAACATGACGACCTCCGGCTCAAGTCCCAAAAGGCCACGAGGGGAGACGCTCACGAATCTCCGCAGCGCGCTCCAACGCGACCTGCTGCTTCACGGAGAATTCTCGCACCTCGACATGCCAAGCCCCCCGGGTCCGCAGCATCAGCTCCCAGGCATGCACCTGCCGCCGCCGCATCGGTTCGTGGGTCAGCGCGTCCAGCAATCGCGCGCCCGTGAACACGTGCCCTCTCAGGTATCGGGACCCCGGCACGAAGTCCTTTCGATTCACCTGCCACCAGTGTGCGACCGCCTCGGGATTGGGTCGAGGAAGAGCGTCCTCCGGGCGAAGGGATAGGTCTGCATCCAGGTCATCCTCTTCCAGCGGAGGCAATGCATCTTCAGCGGCGTCCTCCTCCATCACGTAGGCCCCCTCCAATACGAGTCCCGTGATGGCCGCAAAGGCCTCTCCCGCGAGCTGAGCCACACGCGTCGGTCCGGCCATGGCTACCACGCACGCGTCCGCGGCGTCTCTGCGCCCGCTGTATCCCAACGCCCAGAGGGCATCCTCGCGGCTGGCCACGTCTGTCGTGAGTGAGCTCAGCCGCTCGAGGTCGCGCGCCTCGCCCATCAGCGCCAGCAACGTCCAGGCACTCTTGCGGACCGCCCCCGTCCCCGAAACAGCATCCGCGCGGGTCGCCGCCAAGGCTTCACTCAGCCCAAACATCAGCCCCGCATCCACGGCAGCCCGTCGGATCTCGGGACGCGTCTCCTTCAGGAGCACCCCAAGCTCCCGAGGAGGCGAACTCCGGGCCGAAGGCCGCAATGCTCGCAGGGCCGCCGCGACAGCCAGGTCCTCCGACTGGCCTAACAACTCCAGCGCCGCGCCCACGGGGGCTCTCCCCCGAAAACTCAAGACATCGAGCGCGAGCGCACGAAGACGCCCCTCTCCTGCATGGAGCCACGAGGCGAGGGCCGCCTCCAGTTCGCGCCCCTCCGCCAACTCCAGCGCACGGTGCAGCGCAGCCCAACACTCGGGCGAATACGCCCCTTCTCCCGCCTTCACGACGTCCAGGACGAAGGCGGGCGCCAAGGAGAGCAGCGCCCAGGCCGAGGCAAAGACCGCGCCCGGGTCTTCTCCCTCCAGCAGGCGAGCCTGCAAGGGTTCAACAGCCGCCGCACCCGCGACCACCAATCCGTCCAGATGCGCAACCAACCGCTCCTCCACCGCCGCGGATTCCTCCAGGATGAAGGCAGGAGAAACCAGAGCCCGCTCCCATTGGGTCCAAAGGAAGCCAGCTTCAGCGAGGTGCTCCTCGAAGACATCGAACAGCATCGTGCCCCCCTCAGTTCACCTGAACCGAACCACCCTTGATGCGATTGACTCCTGAGGCGTGCGTCTCGACATACGCCCCACGAATGACAACCTTGCCATTGCGTCGCAGGGTGATGCTGGCCTGACCACACTGGAGAACGACCTCATCCTTCCCTTCAATGACCACACGCTGCCCATCAACATGGGCTTCGGTGGGTAGCGCTGGCGCGGCCTCTGATTGTGGCTCGGGACTGTCCTCCGACAGGAGCGCGTCGAGCAGCGGCGTCGAGCTGGGGGCCAGCTCCAGTCCAATCAGCAAGGGCAGCCGCGGATCCCCCTCCTCGAAAAGCAATACCGCTGTCTGTCGGGTGGCCACGGCATCCTTCACCGCCGCCGGAGTCACCTGCAGGGTCCTCTTCGCGAGCAGCGGTCCGTCCAGGTTGCCGCGATAGTCCACCAGAAGGCGCCCTTCCGCGTTCACACCCACGACCCAACCCAGACGACTGCCCCAGATGCGCTCTCGCGGCGCCTCGTCCACATTGGACTCCGTGGCGGCTTTCTCTGAAGGAATGGTCATGAAAGGTATCCCCCTCCGGGCCTGAGATTGGCCGGTACCGTGTTATACTCCCGAGGCTCGACGTTCGCGACGGGGGTTGGGCGACCTGCGCCGGGAGAATCGAGATGAATGGGATGGAGCACGAAGCCAGGAGGCAGCATTTCGCCCGAGCTGCCGCATGTTGACGCGCTCCGTGGAGATACTGGCGGTCGGAATGGCGACCCCGGTGGGCCTCACTGCGCCAACCACCGCCGCGGCGATTCGGGCCGGCATCGTCCGCACCCGAGAGACCGCCATGCTGGACCTTCACTTCCGCCCCTTCGTTGCGGGCTTCCTCAATCCGCTGCCGGACTCTCCTACCCCTCCGAGTTCCTTCCCCTATCGCGAGGAGCGAATGCTGCGACTTGCCCTCTCCGCCTTGAAGGAGGCTGCGAGTGAGTCGAACACCGCCGCGTTGTTCCTGGGCCTGCCTGAGGACATGGCTGGACCTCATGGCACAGGGGACGTGTTCCTTCGGGAGTTGATCCATGCGAGCGGGGCACGCATCTCGCCCAACGCAAGCAGGGTCATTCCTTGCGGACGAGCCGCGGGGCTCTGGGCGCTCGCTGAAGCTCTTGGGTACCTCTCCGCGGGGAAAGGCCAGGACGTCATCGTAGGTGGAGTCGACTCTCTCATCGACCCGACGGTACTGGCGGGCCTCGAAGCGGATTGTCGGATTGCGGGCACTCGCCCCTCCGACACGTTCATCCCTGGCGAAGGGGCTGGATTCCTATGGCTCGCCCCTTCGGGGACTGCACGACGAAGAAGAAAAGCGCCGTTGGGAGAAATCTTCGGAATGGGCATTGGACGGGAACCGGGGCACCGAGACAGCCAAGTGCCCTACCGAGGCGAGGGGCTCTCCGCCGCGTTCCATGAGGCATTCACTGGCATGCCGCAGGAGGTGGAGCGGGTGCGCACGGCGTACTTGGGCTTCAATGGCGAGAGCTTCTGGGCAAAGGAATGGGGAGTCGGGCAGGTGCGCTTCCAGCGGCGATTCCACGACGTCCTGAAGATTGAGCATCCCGTGGAGAACCTCGGCGATCCCGGGGCGGGGCTCGGGGCGCTCATGCTGGCGTTGGCCGCGATAGGCCTGCAGCGCGGGTACAGAAAGGGGCCCTGCCTTGTATCCTGCTCCTCCGACCACGAGGAGCGAGCCGCCGTGCTGCTGCGAGCAGTAGAGCCAGGAGGTCAGGGTCATGCCAGAGTTTGGTGAGGACATCGTCCCACCGGATATGGGGGACGCACACCCGGATGACTGTCTCTTCTGCAAGAACAACGAGCCCAAGCTGCGCAACTACAAGACCAAACACGGCGCGCAGAAAGATGAGGAGGAACTCCGGAAGAACCTCTTGAGCCCCGCGCGGGAGATCGCCTCGGATCCATCCGTGGGTCCCATCCATCCAATCCCTGGAGGGAATGACCCAACAACAGGCTGGCACGCCGCCGCAGGAATCCTCGAGGACTTCGAGGTCGAGATGGCCGCAGCCCCCCACCACATCATTCCAGGCGATGCGGTGATGGCGAAGTCGAAGCTGGAGACGTGGACACGCGAGAGCAAAGGGAAAATCAAACAAGACATTGGCTACACCATTGATGGTGCCCTCAATGGCATCTTCCTTCCTCACCTTCCGGACATCTATTGGATGCGCAAGCGGAAGGTCTCGGAACTCCGCGAGGCTCGCCTCAAGGATCCGACCGCAGCGCCGGCACTCTCCACGCCGGACCAGAAAATAGCGCTGCGAGATTTCTACGGCAGAAAATGGAGCCAACTCAGCAACCCGGCCCAGCAGAGCATCGGAGAGACAGTGATGCTCGCGACGTGGCTCCAGATGCACTACGTTGACCACAAGGCAAGCTACCCGACGGCCTCCGGAGCGACGGCTTCCTACAATGACGAAGCCCTGGCGTCCTGCAACAACCTGGGCGACCTGATGTTGAACTACCACTACGTCTGCAAGCGCTCGAAGTCCGACGATGGCAAGCACTACCCGCCCTACGCATTGGTGGCGAAGATCAACGCGGCGTCCTCCTCCTTCAAGAGCTGCTTCACAGGTCGCCCAGATCATTGGACGGTCTGGGTCTCGCCGCTGGCCTACCATGTGACGCAGTCACTCATGTCGGAGAAGATTACACTCAACAGCAAGGGCGGCATCTCTCGTAAGACCTGAGACCCCACGGAGGGCCTAACGTGTATTACCGGCTGACCAACGAACCATACTCCCCGAACTTCGCTGGCCTGTCGTCGACACCGACAGCAGAAGTGCCTTGGACCATGGGGGTGCGCAGCAAAGCGCAGGTCGAGGAACCCATCCGCTGTGAGCTTCATCCCGAGAGCGCGGCCCCACCGCCGGACCTCATCCTCACCATCCCCATCTTCTCCACCCGGCTCATCGATGCGCTCAAGAGCGCGGGGGTGAAGAACATGGACCTCTACAAGGTGGAGCTGGTTCATCCCACGCAGGGGAAGACGTACACCGACTACCGGGCCGTCAATATCCTCGGCCGGATTGCCTGCGCGGATCTGGAGCAATCCCAGTACCTACCCGACCACGAACCGCCCCTGATGAAGTTCGACAGGCTCGTGCTGGATGAGGCGAAGACGATGGGCGTGCCCATGTTCCGGCTGGCCGAGTCAACGCTGACCATCCTCGTCTCGGAGAAGGTTCGGCAGGCAGTAGCGGCCGCGGGGCTTCGCGGCGTGCGCCTGATTCCGTTGGACGCCGCGCCTCGGGACGAGACGTAGAGACACCTTCACAGCACGCGGGAGACGCCTCATGGGTGCAAAGGTCTACGCCAATGGCCGAGGGATCGCCGCGGAGGACAGCGGCGGGCAGAGCATCGCCTTTCCAGATGTATGCAAGACCCCGAGCCCGGGTGGCCCCATTCCCATTCCCTATCCAAACGTCGCGATGAGCTCGGACGCGGACAAGGGCCCCAAGACCGTTCAGGTCAACGGGAAGATGCCGATGGTCAAAGGGGCTCAGTACAAGAAGTCGTCGGGAGACGACGCCGGGACCGCCGGAGGTGGAGTCATGAGTGGCTCCACCCAAGGAGCCGCCGAGTTCATGCTGTATTCCTTCGACGTGAAATTCGAAGGCAAGAACGTGTGCCGACTGGGGGACTCGCTCTTCCACAACAAGAAGAACGCGGTCGGTTAGTTTCCGGAGGTTCAGGTCGGCCACGACCCCAGCTGTTCCGCCGGAGTTCGGCGGGGCGGAAAATAAATCGACCGGGTCGGTAACAGTTGCGAGGCCGACCGGTGTTGCACCGGGCCCATGCCTTCTCCCCGCGTCGTCGCGCTCCTCCTGCTCGCATCGCTCGCGCTCGCCTCGACATCCCACGCCCAAGGTGTCCCCTCCGGCACGAGTGCGCCCAGACAAGTCGAGGTGGATGTTCATGCCACGGATGGGGGCACGGGCATCTCCACGGAGGATGCCCAGCGCCTGGGCCTCCCACCCACCGGAGGCGAGGCGGTGCTCGTCCCGCCCACCCTCCTGGCCGACTCGCCCGCCGCGTGGCCACAAGGGTTGGAGGGCACTCCGGGCGAGGTGACGCTGGAGCTGCTCGTGGACGAGCAAGGCCACGTCTCTGAAACGAAGGTCGTCCAAGCCCCGAGCGAGCCACGCCTCACCGACGCCGCCCTCGCCGCCGCGCCCGGGCTGCGCTTCACTCCCGCCACGCTGGGGGGCACGCCCGTCTCCGTGCGCCTGCCCTTCGTCTATCGCTTCGAGCCACCCCGCCCCGTCGAGGTCGCGGTCTCCCGCGTCTCCGGCGTGGTGCGCGCGCGCGGCACTCGGCGCCCCCTCGTGGATGCCACGCTCTTCCTCGACGGCAGCGCCACCCCCGCCGCCACCACCGACACGGAAGGCCGCTTCACCCTGGGCACCTCCGCGGGCGCGCATCGCATCGAGGTGCGCGCGCCGGGACACAAGCCCGCCACCTTCGAGGAGACGCTCACCACCGGCCAGGTGGTCGAGGTCGTCTATCGCCTGCAACCCGGCGTGGTGAATCCTTACGAGACCGTGGTCCGCGACGACCGGCCACGCACCGAGGTCACCCGCATCACCCTCCATGAGCAGGAGATTCGCGAGGTGCCCGGCACCATGGGTGACCCCTTCCGCGTGGTGATGTTGATGCCGGGCGTGGGCAGCATCGCCTCCGGCATCAGCTATCCCGTCGTACGCGGCAGCCAGCCCGCGGCCACGGGCTTCTTCCTCGACGGCGTGCGCGTCCCCATGCTGTACCACTTGCTGTTGGGGCCCGCGGTCATCCACCCGGACTTCCTCGACGCGGTGGACTTCTATCCCGGCGCGCCTCCCGTCCAGTATGGACGCGTGCTCGGCGGCGCGGTGGAGGGACGCCTGTCACGCCCACGCGAGGACCGACTCCACTTCACGGCCTACGCGGATCTGCTCAACAGCGGCGGCTTCATCGAGTACCCCATCGAGTCCACGGGCACCAGCATCAGCGTGGCCGGCCGCTTCAGCTACTCCGCGCTGCTCCTCTCGCTCACCACCCACGCGTTCGACATCAAGGATGCGGAGCTGGTGCGCGCGGGCTTCTGGGACTACCAGGCGCGCATCGAGCAGAAGGTGGGCGCGGGGCGCGTGCGCCTGTTCGCACTGGGCAGCTCGGACACCGTGGGGGTCCACTCCGAGTGGCTGCCGGACGCCGAGGGCGGCAGTATCGCGTCGCGCTTCCATCGTGTGGACCTGCGGGGCACACATCCGCTGGCGGGCGGCGAGGGCGAGCTGGGCCTCACCTTCGGCACGGACGCGCTCGGACTCGATGGCGAGCAGACCGTCCAGAACAAGAAGACGCTCGTGCTCACGCGCGAGCAGGTGGGCGAGTACGGCTTGGAGCAGACGAGCTTCGCGGCGCGCGCCAGCTGGAAGCGCGCTCTCTCGGACGACCTGGAGCTGCTCGTGGGCGGCGACGTGGAGCACCGGCGCGCCGCCACACACATCGACGGCACCGCGCGCCCCCCCGGCTGGCGCCCCGGTGAAGAGGCGGATCCGCTGAAGAATCCCTCGTCGCTCGCGACGTTCACGGGCGCGTACGCGTCCGTCACCTGGAAGCCCACCGAGCGATGGATGGTGCTGCCGGGCGTGCGCGTGGATGCCTATCACCTGGTGCCGGGAATCACGCATACGGCCGTCGAGCCGCGCCTCACCGTACGACACGAGCTGACCGACACGCTCACGCTCAAGGGGGGGGCGGGCCTCTACCACCAGCCGCCGAGCGTCCTGCTGCACATCCCCGCGATGGACACCGCGGGCCTGCGCTACGGCCTCCAGTCCGGCGCGCAGATGGACGTGGGAGCCGAGTGGAAGGCGACCGAGGGCCTGGAGTTGAACGCGGACGTCTTCTACAACCCGCTGTCTCGCACGGTGGAGTTCGACCTGACGGACGTGGCGGAGAACCGCCGCCGCCGCGACCTGCTGATGAAGGACCCCGCCGCCAGCGGCTATGCCTACGGGTTCGAGCTGATGGTGCGCCACCCGCTGGGCGGCAACTGGTTCGGCTGGGTGTCCTACAGCTTCCTGCAGAGCAAGCGGCACATGCGCTTCAGCCGCATCGGCGATCTCAACCAGGTGGTGGAGACAGTGGAGGGGACCCTGCCCTTCGCGTTCGAGCAGGCCCACGTCTTCAACGCCGCGCTCAGCTACAAGTTCGGCAACAACTGGACGGTGGGAACGGTGGTGCACGTCAACTCCGGCCGCCCCGAGTCGGGCGAGGTCGCCTCGCTCACCCAGCGCGTGGTGGACAACGGAGAGGGGAATCCTTGGGTGCGGCAGGACCTCGATCGCGCCGAGCGACTGCCGTCCTTCTTCCGCGTGGACCTGCGCGTGGCGAAGTCGTGGGCCATGGAGGACTTCACCTTCGATGCCTACCTGGACATCCTCAACGCCTCCGTCCAGGAGGAGGTCCTCTCCTACGAGTACACGGTCGACTCAATGACCCGAGCGCCCATCCGCCGGGCGGTGGGAATCCCTGTCATCCTCCCGCTGCTCGGCCTCAAGGCCACGTACTGACCCACGAACACAGCGACGCGCCGAGGCTCGCGGCGGGCCCCGGCGCGTCTGTGGAACGACAGCGGATGGCTGCCGTCGTTTCGTGACAGGAATCAGCCTGCCAGCAATCCCAAATCCAAATCCGCGAACACTGACTTGACTACACAAAAATAGCGGAATGGTTCGACAGGGCAAGGGTGCCCCGAGAGAGTGCCACACCCGGGGCGGAAACATCCGGCTAGTAGCAAGCGGAGCGGTAGCTGGTCATGTAAATGGTCTGCACGCCCCAGGAGCGGACATTGCCATTGCAGTCGTACCACCAGCCCCCGACGTGCTGGGTCATGGCCGCATCGGAGTAGTACTCGCGGCTCTCCTGCTCCACGCCAGTGCCGGGGTCGTCCGCCCGCGCATCCGTGGCCACGAAGAAACCCGCGGCTGCGCCGAGGAACGTGGCGACCGCGGTGAACAGCAGGGAGCGACGAAGGGGACGAACGCGCATGCTGAATCTCCGGAAGTGTGGTGAAAGCATCCCCATCTGGGGACTCAGCAATCCTGGATAGTCTTCCTCTCCCCGTCAAACACCACCCGGGTTGTCTACCTGGGAACGCTGGCCTCCATCCGGCGGGCAGGACTTCGACAACATCCTGAAACTCCAGAGATTTATGCCTTTCCTGCGAGCTGACGGGTTCGAATAAATCAAGAAATAAAGGCGACTCCGTTCTGTCCGGAGAGCGGTGACAGCGGCCAACCGCCGGAGCGAGGGACGGGATGATCACGCTGACCTGGCCCATGGGGCAGCTCCTCAAGACGCTGGCCTCGTTTCTGAGCGTCCTCGTGAGGCAGGTGCTCTACATCACGCCCCTGTTCTGGTTCCTGGAGCTGTCGGAGAACGTGGCGTGGCGGTGGATGAACGGGAGCTGGGGCTGGGTCTACCCGGAGTCGCCCTATGAGTGGTTCTCGTTCAGCAGCCTGTTCTTGTGGGCGGCCGCGGTGACGCTGCTGTGGGCGCTGCACCACTTCTGGTTCTATCCGCGCCGGGTGAAGCTGTGGCAACGGCTCATCACCAGCACGGTGATTGGCTGGATGGGGGAGTGGTTCGCTGGGTTCATCGCCGCCGAGGTGTTCCACCACCCGCTGCAAATCTGGCCCAACTCCCAGCTTGTCTACGTGAGCTTCAGCGCCCTGTTCTTCTGGCTGAGCGACGCCATCCTGTACCACCTGCTCACGATGAACGTGGTGGAGCTGTCGCCCGCGTACGACCTGCACCTGGACGAGCAGACGGCCTGAGCGGACCGCTCAAGCGCCCGGGGCATCCAGCGGCAGCTTGAGGCGTGCCCGGCAGCCTCGCCCATCCGGGCGGTTCTCCAGGCGCAGGCTGCCGCCATGCGCCTCGGCGATCTGCCGGCTCAACGCCAGCCCGATGCCGCTGCCTTGCGGCTTGGTGGTGAAGAACGGCACGAAGAGGTTGCCGGTGTCCGCCAGCCCCGGGCCCTCGTCCTCCACCCAGACCTCCACGGAGCCGGGCGCGTGGACGCCCCACGAAACCCAGACACCGCTGCCCTTCTCCGGCTCGGACTGCACGGCGTCCACCGCGTTGCGGACCAGGTTGATGAGGAGTTGCTCCAGCTGGTCTTCATCTCCGCGCACCACCAACACCGGGCCCGCGCGCACCGACACCAGCGAGCGCTGCTCCAGCGCCACCACGCGGCGCACCCAGCCGTCCAGCGACACGTCTCGGAGCGCGGGGGGTGGCAGCCGCGCCAGCCGCGCATAGGCAGACATGAAGCGCGCGAGCGACTCCGAGCGCCGGGCGATGATGCCCAACCCCGCCCGCATGTCATCCTCCCAATCCGACGCATGCGGCCCCGGGGACAGCAGCCCGCGCAGCGAGTCCGCGATGGACTGGATGGGCGCCAGCGAGTTGTTGATTTCGTGGCTGAGCACGCGCACCAGCCGGCGCCACGCCTCGCGCTCCTGCTCTCGCAGGGCGAGCCGCAGGTCCGCCACCACCACGAGCTGATGCGGCAGGCCGCCTTGCCGGAACGACCCGCGCCGCAGCTCGTAGGGCCCGCCCTCTTCCGAGAACCCACGCGTCAGCCGGCGCGGCGCGGGCCCCTCCAACAGGTCCGCCAGCCCCAAGGCCCCAGCGCCCTTGCCCACGAGCTGCGCGCGCGAGTGGCCCAAGAGCTTCTCACCAGCGCGGTTCACCAGCCGCAGCGTGCCCGCCACGTCGAAGGCGAGCACCCCGACGTCAATCTCCTCCATCACCTGCTCGAGGAGCGCGCCCGCTTCCATCGCGCCCAGCCGCTGCTCGCGCAGCGTGTCGCCCAGCGCGTTCACCTCCAGCAGCACCTCGCCGAGCGCATCACCTCCGCGCGCGCCGCGGCCGCGCACCGAGTAGTCCCCCTCGCGCAGCGCGGCCAACAGGTTGGCCAGCGCATGCAGCGGGCGGACGATGCGCTCGCGCAACGCCAATCCTCCGCCGGCATAGAACCCCAGGATGAGCGCGGAGAGGGTCCACTGGACCTTCGCGCTCAACGCGCCGGTCCACACCAGCACGAACGCCACGGCCACCGCGGGCAGACCCGCCAGGAGCGCCAGCCCCAACACCTGCACGTCGTGCGGTGGCGGCGCCCGCTGTGGCTTCACCGAGCGCCCTTGATTCCGTAGTACTGGAGCCGGCGGTACAGCGCGCTGCGCGACAGGCCCAGGCCCTTGGCCGCGTCACTCACGTTGCCCTCGTGCCGCGCCAGGGCGCGCTCGATGAGGTAGCGCTCCACCTCCTCCAGCGTCATCTCCTCCAGGCGCGACGTGCCTCCGTTGTTGCCGCCGCGCTTGAGCAGCAGGTCCTCGGCCAGCACCTCCTCGCCCGAGGCCATCAGCAGCGAGCGCTCCACCGCGTGCTCCAGCTCGCGAACGTTGCCGGGCCACGGGTAGGCCAGGAGGGCCTCCAGCGCGCTCGGGGCGAGCCGCATCTGCGGACGGCCATAGCGCTTGCCGTGCTCCGCCAGGAAGTGCGCGGCCAGCAGGGGAATGTCCTCGCGCCGCTCGCGCAGCGAGGGCAGCTGCACCTCCACCGTGTTGAGCCGGTAGAGCAGGTCCTCGCGGAAGCGGCCCTCGGCCACCGCCTTCGCCAGGTCCACGTTGGTGGCGCTCACCACGCGCACGTCCACCCGGCGCGTCTTGGAGGAGCCCACCGGGTGCAGCTCACCCGTCTGGAGCACGCGCAAGAGCTTCGCCTGCTGCGTGAGCGGCATGTTGCCAATCTCATCCAGGAAGAGCGTGCCGCCGTCCGCCAGCTCGAAGCAGCCGATGCGGTCCGTCTTCGCGTCCGTAAAGGCGCCCTTCACGTGGCCGAACAGCTCGCTCTCGAAGACGCCCTCGGACAGGCCTCCCGAGTTCACCGCGACGAACGCCCGGTCCTTGCGCGTGCTGGCCGCGTGCATCAGCCGCGCGACGACTTCCTTTCCCGTGCCGTGCTCGCCCGTGACGAGCACGTTCGCGCCCGAGGGCGCCACGCGCTCGATGAGGCGGCGCACCGGCTGCATCGAGCGGGAGTCACCCACCAGGGAGGGCAGTCCGCCCTGGCCTCGGCGCAGGTGCTGGTTCTCCTCCTCCAGCCGGCGGCTGCGCTTGAGCGCCTGCCCCAGCTCCAGCTGCGTGCGCAGCGTGGCGAGCAGCCGCGTGTTGTCCCACGGCTTCTGCACGTAGTCGCGCGCGCCGGCGCGCATGGCCTCCACCGCGCCCTCCACGCTTCCCCACGCCGTCATCACCACGATGGGCAGCGACGCATCCATCCCGCGCAGGCGCGCGAGCAAGTCCAATCCCTCGCGCCCGGACGTGGTGTCGCGCGCGTAGTTGAGGTCCATCAACACCAGGTCGACGTCCTCGGCGTCCAGCGTGGCGAGGACGCCCGCGGGCGACTGCGCGGTGACAATGGAATAGCCATCGCGCTTGAGCAGCAGCCGGAGCGCATCCAGCACGTCCGCTTGATCATCGGCGAGCAGGATGCGCGCGGCCCGTGCGGGGGCCACGGGCTCCGGTGAGGCAGCGGGGACAGCGGGGGTGGACTCGAACACGGGGGTCACCAACGAACGGGAGAGAATGTGCCAGAAAGCGGGGTGACGCGGGGAACACCGTTCCCTGGGTCGGCCTTCCGCCCAGGGAGCAGGCGCCTCAGGGGGCCGGAGTGGGCTGCATCCAGCCATCCGCGAGCCGGATGATGCGGTGGCCATAGGCGGCGTTGGCGTCCGAGTGCGTCACCTGGACCACCGTGGTGCCCGCCCGGTTGAGCTCCTGGAAGACCTCCATGATCTGCTTCGCCTGCCCGGAATGAAGGTTGCCGGTGGGCTCGTCCGCGAGGAGGACCTTGGGGTTGGAGATGAGCGCGCGCGCCACGCCCACCAACTGCTGCTGACCGCCCGAGAGCTGCGAGGGGAACAGGTCCTTCTTCCCCACGAGTTGGAAGCGGTCGAGCATGTCGCCCACCAGCGCCTCGCGCTCGGAGCGCTTGAGGTCGCGATAGGACAGGGGAACCTCCAGGTTCTCCGCCACGGTGAGGGTGTCCAGCAGGTGGTACTGCTGAAAGACGAAGCCGATGGTTCGCCGGGCCAGCTCCGCCCGCTCCTTGGTCTTCAGCGAGTGCACCCCCTTGCCATCCAGCCAGTACTCGCCGGTCCACTCGGCGTCGAGCAGGCCCAGGATGGACAGCAGCGTGGACTTGCCCGCGCCCGAGGGGCCCATCAGGGTGACGAACTCGCCGGGCTGGATGTCCAGGTGGATGCGGCGCAGCACCCAGCTGCGGCCTCCGGCCAGGGGGTAGGACTTCTCCACGTCACGCAGCCGCATGAGGGGTTCGGACATGATGCTCACTCCGCGCGCAGCGCGATGATGGGGTCCACCAGCGTCGCCCGCCGCGCGGGCAACCAGGTCGCGAGCAGCGCCACGCCGCTCAGCAGCGCCGCCACGCCCACGAACGTCCACGGGTCATACGCCGTCACCCCGTACAGCATCGACCCCAACAGCCTCGCCAATCCCAGCGACAGCACCAGGCCCACGCCCACCCCCAGCCCCGCCAGCTTCATGCCCTGGCCCAGCACCAGCCTCATCACATCGCCCCGCTCCGCGCCCAGCGCCATGCGAATCCCCATCTCGCGCGTCCGCAACGCCACCGCGTACGCAATCACTCCGGAAATTCCCAACGCCGCGAGCACCACCGAAACTCCCGCGAACAGCCCCATCAGCAGCGCCGACAGCCGCCGCGAGCCAATGGACTCATCCACCAGCCGCGCCAGCGGGCTCACCGCGAACATCGGCACGTCCCGATCCACCGCTCGCAGCTCCGCCTCCACGCTCGCGCGCACCGACTCCTCGATGCCCGACTTCGCGCGCACCACCAACCCCATGCGCGACGCCGGCAGCTGCGCCATGGACCAATAGGCGGCCGGCCGCGCGGGCTGGCTCAGGTTCCACTCGCGCAGGTCCTCCACGATTCCCACCACCGTGGTCCATTGCGTGTCGTCGCCGTGCAGCTTCAGGCGCTTGCCCAACGCGTCCCCGCTCGGCCAGTACGCATCCGCGAAGGACTTGTTGATGACCACCGCCCACGGCGAGTCCGGACCATCCGAGGCCTGGAGCATCCGGCCCGCCCTCAGCTTCACGCGCAACGTGCGCAGATAGTCGGGCGTCACCGTGCGGTACTCCACCGCGGGCAAGTGCTCGTTGGGGTCCTCCGTGCGGCCCTCGACGTCGAAGCTCCGGTCCGAGCGCCCACCCAGCGGCAGGATGTTGGTGAGTCCCGCCGACTCCACTCCCGGCAGCGCCTGCACGCGCTCCAGGAACTCGCGGTGGAAGGCCACCCGGCGCGCCGACTCCTTGTAACGCGTGGCCGGCAGGAACACGCGCCCCGTGAGCACGCCCTCGGGCGTGAAGCCCACGTCCACCGAGCGCAGCGCCAGGAAGCTCTTCGCGAACAACCCCGCCCCCACCAGCAGCACCAACGCCAGCGCCATCTGCGCCACCACCAGCCCCGAGCGCAGCTTCACCGCGCCCTCCGCCGTCCCCTTCGCCCCCTGCCGCATCGCCGCGCTCAGGTCCGCCCGGCTCGACTGCAACGCCGGCACCAACCCAAACAACAGCCCCGTCAGCAACGACATGCCTCCGGTGAACAGCAGCGACCACCCGTCCAGCTTCACCTCCGACGCGCGCGGCAGGCTCTCTCCCACCAGCGTCAGCAGCGCGTCCGTCCCCCACATCGCCAGCAGCAATCCCAACACGCCGCCCGCCGCGGCCAGCAGCAGGCTCTCCGTCAGGAATTGCGCCACCAGCCGCCCGCGCCCGGCTCCCAGCGCCGCTCGAATCGACACCTCGCGGCTCCGCGTCGCTGCTCGCGCCAGCAGCAGGTTCGCCACGCTCGAGCACGCCACCAGCAGCACGAACCCCACCGCCCCCAGCAGCATCCACAGCGTCCCCCTCACGTCCCCCACCACCAGGTCCTCCATGGAGTTGACGCTGATGCCCCAGCCGCCGTCCTTGTAGTTGTCGGGGTACGCAGCCTCTTGCTCACCCGACACCCGCGCCAGGTCCCGGCGCGCCGCCTCCAGCGTCACGCCCGGCTTGAGCCGCGCCACCACGTCCAGGTAGCGGTTGCCCCGCCGGGAATCGGTGGACGTCATGGGAGGAGGCGCGAAGGGAATGTAGAGGTCCGTGTCCGCCGGATACGACACACCCGCCGGCAGCACGCCCACCACCGTGTAGGACTCACCGTCGAGCACGAGCACGTGCCCGAGCACGGCGGGGTCCTTGCCGAAGTGGATGCGCCACGCCTTCTGCGTGAGCACCACTTCCTTGTCGCGGCCCGGCGTCTCCGTCTCCTGCGTGTAGAAGCGCCCCAATATCGGCTGCACGCCGAGCGTGGAGAAGAACGACGCCGTGCTGTACACGACGGTGAAGCGCAGCGGCGTGTCGCCCCCGGTCATCGTCAGGCTGGTCGGCGCGTACGCCGCCACGCTCTCGAGGACCCGCGGCATCTCCTGGTAGTCGTGGTACTCGGGCACGGACACCGAGATGTCCTTCAAGTCCGCGGCCTTGAAGTTGCCGAAGAGGTGCACGAGCCGCGAGGGCTCTCGGAACGGTGGCGGCGTGAGCAGCACCCCGTTCACCACGCTGAAGACCGCGCTGTTCGCGCCAATCCCCAGCGCGAGCGCTAGCACCGCGGCCAACACGAAGCCTGGGCTGCCTTTCAACGTGCGCAGCGCGTACTTCACGTCCTGAAGCAACATGCTCATGGATTCACTCACTCCGCGCGCAGCGCGATGATGGGGTCTACCCGCGTCGCCCGACGCGCGGGCAACCAGGTCGCGAACAGCGCCACGCCGCTCAGCAGCGCCGCCACGCCCACGAACGTCCACGGGTCATACGCTGTCACCCCGTACAGCATCGACCCCAACAGCCTCGCCAATCCCAGTGACAGCACCAGCCCCACGCCCACGCCCAGCCCCGCCAGCCTCATCCCCTGCCCCAACACCAGCCGCAACACATCTCCCGGCTCCGCGCCCAACGCCATCCGAATCCCCATCTCTCGCGTCCGCTGCGCCACCGCGTACGCAATCACTCCCGAGATTCCGAGCGCCGCCAGCACCAGCGACACTCCCGCGAACAGCCCCATCAGCAGCGCCGACAGCCGCCGCGAGCCAATCGACTCGTCCACCAGTCGAGACAACGGGCTCACCGCGAACATCGGCACGTCTCGGTCCATCGCCCGCAGCTCCGCCTCCACGCTCGCGCGCACGCTGTCCTTCGCGCGCACCGCGAGCGCCAGGTCCGCGGAAGGAAACTGCGCGAGGGCGTAGTACATGGCGGGGCGCGCCGGTTGATCCACGCCCCACTCGCGCAAGTCGTCGACCACGCCCACCACCGTCGTCCAAGCCGCGGCGGGATTCCCCAGCCGCAGCCGCTTGCCCACCGCGTCCCCTCGCGGCCAGAAGAAGTCCGCGAGCGACTTGTTGATGATCGCCGCGCCGGGTGCCGCCGCATCATCGCGCGCATCCAACATCCGGCCCTCGCGCAGCGTCGCGCGCAACGTGTGCAGATAGTCGGGGCTCACCGTGCGGAACTGCACGGCCGGCCACACCTCGCCCGGGCCCTTCGTCCGTCCCTCGATCTCAAAGCCGCGCGTCAAGCGTCCGCCCAACGGCAGGATGTTGGTGAGCCCCGCTGACTCCACTCCTGGCAGCGATTGAATCCGCTCCAGCAGCTCGCGGTGGAAGGCCACCTGACGCTCCGATTCCTTGTAGCGCGTGGCCGGGAGCGAGAGCTGACCCGTCAACACCCCCTCGGGCGTGAAGCCCACGTCCACCGAGCGCAGCGCCAGGAAGCTCTTCGCGAACAACCCCGCTCCCACCAGCAGCACCAACGCCAGCGCCATCTGCGCCACCACCAGCCCCGAGCGCAGCTTCACCGCGCCCTCCGCCGTCCCCTTCGCCCCCTGCCGCATCGCCGCGCTCAGGTCCGCCCGGCTCGACTGCAACGCCGGCACCAACCCAAACAACAGCCCCGTCAGCAACGACATGCCTCCGGTGAACAGCAGCGACCACCTGTCCAGCTTCACCTCCGCCGCGCGCGGCAGGCTCTCTCCCACCAGCGTCAGCAGCGCGTCCGTCCCCCACATCGCCAGCAGCAATCCCAACACGCCGCCCGCCGCGGCCAGCAGCAGGCTCTCCGTCAGGAATTGCGCCACCAGCCGCCCGCGCCCGGCTCCCAGCGCCGCTCGAATCGACACCTCGCGGCTCCGCGTCGCTGCTCGCGCCAGCAGCAGGTTCGCCACGCTCGAGCACGCCACCAGCAGCACGAACCCCACCGCCCCCAACAGCATCCACAGCGTCCCCCTCACGTCCCCCACCACCAGGTCCTCCAGCGACCTCAACTGGATGGACCAGCCGCCGTTTCCATACTTGGGATGATCCGCCACCATGAGCGCCATGACGCGCGTCATGTCCTGGCGAGCGGCCTCCAGCGTCACGCCCGGCTTCAGCCGCCCCAGCATCGAGAGGTAGCGCTCCCCGCGCTGCGCCTCCGTGGTCTGCTCGGGCGGCGGCGCGAAGGGACGGTAGAGGTCCGTGTCCGCCGGATACGCCACGCCCGGGGGCAGCACGCCCACCACGGTGTAAGACTCACCGTCGAGGAGCAGGCTCCGGCCGAGCACCGCGGGGTCCGCGGCGAAGTACACCCGCCACGCCTTCTGCGTGAGCACCACCACCTTGTCGCGCCCCGGAACCTCCTCCGCCTCGGTGAACGTCCGCCCCAGCGCGGGCGTCACGCCCAGCGTGGAGAAGAGCGACGCGGTGGAGGACGTCGCGCCGAGCCGTACCGGCGTGTCCCGCCCCGTGAGGGTCAGGTCACCTTGGACATACGCCGCCACCGACGAGAAGACCCGCGCCAGGGATTGATGGTCGCGGTACTCAGGCATCGACACGGGCGCGAGCCGGATGCCCGCCTTGGCGAAGTCATTGGAGAGGTGCACGAGCCGCTCGGGCTCTCGGAACGGCGGCGGCGTGAGCAGCACCCCATTCACCACGCTGAAGACCGCGCTGTTCGCGCCAATCCCCAGCGCGAGCGCCAACACCGCGGCCAGCACGAAGCCCGGGCTGCCTCGCAGCGTGCGCAGCGCATACCGCATGTCTTGATTCAGGGAACTCAGCACGGGGCCTCCAAGAAAAGAGGCGCCATGTCCTGGCGCCCATCCACCACCACCGTCCGGTGCCCACGCCGTGCGCGGGCGACTCGGACGGGATTCGACGCCGACTAGCGGCGCTGCTCGTCCTGCACCACGCGGCCGTCGAAGAGGCTGACGGTGCGCGTGGCCACGCGCGCGTGCGCCGGGTCGTGCGTCACCATGCAGATGGTGGCGCCCGCCTTGTGCAGCTCGCCCAGCAGCTGCATCACCGCCTCGCCGTTCTTCGAGTCGAGGTTACCGGTGGGCTCGTCGGCCAGGAGGATGATGGGGTCTCCGGCCACCGCGCGGGCCACCGCGACACGCTGCTGCTGACCGCCCGAGAGCTGTCCCGGCATGTGCCGCGCGCGGTGCGCCATGCCCACGCGCTCCAGCGCGCGCTCCACCCGCTGCTTGCGCTCCGCCGCGGGCATGCCCCGGTAGGTGAGCGGCAGCTCCACGTTCTCGAAGACCGTCAGGTCGCCAATCAGGTTGAAGCTCTGGAAGATGAACCCGATGTGCCGGTTGCGCACGAGCGCGCGGTCGGAGGAGGACAGGTCCAACACGCTGCGCCCGTCCAGCAGGTACGCGCCGCGCGTGGCCGTGTCCAGGAGTCCCAGCACCGCCAGCAAGGTGGACTTGCCCGAGCCCGAGGGGCCCACGATGGCCACCCACTCGTTCTGCCGCACGGTGAGGTGGATGTTGGAGAGCGCGTGCGTCTCCACCTCCTCGGTCTCGAAGACCTTGGTCAGTCCCTCCAACTGAATGAGGGCCTTGCCTGCCTCCACCTTCGGTCCACCGGCCAGCACCGCACCCTCGGACTCCTGCGCGGGCACACTGTCATTCGTCGTCGTCATCATCGCAGCCTCACCCGCTCGACCGCGTCCCACGCGGTCATGTCTGAGAGCACCACCTGATCACCTTCCGAGAGGCCCTGCACGACCTCCACGGCATTCACCGAGCCCCGGCCGAGCTGCACCGGAACGCGCACTGCCTCGTCGCCGCCGGGCATCAGCCGGAACAGCGCCACCGTCGCGTTGGGCTGCGCGCCCGCGGGCCGCCCCACGGACAGCACGTTGCCCAGCCGCTCCAACTCCACGGTGCCTTCCACCGTCAGGTCCGGCCGAGCGCCCTTCGGAAGCGTGTCCGGCAAGGAGACCTCCACGCGCACCGTCCCCTGGCTGGCCGCCGGCGCCACGCGCGCCACCGTGCCCTCCACCACGCCGTTGCGCGTGTCCACCTGCGCCTTGAGCCCCGGCTGGATGTCGCGCGCCTGCGTCTCCGCGATGCGCAGCTCGGCCTTGAGCTTCTCGGGCTTCACCACCTTCGCCAGCAGCACGCCCGGCGTCACCCACTGGCCCAGCTCCAACGGCAGCTCCTGGAGGATGCCATCCTCGCCGGCGCGGACCTTCATGGACTCCACCTGCGCGCGGCGGAAGCGCGCCACGGCCTGCAAGCGATCCACCTGGCTCTGCTGCGCCGCGAGCCGCTCGCGGATGCTGGTTGACACCACGCTCAGCCGCTTGCGCTGGAGCTCCAGGCGCTGCTCCAGCTCGCCGGACTTCTCCGTCACCTGCCGCGCCTCCAGCTCGCCGATGAACTCCTTCTGCTGAAGCGAGGAGCTGGCCTGCGCCCGACGCTGGGCGTCCGCGCTGTCCGCGACGAGCGTGGACACCGCGGCCTCCTGCGCCAGCCGCTCCGTCTCCAGCTCCGTGCGCAGCTTGAGGAAGTCCGACAGCGCGCTGGCGAGCTGACGCTCGGCCTCCAGGGCCTGGAGCTGAACGTCCGGGTTGGACAGCTCCATGAGGAGCGTGTCTGCCTTCACCTGCGCGCCGGGCTTCACGTGGATGCGCTCCACGCGACCGGCGGTGTCGGCCGTCAACCACCGGATGTACTCGGGAACCAGCGTGCCCGCGCCCTTCACCTGCCGCACCATGGGGCCGCGCTTCACCGTGTCCAGCCACACCGAGGCCTTCTCCACCGTGGGCGCCGCGGGGCGGAGCCGAGCCAGCCCCACCGTCACCCCGATGAGCGCCAGGGCCCCCACCACGGCGAGGATCCACGGGGCGCGTCGTGTCTTGCGAGCTTTGGGAATGTCCACGCCCTCACTAAGAGCGAGCCCCGTGCCAATTGCATTTCGCCTTCCAAATCCTCGAAATCACGAGGACTCACGGGGCCCCCCTCCTCCCCACTGCCCGCTTCCGCGAAGTCACGTCCCAGAAACGGACATGGCGGCGCGCCGCCCGAGGCAGATGCTCCCGCACCGAAGGAATGCCCAGCCTGTCGTTCTTCTCTCGAATTTCTCAGCACCCATGAGGGGGGACAGATGTGGCAGCGAGCATCCGTGGTCGGAGCGGTGATGGCATTGGGGGTGTGGGCCCAGGGGACAGCCGGGGCCGCGACGGCCCTGGCGCAATCCCAGACACTTGGAGCCATCCGGGAACTCTCCCAGGCGGCGATCGCCGTCAACACCGAGCAGATCCGCCAGGTGTACCGGGACACGCTGGGGAGGGAGGCCGCGCAGTGGGAAGTGAACGCCTGGGTGAGCAACCTCCAATCAGGGAGCTGGACGATTGGCTCCATGCGGGCCGCGTTCGCGAAAGACCCGCAGTGCCGCGCGGCCATCAGCCTCGGCTATCAACAGGTGTTCGAGCGGACACCCGCGACCTCGGAGGTGGATGCCTGGCAGCAGAACATCCTCTACGGGTGGTCCATCCCCAGCATGCGCGCTTCGTTCACGCACGCCACGGAGGGGATGAACAGGATCACCGCGGCCTTCCTGGAGACCGTGCACCTCAAAGCGACGCCACAGGACATCGAGTCCGCGCAAGCGATGATTGCCGTCCTGGGCCGCTCGGTCGGGACATACCGGGACTGGCTGCGCACACAGCTCCGCTACAATCAGGTCTACCAACGCTCCCTGCACAACGCCTATGAGATGGGCAAGAGCGCGGGGGTGATGGATCAGCTCGTGTACTACGGCATCCGAGACGTTGAGTGGGACCTGCGCTCGCAGCCCATCTCCAATGTCTGCGGTACGGACCACCATCCCGCCAATGACTGGTATGTCTACCATTCCCCCTGGCAACCCTCTGACTATGGCCGGTTCAACACGCTGTCGGACGGGCTGCGACTCCTCGCCGCGTTCCAGTCGGCCATGCCCCTGCACGAGGTCTTCACGCTGCACCTGGAGCTGAAGGGCGGCGCCGACGGCGGCAGCTGCGACGTCGCCTTCCCAGACGCCACCGCCAACAGCACACACAACCCCGGACGCCAGACGCCCGAGGGACTGGATGCACGGCTGCGCGCGCAGCTCGGCGCCGCGCTCTTCACGCCCTCGGACCTGTTGGCCCTGTGCCCGGGAGCGACCACGCTTCAGCAGGCGGTGGCCACCTGCGGATGGCCGCTCCTGGAGACGCTGCGCGGGAAGATTCTCGTCACCCTTCACGCTGGCAACTGGAACGGTGTGAACTACGCCGAGGAGTCCTATGACTTGTATGCCGGGCCGAACAGCTCGGCCGCGCTCGGCAGGACCGCCTTCCTGGCGCCGCTGAAGTTCGTCAATGGATGGCTCTATGACGTCCCACCCTTCGCCGGGCTGGCCAACAACCCGGGCGTGGTCATGCACACCGAGGGCGGGACCCCCTGGCGCGCCGTGCTCCTGCGAGACGCGTTCCCCGGCGCGGTCATCCGAGCCAGTGGCACCAACGACTTCGACACGTTCAACAACGCTGCGGCTGCCCAGGTCTATCCGTGGCTCCAAACGGACCTGTTCGACTGGCACGCCAATCCGCTCGTTCGCACTGACAACGCCCTGGGCTACCCGTTCTGTCCTATCGGGGTGCTCGGCCTGGACTGCCGCACCCAGCCGCATGCGCTGTCCACCCAGCGCGAGCGTCGCAGCCTGTTGGAGATGACCGTGCGCTCCGGCGACATCTGGGGGACGTGGGACGACTTCGTCTTCGCGCCGTCCTGGAAAGCGAACCCCGCCGAGCGCACCCAATGGACCGCCTTCATCTCCGACGCGAGCAACGGCAACGTGCACGAGTGGGCCAAGGGCTGCCTCATGGCCCGCAACAGCTTTGACGCGAACTCGCCCTATTACGCCGTGTGCCGTGCTGGCGATAACAAGCAGCTCTTCGTGCAATACCGCACTTTCGGCTGCTCGGGTCCCTGCGGCACGGCGCGCGCAGAGGCCTCGCTCGCCCAAGGCATCCAGGCCGAGGAGGCCACCTTCGTCCGCCTGGACGTGTGGCCCGCCGGCAATGGCGCCAGCTTCGCCCAGGGCTACGGCTCCGTGGATGGCGTGTCGTGGCAGGCGATGGGCCCCACCGTCTGGTTCCAGCAGGAGCTGGGACTGCAAGGGCTGGCCGCCAGCTCCCACGACCCCAACAAGCTCAACGCGGACGGCTCGCCCACGCGCTTCCTCTTCGGCAACGTGTTGCGCAATGGCAATCGCCAGACGTTCGGGTTCACGCCCGTATACTCCCTGGAGAATGGCGTGAAGAAGCAGGCGGAGCCGCTGGCCTCGGCCTTCTTCGTGGGCAACGTCGTCAGCGGCACCACCACCGACCTCTCCTACTACGGCGAGGTCCCGTAGCGCGCACACGGCCCGCCGCGCGACTCAGCGCCGCGCGGCGCGCCACCCGACTCACAGCTCCTTGAACACGAGCAGGCCGCGCGAGGTGTCCACCAGGTAGACGAAGCCGTCACCCGGGACGCGGATGCCGATGGCGCCCTCGAAGAGGTCTCCGATACGGAAGGGGTCCGAGTCCCGGTAGGTGGCGTAGTGGGCAATCTCGCGGGGCTGGGTGGGGTTGGAGACATCCAGCACCCGCAGGCCCTCCTGGTAGTAGGCGATGTAGAGCGTCGTGCCCCGCAGGATCATGTTGTGGATGGAGTACGTACCCAGGCTGTACTCCCCAATCTTCACGATGTGCGCTGGATCCGTGACGTCGAGCACCCGCAGGTGCGCGGCGACGCCTTCGCCGCCCTCGAACGCGATGGTGCGGCCCGCGAAGGTGCCCAGGGCATTGGCGTGCGAGTAGCTGTCCGTGAAGCGGTATGCGCCCAGCTCACGGGACGTGGTCGGCTGGGTGGCGTCCAGGACGACATACCCATCTCCCATGTGGTTCACGTAGAGGCGCCCTTGATAGGCGAACGCGTCGTGCGGATAGGACAACGCCGACGCTTCTGGGGGCAGGGGGATGACGATGCGCTGGAGCAGCACGGGCGCGGAGGGCGCGCGGACATCGAACACGAGAATGCTCGGCGTGGGCGCCTGCGACATCGCGTAGAGGAGGTCCCCATCCAGGAACAGCGTGTGCACGTTGAGGGGGTCCCCGCCCGGCACGGCGCGAAGGAGCTGTGGGTCGGCGGGCTGGTGGATGTCAAAGACGAGCACGCCGTGGGCCTTGCTCGCGACATACAGCGTGTCGCCCTTGGACCAGACCGCGTTCCAATAGCTGTCACCGTCCAGGTGGATGACCTTCTTGAGCACGGGATGCGCTCGGTCGCTCACGTCGAAGACCGTGAGTCCTCCCTCTCCGTGAGGGTGATCCAGCGACACGACGTAGGCGTGGTCGTGGGTGACGTACACGTCCGCGGGCATGCCCAGCGGGACGAAGGACTCGGAGATGCGCTGGAGGCCGCCGGAGGCCTCCGGCGTGCCATCGCTCTTGCCCAGCTGGTTGAAGTCCCCGCGCTCCAAGCCCGAGAAGACCCCCTCGCGGCAGGTGACGAGGCAGCCCTTCACCTGCTCAGAAGTCGGCGCCTCGCAGGCGGCGAATGCCACGCGCATGTGGGCGTTGCGCTTGGTGGTGTAGCGCACGGACGCATACAGGGTGCCGTCCTCCCGTCGCAGCTGCTCCACCGGTCCTCCGACGAGGAAGGTCCCCGCATCCCCCTGCATGGCCAAGGCACCGCTCACCCCCGAGAAGATGCCCATCGCAGGCACCCGCGCGAGCGAGGCCCGGTCACACCCGGAGAGTTCGAAGGTGGCGAGGTCGCCACACTCGACCCCAGCGCCCGCGTCCTCAACCATTCGGCAGGCGCTCGGGGTCCCCGCGTCGAACACGTCCCCCCACTCCTCCAACGGCACCGCGGTGCCGTCCCAGCCGGGCGTGACGGTGCCCGAATCCGGCGGGGACGTGGGACTGGAGGATGAGCACCCCCAACACAGCAGGGAAAAGGCCAGCACACGCAGCAAAGGACGACGATGCGATTGCATTCGACCTCCACACCTTTGCCGGCCCCCCGTATCGACACGTTCGCGCACAGCCACGTGTAGGTCGCAAGCCCCCTCGCGAACTGTCAGGCATTCTTCTCAGCACGTGCCCCCCGGGCGGGTGCGGTCACCCCATGACGGGGTGAGTCATCCAGGTCCCCCCGGCGGCTCGCTCCAACCCCATCATGACAGCCTCATCCGCGTGACAATCCCGCCTCCCTTCACCCCATACAATGATGACGACAGCTCATGTGCCGAGGCGTTCTGCACACCGTGCATCTACAATGGCAACACATCCCCTGACGAGGTGACACACTCCCTCAACCTCGTGCCCGCGAAAACCAATCGTGTTGGCGAGGTGAAGACGAACAGTCGCGGGCGAACTCGGACGGTGATGGTGAATGGCTGGTTCCTCGAATCGGAGGAACGGGTCCAATCCAAAGATGTGCGGCGACACCTCGACTGGCTACGTCAGCAGCTTGCTCCGGTCGCAGAAAAGCCCAGAGCGCTGCAACCCCCACCAGGGCTTCGCAGGCGGGTGAGCTGTGACTGGGCTTCCTCGTCAGGCCACGGTTCAGCCGCGGCCTCCCCCAAGTGCGGGGGCAAGGTCGCGGCGCTTCCGCCGGCTGCTCCGAGTCGCACGCGCTCCGAGGCGCCCCCCACAGAGCCTGGCCAGGGCGAGCCGTCGCCGCACCGCACGCGGCTCGCCCCCAGCACCTTACAGCTCGTTGAAGATCAGCAGTCCGCGCGAGGTGTCCACCACGTAGACGAAGCCATCTCCCGGCACGCGCATTCCGATGGAGCCCTCCAGGAAGTTACCCACCCGGAAGGGGTCCGTGTCCCGATACGTGGAGTAGCGGGCAATCTCCTTCGGCTGGGTGGGATTGGAGACGTCCAGCACGCGCACGCCCTCCTGGTAGTAGGCGACGTAGAGCCGCTTCCCACGGAGAATCATGTTGTGGATGGAGGAGTTACCCAGCTGGTACTCGCCAATCTTCACGATGTGCGCCGGGTCCGTGACGTCCAGCAGTCGCAAGTGCGTCGCGATGCCTTCGCCGCCCTCGAACGCGATGGTGCGGCCCGCGAAGGTGCCCACCGCGTTCGCGTGTGACAGGCTGCCCTCGAAGCGGTACGCCCCCAGCTCCGTCGACACACTCGGGTTGGTGACGTCCAGGATGACGTACCCGTCCAGGATGTTGTTGACGTAGAGGCGCCCCTGGTAGGCGAACGCATCGTGCGGGTACGCGGTCGGATATGCCGTGGGAGACAGCGGGATGACGATCTTCTGGAGCAGCACCGGCTCGTTGGGCTTCTTGATGTCGAACACGAACACGCTCGGCGCGGGCATGGGAGACATCGCGTAGAGGATGTCCCCGTCCACGAAGAACGTGTGCACGTTGATGGTGTCACCCCCCACGGCCCTCAGGTACTGCGGGTTGGCCGGGTCGTGGATGTCATAGACGAGCACGCCGTGGGAGTTGCTCCCGATGTACAGCGTGTCGCCCGTGGCCCAGACCGCGTTCCAGTAGCTGTCACCATCCATCCGGATCTGCTTCTTGAAGACAGGATGGGCCCGGTCGCGGACATCGAAGATGGTGAGCCCCCCCGTCCCCTCCAGGCCATCGATGGAGACGACATAGGCGTGGTCGTGGGTGACATAGACATCCACGGGCTCGCCCATCGCGACATAGGACTCGGAGGCCAGGTTGATGCCGCCCTCGGACACGGGCTGCTGATTGTCGACCTTGCCAATGCGGTTGAGGTCGCCGCGATCCAAGAACATGAGCTTGCCGTCGCGGCACGTGGCGACGCAGACCTTCACCAGGTCGGGGTTCGGCGCCTCACAGGCGGCGATCGCCGTGCGGATGTGGAAGTTGCGCTTCGTGACATAGGTCATGGACGCATGCAGGGAGGTCGCGTCCCGGTACAGCTCGCCCCGAAGCCCGCTCACGAACGTGCCCGCATCCCCCTGCATGGCCACGGAGCCAACCCCGCCCTGGAAGATGCCCACGGCCGGCACCTGCGCGAGCGAGGCGCGGTTGCAGCCCGAGAGGTCGAAGGCGGCGAGGTCCCCACACTCGACCCCCGGGCCCGCGTCCGCGAGCGTCCCGCACGCGCTCGGGGTGCCCGCGTCAATCACGTCTCCCAGCTCCTCCAGCGGCACCGCGGTGCCATCCCACTCGGGCGTGGGGGTCTCGGGGTCCGGGGGAGGCGTGGGCTTGGAGGAGCACCCCCAGCTCAGAAGGGAAACGGCCAACAAATGAAGCCATGGACGGCGACGCAGCTGCATCGGATACCTCTCGCAATGGCCGGCCCCTTCAAGAAGGGATTTCGAACACAGCCGCGCGCTTCCCGCAAGCCCCCGTGAGACGTATCAGCCATGTCTCACGGGGCGCCGTCCCTCCGGCTCACGGCTCCGGATCACAGTTCATTGAGGATGAGCAAGCCGCGCGAGGTATCCACCAGGTAGACGAACCCATCCCCCGGGATGCGGATCCCGATGGCGCCCTCGAACATATCGCCCCATCTGTAAGGGTCCGTATCCCGATACGTGGCGTAGTGTGCGACCTCGCGCGGACGGGTGGGGTTGGAGACATCCAGCACTCGCAGGCCCAGCTGGTAGTAGGCGACGTAGAGCCGTTTACCGCGCAGCAGCATGTTGTGGATGGAGTACGTGCCCAAGCCGTACTCGCCAATCTTCACGATGTTCGCGGGGTCCGTGACGTCGAGCACGCGCAGGTGCGCGCCGTAGTTCTCGCCGCCCTCGAACGCGATGGTGCGGCCCGCGAAGGTCCCCACGGCGCTGGCGTGCGTGAAGGTGTCGGGGAAGCGATACGCGCCCAGCTTGCGCGGTGCGCTCGGGTCCGTGACGTCCACGATGACGTATCCCTCCCCCTGCTGATTGACGTAGAGGCGCCCCTGGTAGGCGAACGCGTCATGCGTATAGGTGACGGGCCACGCATCCGGCCCTGTTGGGGTGACGTAGCGATCGAGGAGCACGGGCTCGGACGGGTTGGAGATGTCGAAGATGAGCGTGCTCGCCACGGGATCCAGCACCATCGCGAAGAGGATGTCCCCATCCACGAACATCGTGTGGACGTTGATGGCTTCTCCCCCGGGCAGGGCGCGCAGGAACTGCGGATCGTCCGGCTGGCGGATGTCGAAGAGGAGCACGCCGCGGGCCTTGCTCGCGACGTACAGCGTGTCGCCCTTGGACCAGGCCGCGTTCCAGTAGCTGTCCCCATCGATGTGGATGACCTTCTTGAGCACGGGGTGCGCACGGTCGCGCACGTCGAAGACGGTGAGCCCCCCGCGTCCCCAGAGCGAATCAATGGACACGACGTAGGCGCGCTCGTGGGTGACATAGACATCCACGGGCTCGCCCTGCGTGACGAAGGACTCGGAGGAGAGCTGGAGCCCGCCGGAGGACTCGGGCTGACTGCCGGGCGCGCCCACCTGGTTGAGGTCTCCAAAGTCCCAGCCCGAGAGCTTCCCGTTGACGCAGAACGACCTGCAGCTCTTCACCAGGTCCGGCGTGGGAGCCTCGCAGGCCGCGATGGCCACGCGAACCCGGCGCGTGTTGGTGAGCGTGACGTACTCCGCGGTGGCGTACAGGGTGGTGCCATCGCGCAGCGCCTTGTCCGCGGGGAACCCATCCGCGAAGGCGCCCGCGTCGCCATGAAAGGCCAAGGCGCCAACCGAGCCATAGAAGACGCCCGTCTCCGACACCCGCGCGAGCGTCTCGCGCTTGCACCCCGACAAGTCGAAGGTGGCGAAGTCACCACACGCGACCCCCGGGCCCGCATCCTTGACGACGCGGCACGCGCTCGGCGTGCCCGCATCCACCGGGTCTCCCACTTCCTCCAGCGGGACCGCCGTGCCATCCCACTCCGGCACGACAGAGCCCGAGTCGGGCGGGGACGCGGGGCTGGAGGAAGAACACCCCCAGCCCCACAACGAGACGACCAGCACTCCAAGCCATGGGCGGCGACGCAGTTGCATTCCACACCTCGCGCAATGCCGGCCCCCGGCGCGAGTTTCGTCCAGAAGCCAACCCTTCACGCAAGCCCCCCCACGTGCGATGTGTCAGGCGTTCCCCTTTGTTCCCCGAGGCGCCGCGACATGACCTCCTCCCTGCTCGAAGTCTTCCTCGACCTCGCTCGCGCCGAGCCGCAGCGCCCGCTGCTGACCTTCGAGCAGGAGTCCTTCACGCGAGGAGAGCTGGCGCAAAGCGTCACGCGGTTCGCGCGGGGCCTGAAGCACCGCGGCCTCCAGCCCGGCGAGCGCGTGGCCCTGTTCCAGGAGAACAGCGCCGCGTTCGTCATCGCCTATCTGGGCGTGCAGGCCGCGGGCGGAGTCGTGGTGCTCGTCAACACCGCGTACCGCCAGGTGGAGCTGGCCCACATCCTCGCGGACGCGGAGGTGCGCGCGTGTGTCACCGGCACCGCGGGCTCCGCGGAGCTCGTGCCGCTTCACGAGCAGCTCCCCGCCTTGCAATGGCTCATCACCGTGGAGCCGCCCGCCCTCGCGCTGCCCACCTCGCTGACGGAGCTGCCCTTCGCCACGCTGCTCGCGGAGGGCGAGGCCTCGCAGGCCGCGCTGTCGCTGCCGCGCGCGGAGGACCTCGCGGTGCTGGGCTACACGTCTGGCACCACCGGCCGCTCCAAGGGCGCCATGCTGCTGCACCGCAACCTGCTGGCCAACGTGCGCGCCGTCGCCGAGGCGTGGCGCTGGACGGACGCGGACCGACTGCTGCTCACCCTCCCGCTCTTCCACACCCACGGGCTCATGGTGGGGCTGCATGGCACCCTGTTCACCGGCGCCACGGTGGACCTTCGCCGCCGCTTCGTCGCGTCCGAGGCGCTCGCCGCGCTGCGTGACGATGCGCGCCTCACGCTCTTCTTCGGCGTGCCCACCATGTACGGGCGGCTGCTGGAGGAGACGCGGCGCACGGGCGTGAAGCCTCGGCGGCTGCGCCTGTGGGTGTCCGGCTCCGCGCCGCTGAGCCCACAGCTCTGCCATGACATCGAAGCGGAGTTCGGTCAGCGCATCCTGGAGCGCTACGGGATGACGGAGACCCTCATGAACACCACCCACCCGTATGACGGCGAGCGCCGCCCGGGCACGGTGGGCTTCGCCTTCCCGGGCCAGGAGGCGCGCGTGGTGGACGTGCGCACCCGTCAGCCCGTGGCCGCCGACGAGACGGGCGAAATCGAGGTGCGCGGGCCCCACGTCTTCGCGGGCTACTGGCGACGTCCGGACGCCACCACCGAGTCCTTCGACCTGGCGGGTTGGTTCCGCACGGGCGACCTGGGCGCGTTCGACGCGGACGGCTACCTGCGCATCACCGGCCGCGCGCGGGAGCTCATCATCAGCGGCGGCTTCAACATCTACCCGCGCGAGGTGGAGGAGGTGCTCGCCTCGCACCCCTCCGTCGCGGAGGTGGCCGTGCTCGGCATGCCGGACGCGGACTTCGGCGAGCAGGTGGTGGCCGTCGTCGTCCCTACCGCGGGCGTCACGCCGGATGCCGCGGTGCTCGTGGAGTGGTGCCGTGAGCGGCTGGCGAGCTTCAAGAAGCCGCGCCGCGTCGTGTTCGCGCAAGCCCTGCCCCGCAACGCGCTGGGCAAGGTGCAGAAGCACGTGCTGCGCGAGCGTTTGGGCACCGCCGCGCGGGGCGATGTGCTCGCAAGCTGAAAGACGGACCACCGCCAGCGCTGGATTCCGGACACACCGCGTCTGAAGACGTGGCCGCTCACGCGGCATGGCCTACCTTGCGCACAGAAGGCGGAAGGAGCACGCGTGACGGAATCCCCTGACCTTCCGACCGGGCCCGCGCCCCGAGTCCCCACCGGAGTGGACGGGCTGGACACCTTGCTGCGCGGCGGCTGGCTGCGCGGCGGCACGTACATTCTCACGGGCATGCCGGGCACGGGGAAGACGCTGCTCGGCAACCAGTTCTGCTTCGCCACCGTGGCCCTGGGTGGGCGCGCGGTCTACGTCACCGTGCTGACCGAGTCCCACTCGCGCATGGTGCTGCACCTGTCTCCCCTGGGCTTCTTCCAACCCGAGGCCGTGGGGCGCTCGCTGCACTACGTCAGCGGCTCCGCGGCCCTGAAGGGCGAGGGGCTCACGGGCCTCAACCGCCTCATCTTCCGCGCGGTGCGCGAGCACGACGCCACCACGCTGGTGCTCGACGGACTCTCCGCCGCGGAGGAGTACGCCGAGTCGCGGCTGGCCTTCCGCGAGTTCCTCCATGCGCTGTGCGTGCAGAGCGCGCTCGCGGGCTGCACCACGCTGCTGCTCACCGGGCGGCCTCCGGATGGAGAGGACTCACAGTTCGCCCTGGTGGATGGCGTGGTGGCCCTGTCGCTGGACGTGCTCGGGCTCAAGGCCGTGCGCGGCGTGGAGGTGCCCAAGTTCCGAGGGGGCGCGCAGCTCCCAGGCCGGCACGCCTTCGACATCAGCGACGCGGGCGTGCGCGTCTTCCCGCGCGCCGAGGCGCTCTACTTCCATCCCCCCGCCGAGGTCCCCGACCCGCGCCAGCGCCTGAGCTTCGGCCTGCCCTGGCTGGACGCCATGCTGACGGGTGGGCTGGTGCGCGACACGTCCACCTTGCTGTTCGGCGCGCCGGGCACGGGCAAGACGCTGTTGGGGCTGCACTTCCTGGCCGAGGGCGCGCGGCGCGATGAGCCCGGGCTGTACCTCGGGTTCCAGGAGATGCCCTCGCGGCTGCTCCAGGCCGCGGGCGGCGTGGGGCTGGACTTGCGTGCGCACGTGGCCAAGGGGCACGTGCGGCTGGAGACGCAGGTGGATGTGGAGGCGCCGCCGGACGCCCTGGTGCAACGGCTGCTGGAGCACGTGGAGCAGCACCAGGTGCGGCGGCTGTTCCTGGACGGGCTGGTGACCTTCGCGCAGGAGTCCATGTCTCCGGAGCGGCTGCCGCGCTTCCTCGTGGCGGTGATGAACATGCTGCGCGAGCGCCATGTCAGCGTGCTCATCGCGCAGGAGACGCACACGCTCGTGGGCCAGGAGCCGAGCACGCCGCAGTCCGGCCTGGAGGCCGTGGTCGACAACATCATCCTGCTGCGCTTCGTGGAGCTGCGCGCGCGGCGCCACCGCGTGCTCTCCGTGCTGAAGATGCGCGAGAGCGACAACGACCCGTCCTTGCGCCTGTACACCATCGGGCCCGAGGGCATCACCGCCCGCGATGACGCGTCGCGAGGCCGCAAGCGCCCCACCCGCCCACGGGCGGCGGGGAAGCGGGGGGGCCGCGCATGAAGCGGCTGCTCATCGTGGATGACGAGGTGGCCATCGTCGAGGCGCTCCAAGACATCCTCTCCGTGGAGGGCTACGACGTGGCCACCGCCTTCAACGGCGCCGAGGGCCTGGAGCGGCTGGCCCAGGTGAAGCCGGACCTGGTGCTCCTGGACCTGATGATGCCGGTGATGGACGGGCGCGAGATGCTGCGCCGCATGCGCGAGGACGCCACCACGCGAGACCTGCCCGTGGTGGTGATGAGCGCCGGCCGCATCTCCGAGGAGGAGCGCAAGGCCAGCGCCCGCTTCCTGGCCAAGCCCTTCGAGCTGGACACGCTGCTGGACACCATCGCCGGACTGCTCGACGGCGCGCCGCGCGCCAGCCCGTGACTCAGCCCGGCGTGGCCCGGAAGAGAATCTCGCGGTAGTAGCGCAGCTCGTTGATGCTCGCGCGCAGGTCCGCCAGCGCGGTGTGGGCACTGGGCGGCTTCCGCGGCTCGACGAGGTTGGGGTACCAGGCGCGCGCCAGCACCTTGAGGCTCGTCACGTCCACCATGCGGTAGTGCAGGTAGCGGTCGAGCATGGGCATGTACTCCGCGAGGAAGCGCCGGTCCGTGTGGATGGAGTTGCCCGCGAGGATGCCCTCGTGGACGCCGCAGTGGCCCGCCACCAGCGACATCATCTCTCGCTCGGCCACGCGCAGGGACGTGGTGGAGGAGCGGACCTTCTCCAGCAGGCCGTTGCGCGTGTGCATCTCGCGCACGACGGGCTCCATGCGCGCGAGCATCTCCTCCGGCTGCCAGATGACCCAGCCCTGCTCCTCCCGGATGTCCAGGTCCGGTCCGGTGATGATGACGCCGGCCTCGATGATGGCGCAGGACTCGGGGTCGAGTCCGGTCATCTCCAGGTCCAGCCACACCAGGTTCGTGTCACGGGAATGCATGTGCGGACATCCAATCCAGGAAGGGGGCGGTCCCTATAGCAGTCCCCAGCCCCGAGGGCTCACGTTGATTCCGCCATCCGGGTGCGGACCTCGACTTCCATCGACGACAGCGAGCGGTGCACCGGGCACAGGTCCGCGATGTGCAACAGCCGCTCACGCTGTGCGTCCGTCAGCGGCCCCTCCAGGCGGATGACGCGCTCCAGGCGGTCCACCTTGCCGTCCCGCTGCTCGCACTCCGCGCAGTCCTTGGCGTGGACCTTGTCATGGCTCAGCCGGACGCTGACGCGCTCCAGGGGCCAGCCCTTGCGCTCGGCGTACAGGCGCAGGGTCATGGACGTGCACGCGCCCAGCGCCGCCGCGAGCAGGCCATACGGCGTGGGCCCGGTGTCCAAGCCTCCCAGTGACAGGGGCTCGTCCGCGCGCAGCCGGTGCAGCCCCGCGCGGATGTCCTGGGCGAACCGGCCCTGCCCCGCCTCGCGCACCTCCACCACGCCCGAGGGCAGCGGCGCCTCGCGCTCGGCCACGGGCGCGACCTCGCGCACCGCCCACGGGCCCAGCACGTCCGCCGCGAACGAGGCATCCCGCTCGCGCGAGAGGAAGTGGTCCGCGCCGTCCAACATCACCAGGCTGGCGGGGCGACGGGCGCTCGCCACCAGCTTCCGCGCGCTCTCCAGGCCCACGTACCGGTCCGCGGGCGCGTGCAGCACGAGCACCGCGCCGGGGAAGCCGCTCAGCGCCTCGGACACGCGCGCCTCCGCGATGGCCGCGAGGAAGTCGTGCCCCAATCGCAGTCGCCCGGGCCCCAGGTGCAGCTCGCCCTCCCCCGCCGCCTGCTCCGCGGGCGTGAGGCGCGCGAGCAAGCCACTGCCGCCCGCGGGCGCATTCACCAGGGCCAGCGCCGCCACCTCGGGCAGCCGAGCCACCGCGACCGCCGCAGCCGTGCCTCCCAGGCTGTGGCCCACCATCAGTCGCGGCGGAGGGAAGCCCTCCGCGCTCAGCCACGCCGCCGCGTCCACCACCGCGGCCACGCTGGGCACGGTGTCCGGGTGACCGCCCCCATCCCGCGCGGTGAAGTCCAGGCGGAGCACCGCGAAGCCCCGGGACACCAGGGCATGCGCCAGGCGCGCGGGGCCCGGCGACTCACCCAGACACGCGAAGCACGAGACGAGCACCGCGCTGGCCGCGGGCCGCCCGAGCGGCAGCTCCAACGCACCCTGCGTCCGCGCCCCACTCCGCGCCGAAAAGGACACCGTCCGCGTCCCCATGTCCGTCGCCTCCTCGCGTGGCCGAACCCGCCCGCCTCGCCTCCGCGCTTCAGCTCAGAGCTCGACCAGGCACTCGGCCGTCCACAGTCCGTCCGCGCCCTGGCGCACCGACACCTCCGCCAGCGTGGCGCCTGTCACCGCGGGTGTTCGAGGCTCGAGAGTCGGCTCCACCCGCTCGCCGTAGCCATGGCCGAACAGCCGAGGCCCGTCGATGCGCACGACGAAGCAGTGGAAGCGCACCTGCCCCGACACCATGGCGCCCACCACGTGGCGCAGCCAATCCGCCAGCAGCCGGTCCGTGGCGCGCGCCTCGCACTCGAGCTCAATCTCCTCACGGGCCTGCACCCGGCGCGGGTCCTCCACGAGCGAGCTGAGCGCGAGCGCGGCCATCTCGAAGGACTGCTCCACGGAGCGCCCGATGCCTCGGATACCCACGTCGGGGCCGCGGGTGAAGCGCTCCCAGCGCGCGGGCACCACCGCTCGTCCTTCGGCTTCCACCTGCATGGGTCCTCCTCACATCCAGCGACCACCCAGGTCCGTCGAGTCCAGCACCGCGTGCGACGGCGCCGGGAGTCGCGCCACCTCCAGGAGCTGCTCCATTTCCACGTCCGTCACCGGGCGGAAGTCGTCATAGGCCTCCGACACCGCCCCCATCCCCGGAGAGACCTCCACGCACAGCACCGCGTCGGCCTCGGCCCGCACGACCTCCAGCGCGCGCGCTGTCGCCACGCCCGCGCCCGCGACAATCCGGCGCGGCCCCAACTGCCGCAGCGCGCGGATGGAGGCGCAGAGCGTGGAGCCCGTCACCATGCCGTCGTCCACGAGCAGCACCGTGCAGCCGCGCACCTCGGGCGGCGGGCGGTCTCGGAGCTGTCTCGCGTGGCGCTCGATGTCCGAGAGCTCCTCGGTGGCCAGGGCTCGCAGCTCGACCTCCGGGACGAGCGACAGCCGCGCCGCCTCCGAGTCCAGGTAGAGCCCACCTCCTTCGGACACCGCGCCCACGTTCGGCGCGTTGGAGGCACTGCCCAGGTGGCGAGCCACCCACATGTCCAGGGGCGCCTCCAGCGCGCGCGCCACCTCGAAGGCGACGCGCACTCCACCTCGCGCCAGCCCCAGCACGCGGACGTCCGCGCCCCGGTACGGCAACAGCAACCCCGCGAGTCGCCTGCCCGCGTCCGCTCGGTCCCGAAAGCGCATCGGCTCCCACCTCCATCGCTCTCCCAAAGGAAAAGCACGGTGGCGCCGACTGGCGGCGGAGGCGCGAGCGGGGCCTCCCCCGTCGGGGTGCTCGCGAGGAGGGCGGGACCGGTGGAAGCAACGAGGGGAAGGCGCGCTAGGGTACGGGCCCATGGACCCCGTCCTCGTCATTGGCAGCGCCAGTCCCCACCTCGGTCGAGCGCTCGCCCAGGCGCTCGGCGTCGCGCCGGCCGCGTGCAAGTTGGAGCGATTCCCCGACGGAGAGATGCACGTGGAGGTGCCCGCCGACATGGTGCGCGGGCGCGCCGTGGTGCTGGTGCAATCCGCGTCCGCGCCCGTGGGTGAGCACCTGCTGGAGCTGCTGTTGCTCGCCGATGCGTGCTGGCGCGCGGGGGCCGCGCGCATGGAGGCCGTGGTGCCCTACGTGGGCTATGCGCGACAGGATCGGCGCGGCAGGCCCGGCGAGGCCCTGGGCGGGCGGCTCGTGGCCGACCTGATGGCGCGAGGGCGCTTCGAACGGCTGCTCGCGGTGGACTTGCACAACCCCGCGCTGGAGGGCTGCTTCGGCGCGCCGCTGGAGAACCTCTCCGCGCTGCCCGTGCTCGCCGAGGCGCTGCGCCCGCACGTCACTGGCACGTCCGTGGTGGTGGCGCCGGACCTGGGCGCGGTGAAGCGCGCCGAGGCGCTGGCCAAGCTGCTCGGGACGCCTTGGGCGGTGGTGCACAAGGCGCGCTTGAGCGACAGCGAGGTGGAGACACACGGCCTCCTCGGAGACGTGCGAGGCAAGCGCCCCATCCTCGTGGACGACATGGTGTCCACGGGAGGCACGCTCGCCGCCGCCGCGAGTGAGCTGCGCACGGCGGGCTGCGCGGATGACTTTACCGTGGTGACGACGCACGCGCTCCTGGTGGGCGCCGCGCGCGAGCGATTGAGTGCAATGCCTATCAAGCGGCTGGTGAGCAGCGACAGCGTGGAGCCGCCGCAGGGGCTGCCCTTCCCGCACCAGGTGGTGACGCTGGCCCCGCTGGTGGCCCGCGCCCTGCGGCCGTAGCCCGCGACTCTCTACAGCCGTCCCTGCGAAGGGCCTCGGCCGAGCCCCCCTCGATGCCGAGCGCCCGCGCGTCCACGACGTACAGGTCACCCAGTCCGTTCTGCGGCGCATGCGAGCGCCTGAGCCGCTCCGAGTACCCAATGCGGAACGGAGCCGCCGCCAAGGCCGTGCGCTGACGCACGCGGGAGAAGAAGAACAGGCGCCCGTCGGGAGAGAACTTCGCGCCAATGTCCGTGGCGCGCGTGTTGAAGCGAGGCTCCAGGCCCTTGGGCTCGGACCAGTTGCCCTCCTTGTCCTGGTAGCTGAGGTAGAGGTCCAGCGAGCCCATCCCGCCCTCACGCGCGGCGGCGAGCACCATGAAGCGCCCATCCGGAGAGACGAGCGGCTCGTACTCGAAGCCCGGCGTATTCACCGGACGACCGAGGTTCTCCGGGACAAGGAAGGCGCCGTCACTGCCGCGAGCGGCGCGGTAGATGTCTGAACCGCCCTGACCACCGAGACGCTCCGAGCCGAAGTACAGCGTGCCGTCGCGCGTGACAGTGGGGAACCATTCATCCTGGTCACTGTTGATGGGCTCGGGAAGGTGACGCGGCTCGCTCCAGCCGGAGCCCTGGCGCTCCATCATCCAGATATCCAGGTCCGGGCGCAGAGGACCTTTTCCATCCAGCGCGCGGTTGGAGATGAAGAAGAACCGGTGACCATCCGCGGTGATGAAGGAGTCGGCGTCCGCATAGGCACCGGAGAACGGAGCGACCTCGGGAGTGGACCACTTTCCGTCCCGGTAACTGGATTGCAGGAGGGTCCACGTGGTGTACGCGATGTTGCCCTTGAGGAAATAGAGCGTCTTGCCGTCCGGAGTGAGCTGGGTATGCGACTCCATGTCCCCCGTGGAGCTGACGCCCTCGCTGAACAGAGCGGGCTCGGAGGGAGGAGCAGCGCCGCCCGGGAGGGGCACCGCGCACGGGCAGAAGCAGCGGACAGCGATGCCAACGGCACTCAAGGACGCGGCACGCAAGGACACGCCAAGGTCATATCGCCCAAGCGCCCTACTGTTCTACATCCGCGGACCCGACATGCGCCCCGGCGCACAACTCTCGACGCGCAAAAGGACGGCACGCAGAGATGCTTCTCAAGAAGCACCTCTGTAGTGACATACCGCATTCTCGGCGTCAGCCGGGCATGGTATCCCTACCACCGCACAACCATGGTCAGCTTGCAACCCAATCTCGGCAGCGCATTCAGAGGGTTACTCTCAGCCATCGCCCTACTTCTCTGGTGGCCAACCCCTGCGCGGGCCACAGAGGAACCACCCATGGTGCGCGCTGCAAAGGAATTGCTAGCACTCCCGGAGGAGCGCCTAAGCATCGGCGAAGCGTCCTTGCGCTTGGGCTCATTCGTGGATCCAGACACCAACGTCAGCGAAGGGCTGCGTCGCATTAACCTACTTGCAGACCAGGTGCGCACCCTGGTGGGCGGACGCACAGACCCTGATTACAGGATTCGCGCCATCAACCAAGTGATCTATCGAGAGAACAACTATGCCTACGACAAGGCTGACCCACTAGGCGAGCGGGTCGATGCTTCCTCCCTATGGCGACTGCTTGAATCAAAGAAAGGCAACTGTGTTTCTCTTCCGGTGCTCTGGTACGCCGTAGCTGAACGCCTCAATTACCCAGTGGCCATGGTAGAAGCCCCTCACCATTTCTTCCTGCGCTACTCAGACGGGAAATATCGATCTAACATCGAGGCAACCTCTGGTGGGGGTGAGGTGGATGACGAGAGGATTATTCTAGACTTGGAGGTTCCCAAGGAGGCACGGTCTTCTGGCTCCATGATGCGCTCCCTCGCCAAAAGGGAACTGCTGGGAGCACTGATTGCAGAGGCTGCGGCCCGCCTCATGAAGGATTGGAACATCGGGCTTGCTGCGCGCCTTTCGGAACTCACCCTCACGGTCCATCCGCGCAGCGTGACAGCCAATTGGAATCTCGCGCTTGCCCATAACTATCTGGCGGCCATGCAGGTATCAGTGAGGGGAACGGATACGAATGGGCCGCCTCTCAAGGCTGCACGAGCAAGGGAGGCAACACGACTTGCTCTGAGCTACGCACAAATCACGACGCGGCTTGGGGCACCCCGCCCGCTGGCTCGCGACTACTGGAAAAGGGTATCTACACTAGGGGGAACAGAGGCAGAAGCAAGGCGCCCAGAACCCCCGGCGTTTGATTTATCTACGCTATTCACACCTGGCGGAAAGCCCATCCAGTTTGCCTTGGCAGTAGACCCAATTGTCTTCAATCGCGCATCGCACGAACCCGGGAGCGTCCTGCGCGTTTGCTCGCAACTCTGCGGACCCGCTCCTGGCAATCGCTGCGCTCAGTTCAGCCCGTTGGATATGGGTGAGCCCCAATGAAAAGAGCACTCTCAAAACATCTATACCTACTGCTCTTGATTATTTTCCCCATCACCGCATCAGCTCGATGGTACGACGCAGGAACGGGCCGCTTCCTATCCGAGGACCCGTTGCTGGGGGACATCCTCGCGACCCAGCAACGCCTACCCCAACCCATTGAATTCACGCCCTGGCTGTATGCAAGCTCAAATCCGCTTCGCCATACAGATCCGGATGGACGTCAATCACTAGAGCCCTCGGCGCCCGGGAATGGCTTGGCGCTCATGTGTGGCGCTGCAGATCTTACCGGCCTGACAATCAAATTCTGTCAAGACTCGCGACAGGTAGAGAACGTCACACTCGCAATGAATCAAGGCGAAGTCCGAGGAAAGATGACCTCGACAGCCGCCGCAATTGGACTTTACACTGGCGGCCCAAAAGGCTTGGCAGCAGGAGTGGCGCTCGGCTACGCCCTGGATGTCGCATCCCAGACATATGAAGACCCCAACCACGTCCGCACACTAGATCAGATCGACCATTTCGGGGCACTCGAACGCGGCATTGACATGTGCGCTGTTCCGCCTGCCCTCGCGCTGACAGGGAAGACTGGGCGACTGGGGAAAGTGGCGGCTGTCGGGGTTGCGCTGTATTTTAGCGGGCAGGCAATTGGGCAAGGCGCAGGGCAAGTTGCAGTATCTTCGAGTGGAGACTATGGGCGATGCGTGTATGGGGCATCGCTCGTTGCGCTTGGTGCAGTTGGCGCCCAATATGGCTATGGCGAACTTCGCCAGAGCCTCCCAGTTGAGCACCTGCCAACCTGGATGTTTTCCGATATTGAGGCCGAGGGGCTGGCGACAAATGTGCCAGGGATACCTCCGCCCATACGGATCAATTTCCGTTCGGCGGAATATCGGCAAGCATCGATGCTCCTTGCGCAGCGGAGAGCGCAGCTAGGACTTCCTCGTGCAGGCTCGAGCGGGGACACGTCAACTCTGGCAATGCTGGAAATCGACGGTCGGCGATACTTTGGACAAGAGGCAGGGATTCCAAAATCAGATCGCCCGGCCTTTCTTGAGCTAGTCAGGGAGGCGGCATTGGAGAATGGGGCAAATGGGGGCGCCACTGTCCCATTCGTTGATCATGCCGAAGGGACCGTCTTCTATCGAGCATTCATGGATAACGCGCAGGGCAAGAGAGCGCGGCTCTTCGTTGACAGGGAGTTGTGTCCTTATTGCTTGCGATCAATCTCAAATGCGAGGCATATCCTGGGACTGAAAGAGGTAGAGGTGCATGATCCTAAGTACCCGGAAGGGCGCGTCTACCCATTGGGGCAATGATGAGCTTCGTAAAATACGTTGGAGTCGATGGTGATGAGGAGTCCACAGAGTGGAGCTTGGTACTCGATGCGATTGAGCGCCTATCTCTTGGCGAAGTATGCACGCTCTCCATGGGCGAGTCAGAAACCAGCGATCAATTCATGATTATCAGTCGCTGCAAACCCTCTGGACTTTTCATTTCTATTCGCGCTGTCGGAGAGGTTGAAGAATACGACCTTGTTGATTCGACCCAATCAGCTGACCTGATCGAATGTGTCGTTGGGACACGGATGCAAACGCTCACCCGCGACGCCCTGGTTGACGTCAAACAGGCTGTACTTGCCGCCGAGTACTATTTCTCCACAGGAGGACGACTTCCTTCTGCGTCTTGGAGGCGATCAGACGAGCGCCTCCGACGCATGGCCGATGGAGAACCAGTTCACAGGATCTAGAAGTCCTACGGAAAGGAACTGGCGAGAGTGAAGCAGGTCAGGCTCGCGAGCTTCTGGCCAGCATCCAGCAACAGTCTGCTCGCGCGACTGAGCCGGCAGCCGAATCACTCTTGGGAGGAAACGAATGCCAAGCTGGAATTGTACATGCGGTCGGCAGATTCCCTACGGCCAGATTCCCTGTCCTGACGAGTGGCTCTTTATGTCGGACTTCGACTTTGACCGGTTCTCGGGGCAGGTGGATGCGGAGGCTGTCTATTCGTCGATGAGCAGCTTCCTCAAATGCCATCCGTGCCGCCGGCTCTGGGTGTTCTGGAACGGGTTCTCGGCTCCGCCCGAAGAGTTCGTCCCCGCGAAGGCGGCCTCGGCGCCCCACGCGGTCTTGGCATGACGCGCGCGCCACCTCAGCGCCGTCGCTTGCGCTCCCCTCCCGCCCCCAGCTTGGGTCCCTCTCCGTAACCGGGCACCACCAGCCCCAGGGACTTCGCCAGTTGCACCGCGGCCTCCACGGGCACCCGGGTCTCTTTCACGCGGTTCCTCGCGGGGTCGATGAAGACGCCCATCGCGTTCTGGAAGTCCGCTCGCGTGAGGTTGCAGTTGTGGAACGTGCAGCCCGAGAGGTCCGTTCCTTCGAAGTCCGTCTCCGCGAGGTCCATGTCCGTGAAGCTCGTCTCCAGCGCGATGCACTGGACGATGCGCGTCTTGCGCAAGATGAGCCCCAGGAAGGAGCCGTAGCGCAGGTTGCACCCCTCGAAGGACATCTCGTGGAAGGGCGCCACCACCGACCAATCAATGCCCATCAACTTCGAGTTCTCGAAGCGCACCCCCCGCATCGCCGTCTGCGAGAACTGCGCGCGCGTCAGGTCACAGCTCGAATAGACACACTCCTCCAGCTTCGCCTTCGACCACACGCTCCCCTGGAAGCGCGAGTCCTGGAACGAGCACCGGAAGAACTCCTTGCCACGCAGGTCCGCGCTCTCAAGGTCCAGATTGGTGAAGGTCTCCCCCTCGAACGTCTCTTCCGTGAGGAGTCGCTGAGGGTCCGAAGCGGGCCGAGCCGGAGGCGTGGACATGCCCCGGGCATAGCGCCCCGGACACCAAGCGGCCAACCCCTCTCCCGCCCTGTCGGATAGGCACGGTCAATGTCACCCCGGACGCGTGCCGCGCGCCGGACTCGGCTAGGCTGCGCCGCCATGTCCGACACCATCTTGACGCAGCGGGCCGAGGGGATTCTCACCCTCACCCTGAACCGCCCCGAGAAGAAGAACGCCTTCACGCATGACATGTACGAGGCGGCCACCCAGGCGCTCCAGCAGGCCGATGCCGACGGCGACGTGCGCGTGGTGCTGCTCAAGGGCGCGGGCGGCATCTTCACCGCCGGCAATGACATCGGCGACTTCCTGGAGCACCCGCCCACCGGCGAGGACAGCGCCGTGTTCCAGTTCCTGCGCGCGCTCGTGCGCTTCAGCAAGCCCGTCGTCGCCGCCGTCGAGGGCCCCGCGGTGGGCATCGGCACGACGATGCTGCTGCACTGCGACTACGTGCTCGCGGGAGAGAAGACGCGCTTCCACATGCCCTTCGTCAACCTGGGGCTGTGCGCGGAGGGCGCCAGCAGCCTGCTCCTGCCGCGCGTCGCGGGGCTCGCGCTCGCGTCCGAGCTGCTGATGCTGGGCGAGCCGTTCGACGCCGCCACCGCGCTGCGCGCCGGGCTCATCAACAAGGTGCTCCCCGAGGCCACCCTCCACGAGACCGCCCTGGAGCGCGCCCGCGCCTTCGCCGCGCGGCCCGCCGAGGCCCTGCGCGTCACCAAGCGCCTGGTGCGCGGCCCCATCCGCGCCGAGGTCGAGGAAGCCCTCAAGCGCGAGGGCGCCGAGTTCGTCCAGCGCCTCCAGTCCGACGAGGCCCGCGAGGCCTTCATGTCGTTCATGTCCCGCGCCCGGAAGTAGGCCCGCGGAACGCTACGTGCCCCCGGGCCCACGCTGGCCCGGGGACACCACACGGACCGCGACTAGCGCGCGACCGGGGCCTTGGGCGCCTTCGCGGCGCGACCGGCGAAGAAGGACTCCAGGCTCGCGCCCTGGGCCTGCTTCAGCGCGATGCACTGGTCCACCGACTCCAGCACCTTCGCCAGCTCGCGCGAGCCGCCCGAGACCTTCGCGTTGCGCTCGGTGAAGAACTGGGCGAACTGCGCGCGCTTGCCCGCGTCGCAGTACGACGAGCCGATGTAGACGAGGTGGGGGATGAACTCCTCGGGAAGCAGCGCCGCCTTCCCGTTGGCGCCCGCCAGCTCGTCGTAGTGCGTCTTCACGAAGTCGAACGCCAGGTCCTGCGTGCGCGTGTCGCGCGAGGCCCCCAGGAGCAGCCACATGGTCTCGCGCGGGTCCTGCTCCTTGTCCACGATGAGCGACAGGTTCGCGCGCACGCGGTCCGGGTCAACGGTGTGGCCCAGCGCGCCCAACATGACCTGCCGGTTCCGGCGGTCCTTCTCCTGACGAAGCGCCGAGAGGAGCTGGGCGTGGAAGGCCGCGGTCCCGCGCTTCACGGCGATGTCGAGCGCGGGCTCCACCATCTCGGGCGCCACCGCCCGGCGGTCCGTCAGCCACTTCGCTGCCAGGGCGCTCGCCTCGGTCACGAGCTGTGCATCCGCGCCCGAGGAGCCCGCGAGCCGCACCACGATGGGCCGCAACAGCCGCGTGTCCTCGCTCTCGCCGGCGCGCGGCGTGAAGCCGAGCTTGCGCGCCCGCGCGCTGAAGAGGTCGCGCATGTAGCGCTGCACATCCTCGCGCCGGCCGTCGGCCAGCAGGCTCGGCTCCACCAGGGACAACAGCTCCAGGCCCGCTTCGAAAATCTGGCGGTCCGGATCCTTCGCGGCCTGCTCCAACAACGGCAGCGCCTCGGCGGCCGGCAGCGCGCCCGCCTCCACCAGCGCGAGCGCGTCACCGAGGAGCGCCACCCGCTCCAGGCGGGACAGCCTGGCGTAGCCGGTCTTCATCAGCTTCGCGCGCAGGTCCTGGGAGAGCTGCATGCGGAAGTAGCCCGCGCCCTCCGCGTTGGGGAACACCCACGCGGGGCAGCCCTTGGACTCGGGCAGCGCCAGCTCGGCGTGCTCCTGCTCCAGCACCGTGCACGCTCGGGCCACCTTGTCTCCCGCCGCGTACTTCACGCACACCGGCACCTTCCACTGCTGCGGCGCCGGCCGCATCGAGCCCAGCGGCAGGTAGCGGCTCTGGGAGAGGAGCACGCGAGGCTGGCCCCCGCCGCACTCCAGCTCGACGGACACCGTGGGCGCGCCGCCCTGGTCCAGGAAGGTGTCCATCACCGCGCCCACGTCCTTGCCCGCCTCGGCGGACATCGCGGCCAGGAAGTCCTTCGCGGTGGCGTTGCCGCCCGCGTGCGCGCGCAGGTGCCGCTGGATGCCGCGCCGGAAGACGTCCTCGCCCAGCCACGCCTCCGTCATCGCCAGCACCGCCGAGCCCTTGCCGTAGGTGATGCCGTCAAACGCGTTGACCACGTCGTCATTGCTCTCGATGGGCTGGCGGATGCGGCGCGCGGACAGCAGGCCGTCCTCCTTGAGCGCGTAGCTGCGCTCCCCCACCCGCTTCACCGTCTCGTCCCACGTGGGCTGCCAGGTGCCGAGGATGCGCGCCTCCATCCACGACGCGAACGACTCGTTGAGCCACAGGTCGTCCCACCACGCCATGGTGACGAGGTCACCGAACCACTGGTGCGCCAGCTCGTGGACCTGCACGCCCACGAAGCTGCGCTGACGGCGCATGGTGTCCTCCTCGGGCTTGGACAGGATGAGCCGCGAGTTGAACGTGACGAGCCCCGGGTTCTCCATCGCGCCGCCCATCAGCGGCACCGCCATCACGTCCAGCTTCTCGTAGGCGTAGGGCGAGCCGAAGTACGTCTCCAGCTGCTCGATGATTCGCGGCGTCATCTCCGCGGCGTACGCGGCCTCGCCCGCGCGGCCCTTGGGCGTGATGATGCGCGTCTTCACCTTCTTCTGGCCCGAGTCCGCCGCGGGCGCGAAGTCGAAGGGGCCCACGCCAAACGCGATGAGATAGCTGGGCAAGGGCTGCGTGCGCGCGAAGTGGAAGGTGACGGTGTGGTCCGCCCCCGGCTCGCGAGAGACCTCGGGCGTGTTGGTGACGGCCACGTTGCCCTCGGGCACGCGGAGGCTCAGCTCCCACGGCACCTTGAAGCCCGGCTCGTCGAACGTGGGGAACGCGCGCCGCGCGCCCAGCGGCTCGAACTGCGTGTAGACGTACCAGTCACCATCCTCGTTCACGCGGAAGGCGCCGCTCACCTCGCGCTCGGACGCGGTGCCCGTGTACTCGACGCGCAGGTGCGCCGAGCCCATCGAGAGCGGCGCCTCCAGCACGAAGCCCAGGAAGTCCTTGCCGCCCACCACGGGCGTCACGCCCACGGGCTTGCCGCCCTGCACCAGCGTGGCCTGCTTCACCTCGAGCGCCGTGCCGTTGAGCCACACGACCGACGTGGGCTTGAGCACCGCGAGGTCGATGTCCACGGAGCCCTGGAAGGTGGGCGCCTTCGGATCCATCGCGAGCTCCACGCGATAGCCCGTGGGCTTCACGTCCTCTGGCAGGCGCAGCGTGGGCGCGGTGGGCGTGGCCTTCGGCGCGGAAGCAGCGGCCTCGCGGGAGGACGTTGGCGCGTCGGGTGCGAGCGCCCGCGAGCCACTGCACGCAGCGAGCAGGGTGACGGCGGCGAGCGCCGTGCGACGGAAGAGGTTGGGCATGGCGCGGCAGTGTGGCGCAGACCGGGCGAGCAGGGTAGCGCCGCACGGAAGAGGGTGGCCTTGCCGTCACGCCCGCTTCGCGATGGAGTGCGCGCCGTGCCTGCTCTCGCGAAAATCTCTCCAGCCGTCCCAGAAACGAACGCGGTCGATCGTCACAAGGCGCCGCCCGAGCACCTGCGGCGCATCATCGGGACGCCGCCCGGCGCGATTGTCGCCTTTCTGACAAAGGGCATCTGGGCGCTACTCACGGCCCTGTCCCCCGGAGCGCGTGATGCGCTCGCTCGCTTCCTTGGTTCGCTGGCGTTCCACCTGCGCATCCGTCGGCGCGTGGCGATGGAGAACCTGGCCATGGCGATGCCCGAGAAGAGCGAGGCGGAGCGGCTCGCCATCGCGCGCGGCGCGTACATCAACATGGCGCGCGTGGTGGTGGAGTCACTGCCCAGCGGAGACCGGCTGACGCCGGACTGGGACCAGCAGGGCATCGTGGGGGAAGAAGCGTTCGCGGCGCTCCAGGCCCGCGCGGCCACGGGCAAGGGCGCGATGCTGGTGACGGCGCACTTCGGCAACTGGGAGCTGGCGGGGCAGATGCTCATCCGCTGGGGCGTGCCCCTCAACGCGCTGGTGCGTCCGCTGAAGGGCGCGCTCAACACGCGCATCGCCGAGAACCGGCTGACGGCGGGCGCGGGCCTCATCTATCCGCGCGGCGCCATCCAGGAGATTGTCGACGCGGTGGACCGAGGCGAGTCCGCGTACATGCTGCTGGACCAGGCGCTGCCCGCGAAGTCCGCGGTGTTCGTCCCCTTCTTCGGGACGCTGGCCTCCACCACGCCCGCCATGGCCGTCGCGGCCGAGCGCACCGGCGCGCCCGTCTTCGTGGTGATGGGCGTGCGCCCGGGAGGCCCCGGCGCGAAGTTCCGCCTGGAGGTGGAGGGCCCCATCCTCCCGCCTCGGCCCGGCGAGGTGGCCGACCCCATCACCGAGCACACCGCGCGCGTGACGGCCGCGCTGGAGCGCTGCATCCGCAAGTACCCCGAGCAGTGGCTGTGGCTGCACCGGCGCTGGAAGGTGCAGCCGCCGGTCGCCGCCGTGTCGCCGCCCGCGACGCCGTAGCGCGGGGCTACTCCACCACCACCCGCCGCAGGTGCGCGCCCAGGCGGGTGACCAACTCGTAGTGGAGGGTCTGCGCCCAGCCCGCGAGCGACTCGGCGGACACGGACTCCTCGCCGTCCCGCCCGAGCAGCGTGGCCGTCACCGGCCGCTCGTCCGAGGTGGCGCGCGTCACGTCCACGATGAGGTGGTTCATCATCACGCGCCCCAGCACCGGGCAGCGGCGGCCGTTCACCAGCACGTGCGCCTTGCCCGAGGCGAGCCGGGGATAGCCGTCGTAGTAGCCCACCGGCAGCACCGCGATGCGCGTGGGCTCGGGGCAGCGGTACGTGCAGCCGTAGCCCACGTAGCTGCCCGCCGGCAGCCACTTCACCACCTGACTGCGGCAGCGCCAGGACAGCACGGGCTTGAGCACCGGCAGCTCGCCCAGCACCAGCCGCGCCGACAGCCGCGTCTCCGGCGAAGGCCAGAACCCATACAGCGCGATGCCCACGCGCACGGCCTCGTAGCGCGCCTGGGGCAGCACCAGCGTGGCGGCGCTCGCGGCGATGTGCCGCTGCAACGGCGCATCGCTGGCGTGCTGCGCGGCGAGGAAGGCCAGCCCCGTCTCGAACGCGTCGAGCTGCGCCAGCGCGTAGCCCTGCTCCGTCACGTCCTCCGTGTTGGCGAAGTGGCTGAGCGCGCCCACCACCTGGAGGACATCGCGCGACTCGGTCAGGAAGTGCGCCTCGCGCGGGAGCTGCTCCAGCGTGAAGCCCTCGCGCCCCAGGCCCGTGTCGATGTGCACGTGCACGCGCAGCGGGCGCTCCAGCCGCGCGGCGCGCAACAGGGGCACGGCCTCCACCCAGCCGTGGTCGGCCACCACCGCGTCCACGCCCGCGCGAGCGAGCGCCACCGACTCCTCGGCCCCCACCGCGCCCAGCACCAGCATCTGACGGGGCGCAAGCCCGTTCGCCTGCTCGTACGCTCGGGCGAAGAGCGCGTCCTGCGGAGCGATGAAGTAGAGGACATCCACCGAGCCGTGCACCACCGGCAGCACCTGCGCGAGCCCGTGCCCGTAGGCGTTGCCCTTGAGCACCACCCCCACGGCGCGCGGCGTGGCGCCCGCGCGCTCCAGGCTCCGAAACACCGACACGTTGTGCCGCAGATTGGACGCGCTCAGCTCCAGCCACGAGGCATGTGTCGCATCGCCCGGACCACCACCCACTTGCTCCACGTTGACCTCCACCACGGTGAGGCGACCCTTACCAGCAATGCGCGGGCCATGGGGGAGCGTGGCCGCCCGCCCGCACGTGCCCGCCCGGGTCCCGAGCACGCGCCCCCTCGCACCCCCAGGGAGAGGTGGGACGCCACCGCCGGTGTGACGCGAGGCGGTGTGGGCGCCGGGTGAAGCGCCGGTGCTATCGTCCGCTGCCGTGTCCCCATCGGACGTGCATCTGGCCCAGGCCTTCCTCGCCGCCCGAGGAGGCACCGCCGCTCCCCATGTCCTGTCCGCGCTCCAGGTCGCGCTCGCCCGCGCCTGGGACGCCGCGCGCTCGCCATGGCCCGAGGTGGAGCAGGACGCACTCCGCTTCGTCGCGCACCTCGCGCGCTTGCTGCCGGGAGACACCGCGGAGCCGGGGCTGGAGAAGTTGCACCTGTCGGACCTCTACCTCGCGCGCGCCGCCGCGGATGGTGTGCCCGCGGCGCTGGCCGCGTTCGAGAAGCACCTGCTCCCCGAGGTGGGCCTCGCGGTGGCGCGCCTGCGGTTGCCCGCCCCCGGTCTGGATGAGGTGCGCCAGTCGCTGCGTCAGCGCATGTTGCTGGGGAGCGCGGACGTCCCGGCGCGGCTGGCCGCGTACCCCGGCACGGGACCGCTGGGGGGCTGGGTTCGCGCCGCGGCGCTCTGGCTCGCGCTGGATTGGCAGCGGCAGCACGCCAGCACGCCTCCGCCAGAAGAGGGCGACCTGTCCATGCTGGTGTCACCCGGCGATGACCCGGAGCTGCTCTACCTCAAGACGACGTATCGCGCGGAGTTCGGGGCCTCGTTCAGCGCCGCGCTCGGCGCGCTGGCCCCGAGGCAGCGCAACTTCCTGCGGCTGAAGTACCTGGATGGGCTGAGCATCGACCAGCTCGGCGCGCTGTATGGCGTGCATCGCTCCACGGCGGCGCGGTGGGTGGTGGGCGCGCAGGAGGAGCTGCTCGCGCGCACGCGCCAGTTGCTCGCCGAGCGGCTGAACCTCTCCCGCTCGCAGCTCGACAGCGTGCTCCGGCTCATCTCCAGCCAGCTCGACATCAACTTGAGTCGCTTGCTGCGCTCGCGGCTCGACTGAGGGCGGACGCGCGCGATGGGCTGCCTGGACGAGACCACCTTCATGGCGCTGCTACTCGGCGAGCTTCCGCCCGAGCGACGCCCCGAGGTGGATGAGCACCTGGACACCTGCGCCGCGTGTCGCCGCCTCGTCGCGGAGGCCCTGCGCGCGCAGCACCCCGAGCCCGAGTCTCCGCAGCCCGCCGAGGCCCCCCCTCGTCCGCGCGGCGCGGATGCCACGCTGGACAAGGGCACCGCGGTGGGGCGCTATCTGGTGCTGGAGCCGCTCGGCGCGGGGGCCATGGGCGTCATCTACAGCGCCTATGACCCGGAGTTGGATCGCCGCGTGGCGCTGAAGCTCCTGCGCGTCAGCGCGCTGGGGTTGGAGGAGGAGAAGGGTCGCGCGCTGCTCTTGCGGGAAGCGCAGAGCATGGCCCGCGTCTCCCATCCCAACGTGGTGCCCATCTACGACGTGGGCACCTTCGGCGATCGCATCTTCCTGGCCATGGAGCGCGTGGAGGAGGCGCGCACGCTGCGGGCCTGGCTGGCCGCCGCGCCGCGCTCGTGGCGGCAGGTGCTCTCCGTCTTCCTGGACGCGGGCCGAGGCCTCGCGGCGGCGCACGCAGCGGGATTGGTGCACGGAGACTTCAAGCCCGAGAACCTGCTGGTGGGCGCGGATGGGCGCGTGCGCGTGACGGACTTCGGGCTGGCGCGCTCGCTCTCCAGCCGGACGAAGGATGCGACGCCCTTCGCGGGAGGCACGCCCGCGTACATGGCCCCGGAGCAGCAATCGCCCAGCGTCCCCGCGGATGCGCGCACCGACGAGTTCGCCTTCTGCGTCGCGCTCTACGAAGCCCTGCATGGCGAGCGGCCCTTCTCGGGCCACGACGCACGCGAGCTGGCCGATGAGGCGCTCGCGGGGCGTCTGCGTCCACCGCCCAAGGGGACGCATGTACCGCCGTGGGTGCGGCGCGTGCTGGCGCGCGGGCTGGCCGCGAGCCCCTCCGACCGCTACGCCCAGATGGAGTCCCTGCTGGCCGCGCTCCAGCAGTCCCCGGGCGCGCGCTGGCATCGGCCGCTTCAAGCGCTGGGCGGCGTGGCGCTCGTGGTCATCGCCGTGGGCATCACCCACTCCGTGCATGCCTGGCGCGCGCGAGCCTGCGCGGGAGCGGCGGAGGAACTCGCCAGCGTCTGGGGGCCGTCGCAGCAGCGGGCCATCGAGCAGGCCTTCCTCGCCACGGACAAGCCCTTCGCCGCGGCGGCGTGGCGACGCGTGCAGCGCGAGTTGGACGCCTACACCGCCGCGTGGGTGACGACGCGCACCACCGCGTGCGAGGCCACGCGACTCCGAGGCGACCAATCCGAAGCGGTGATGGCGCGACGCATGCGCTGCCTGGACAACCGCTTGGCCGAGGTGGCGGCGCTCACACAGCTCTTCGCCCGCGCGGACGCGGACATGGTGGAGCTGTCCGCGCGCGCGTCGCAGGAGCTGCCGCCCATCTCGGGCTGCTCGGACCTGACCGCGCTGCTCGCCCGTGAGCCCTTGTCCGAGGATGCGCAGGCGCGCGCGAGAGAAGAGGCCCTGCGCCACAAGCTCATCCACGTCCGAGCCCTCAAGGCCGCGGGCAAGTACGCCCAGGCGCTGACCGTGCTGGAGCCCGTCGCGAAGGAAGCGCGCGACACGGGAGACAAGTACGCCGTCGCGGACGCCCTGCTCCTCCTGGGCGAGCTGCGCGCGGAGGCCGGAGACGCACACGGCGCGGAGACCACGCTCTTCGAGGCCCTGGGCGCGGCGGAGGCCAGCCGCAACGACGCGGCGGCGGCGCGCGCGTGGACGCGGCTGGTGCGAGTCACGGGCGAATCGCTGGAGCAGTACGCCCTCGCGCATCGCTGGAAGGCCCGCGCCGAAGCGGCCATCGAGCGACTGGGCGGTGACGACGTGCTGCGCGCGCACCTGCAAGCCAACGTCGGGCTGCTGCTCTTCGCCCAAGGGCAGTACACCGAAGCGGCCGAGCAACAAGAGGCCGCGCTCGCGCGGCTGGAGCGCGCCTTCGGGCCGGAGAGCCTGGAGGTCGCCGACGTGCGGTTGGACCTGGGCTCCACGCGCATCGCGCAGCTTCGCATGGACGAGGCGCTGCAACTCTTTCATCAGGTGCTCGCGACCCGGGAGAAGGCGCTCGGTCCGGATCATCCCGACGTGGCGCGCGCGCAGCTCGAGGTGGCGGAGGTGCACTGGCGGCGGCGCGAGTTCCCTCAGACGGAGCAGCTGGCCAAGAGCGCGCTGGAGATGTTGGAGCGAGCGCTGGGACCCCAGCATGTGGAGGTGGCGTTCGCGATGAACTCCGTCGCGGCGGCGTGGCAGGGATTGGGGCGTCACGAAGAGGCGGTGCGCATGACGGAGCGCGCGCTGGCCATCGCGCTGAAGTCCGAGGGGCCGGACAACTCCACCACCCTGCTGCTCGTCAACAACCTGGCGAGCCTGCTCGCGCAAGGCGGTCAGCCCGCGGCGGCCCTGGCGCGACTCCAGGCCATCCTGGAGCCGATGGAGCGGCGGCTCGGACCGCACCATCCGTACCTCGCGCTGGCGACCCGGAGCATCGCGCAGCTCCAGCTGCGCCTGAAGCATCCGCAGGAGGCGCTGCGCGAGTTCCAACGTGCCCGGAGCATCTTGGAAGCGCGAGAGGATGACCCCTACGGTTACTGGACGGCGACCATGCTGGACCTCGGGCTCGCGTACATGGAGCACCTGGGTCGCGCTCGCGAGGCGGTGCCCCTGTTCGAACTGGCGCTGGCGGGCCGACCGCACTCCACGCAGACGCCGCTGCAACGGGCCTGGGCGGGCTTCCTGTTGGGACAGGCCTTGTGGGTCACCGACATGGACCGCGAGCGGGCGATGCGGCTGGTCACCGAGGCACACGCGGTGTTCGCGCAGGCTGGCTCCCGAGGACAGGAGGGCTTGAAGCGCGCGGATGCCTGGCTGGCGAAGCAGCCTCGGCCGACGCGAGTGGTCGCGCCCACCGCGCGTTGAGTAGGGAATGTGTCACAGCGCGAGGAAGTCCTCCCTCCTGGGGCTCGGAGCGAACTAAAGGGAGGGACGCGATGCGAACGCTCTTCATCGGAGATGTCCACGGCTGTGCTCGGGAGCTGGACGCCCTGCTGGCCGAGTGCAACTGGCGCCCGGGAGACCGCGTGGTGCTGGTGGGCGACCTCGTGGCCAAGGGCCCGGACTCCGCCGGCGTGATTCGACGAGCGCGTGAGGGCGGCTTCCTCGCGGTGAAGGGCAACCACGATGCGCACGTGCTGCGCTGGCACGCGGGCCGCGTGGTGCCGGGCAAGAAGCTCAAGCCCGAGCACCAGCAAGTGGTGGACACGCTGTGCGCCGAGGACTGGGCCTATCTGGAGTCCCTGCCCGCCTACCGGCGCTTCCCGGACCTGAACGTCATCGCCGTGCATGGCGGCGTGGTGCCGGGCATCCCGCTGGAGAAGCAGCCCGAGGAGAGCTTGCTGAACCTGCGCAGCATCGCGAAGGACGGCACGCCCTCGAAGCGCGTGGACGACGGCGAGCCCTGGGCGAGCTGGTGGCCGGGACCTGAGCTGATCATCTTCGGGCACGATGCGCTGCGCGGACTCCAGAAGCACCCCTACGCCTTGGGCTTGGACTCGGGGTGCGTCTACGGCGGGAAGCTCACGGCCTACGTGCTGCCCGAGGGCCGCTTCTATTCCGTGCGCGCGAAGCACTCCTACGTGGACGTAGACTCCTGAGCATGAGTGAAGACGAAGTCCCCGTTCTCCAACTCACCGACCTGACCTACCTGGGCGAGCCCGTCCAGGACGACGCGGCGATCCTCAACGAGCTGCCCGAGGACCTTCGCAACGGGCTCACGCAGGTGAACGGCTTCATCGCGTTCCATGGTGCGTTCCACCTGCGCGGTGTGGGGAATGTGCCCGAGTGGCACTCGCTGGAAGCCGCGTGGAAGGGTGAGCACTCGATCGCGAAGCTGTTCCCCGCCGTCGACGCGCGAGACATCCCCTTCGGGCAGGACAGCGTGGGCAATCAGTACCTCCTGCGCGACGGCAAGGTGCTTCACCTGTCGGCGCACTGGGGCAAGGTCGAACCTCTGGAGATTGGGCTCCTCGAGTTCCTCGCGCGAACCTCGCAGGCCCCGGAGGGACTCTTCGACGCATGGGTGCTGACCCGCTTCCGCAAGGACGGGCACACGCTGGAGCCGGGGAAGCTCCTGAACTGCTACCCGCCACTCTGGGCCAAAGCAGACCCTGCTGCGCTCAGCATCCGCGCCATCAGCGCGCTGGAGCACGTGCGCTTCCTGGCGCACGTCGCCCGGCAGATCTCCCATCTGCCGGATGGAGCGAAGGTCAAGTTCAAGGGCGTGAACCTCCCCGTGAACCGCTGACCTCATCCACCCGTGGGTGGATTCACGACGAGAACGGGCCGCGTCGCGTGCAGCATCACCTGTTGCGTCACCGAGCCGAGCACCGCGCGCTTCAGCCCCGAACGGCCTCGTGAACCCAGCACCACCGCGTCCACTCCGAACCGCTCGGCGGCCTGAAGCACCGTGGCCGCCACGTCTCGGCCGGTGAGCACCTCCACCACGACGCGCCGACCGCTGCTCTCGGTGGTGCTCGGCACCAGGGCCTGCAGTTGCTTCCGCAGCGCGGCGTCCTGCTCGGGCGTGGGCGCCTTGTCCGCGACGTGCAGCAGACGCACCGTGCCCCCCGGCTTCGCCAGTCCACAGGCGTAGGCGACCGCGCGATTGCCCGTCACGGAGAAGTCCGTCGACACCAGCACCTCTTGGAACTCGGGCAGCGCCGCATCCATCGCCCCCGTCGTGGCCTGCGTGGGCACGCACGCCACCGACATGGGCGCCAGCCGCAGCGCGTGGAACGACACGCTCCACAACCTCCCGAACGCTCGGCGGTGATGCGCGCCCACCACGAGCAGGTCCACCTTCTCCCGCTCCGCCAGCGCCACCAGACTGTCCGCGATGCGCCCGAGCCCCTCCTCCAACACGAAACGCGGAGGCGCCCCACTCTCTCCCAACGGCGCGAGCAACGCGGCCGTCTCCCGCTCCAGCGCGCGCCGCAGCTCGGGCGTCAGCTCTCCAGACACAGGCGAGCGCGGCAGCCCCAGCCGTTGGTACTCCTCATCCGCCCATGCCACGCGTCCGCCCACGACCTCCACCGCCCCCCACCGACGCAGCCCGCGCACCCAGTCTCGCGCGGCCTCGAAGGGCAGCGAGCGGTCCACGCCCAACATGATGCGCAGCGGACGCTCACCGCGTACCCATGCCTCGAACGGCGCGGCGTCGCGCACCACGAGCAACGGCACACTCAGCGTCTGCGCCAACCGATCCACCGTCCCGCCCACGCCCAGGAACGGGGCCTCCTTGCTGGGCCCCGAGGTCACCACCAACGACGCCTGCTGCTCACGCGCGTGGGCATCCAGCACCGCCGCCGGCTCTCCCGTGAGCAACTGTCCCTCCACCGTCGCGCCCAGCGCGCGCAGGCGCTTCACCTCGCCCGCCAGCGCGCCCTCCGCCGCCTCGAAGAAGGGACGACCGAAGGCACGGGCCGAGTCCGGGTTGAGCACATGCACGAGCTGCATCGGCTCGCCCATCCGCCGGGCCAGCTCCGCCGCGGCGGTGGACGCGCGCACGGCGGTGTTGGAGAAGTTGGTGGCACAGACCAGCGACATGACGCCTCCAGTTCGAGACAGCGAGGCAGCAGGCCGCCTCGCGAGAAGTCAGCCCCTCAGCGCACAGGGGATGCGGCGCGCAAGACCTCCTCGGCGCGGACCTCGTTGTCGAGCGGCTCCCCCCGCTCGAAGGCCCGCACGTTGCCGAGCGTCGTGGCCGCGATGTTGTTCAGCGCCTCGCGGGTCAGGAACGCTTGATGCGCGGTGACGAGGACGTTGGGGAAGGTGAGCAGCCGCGCCAGCACGTCGTCCTGTAGCACCTGCCCGGAGAGGTCCTCGAAGAAGATGCCCTCTTCTTCCTCGTACACATCCAGGCCCGCGGCGCCGACATGGCCAGACTTCAGCGCGTTGAGCAGCGCGCGACTGTCGATGAGCGCCCCCCGCCCCGTGTTGACGAGCACCACCCCGCGCTTCATCCGCGCCAGCGCCTCCGCGTTCACCATGTGAAGGGTGCTCGGCGTCAGCGGCACATGCAGGCTGAGGATGTCCGACTCCGCGAAGACGGTGTCGAGCGGCGCGAAGCGCACCCCCAGCTCGCGCTCCCACTCCGGATCCGGATTCACGTCGTAGCAGAGCACCCGGCAGCCGAAGCCTCGGAAGATGCGCGCCGCCACGCGACCAATGCGTCCCGTCCCCACCACGCCCACCGTCCGCGCGTGGAGGTCGACGCCCACCAACCCATCGAGCGAGAAGTTCCAATCCCGCACACGCACGGACGCGCGGGGAATGTGGCGCACCAGCGACAGCACCAGGGCCACGGCGTACTCCGCCACCGCGTTGGGTGAGTACGCCGGCACGCGCGCCACGCGAATACCCAGTCGGTCCGCCGCGACAAGGTCGATGTGGTTGTAGCCCGCGGAGCGCGTCGCGATGAGCCGGACACCGCCCTGCGTCAAGACCTCGAGCGTGTCCGCGTTCACCTTGTCGTTGACGAAGGAGCACACCGCGGGGAAGCCCTCGGCCAGCCGTGCGGTCTGTGGCTCCAACCGGGGCTCGAGGTACGTAAGCGCATGGCCAAAGCCCGCGTTGGCCTCGTCCAGCGCGGCCCTGTCGAAGCGGTGGGTATCGAAGACAGCCAATCGCATACACGCTCTCCTGTCTGGCGACCTCCGCGACCGTGCAGCGAAAGACCCGTGGGCCGACCCCATCAGGCCGGGCGCGGAAAACCTGCACACCCTAGCGCGCTCGCGCCAAGCGAGACGCCGAGCGGGGCCCCGAACCACCGCGCCGTCCCGCGCCGAGGACGCGGCAACAGGCCATTCGGCCGAGCACGCCCTATCTTCAATCCCGAGAGCCCCTCACCCGCGAAGGGCCGTGTCGGAGGTGACCATGTTCCGCTGCGCCGCCTGTGGTGCGTTCAACCGCGTCCCCGAGCCTCCCCCACCAGGCGCTCCCACGTGTGGCCGCTGTCAGCGGCCGCTCGACCTGTCCGGAGCGCCGCAAGAAGTGGACGGAGACGGGCTGCACCGAGCCATGGCGTCCTCACCGGTGCCGGTGTTGCTCGACCTGTGGGCCCCATGGTGTGGCCCCTGTCGCGTGGCAGGCCCCATCCTCGACGAGGTGGGTCGGGCGAATCCCGGCAAGATGCTCGTGCTCAAGCTCAACACGGAGGCGCATCCCCGCGCAGCCTCGGAGCTGAACGTGCGCGGCATCCCCACCTTCATCGTGTACGCGGGGGGGCGCGAGGTGGCGCGGCGCAGTGGCGTGCTGCCTCGCCCGGACCTGGAGCGCTGGGTGGCCTCCGCGACGCAAGGGAGTGCGGCGGGAGCCACCGCATGAAGGAGTCACCATGGAGGAAGACACCGCGCTGCTGCTGGACCTGTATGAACTGACGATGGCGGACGCCTACCTCGCCGAGGGAATGGAAGCATCCGCCACCTTCAGCCTCTTCGTCCGCGTGCTGCCTCCACAGCGCAACTACTTGCTGGCGGCGGGACTCGAGGACGCGCTCGACTATCTGGAGAGCCTGCGCTTCGGGAGCGCGGCGCTGGAGTGGTTGGACTCGCGCGGCCTGTTCTCGCGGCGGCTCCTCGATTGGATGGAGCGCTTCCGCTTCACCGGAGACGTGGACGCGATGCCCGAGGGCACGCCCGTCTTCGCGGAGGAGCCGCTGCTGGAAGTCACGGCGCCGCTTCCCATGGCCCAGCTCGTGGAGACGGTGCTGATCAACCAGGTTCATCTCCAGACGATGGCGGCCTCGAAGGCCTCGCGCGTGGTGCAGGCCGCGGCGGGCAGACCCGTGGTGGACTTCGGACTGCGGCGCATGCACGGCATCGACGCGGGCATGAAGGTGGCGCGCGCGGCCTTCATCGCGGGCGTGACGGGGACCTCCAACGTCGCGGCTGGCTGGCGCTACGGCATCCCGCTCTCCGGAACCCTGGCGCACAGCTACGTGCAAGCCCACGAAGACGAGGACGAGGCCTTCCGAGCCTTCACCCGGCGCTACCCCGAGGCCACGTTGCTCGTGGACACCTACGACACCCTGCGCGGCGTGCGGCGCGTGGTGCGCCTCGCCCAAGCGCAGCGTGAGTCCTTCCACGTGCGCGCCATGCGCTTGGACTCAGGCGATCTCCTCACGCTGTCGCGCGAAGCAAGGCGCATCCTCGACGACGCGGGACTGACCCGCATCCAGTTGGTGGCGAGTGGCGGATTGGACGAGGACAGCGTGGCGCGGCTGGTGGCGAGCGATGCGCCCATCAACGCCTTCGGCGTGGGCACGGCGATGGGCGTGTCGAAGGACGCGCCCGCGCTCGACATGGCTTACAAGCTGGTGACCTACGCGGACCGAGACCGCACCAAGCTGTCCGCCGCGAAGGTGCTCCATCCCGGCCGCAAGCAGGTGTTCCGCCGCGAAGAGGACGGGAGCGCGAAGCACGACACCCTCACCCGCCGCGGTCACGAGGCGGCTGGACGGCCGCTGCTGCGCCCCGTGATGCGCGCGGGGAAGCGACTGCCCGAGACCTCCCCGCCGCTGCCCCATATCCAAGCGCACGCGCGCCATGAGGTCGCCACGCTGCCACCTCGACTCTTGGAGCTGACGCCAGCGAGCCCTCCCTACCGGGTGAACGTGGCACCCGAACTGGCCCAAGCCCTCGCGCGGCTGGAAGCCGACTGGGCCGCCGCGCCCTGATTGAAGAGAGGCACCACGCGCCACGTGACGTGAGGCCACAGGAGAACGGCGATGCGATTCCAGGACCGACATGAAGCGGGCCAGCTCCTGGCGCGGAGACTGGGTGCCTTCGCGGACGAGGACACAGTGGTGCTCGCCCTGCCACGCGGCGGCGTCGTGGTGGGCTACGAGGTAGCAACAGCCCTGGGCCTCCCGCTGGAGGTGCTCGGCGTGCGCAAGCTGGGCGTCCCCTGGCAGCCGGAGCTGGCCATGGGCGCCATCGCGGAGGGTGGCGCCATCTACCTCAACCGAAACGTCCTTCAAATGAACGACGTGCAACCCGACGAAGTGCGCGAGGTGTCAGCGAGCGAGAAGCGCGAGCTGGAGCGCCGAGTGCAGCGATACCGAGAGGGGCGCACGCTGCCCCAGGTGCGCGGGCGCACGGTGTTGCTGGTGGATGACGGGCTCGCCACGGGGAGCACCGCGAGGGCGGCCATCCAGGCCCTGCGAAGGCTGAGTCCGCGAGTGCTCGTGCTGGCGACGCCCGTGGCTTCCGCGGAGACCGCCGCGGAGCTGCGCTCGGAGGTGGACGCCGTCGTCAGCGTACGAGAGCCCACGAACCTGTGGGCCATTGGCGCCTGGTACAACGACTTCCGGCCGGTGAGCGACGAGGAGGTGTCCTTGCTGCTCGACCGCGCCCATCAGGCGCAACCCGCCACCGAGCCCTCCGCGCCGTGAACCTCAGACACCTTACAAGCACAGCCAGCGCGGCTGCATGACGTGGGAGCCGAAGTGCATCCCGTCCCTGCATTCATCACCTGTCGGACGTCGGCAGCTCAGGGCACCCGCTCTGGCGCCCCAGCTTCTTCCTGGGGCGAGTCGGCGACAGCAAGGGACCCCAACTCCGCCAGAAGGCGCCGGGTGTCAGTTCACGCCCCCTGGGTCCCTGTGAGCGAGGCTTCCCATGAGCAGGGCGGAAGCTACTCGACCAAGACTTCGACGTTGTCCAGTCCCCAGGCCTTGTTGTTCGCGCCATCCAATCCCTGGCCGTGGAACTCCAGCAGCAGCCCTGGCGACGTCGAACTCACCTTGAGTTTCAATCGATAGAGAGAGTCCCCCCACGGGTAGCCCAACGTGTTGTTGGCCTCGGAGCCGGAGCGCGGAGAGCTGTGCAACGCAGGGTACGACTGGAGGTAGCTGACGTTGGAGAACGTGGTCTCCAGGACGGACTGCCCATTGAGGACCATTCCCCAGTTGTTGCCCCAGGAACCGCCTGCGGGTGAGCCCTCTCCGGCCCAATCCCGGAGAATGAGCAGGTCAAAGCTCACCGTGACGGAGGCGTGAGCAGGGAGCTGTTGCAGACTCAAGTAGACGGCCTGCGACTTGAACTCCCCAAGAAAAGTCCGGCCCTGCTGCGGTGTGGTGCTCACCGCCGTCGAGCTCCATTCCTGGCCCACGCCGTTCTGGAAGTTGGAGAAATAGACCCGCTGTCCGGCCGAGGTCGGGACTGGAAGCGTCCCTCCGCCCTGGACCTGAACCTGCCGCTCGAGCAGGGCAGCTGCCGTGGCGAAGGCGCTGTTCTGCGTCAACGCGACGTCCAAGACGCAGTTATCGAGAATGGCCGCGCCCTGGATACCGGCCTGCATGCAGATCGTCCTGGCGGCGTCCCGCTGCGCGGCTGACAAACCCGAGACAGACGTCGGAACCTCCGGGAAGTTCACATCGGTGAAGAACTCGGTGGACTCGTTCGGGCCGTAGTCAAACAGTGACTCCTGCGCGGTAATGCGCCAGCTCGACGCCATGTTCTGAGCGCCGGTGTAGAGCTGCGCGAAGGTCAGGGGCGAGGTGAAGAAGGTTCCATTGCGCAGGGCAAGGTCGTTCAGGATGGAACCGTCGTAGTTCCCCAACAACCCACGAATCTTTCCTCGGCGTGTGGTTGGCAGCGAAAAGTTGGCGTCCAGGTAGGTGCCATTGACAGTGACAATCAACCGGTCCTGGCCCGGGTAGTAAAGCACGTAGGAGTTCTCGTCCCGATGGAGGATGCGGCCACCACCCGGCAGCGGAACGATGCTGCCCGTGGCAATGGGGAGCAAGAGGCCATCCACCCTCACCTCTGCCCCACCGGCCCCCAAGTAGATGCCTACGCGGTTCGTGCCCAGCCGCGTCGCCAATGCAGTCATCACACTCACCACCCTGCTCGTCCCCCACGGACGCATCCGAGCCTGGACGGTGAGCGGGGTTGTCGTGGTGCTCTCGACCAGGATGAACTCTCCGGCCCCCTGGAAGTCATAAGCGCGACCGTCGAAGGTCACGAGGTGTGGGTCACCCCAGCCATAACCGATGCCGCACTGGCCAGGAGTATTGATCTGGCAACCATCCGTGAAGCGCAGCAGGACATAGTCATTGGAGCCCGCATTCGTCGTCGCAGGATTGGTGAACCCACCCTGGGTGTAGCCCGTCACATAGACACTGTCATTGATGTCCGCGGCCACCCCCAGCCCGCTGTCGTTCTGCACACTGGGGTCAGCGGCGTTGACCGAGCCGAGTTGGCGCTTGAATAGCAGAGGACCGCCACCGACCGCGTATTTGAGCATGAAAATGTTGTCGCTCGAATCCGCAGCATTGGTGTCGAGATCGTAGTTGGTGCGCCCCGTGACATAGACGTTCGCACCACCGTCGGAGGCGATGGCCAACGCGAGATCACTCCCCAGCGTCCCAAACTGGTCCGACCACTGTTTTTCGCCATTGCTCGCGAAGCTGACCACGATGGCGTCGTAGCCCCCCACGAAGGCATGTCCGTCGAACGCGCCACCGGTGTAGCCCACAACATAGACATCGACGGCGCCACTGAGTCGCCGGGAGGTCGCCACGCCGAAGACGGACTCCGCACCGGGGGTCCCCATCTGCCTGATCCACTGGAGGTTCCCGGCAGAGTCGTACTTGACCAGGAACAGATCAGTGGAGCCACTCGACGCACTCCCCAATGAACCCGAGGTCTGCCCTGCGACATAGACATTGTTCTCGGCGTCCGTGGCCACGCCCTTGACAAACTCGTCCCCCGACGAGCCGAGCTGACGAATCCATACCTGCGCGCCTGTGGCGCTGTACTTGGCTACGAAAAGGTCGCTGCCGCCCTTGGTGGGCGCCGCAAGGTTGCCAGCGGTATGCCCTGCCACATAGACGGCGCCCGTCGGGTCCGTGGCCACGCCGAAGGCCTGGTCGGACGCTCCGGAGCCGAACTGGCGAACCCAGACAGTGGCGCCAGTGGTCGGATCGACCTTGAGGAGGAAGGGGTCGAAGCCTCCCGCACTGGGGGCGCCCCAGCTCCCCAATGTATAGCCTGTGATGTAGATCTCGGGCGTGGCGTGCACCACGTCGTAGGTTGCAATGGCCGTGGCGACATCCTGAACGGCAGTCCCGTACTGCTTGGACCAGACCTTCGCCCCCGTCGGCAGGTGCTTCACGGCGACCACGTCAGACGCGCCGACGGGAACGTTGGAGTCGAAGGTGCCAGTGGAATACCCCGTCGAGTAGACACCTTCCCGCGTCGTAGCGACCGCCTGCCCCTTCTCATCATCGGGCGTCCCGAGCTGGCAAATCCAATCCAGCGTCCCACCGACTCCCGTCGGAACCAGCTCCTGTTTGAGCTGGGGCGGTGGCTTCGCTTCCGCGTCTGCCCTAGCTACCACCACGAAGCACAACAGCATCCACAATGCACGCATGAAGCCCCCCGGCAGGCAACACTCACGACCCGAACAACAGCGCGTCAAGACGGGTGAGCGTGGTACCAGAACGGCCAGCGCCAGATGAACTGCCTTCAGCGCCAGAGACGTGGGCCCAGCCTGGCAGAGGGCGGCCGACGGGGCTGCTTGCGATTTCTCCGTGCGGCTCATCTCGCTGCGAACTGTCCACCAGCAGACATCGGCCCAGGCGCGATTGGCCTCGGCTTCATCTCAGGGCCGGGGCCACGCTGCCGCGCTGCAACCTCTAACAGAGGAGGTGGCAAGCGAGCCACACACCGCCAGAAGGCGTCGAGGCCAAGTTCACACATCAGCCCCTCAACCCCAACCCCGTCCTGGCTTTCGTTAGAGGCTGCAATCACCGCGGACGCTCACGCCGAGCGCGGCGCACCGGAACTCTTTCCAGTCACCTCATCGAGCGAGTACAGGCCGCTTCCGAGCAGCGCTTGCGCAGCGAGCGCGGCGATGAGGAAGGCGACGTACTCCCAGCCTCCGCCCGCGCTGGAGAACATCCAGCCATTGCCGAGGTGCGGCTTCAGGGCCCCCAACATCACCGGAATCAGTCCGAGCGAGACCCACCGCGAGCGAAAGCCCGTGAGCAGCGCGAGCCCGCCGAGCAGCTCCACGATGAACACGGGGTAAGCAGTCCAGCCCGGGAAGCCGTGCGCCTCGAAGAACTGCGCGGTGCCCGGCAGGGTGAACAGGAACAGCTTGGCGTAGGCGTGCGCGAGGAACACGGCGCCCAGCGCCCACCGCAGCAACGTGGCGGCGGCGGCGGGGGCAAGGAAGGAATCGGTGCGGCTCATGTCGTGGGCTCCTGAAGTGGGTGGGAGAGACGGCCTCTCCCTCACGACAGGACATGTGCCGGACACCGCGACTTCGGAAGGCGTGTGTGGCGAACGAATTGTTCTGGGGAAAGAACAATCAGCGGCCTTCAGGTCCAGGGAGCGACGCGGAACTCCGCGGCCAGGACATCCAGGAGCGCGCGAACCCGAGGCGCGGGAGCCCGGCCAGAGGCATGCACGGCATAGATGCTCACAGGGCGTGGCGCGAAGGCATCGAGCACCGTGACGAGTCGTCCGCTGCGTAAGTCCTCAGCGACCATGAAGCGCGGAAGCACGGCGAGGCCCACACCTTCCGCGACCGCCTCCCGAAGCATCGAGCCATTGCCCGCGACGAGCGGACCCGCCACGGGAATGGGGATGCGTCCCTCCGGGCCATAGAAGCGCCACTCGTCCTGCATGCGCAGGTGTGAGTAGCGAAGACAGTCATGATGGAGCAGGTCCTCGGGGCGCTCGGGAGTTCCCCGTCGCCTCAGATACGCGGGGGACGCGCAGACGTGCAGCGCCGTGCTCGCGAGCCGGCGCGCCACGAGGCTGGAGTCTCGGAGCCGCGAGATGCGCAGCGCCACGTCCACGCGTTCCTCCACGAGATCCACGAGGCGATCACTCAGCGAGATTTCGACAGTGGTGTGCGGATGAGCGGCAAGAAAGCGGGCCAGCGGCGCAGCCAGATACATTTGCGCGAAGCTGACGGGCGCGTTGAGCCGGAGCGTACCTCGCTCCACATCCGATGCACCCCGCGTGGCCGCGCCCGCCTCCTGAAGCATGCGCGAGACATGCGAGTACACCTTCAGGCCCACATCGGTGACGCTCAGCTTGCGAGTGGTACGGATGAGCAAGCGCTCACCCACGCGAGACTCCAGGCGAGACACGCGACTGCTGACCACGGACTTGGACACGCCCAGCACCGAGGCCGCGCGAGAGAACGAGCGATGCTCGACGACGCGCGCGAAGCAGGCCAGTCCCAGGAGATCATCGAACAGGGGCTCACTCACGCCACGCACGCTGCCATGTCCCAAGCAACCTGCCCACGCCTCTCGACAAGGCCCACCGTCCAGTGAGCCGCACTTTCACGCGGAATGAGCCCCCACTGAGTGAAGGCCCTTTCCTGTCGCCCCAGAATGTCATCCACTCCAACGCATCACGAACGACTTGCTGAGCAAGGAGCGAGGTCCTGATGACACGGCGCGCCTCCTGGCTCTCTCTCGCAGTCCTCTGGAGCGCATGGGGCTGTGGCCACATTCATCAAGAGCCCCCCAAGGCCCCACCCGAAGTCACGACCAGGCACGAGGTCCCAAAGTGGTCGTCCGAGCCCACAAACACCGTTGAGGGGCCTGCTCTGGCCGCGCTGCGCATCGCCATGGATGACTTTCGCCCGCCCGGCAGCAATGCACCCAGCTCAGCGGACGCAGTCACTCAATGCCTCTACCGCATCGAGAGCTTTGACGCCTGGGTCCAGCGTGGCGAAGCGATGACCTTCATCCACTTCACCCCCAAGGAGGACACGCGCTGCGGGCTCGCCCCGCCGCCCTGGACGTCGGCGCCAGCTACGCCATCAGCGACGATGGCGCCATCCTGAAGCGCGAGCAGCATGACCCACTCCGTGCTCCTCCGTGAAACTCACCTCAGTACGGCAGTGCCTCACCGCGAGCCGAGAGCAGGGCCCCCAACTCCTGGCGCGCGGCCACGTACACGCCCGCCTCCATCGAGGCGATGCCCGTGTCCAGGAGCCACGCCTCCAGCGAGCCCAATCCACTGGGCACCGAGGCGGCTCCAGCCACGCTCGCGCCCAGCCCGACCGGCAGCAGCGAGGAGGCGGCGGTGAGGCCCATCGCCTTCAGGAACGTACGGCGGTTCGACGAGTCTCCAACCATGGGTTCCTCCTGCGGATGAACGCTTGCGTTGCTACGGCGACTGAACCTGTGACTCCAAGGCCACGAACAACTCCGGCGCCAGGTGCGACCTCGCTCCGGTCAGCAGCCACTGCTCCATCTTCCGCCCCGCGTCCTGGTACAACACCGTGCGCTCGCCCTGCGAGAGCACCACCACGTCGCGGTACACCTTCGCGTGCGCGCCATCCGCCCACGCCACGTCGAAGCCACGGTAGCCCAGCCCCACGTCCGGTATCCGATGGGTCCCCACCGGCAACGACTTCACCAACTCCCGCGCCGCCTGGGCCTCGTCCGTCGTCAGCGCCCAGGCGGGAGGCTCCCGACCGCTGAACATGTCCACGCTCACGCGCCCCGGCGACATGACCTCGCTCCGTTCCGACCGCGCCGGCGTGGGCGCGTCCTGCGTGCCCCCCGCCGCACAGCCCCAGACTCCCGCTCCGCAGAGCACCAGCCACAGCGCGCGCGCCACGAGTCCCCTCCTCACGACACCGTGAGGTTGAAGCCACGGTAGTAGCCGCAGAACGTCGTGTAGCCACCGCGGTCACACGTCTCGGGGTTGGTGATCCAATTCAAGCTGTTGTCGTAGTTGCGCGCGGCCGTCTGCCCCGGCTTGTGGCACCAGTGCCCATTCACAGCCAGCCGATACCAGTGGTAGTCCGTGTTCGGCCAGATGACCAGACAGACATTGAGGTTGTTGTCCGCGCGACACGCCGTCTGCCAACCATCTCGCGTCGCCGCCGCCCCGACGTTCGCGCACGTCATGGCGCTGTACATCGAACCCGACGCGCGCCCCGGCTGCGCGAAGGTGTTGGTGCGGCTGTTGCTCGCGTAGTTGTAACAGTTGTTGTAGGTCAGATAGGCCGACGCGTTCCAGAACGAGAAGTCCGTGTCGGTGGTGTAATAGGACGTCGCGCAGGCCGCGTAGAGCCCCTGCACCTCCGACGACATCGTGATGCCCTCCTCGGCCACGCCCAACACCTCGCCCGGGTCCCTCAAGTCCAACCGCGAGTGCTCAGCCGTGTGCAGCAGGAACGCGGAGCTCTCCATGGCCCCCGGCTGGAATCGCCCACCCAGCCGCACCCGCGACGGCAACCCCGCGCGCATCCACCCTTCCGCGGCCGGCGTGTCCTGCACCGTGAGGATGAAGCCGCGATAACCCAATCCCCCCGTGTCCGCGTCCATCGGCAACAACAGCGACGGGTCCGCCCGCACACGCTCGGCCAGCGCGTTGGCTTCCTTCCGAGACAGCGTCCAGCGGGGATTGGGACGTCCCGAGAAGATGTCCAGCTCGACAGTCACCATGAGGCACCTCTGTCGTGGGCTCGCACCGCGGGCCGAGCTCCGGCAACGGGTTGGAGAGGGCCATGGACATACTTGAACTAGAAATATCTTAAAAATCAGATAAAGCCGAACATTTCACTACCCAACACTTGCGCGTCGAAAGCCATAGACCCACGCCCCGGCGGCGAGCAGCGCCGGCAGCACCACGCTGACAGTGAGCAGGAGAAAGATGGCGTCGTTGGCGGGCTGTCCGACGAGGTCGACTCCGGATACGCGGAGCCAGGCCTTCACGCAGGTGACCGCCCAGTTGGAGAAGTTGGCCACGATGACAGCCCAGGCGAGCCGGTGCTGGCCGCGAGCGCCGTAGCGCAGCATGGGCAGCGTCCACGCCACGCCCAACAGGAAGAAGGTCCCCATCAGCGCGTTGAGGTGCGCGGCCAGGGCCATGTGGGGATCCGCGGGCACCTTGCCCGTCATGGCGGAGGACACATAGCCGCCGGTGAGCAACCCCAGCAGCATGAGCCACGCGCCAGCGTGCGCCATGAGGCGCGCGGCGGGCAGCGGCACACCGAAGGAAGGGAAGACGGACGCGGCGGGGGGCTCGGTCGGGACGGGGCGCGGGGTGGTCATCATGGCGGAAGGTCCACCAGCATCGCACCTCCCACGCAGCGGACACGAGCCACCCCGCGCCGTCGCTCAGCCTCGGGGCGGTGTGAGGGATTGGCGGAGCCCGCGCACCTCGGTCAACAGCACATGGGCGGCATCCAGCGGGGAGGAGCCAGCCTCCACCCGAGGCGCCAGCACGGCGGGGGCCGGAGCGTCGGGATCTCCAAGTCCCGTGTCTCGGTATTGGCGCACCCGGTCGCGGATGACATCGCGAATGGCGGCTGCGTCAGAGACGCCTCGGAAGTAGGCCTCGTGCGCGCTCTCCGTGGCGCCCCCGGACTCGTGCGCGGGGCCTCGGGAACCGCCGCCGGCGGACCTCACGCGCACGTCCGCGATGCCGAGCATGCGCTGGACAGGCCCTTGCGAGATGGCGACCTCCTGGATGTTGGCGAAGGTCATCGTCTTCTCACGCAGGTGCAGGATTCCCTCGCGCACGCGGAGGCTGCGGTCGGTCACCATGTACCAACGCAGCTCGAAGTCGAGCCGCAGCACCGCGAGGGTGACGGGGACCTGGACGAAGTAGGCCACCCACACGAAGGTCTCGACCAGCCTGAGCACCCACGCCGCGGGCGCATACGTGAGGCGCGCCAGCACCATCTCCACGAAGATGAAGCCCACGCACAGACCCACCGCCGAGGCGAGCTGTCGCGCGGTCCAAAGGAAACACTTGTAGCGATAGAAGGGGCGCGCCGCGCGGAAGATGCGCAGCGAGTCCGGCGCTCCTCCCGGGGGCTGCGGCGTGGGCGGGACCTTCAGCACCCGCATGAGCCAGGAGCGTGTCGTCTCAGACATCGCGGCCTCCCTTCGCCCGAGCATCGAGTTCCGCGCGCAGGGCCCGCACCTCGGCGGCCACCTCTCGCAGCGCCTCCGCGAGTCGCGCGCTGTCCGTCAGCGCCAAGGGCTCCGCGGCAGGGAGCACGTGCTCCTTCGCGCCGCGCATGCGGCCATAGAGAAAGTCGCGCATCGCCTCGAACTCGCGCAGCCCCTCGATGGTCACCTCCGCCTCGGAACTGCCGCTCGCCGTCTGGAGTTGCACGCGCCCCAGCCCGAGCCAGCGCTCCACCACGTTGCTCGTCAGGTGGATGTCCTGGAGGCGCGCGTAGGTGAGGGACACCTCACGCCGGAAGAGGATGCCCCAGCGCATGGTGAGCCCCTCTTCGTCGAGCTCGTAGCGGAGCGTGTGGAAGCGGAAGTACAGGTACGCCAGCATCAGGGGGAACGCCGGTCCCGAGAGCAGCGCCGAGAGCACGTAGTACGTGAACAGGCTCGAATGGGGCCGGAGCACCGCCGGAAGTCGGAGACCGGAGGGAACGGGGGCGGGAGTCGAAGCAACAGGAACGGGATGCAAGGGCATGAGCGGAGCGCGTCCTCCCCGCCAGCCTACGTCACACGACGCCTCCCATTGCGGCCCTCTACGTAGGGAAGCGGGGGACAGGGTCGTGCGCTTCCCTTCAGGGGATGCGAATGACCGCCTTGCCGACCTGCGTCCCGGCCTCCAGGTGACGGAACGCCGCGACGACCTCCTCGAACGGGAACACGCGGTCCACCACCGGGTGCACGCGCTGCTCGGCGTGCGCGTCGCCGTGTGTTGCAGCAACCCCCTGGTGCTCCTGGCGGCCTGCGCGGCGGGCCTGCCCATCCGCGAGGTATGGGGCGTCACCCACCAGGACCTGCGCCACGCCGCGCGCGGAGGTGTGGTGCTCGAGTGGCTGGCCGAGGTGCTCGCGCCGCCGCGCTGACCTGCGCGAGCGTCAGTGGTGGTTCGCCATGAACCCCACCGCGAAGATCGCGGCCAGATACCCCCCGCCGAAGAGACAGCACCACAGCGCGGGGACGGCCAGTGCTCCCACGGCAGCCGAGCCCCAGCTCACCCCATGCAGCTTGCGGTACGTCACCACGCGCAACCCGATGGCCCAGACGGGCGCCGAGTACGAGCCAATGAAGGGAATCACGCCCGCGATGTAGGGAGCCTGGGACAGCGCATGCGCGCGAATCGTCACCGCCAGGGGCTGCTTCGTTCCCGCAAACTTCAAGAGCAGGTGGTCCTGGCACGCATTGACGACCTGGATCAGCAGGGTGAACAGCGGCACGCCCACCAGCATGAGCACGGAGATGCCCGCCAGCACGTCACGCGATGAGCCCGCATTGACGGAGGGGTCCAAGGAGACCGACGGAAAGATGGCCATGACCACGACCGTGAGCAGTCCCGTGGAGAGCGTGCCCGACACCACGCTGAACACCATGAACAGGAGAGAGTCCGAGATGGCCCCCGAGGGCCGCGCGTTGTCGAGCGTCGCCATGGGCCGCATGAGCATGCCCAGACACGTCTGCCAGTAGGCCTTCAGCGTCCCCAGCTCGGCGCGGCGGTCCCACGGCAGCAGCCCCGAGGGCACGCGCTCATGGCACTGCACGCACAGCACGGCACCGGACGGGGCCGCGCGCAGACACTGGGCGCACGCGAAGGACCCACAGCGCGAGCACGCCCTCAGCCCCTGCAACTCAGGGTGGATGGCGCAGACAGGCGCATCGGACTCGGGCGAGGCGGGCCGCGAGAAGGACGCGCCACATGAGGAACAGGACAAGGCCCCCGGTTTGAACGGGGACTGACACTGGGGACAGGAGAGGACCATCGAGGCGACCACCCTTGCACGACAGGCGCGCCGTGGCTCGGAGAGAGCCTCTGACGCGGAGGAATCCTGAAGCCGCGACCATAACCTATCCGACCTTTGACACCGCTCTCAGGGCGCTGGTGCATCGACACAACTCAAGGCAAGTCGCCTGCCTTCTCGCATCGAAGCGGGCTGTCGCACAGGGGTGGTGGTTGATGACGCGCGCGGGGTTCAGGTCATTGGCGAAGCAGCTCGCGATGGGCGCGGGGTTGGTCACCGTCGCATGCAACGTCCCCCTGCCCTTCGAACCCGAAGGGCGGATGGGAGAGGCTTGGTCCGGCCCCGAGGACGTCGCGCAAGAATCCACCGCGGCCCCCAGCGGTCCGTGCGCCGATGGCACCCCGGAGCAGACCTTCTCCAACGGCATGGTCGGCTGCGCGGGCAGGGTGACCTGGGACCAGCGCGCCTCCCTCTGCGGCTCGGGCTATGTGCCGGCGACCGCAGCGGACTGGAACACGCGCTCCAACGGCACGGCGCCGACCCACGACTACTGGACCGACGACCACCTGCGCTACAGCGGCGACGCCACCGCATGCGCCGTCTCGGCGACGGCCGGAACGAGCTGCGGCCCGAACACCCCCATGAGGGTGTGCACCGCGGCTGCGAGCGATCCGGAAGGCAACGCCTGCAACTGGAGAAACTGTGGTTACGGAACCATCTCACCCAACCGGTACTACGGCGGCTGTGTGGGCAACGTGACCGCCGGAACGCTGTGCATCGCCAAGGGCTGCGCGGACGGCTCCATCGAGCAGACCTTCTCCGGTGGAATGGTCGGCTGTGCGGGCAAGGCCGCCTGGGCGAATCGGGCCTTCTTGTGCGCCCAGGGGTATCGACTGGCGACGGCGGCGGAGTGGGTCCATCTGCGAGGCACCACCGCGCCCACGCACCACTACTGGACCCAGGACAACCTCAAGTACATCGGCACCGAGTCCGCCTGCGCCGTGAGCACCACCACTGGCACGAGCTGCCGTACGGGACAATCCATGCATGTCTGCAAGGCGGCGGGAGCGGACCCCGAAGGCAACACCTGTAGCTGGGCCCACTGCGGCTTCAACTCCCTGCCCCCGCCGGACCAATACTTCGGCGGCTGTGCGGGGAACCTCACGGCGGGCGCGCTCTGCATTCCCGATTCAGGCTGCGCCGATGGCACCAACGAGCAGGTCTTCGCCGACAACCTCGTGGGCTGCGCCGGCAAGGTGACTTGGGACCAGCGCAGCACCCTCTGCGCCTCCGGCTGGACGGCGAGCACCGCGAGCCAATGGGTCAACCGCCCTGGAATCGCCATTCCCACGCACAACTACTGGACCGCGGACAACCTGCGCTACGTCGGCACCGCCTACGCATGCATTGCGTCACCAACGACCGGAACGGACTGCGGGGCGAACTCGCCCATGCGAGTGTGCACGCCGCTCGGGAGTGACACCGAAGGCAACGCCTGCAACTGGCAGAACTGCGGCTACCTGACCGCCACACCCAATCAATACTTCGGCGGCTGCGTCGGCAACACGACGGCGGGAACACTCTGCAGTCGGTGACGTGCGCCGCAGACAGCCCGGCCGGGGTGACGCGCCCCTTCGAGCATCGCGCGACCGCACTGTCCCGACCCGCGGCCCCTGGGGACAGTCAGGAGGGAATCACCTCGCGGGGCCGTCATGCGGCAGGGAATGTCCTGTCACGCCGCCCGGGCAATGACGCGCGGCGCCTCGGCGAAAAGGGTTGTGAAAAGGCGCCCCAAAGGCGCTTCAGAATCCGTACGGATTGACGGACGAGTTCTGGCTGTTCCACCGGCTCCCGTTTGAAAGTCGTTGCTGAACGAGCCTCAATTCCAGCCAAGCAGCCAGCGGGCCGCGCAGGGCTTTCATTGCGTCACCGGTCTGATGCACCCTGCCAGCACCCCTTGGAGGCACCCACTCATGTCGAGTTCCCGTCGCCACGCTCTTCGCGGCGCCGTCTTGGCGCGTCGCGGCCCGAGGCATCATCGACTCACCACCGTGCTGCTCACCCTGCTTGGGGGAGGTGCCTGGGGACAATCCCAGACATCCCCCGAGCCCTGGTGTGACTTTGGACGCGCGGGACCCGCCACCACGCTTCCGGCCCCCGTCGCGATGTCCGCCGCCCATGGCCAGGTGCGCTTCTTTGGCATGGGTCGCAGCGACACCGAGGTGGACCTGGCCCTGGTCAGCGCGCTGGAGGGCGGCCCCGTGAACTGGGACGCCGCCACGGTTCGCTACGCAGACACCGTGGAAGGCGTCTGTGCATTGGACGTGTCTCTCAAGACACTGCGCCCCGCCCAGGTCCTCTCCATCGGCGCGCTCGCGGTCATCCGCCCTGGCACGGGTGCGCTTCATCTGCCCCGGCATGCCCGCGCGGCCATCATCGACCTGAGCGACTTGCCGGCGGCCCCCGGCCTCGACGAAGCCCTGGCCCGTGCCATCGGTGCGGTCAGCACCACGCCCGTCGCGCGACTCTCCGAGCGCGTTCGCTTCAACGTGGGGATGACGGACGAGCTGACTCCCGAAAACGACTACCGCGCCTACACCAACTACGTGGACCTGCACCCCCGCGAGCCGTATGCCGCGACAGGTCAGGCGGAGCTTCCCGTCGTGCTGCTCGCGGGCCCCAAGCTGGCCCCCGCCGCCGCCCAGTTCGCCGTGGACCTGCGGATGGCCCGGCGTGCATGGCTCGTGGGCGCCCCTGTCCACACGGAGGTCGCGGAGTCGAAGTGGATGCCCGTGGGAGCGAAGGGACTGTTCGTGCGCACCTCGCGATTGGAGGATTCGGCGGGGGCGGTTCCTGACGTCATTCCGGCCGACCTGCCCCTCTCCCTCTTCGGGCCCGGAGCGGCCCACCTCGAATCCCTCTCCTCGTCGCCAGCGCTCCAAGCCGCCACGCTCCTCGGAGCCCCGCCGCCGGTGGACCGCACCGCGCCAGTCGCGCGCGGAGCCCCGCTCGAGCGGATGCCTCTCGAGGTCATGCCGCCACCGGGAGCTTCGCCGGGCATTGCGAGGGCGGACCTGGTCATCATGCACGGCGCGGCGCGGTTGTTCTTCCCCTACTTCAGCACCGTGGGAGATGGCATTGATGGACGCCTGCTGGAGACGCTGGCCACGGTGGACGCCGCGCCCGTCACGCAGCTCGGCCAGATTGTCCGACTGCTCCAGCGCTTCTCGGAGGTCCTCCACGACGGCCACGCATTCGTCTACCCATTGGAGCGCCCGATTCCGGCCGGCTACTTCGGCGTCATGCTGGAGCATGTGGCTGGCGAGCTGGTCATCCGCCGCTCCGTACAGGAGGACCTCCACCCGGGAGACACGTTGACGAGCATCGACGGTCAGCCCATGTCCGAGTGGTTGGACACGGAGATGGCGACCGTCTCGGCCGCGACGCCGGGCTGGAAGCGAGAAGCCGCCTCACGACGGCTGCTGAGCATGAACGGCCCCAGGACCTTCGGGGTGCGCGACGTCGATGGGAACACTCGCTTCGTGCGCATCCAGCCCCAGCCGCAGCAGGTGCTGGGCCCTCCATCGTGGAGAGCCTCAGGCAGCCTCGCGGACCTCGGCGCGCCGGAGCTCCAGTACATCAATCTGGCCAACCAGGTGACCGGCACGATCGCGGAGTTCCGGACGGTCCTCGCCGCCGCGCAAGGTGCCAGCGGTCTGGTGATAGACATGCGCGGCTACCCGGGCATCAATTGCTACGAGGTGGCCAGTCGCCTCATCCCGACTGAGTTCTTCACGCCCATCTTCCGGACGCCGCTATGGAATGGCCCCGAAGAGTTCGGCTGGCAAGACGAGGTGTATCCGCTGGAGCCGCTGTCGAGCCCTTCCTATGGAGGCCCCATCGTCCTCCTGGTGGGCCCCAATACGATTTCCGCGGCGGAGAACTTCGCGATGATGCTGACCGCCGCCCACCGAGTGACGGTCGTGGGCCGACAGAGCGCGGGGACGAACGGGAACGTGACCTACATGCTCTTGCCCGGGCGCGTGACCCCGAGACTCACCGGCATGGAGCTCCTCTTTCCAGACCGCTCACGCTTCCACGGCGTGGGCATCGTCCCGGACTTCGAGGCAGGCCCCACGGCCGAGGACCTCGCCGCCGGGAGGGATGCGGAGCTGCTGCGCGCCATCGAGGTCCTGCGCACAGGCCACTGACCGGACACGGAGCGGCTGGGGCTGGAGCAGCGCGTGTCACACCGCTCAGGGTGACGGAACGGTCCCGAGTTCCATGGGGTCACCAGCCGCCGCGCCCGTGACCCCGAGCGCCTTCTGCGTGGCACGTGCGGCCCTGGCCTGCTGGAGCGCCGCCTTCGCCGCGCTGGCGTCTCCGAGCGCTCGTTCCTTCTTCGCGAGCGCCTCCCACAACTCCGGCGCGCTGGGATGCAGACGGACTCCCACCCGCAGGAGTCCTCGTGCGATCCGCGTTCCCTTCGCCATCTTGGCCTTCTTGAGGAACCCCGAGGGCGTCAGCATGAGCGTCCCTTCGGGCGTGGTCGCCGCCTCGCGCACGTGGGCCATGCCCTCTTCTTCCTCTCGCGCGGCCAGCAGCTCTTGCCCCAGCGTCAGCCGCGCCTCCGTGGACTTCGGATGCAACTCCACGGCTCGCGACATCCAGCGCAGACGCGTCTCGGCGTCCTTGGCCGGAGTCCGCTCGGCCACGTGCACCATCTCCTCCGAGTAGTCCGCGTGGACCTCCGGAGCCTTGGACACGGCTTCCTTCAGCACGGGCCAGAAGGGCTCGGGGTCCTTGATTTCATCCAAGTGCGTGCGCCGCAGCGCTGGCACGTCCGCGCGCTTCCAACTCGCGAGGAAGCGCTGGATGTCCGCGCGCAGCGGGTCACGGAAGCGCTCGGATTCGGGGCAAGACACTTTCTCGCACGCGGCCAGGTAGTCCGCGAAGAAAGCCAGGGCACCCAGTGCTCGATAGTCATTGAGGCGCTCGGGGCCAAAGGCTTGCGCCACCGTGCGCGCCATTCGCGTGCCCACTCGGATGAAGACCGAGTCCCCGCGCGGCTCATGGGCGGCCTGGATACGAGACAGCGCCGCGGCGGGCTCGCGCGCAATCACATTGCGGTCCAGCAGCGTGGAGACTCGCGCGAAGGCCCCCGCGAGGTTTGGATCCGGAGGGAGCGTCCCCGGGCCGCGCGTCACCCACGCGTCATACGCCAGCCCGTAGGTGGCGAGGCGGCCCATGCCCGAATACACCACGCCATCCACGGGGTCGTTGAAGTGCACGTCACGGCGCGCCTCGCCCCCGTCCACCACCTGCTCCATCAAGCGGATGGAGAGTCGGCGCAGGCGCTTCGCCTCGTTCTCCACGTTGGTGGCGAGCGCGATGGCCGTGTCCTCCGCCGGCAGGATGATGAGCAGCGTGGTCGTCTCCGGCTGGCCCCCCGCGTGCGCGACGACGTAGTGGCCTCGGAACGGATACGTGGCCAACCCCATGCCGTAGTCGGTGAGGTGCCCATCCTTCGTCGCCATGGACGTCTGCATCCGTCCCATCGTCGCGCGCGACACCAGCCGGTCATCCAGCACCGCCCGCGCGAAGCCGAGGAGATCATCCACCGTGGCGCGCGTGCCGCCGCCGCCGAAGCGGCTCGTCACGTCGAGGAAGTGCGAGGGCTTCAGCGTCGAGCCCACCACGCGGTAGCCCACAGCCTGGTGCTCGTCGCGCGTGCGCATCTCATCCAGGTCCGCGTGCACCATCCCCGCGGGCCCAAAGACATGCGCGCGCAGGTAGTCGCGATACGACTGCCCGGAGGCCGTCTCCACCGCCGCGCCGAGCAGGTTGAAGCCCCACGTCGAATACAGGTAGCGCGTGCCCGGCTCGAACACGAGCGGCTTCTGCGAGAACATCGCGATGGCCTCGCGCGTGGTGACGGGCCGCGTGTTCTCGCCCGCCTTGGGGCTGTCATAGGAGGGCACGCCGCTCAGGTGCCCCAGGAGCTGCCGCACCGTGACAGGCCACTGCTTCACGGGATAGTCCGGCACCAGCGTGCGGATGTCCGCGTCCAGGTCCAGCTTGCCCTGCTCCACGAGTTGGAGAACGGCCACCGCCGTGAACGACTTGGTGATGGAGGCCATCCGATACGTGGTGCGCGCGGTGGCGGGCAGCTTGCGGCCCAGGTCGCGGTAGCCGAAGCCGCGCGACCAGTGCCGAGTCCCCTGCATCACGCCCACGGAGAGCCCCGCCATGGGGCCCTCCTCCAGGTCCGTGCGGACGATGGCCTCGAACACCCGCTGCGTCTCGGGCGGGAACTCGGTGACCGCGGACGCGGGCGGAGCGGCGGGGGTCTCCACGCGCGGGGCGGCCGACTCCTGCGCCGAGCCCGCCACGCGCCCCACGAGGAGCAGCACCGCAACGAGGCATCCCCTCATGGAATGGTCTCCGAGACTTGCGCCGACGACGTGGGGGACGGCTCGGGAGCGCCATCGCGATCCGAAGTCAGTGCAGGCACCATCGCGTCTCCTTCCACCCACGCGCGCAAGAGCGCGTCCGTGACGAGCTGACCCAACACATCCAATCCCTTGCCTCGCGGGTGCACGAGGTCGTCATGGACGAAGCCCGCCGCGTGGAAACGCATCAGCGAGCCCGTTCCGCCCATGGCAGAGAAGAGGTCGAAGAAGGCGCAGCCCTCGCGCGTCGCCACCTCGCGCTCCGCCGCGATGACCGCGTCGAGGAACGGCCGCGGGTCCTTGCCCGGCCCCGTGGGCGAATCCGTCCGCACCGCGTCGATGGGCCCCACCACCATGCACGCGCTGTCCGGCGCGACGGCGCGCACGCGGCGCAGCAGGGCGGACAGGTCCGAGCGCACGACCTCGGGCGTGGTGCGCTTCCACTCCAGCCGCTTACGCTCATTGCCTCCGAGAAAGAAGAGGAGCAGGCGCGGGGCGCGCTCGGTGAGCTGCGTGCGCAGGAGGCCGTCACCCAAGCGGCCGAACAGCCGCGCATCCGAGGAGGGAACGCCGAGCATGTCCAACACGATGCCGGGGCGCGCGTGCTCCAGCACCACGCCCTGGACCACCGCGTCCTTTCCCTCGACGGAGACGTCCAGCCACTTCGCGTCCGCGGGGATGTCGAAGCGCGTGGACTGCCCCTGATTGGTGCCCTCGGGCTTCGTGCGCGCGAGCACCTGCCCCTGGCTCGTCACGGTGAGCGCGCCACCGCCCGGGACGTCCTGCCACCACAAGGTGCCGTGCGGCTCACCCTCCAACTTGAAGCGGCCCCGGGCGCCTGACTCGGTGGCCACGTGATAGACGCCGGTGATGCCGAAGGGGAGCGGCGGCGCGCGCAGCTCGCCCAGCGTGCGCGGCTCCCAGCCCGTGCTCGTGGCGGTGGTGCGCTCGCGGCCTCCGTAGGGGGCCATGCGGTCCACCAGCAGGACGCCCCGGCCCGCCGCGCCGAGCATGTCGCCCAGCTCCAAGCGCAGGATGTCCACGATGCGGTCGCCGGCGATCAACGAGTTGCCAAACGCCGTGATGACCGTGGGCCGAGTGGTCGTGCCCCGCGCCAGCGAGTCCATGGACACGAAGAACGGCGACAGGGCCGTGCGAGCACAGCCCTTCCCTTCCGGGAGCAGGCACGGATCTTCAATCGCGCCGCCGGGCGCCTGGAGCTGCGCCGCGAGCGCATGGAGCGACTTCATTCGCGCGGTCGGTGGAGGAAGCGCGCGATGGGGAGCACTCGGGTCCGCGGTGACGTGCGCATCGCTCGGCGCGACGGAGGGCTCGGCATGGGGTTGCGCGGACGCGACGGCCGACGACTCAGTCGTCGCGCCGGTTGCTCCTGCGAGGTCGCGCGACGCGGAGCCTTGGCTGGGCTCGGCGACCTCGGGCTTCGATGCCCCTTCAGGTCCGGGTTCGAGCTCGCGCGGGGGTGCTTCCGTCTGCGGCTCCGGTCCGACGGTGCGCGGAGCTGGCGGAGGGGTGGCCTCGCTGCCCGCTTCGCCGGGGTACCGCGCGGATGCGTCGCCCGGGTCGGGACTCGGCGCGGTCGCGCGGGGAGGAACCTCGGGTGGAGGGATGCGATGGAGGGGCGCTCCGGCGTCGCACCCCGACAGCAAGCCGCTCACGAGGAGCAGGAGCCGAGCATGTCGCCCACCCCATGAGACATCCGGAACCGTCATGCGGACGGTGAGCCTAGACGAAAGGTCCTGATCGCGCATGTTCCCAACCCACCGCCTGCCTCCTCACTCCGAGGGAATGTCCCGCCACACTCGGATTCAGTGCCCTTCGGAACGGTCCGGGCGCATCCGCGTCCGCGCTGGGTGCGCGGGCCTTCATCACCTGGCGGACATCGTGTCTGGCCCGTGGGCTAGCGTGCCCCGCCACGCCTCAACAGCCCTCAGTCGCCCTCCGTCCAACCGGAGCGCACGCGCACGCCGAGCGGAGTGTCACCGCGGGAACATCCCTCCACCTGCGCGTCAGCAGCGATCAACCCCATCCAGTGTCCATCGTGAGGCTGGGGGGCGAATCCCAACAGCACCGCGCTCGATGTGCGGCTGTATGACTTTCCCCTCTCACCCGCCAACGTCCAGCCCATCACACCGGGCTCCTCCGTCCACGTGGAGAACGGGCTCCCCGCGACCCAGGCCCTGAGCGCCTTCTCCGTCGAGTGCTGGGTTCGCCCGCGCAACGCGGCCCCGTGGCAGGGCCACATCACCCAGCACACCTACCCCAGCGCGTACGGCTTCGGGCTGTTCCTCGCGAACGGGCGCGTGTGCGCCTATCTGGGGAACGGCGGCGCGTTCCAGGACGCGGGCCTCTTCACCGGCCCCTCCGTGCCGGAGCAGGAGTGGTCGCACCTGGCGCTCACCTGGAACGGCCAGCAGGTCGCGCTCTATCTCCATGGCCAGTACGCCTCGGGCAACGCCTTCACGGGCCCGCTGGTCCCCGGCTCCGCGCCGCCGCGGCTCGGGGCCTACGGCTCGCTGGACGACGCGCGCGTGGGGGGCGCGCGTCTCACGAGCCGCGATTGCGGGTCAGCTCGGCCGCGACCCGCGGGTCGAGCTTGAACGAATCGAAGAAGCGGTCCGCGTCCGAGGGCGGCCGTCCCTCGGGGTGCAGCAGGAGTTGCTGGTACAGGCGCGTGCCCACCATGAAGAAGCGCCCGCGCAGCCGTCGCGGCCCCGCGCGGCCTCCGACCTCTTGTCCTGGGAAGCCGCCCTCCATGGTGAGCGGGTGCGCGGAGATGTCCTGCGCCCCCAGCGCCTCCAGCGCGCCGTGGCTGGCGCGCGACACCACGTCACGCGGATCCGCCTGCGACACCGCGCCGGGCGGGAAGTCCGTGTACGAGACGTAGTAGGCCGCGTCCGCGTCGGGCCGCGAGGCGATGAACGTGTGCAGCGTCACCTCGCCCACCTCGGTGCTCTGCGTGCGCCGCTCCTCGGCGGGGGGCGCTGGGAAGGCCACGGAGAAGCCCCCCTCGTGGGACTGGATGACGGAGGCAGCGGGCGGGGCATGCACCTCGCCGGAGGGCGCGGACTTCGAGGCGCCAGCACAACCTCCCAAGGCCAGCACGGCGGCCAGCGGCATGACTCGGCGCAGGGTCATCATCATCCAGGCGGCTCTCCAGTCGGTGTGGCCGCAAGGTATGCCGGCGGACGCCCGGACGCACCCCTCCCGAGGCCCCTCCGCGCGACACGCAACGATTCCCCCCGGTCAGTGCACGGGAACGGGAGGCGCCTCCGTCCTCGGCGAACGGGCCTCGGTGGGGGACAAGAGCGCCAGGTGGACGCGGAACGTGGAGCCCTGCCCGGGCTCGCTCTCCACGTCGATGCGACCGCCGTGCGCCTCGACGATGCGACGGGCCACGGACAACCCCAGCCCCACGCCCGGAGCGCGCTGCCGCGCATTGCCCGCGCGCTGGAAGGGCGTGAAGAGCTGGCGCCGCTCCTCGACGGGGATGCCGATGCCCTGGTCCGCCACCGCGAGGATGGCCTCCTCGCCCTGACTCAACACGGAGACGTCCACCCTGCTGCCCGAGGGCGAGTACTTCAGCGCGTTGCTGACCAGGTTGTGCAGCACCTGCTCCAGCCGGGAGGGATCCGCGCGCACGAGCACCGGCTCCTCCGGCACCGACAGGCGCAGCACGTGGCCCGGGTCTCCGGACTGGTACAGCTCCACCACGGCGCGAGCCAGCTCGCGCGCGTCGCGCACCTCGGGCTGAAGCTCCAGCCGGCCCGCCTCGATGCGCGTGGCGTCCAGCAGGTCCCCCACCATCCGGTCCAGTCGCGCCACCTGCCGGCGCACCAGGGCCAGCGTGCGCTGCATCCGCTCGGGCGTCAGCGGTGCCCGGCCTGGATCCGCGATGGCGGTGGACAGCTTGAGCGCGGACAACGGATTGCGCAGCTCGTGGGCCACGCCCGCGAGGAAGGCGAGCTGCTGCTCCTGCTGATGCGTCAGGTGATTGGCCATCTCGTTGAACGTGCGCGCCATCTCGCGCAGCTCGGTGGGGCCGGACTCGGGCGCGCGGGTGTTCTTCCGGTCGGAGCTGAAGCGCCGGATGGCGTGACTGATGTCCGCCACGGGGCGCAGCGCGAAGCGACGCAGCCAGAGGATGACGCCCACCAGCGACACGAGCATCAGCGCGCTCAGGCTCAGGCCCGCGATGTTGGCCGTGGCGTCCCACTGCGCGGCCTGGTCGCGCGCGGCCTGCGCCTCGTTCACGTTGAGTTGGATCAACCGCTCCAGCGACTCCAGCGCGGAGTCCAGCGAGGGCTCCACGCGAGGGTCGCCCGTGGACGAGCGCAGGTGCGGCGCGCGCTGCGCGGCCAGGTACGTGTCGATGTGCACGCCCACCTCTTCCAGCAGGTGCTTCTCCGCGTCGGTGGTCGCGGTCGCGGCCAGGCCAGCGAGCTGTCGAGGGAACTCCGCCTCCAGCTCTTGAAGCGAGCGGTCGTGCTCCTCGCCTTCGCTCGGGTCGCGCGCGGTGGGGGTGGTGCTCATCCGCGCATGGGAGAGCAAGTCCACCTCCAGCTCCTCGGCCAGCCGCACGCCCTCCAGGGAGTCGCCGAGCGTGCCGGCCGTGCGCGCCAGCACCGTCGTCAACCCGACGAGCGAGGCGGCGGCCAGCAACGTGATGACCGTCAGCGCTCCGAGCGTCACGGAGAAGAAGGCACGCAGGCTCATGCAACCTCCTGGGGTGATGCGGCCGCCCTCGCGGGTCCTTCGCGCGTCCACCGGTCCACCCTGGAATCCTCCCGAGGGGGGTGCCCTCGTCCCGCATCGAGCAACACCCTCTGAGGGTGGGGGATTCACGGCGCCCGGCAGCCCGCGGGTCCGAGGGCGGGTGAGCAGGGAAGTGCCCGCCCCGCGAGTGCCCCGGCCGTGCTAGTCAGGGCGGACGTGGCCCGGAGCGCACAGTGCACTCGGGCGCGCGCGAGGTCACCATGGACACGCTTTCGCAACCCACCCGGACCCTGAACTTCGACGCCTTCTGGCGCTGGCTCCAGGAGCACACCAACTGCATTCTCCGATGTGGCTCGGCGGACACCACGTTGTTCGACCACGATGACTTCCACTGGGTGCTGATGGAGGAGGAGCGCCAGCACGTGGTGCAGGTCCTCAAGGGCAAGTCCTTGGTGGCGGAGATGGTGATGGCGGGTCGCGAGGTCACCGAGGTCACCCTCAGCGCGGACCCGGAGACGGGCAGCGAGGGCCACTTCCTCGTCGAGCTGTTCGGCGGTCCCAAGGAAGACCCGCAGGTCATCTACCACTTCATCATGGCCCACGGCATGGAGCCGGCCGCGGGGCACCAGGGCTTCAAGCACTGAGCAGCGCGCGTTCAATGTGCTCCACGGCGGTGTGGGCGCCCCGAAAGGCGTCCGCTTCCGCCGGGAGACGCGAGCGAGGTGGCAGCAGCTCCTGGACCCGGGCCCACACCGCCTCGGCGTCCGCCACCCGCTCCTCCGGCCGCAACCGCGCGGCCTGCCGGTCGTAGCGCCGGGCCCGCGCGAGCGCGACCAGCGGCGTTCCCGTGGCCCGCGCCTCTCGCACCGTGTTGTAGCCCCCCGCGCCCACCAGCACGTCCACCCCCGGCAGCAGCGCCAACAAGGGCCACACGGGCAGGGCCGCCCCGTGCGACGTGAAGCCCGGCGGCACCACCCACCGCACCCGCGCCCGCGCGCCGAGCCCCGCCTCCAGCCGCGCGGCGATCCGCCCCATCTCCTCCACCTCCTCCACGCGACCGCAGCCCGCCACCACCACCAGGGGGCGTGCGTCCCCCTCCGCGCCCAGCTCGCGCCGCGCGGCCTCGCGTGAGAGCAGGGCCTCGCGCTCCAACAACAACCAGGGCGCGGTGCGCACCGCGCGAGGATGCGCGGCGAACGGCGCGGGCTCCCCTGGCACCAGGAGCAACGCGAAAGCATCCACGGCCTGCGCCAACGGGAAGCGTGCGACGTACTCGGGATTCAAGTCACGGTGCACCAGCACCGAAAGCGCGCGCGTCGAGGCGAGCAGCGGCGGCAGCTCCCCGGCGAGCCCTCGGGGAAAGGTGTCCACCACGAGCACGTCCCACGGCGCGGCGGTCCACAGCCGCGTCACCTCCGCCACCACCGCGGGCTTGCCCCATGCGGCGTCCAGCCGGTGCACCGTGACGCCCGGCCCGAGCAGGGGCTCCAGGGGCAGGCCCGGCGCGAACGGACTGTTGGTCACCAGCGACACGAGGTGCCCGCGGCGCGCGGCCACGCGGGCGAGCGCGGCGGCTCGGGTCAGGTGCCCCAACCCACCGCCCAACGCATAGACGAGCCAACGCGACGACGCGCGCACGCGTCAGCTCCCGCCCATGTCCTCCTCGAAGGAGGCGTCGTCCTCCTGGCGCAGGCTCTCGCCATCCGCCTCGGTGAAGTCGTGAGGGTCTCGCGACGAACCGTGTCCCCACGAGCTGGAGCCGTAGTAGCCGTAGCTGTCGTAGTAGTAGCTCGGGTCGTCCGTGCTGCTCCCGCTGCCTTGGGACACGGGCATGAGCCGCGCGCAGGACGTGCACAGCGTCCCCGTCTCGCGCGGGCGCGCGTGCGCTTCACAGATGGCCTTCTGGCAATACGTGCACTGCTCCACCGCATCGCGGGAGCAAGGCCGGGAGAAGAGAAACCCCGCGGTCTCCATGCACTGGCCGAGGAATTCGAAGGAAGAGGGCATGGGGCGGCTCAGCGCGAGGACGCCGGGTCCTGAAGAAGGAAGAGAAGGGCTCCCCGCAGCGGGAGGTCCAGGGACTCGAAGCCGAGGCAGGCGACCGCCACGGGGCGCACGGGAGACTTCGTGGCGAAGCGCGTGCGCCCGGACGGTTCGCGCAGGGACACCTTCCCCTCGCGCACGTGCACGCGCAGGCGCTCCTCGCCGGAGGGCTCGCTCACGCGGAAGCCCGAGCCATCAGCCACCACCGCGTAGCGCGGCGCCCCCGCGCCATCCAGGAGTCGCCACCCCGCGCCGTCACGCACCAGCGAGAAGCGAACCGGACCCGAGCGTGCGTCGCGCACCACGAACCCATCGCCCTCGCGAGAGACACGCGCGAGCACCGCGTCGTCCGGGCCCGACACTTCCAGGTCCGCGCCCTTCCACTTGTAGCGCGCGACCTCGCGGCCTTCGCCGTCGATGAGCTTGGCCCCATCCGGCTTGGGCTTGAGGGAGAGAACCTCGCGGTCCTCGTCGTCCTTGAACTTGAGCTTCTCCACGAGCCCCGTGGCGTCCGCGCCCGCGGCTTCCGAGCCCTCTGCCGCCGCGGCACGGGTCGAAGGAACCGGAGCCTCCGAGGTCGAGCCGCGCGAGCACGCCACCGCGCCCACGAGCACCACCATCCCGAGCCAGCACCCGCGCGACGTCATCAGGCCGACCTCGCGTCGCCGCGCTTGCGCAGGGACGTGGAGTAGTTGAGCACCTGGTAGAGGCTCAGCATCATCATGGTTGCGATTTGGGGCACGTCTCCCGCCCACTCGCCATACCCCGTGCGCGCGCGCATCAGCAGGCGATCCTCGGACACCTGGAGTCGCGCCAGCTCCACACCGGGTGGCAGCCGCACGGACGCACGCGCCTCGCGCTCCAGCCCCGCCAGCGCGGGGTGCCGCTCGGGCTTCACGCGAAGCTGGACCTCCGCCACCGTCACGCCCGTCTCGCGCGTCTTCACCTTCGTGCGCCCGCTGGCGCTGCGCGACGTGCGCCGAGACTTGCGCAGGCGGTCCGTCATCCCCAGCCGCCAGTACGTCCCGTCCGCCAGCCGCGCCTCCAGGTCGAGCCACGGGTCGAGGAACTCCTCGGTCTGCCAGCGCCCCCGGGGCCCCTTGCCGCGCAGCTTGCTCGCGTCGTCCACCGGCGACAGGTCGAGCGTCAGCGACACGGGCTCATCGGGCGACAGGTCTGGGCGCAGCCGGTCGAGCATCGTGCGAATCAACAGGTAGCGCCGGTCGCTCAAGTCGAAGCGCCGCGACGCCGAGCGCTCGGAGAAGAAATACACCGCGATGCCCAGCAGCCCCAGCCCCGACACGAGCAACAGGACGAAGGCCGCGCTCGACGCCCCTTGGAGGATGAAGAAGACCGCCATGACGACCATGCTCAGCAAGCCACACGCCCACGCGAGCCGGCCCTGCGTGCTCCGTCGTGCTTCGACGCTCCGGTCAAAGGCCTCGATGGCGGCGATGTCCTCCAGCACCTCCGCCGCGGGCGCGGAGGCGCGGTAGACCAACTCCTCGCGAAAGCGATGGACATCGAGCGCCACGGTTCGAGCCTTCCCTCTGGGCCGCCGACCGGGCGGGACTCCGCAGCGTAGGAGGCGCCTCGGGATGGGTCAAACCCTCGCGTTTGCTCGAACACACAGGGCGCGGTAGCACGGCCCCGTGTCCACCTCTGGCATCGTCTACGCCTCGTTCGACCGCTTCCCTTCCCCCAAGGGCGCGGCGGTGCACATCCAAGCCTTCGTCGAAGCGCTGGGCACCGCGTTCGGACAGGTGGACCTGCTGGCCATCGGCGCGGAGCCCGGTTCGAGCACTCGGCCCTGGAGCCCTGGCGTCACGTTCCACCCACTGGAGGCTCGCGGTCGGGACCTGATGGCCCAGGCGCTCAACTTCCGCGCGCGGCTCGGGGATTGGTGGCGCGGGCGCCCCCGCGCGCGGGTGGTGCACGTGCGCTCCATCTTCGAGGGCTACCCGCTCGCCCGCCGCAAGGACGCCGTCACGGACGCGCTGGTGTTCGAGGTGAACGGGCTGCCGTCCATCGAGTTGAAGTACCACTACCCAGACGTGGCCGATGACCGCGAGCTGCTGCTCAAGCTGGAGGCGCAGGAGAACACCTGCATCCAGCGCGCGGACCTCCTGCTGACGCCGAGCGCGGTGACCGCCGAGCACCTGAAGTCACGGGGCGCGGACGCATCGCGGATCCGCGTGATTCCCAACGGCGTGGACCTGGACCTCTTCCGCCACATGCCCCCGCGTGAGCGCCCACCCGAGCGGCCCTTGCGCCTGCTCTACAGCGGGACGATGTCCGCGTGGCAGGGCGTGCACCACGCCCTTGAGGCGTGCCGCTTGCTCCGGCGCGAGTTCCCCGTCGTCCTCACCCTGGTGGGCCCGCTCAGGAGACACCAGCGCCGCGCGCTGCTGGACCGGTGCGGAGACCTGCTGCTCGAAGGCGCGGTGGAGCTGCGCGAGCCCCTGCCTCAAGCAGCGCTGGCCGCGCTGCACCACGCCTGCGACGTCGTGCTGGTGCCGCTGCCCATGAACGACCGCAACTGCGTGCAGGGCTGCTGTCCGCTGAAGCTGTTGGAGGCCATGGCCTCCGGAACGCCCGTGGTGGCCAGCGACCTGCCCGTGGTGCGCGCGCTGGCCCAGGACTCCACCGAGGCCCTGCTGGTGAAGCCCGGGTCGCCCAAGGCCATCGTCGACGCGGTGCGCGCGTTGCGCGACGAGCCCCTCCGAGCAGCCGCGTTGAGCACGAGCGCGCGGGCCCGCGTGGAGCGGGACTTCTCCTGGAGCCGCGCGCAGGAGGCGCTGGTGGCGACCTACGAGGATGCGTTCGGCATGGCCCGCGCGAGCACGCGGCGCAGCACGTCCGCCTCCGCGTCGGCCTGAAAGCGCTCCTCGATGCGGCGGCGCGCGGCGGCTCCGAGCGCGGCCCGCCGCTCCGGAGGCAAAGCCAGCACGTCCAGACACGCCTGCCCCAGGTGGTTGAGCAGGGCCTTGGGAATGACGAAGCCGTTGTGGTCGGAGTCCACGGCCTCGGGGATGCCTCCCGCGTCGCTGGCGATGACCGGGCGCTCGCACGCCATGGCCTCCAGCAAGGCATTGGGCATGCCCTCCCAGAGCGAGGGCTGAAGATAGACATCACACAGCCGCAGGTGCGCAGCGATGGCCTCGGGCGTATCGAGCCGGCCGGATACGACGATGCGGGCGGCGTCCTCGGGGTGCTCGGCGCGGTAGGCCACCAGGTGCTCGGCGTCGCGGGCGCGCACCTCGCCAATCACCAGCAGGCACGCGGGCCGCGCGCGACGCACCTCGGTCAACGCGGAGAGGAGGAACGGCAAGCCCTTCTTGTGGCGCAGCTCGCCGGAGAAGCCGAGCACCGCCTCGTCCGGAGCAATCCCCAGCCGCGCGCGCAGCGCGGGGTCCGGCGCCCCGGGAGAGAACAGCGCGGTGTCCACGGCGTTGGGAATCACCTCCACGCCCGGGTCGCGCCCCAGCAGCAGCGCCATCTTCCGGCCCAGGTCGCGCGACGCGGCCGTGAGCACCTTCGCGCGCCCCAGCGTCCACAACAGGCGCGCGAAGTCGCCCGGCGGGAACATGAGCTGATCCACGTCATTGCCCCGCGCGCTGAGCACCGAGGCCAGTCCCTGCGACTCCGCGAACACCACCGCGAGGAACCCGGGCGGATACAGGTAGTGCCCCCAGACCAGCGTGTAGCGCCGCTTCGCATGCAAGTGATTGAGCACGTCGAGCGTATGTTGCATGGACAGGTCCGCGCTGCCGAACAACCCCAGCCGATGCAAGGTGACGCCGCGCGCGAACGGAGACACCTCGCCCGCGTCCTCCACGGTCTCCAGCGCGCCAGGGGCCGCGGTCCGCGTCCACGCCAGCACATCCACCTGCGCGCCCAGCTTCACCAACGCGCCCGCGGTCCGAGCCCCACTGCGCGCCAGCCCTCCAATGTCGGGAGGGAAGCGCTCGGCCACGAGGAGGACACGCGAATCAGAAGACATAGTCCGCGGATTCTTGGCCAAGTCCCCCGAGGGCGACACAGGAAACGGTGAGCCCGTCGCGAGGGCTCCACTATCCTCGTGCCCTTCACTGGGGGTCCCCATGCAGTCCGCGCTTCCGACGTCCTCCGCACCGTCCTTGGATGCCATTGCGCCCAGCTTCCCCGCCGTGCCCGGCACGCGAGAGGAGGCCCGGGTGCCCCTGCTCCTCGCGGGCGTGCTGACGCCCATCCTCGCGCTCACGCTCATCTTCTGTCCGGCCGGTCGCCTCAACTGGTTGCTCGAAGTCGGGCCCGGGCTCATCGGCATCGTCGTGCTCGCCACGACGTTCCGCCGCTTCCCCATGTCTCGCTGGGTCTATGTCTGCGTCTTCCTGCACATCCTGGTGCTGACCTACGGGGGCTATTACTCGTATGCCCTCACGCCGCTGGGGGACTTCGCCCGCGCGGCCTTCCACCTGTCGCGAAACCCATACGACCGCTTGGGCCACCTCGCGCAGGGCTTCTTCCCCGCGTTCATCATCCGCGAGGTTTTGCTGCGCGCCACGCCGCTGCGGCGCGGCGGGTGGCTCAACTTCCTCACCGGCTCGGTGGCCTTCGCCATCAGCGCGGGCTACGAGCTGCTCGAGTGGTGGACCGCGCTGGTGTTGGACCCCGCCGGGGGCGACACGTTCCTCGGCTCCCAGGGAGACATCTGGGATGCGCAATGGGACATGTTCCTCGCGCTCTGCGGCGCCGCGCTGGCCATGGCCGTGTTCGGCCGCGCCCACCTGAAGAGCGTGGAGCGCCTGATGGCCCGCGCGAAACCCGCTGGGCGCATCCCGGGAAATTGAATAGACGGACCGCGCGTGCGTCCGCGCGCCCCGTCATTCACGCCATGGGAGATGCAGTCATGAGGAAGTATTCCATCCTGGGGTTGTTGGCCGTGCTGTGCGTGGGCTCGGCGGCCCACGCCGAGGGCCCCACGGGTTCGACCGCCGGGGTCCTCGCCGAGCGCCCCAACGACATCGTGCTCGGGCGTCCGAGCGCCCCCGTCACCCTCGTGGCCTATCTGGAGTACCACCACCTCCATTACGAGGAGATGGCGGGGATGATCGAGACCATCGCGAGCACCTGGCCCGACGATGTCCGTCTCGTCGTTCGCGACTTCCCCATGGAATACCACGGGGGCGCCAGGCTGGTGGCCATGGCGGCCCACGGCGTCTACCTGCGCACGAATGCGTCCGCCTATCTGAAGTTCGTCAGCCACGTCAGTCGCGACAAGACCCTCCGCGATGTCGCGTCCCTGTCGTCCGCCGCGCAGGAAGTCGGCGCGGGCCCCTCGGGCACCTTCGAGAAGCTGCTGAGCGCGGGGGCCTGGGAAGACAGCCTTCAGGCGAGTCGCGCGGACATCGCGAAGCTGGGCATCAGCGCCTCCCCCACCTGGTTCCTCAATGGCGTGGACCTCAAGGCCGGCTTCCTCTCCAAGCAGGTGATGCAGAGCGTCCAGAAGGCCGTCAATGATTCACGCGGCAAGGTCACCCCACCCGCCTTCGTGCCCGGCAAGGGCATTGGGCCCTTCTCCCTGGGCCAATCCCTGGCGAGCGTCCAGAAGCTCGGGCTGCGCAGCCGTGGGCCCGACACGTTGGGGTGGATGTGCGTGGCCACTGATGAAGGCAGCGACCTGTGCGTCTATCGCCTGCGCATCGTGGCAGGCAAGGTTCACCGCATTGATTACTCGATGAACCTTTCCCGGAAGGGCTTGAAGGTGGGCTCCGAGGTCTTCACCTGGGGCAGCGCGGACCAGCTCCTGGGCCTGCGAAAGAGCCTGGGTTGCGGCGAGACCGAGTCCATGGAGGGCGGCGCCTCCACGACCTGCCAGAGCCCCACGAAGCAGGTCACCACGAAGCTGTCGGAGGGCGATGAGAACGAGTGCAGCGAGTGGACGCGCCTCACGCCCCCACCGCCCTGCAAGGAGGGCGCACTCAACTACCGAAATCTCACCGTGGAGCTCTCCGCCCAGGACTGACGCAAGTCGCCCGGTTACTTCGCCGGCGTCTTCGGCGCGGGCGGAGTAGCGGGCGCGCTCTGCTGGCTCATGCGCTGGCGGATCATCTCCTGAATCTGCTCCGGGGTCTTTCCCTGGAGGTCCTCGGCCTTGAAGGTGCTCATCGACGTGGGCACGGGGCGCAGGGCATCCTGCGTCTGGTAGCCCTCGGGGATGCCGAAGCGCGAGTCCGGCTGCGCGCCCACCTGGATGTTCGTGACGTTGATCTCCGCCCGGAGCTTGTTCTGCGGATCGAACGTCTGGCTGCGCACGTAGGCGACCTCCGGCAGGTCCGTGGGGCGCCACACCTTCTGCCGCTTCATGCTCTCCTCCGCGCCGGGCGGGAGCCCCTCGTAGACGACGGCGGGGTGGCCGTTCACCTTCTCCGTGCCGACCTTCTTGTACCCCTGCGAGGTGAAGCACGCGTCGAGGTCCTGTCCCTTGCCGATGCACGCGCTGGGAATCTGCACGGGCAGGTCATCCAGGTTGCGCACCATGGCGGTCTTGCGCTCGTGGAAGAGGATGACGCCCGTGCGCTTCTCCCAATCGAAGAGGATGGTCATTCCTCCGGGAATCTGCGGGGTGTCCATGTCCATGCGCAGCTTGTCCGCGCGGCCATACATCTTCCCGGCCGTCTCCGGAGCGGGGCCCTTCTGACCAGGAAGCGGCGCGCTCTTCACGCGCAGGTCACCCACCCAATCAGCGAAAGCGGGCGTGGCCAGCAGCAGCGTGGAGGCAACGAAGCCAGACAGGCCCTGACGGAAGCGAGCGGAGTGCATGAGCGAAATGATGCCTCGTAAAGGGATGCGAGAGGACAGCGGGAGGCCACGGACCGCGGATGCTCCCATGGCGGGATGAACCGCGCGACCCCTGGGGAACCGGACGACCGCCTGTTTCTTCATGGCCGCCCCCCCAGCCCCTCATCGCCCGAGACAGCACCCAACTGCGGGTGTCGTTGACACACCTGACGCACGCCCCAATCATCATTCCCGGGAATCCTCAATAAACGCCCACACCCTGGTGACTTCATGGCGGATGTCCTCGAGCTCGATGCGAATGGCCCCGTAGCGCAGGGGGCGCCCGTGAAAGGGATTCAAAAGTATCGGCTCGCGGATGGACGCGAGGGGTGGTTCAAACCCGCGGACCGCAAGCTCAACAACATCGACAAGGTCCGCGGCATGGGAATGATGGTGGGCGGCTCGGCGCAGAGCACCGAGGCACAGGCCTTCCTGCCCGAGCGCGAGGTCGCGGCCTCCCTGGTCGCCAGCATCCTGATTCCGCACCTCGCCGTCCAATCCGAGCTCGCCAAGCGAGGCATGCGGCGCGGCGTCTTCATGGAGCACGTGCAGGGGAGCATGGCCGTCGAGAGCGTCGACTACGAACATGCCGAGTTGCAGCTGAACGCGGACATCCTGCGGAGCATCAAGCCGCAGCTCGCGGACCTCCAAGCCTTCGACTACCTCATCGGCAACGTCGACCGGCACGTGGAGAACTACATGATCAGCGTGGCGCGGCCTCTCAAGGTCCGCGCCATCGACAACGACCTCTCGTTCCCCTCCGTCGCGGTGGGCGCGCTCGCGGGCGTGCCCGCCTCCAAGTTCGAGGGACTGCCCACCGCCTACACGGTCGTGGTCGCCGAGCGAATCACGCAGATGACCGAGGCCACGCTGGCGGAGATCCTCCGAGACGTGATGGCGGGCGCCTACCTGTTGGATCAGGTCGTCGCGCAAGCGCAGACCCGCTTGCGAAACCTCAAGGCCGATGTCGCCGTGAAGCAAGGCCGCGCGGCGGCGCCGCGGATGCCGTCCAACTACACGAACCTCCGCTTCTGACCCGGAGCCCCGCGCGGCGGCGCGCTGGGCCGCCGCCCATGCGCCGCATCCCTGAGCATCATCGATGCGGTGGATTGGGCTTCACCCCGCCGCGTCACTACGGAAGGGAGCGCCACCGGCACCGCGCGGTGGCCGCCTCGCCACCCCTGGCGATGGCGCGCGGAGTCCCCTTCCATGACCTTGCTTCGAACCGTGCTCGCGACCGGCCTGCTGCTCGGCGCCCTCCCCGTGAGCGCCGAGGACGCGCCCTCGCTCTCCACCGCGCAGGACATCCAGGCGTGGAAAGCCAGGCACACGAACTGGCGCCGCTGGGGCGCGGAGGACCAGCTCGGCGCCGCCAACCTCATCACCCGAGACAAGCGCAAGCAGGCGGCGAAGCTCGTACGAGACGGTGTCTCCGTCTCCATCGCGCACACCGTGGAGACGCAGAAGGCCGCGGACGTGCCCTCGCCGCTGGAGCACGACATGCTCACCTCCGGTGAGCCCGACAGCTCCACGTACAGCTCGGACCGGTTGAGCATCGGCTACCACGGCTGGTCGCACACGCACATCGACGCGCTCTGCCACATCTTCGCGGAGGGCCAGATGTACAACGGCTACCCCCAGGGGCGCGTGAACGCCCAGGGCTGCGCGGTGCTGTCCATCAACGCCTTGCGCGATGGACTCCTCACGCGCGGCGTGCTCATCGACATGCCAGCCCTCCTCGGCGTGCCCTATCTGGAGCCAGGCACGCCCATCACCGCCAAGGACCTGGACGCCTGGGAGAAGAAGACCCAGGTGCGCGTGACGCCGGGTGACGCCGTCATCGTCCGCACCGGCCGCTGGGCCCGTCGCGCCGCCGTGGGGCCCTGGGACGTGTCCCAGCACTCGCCGGGCCTGCATGCCTCCACCGCGGAGTGGTTCCGGCAGCGCGGCGTCGCCGTGGTCGCCACCGACGTCGGCGCGGACGTGATGCCCTCGGGCGTCGACGGCGTCGTGATGCCCATCCACCGGATGCTCATCCACACGCTCGGCGTCTACCTCATCGACAACGCCGACCCCGAGGCCCTGAGCCGCGCCGCCGCCGAGCGCCGCCGCTACGACTTCCTCTTCACCCTCGCGCCGCTCGCCGTGGACGGGGGCACCGGCTCGCCCGCCAATCCCATCGCCACCTTCTGACGGGTCAATTCCTGCCCTGACATGTCAGAGACCCACCCTGACACGTCAGGGCCCCGGCCCGTGTCGGCTGGGAAACGGCGCGTCCCCTCGCGGGCGAGCCCCCCCACGCACCTGCCCCGGACTGGCACTGTGATTGCTGTACAGTCCGCGCTCGCCTGGAACATCCCAGCACCCAGCAAAGGTCGGCGGCACACGTGGAATCACTCATCAATCAACTGAAGACCCTGGCATTGACGGACGCGCTGCCCTTCTTCTTGAAGTTGGCCGCCGTCATCGTGCTGTGGTTCCTGGGGCGCACCGCCATCGGTGGGTTTCAGAAGGTGCTCCACCTCGCGCTGCAGAAGCGCAAGTTCGACGCCACGCTCATCCGCTACGTCGAGTCACTCTTCAGCGGCTTCCTCACCATCCTCCTGCTGCTCTCGCTGCTGGGAGTGATGGGCGTCGAGACCACGTCCTTCGCCGCCCTGCTGGCCGCCGCCGGCATCGCCATCGGCTCGGCCTGGTCCGGCCTGCTCTCCAACTTCGCGGCCGGCGTGTTCCTGCTGGTGCTGCGCCCCTTCCGCGTGGGCGAGGAGATCAGCGGCGGTGGCATCAGCGGCGCGGTGCAGGAGATTGGTCTCTTCGTCACCACGATTGATACGCCGGACAACGTGCGCATCTTCGTCGGCAACAGCCGGCTGCTGGGCGACAACATCGTCAACTTCCACTCGCACCCGCACCGGCGCATCGTCGCGAAGGTGCCGCTGGTCCACGGCACGAACGTGCGCGCGATGCAGGAGGCCTTCGCCAGCGTCGCGGCGGCCGTTCCCGACGTGCTGACGACCCCGGGCGTGGGCGTGGGCATCGCGGAGTTCACCGCCGCGGGCCCCATCCTCTCCGTGACCGTCTGGTGCACCCCCTCGAACGGAGACGCGGTGCAAGCCGCCCTCCACCAGGCCCTGGCGGACGCCCTCGTCGCCGCGGCCTACGTCGTCCCCGCGCCGCCCCCCATGGCGGTGCTCCCCAAGGCTGGCTGACCCCTCGGCCAGCGTGCCCGGAGAACCCCCACCCGGGCCTTCCCCCCATCCCGCAGTCGACGCACGGCAAGGGCCCCGGAGCCCCTCCTCCGGGGCCCTGCAACTTCGCGGGGCCTCGTGCCCGCCGAGCCAGGCAAGCGCACAGGGGTCGCGCGCGACGCGCGGCTGGGGTAGTGGAGCGCGTCATGGCCAGGTTGGAGCTGAAGAATCGCTGGGTGCTCGTCACCGGCGCATCGTCGGGGCTGGGGCTGGAGATGGCGCGCGTGCTCGCGAGCCAGCACGGCGCGAACATCATCGCCGTGGCCCGCCGCGCGGACCGGCTGAGCGCCCTGCAAGCGGAGCTCGAGTCCAAGCACGGCGTGAAGGTGGCACCGCTCGCGGCGGACCTCTCGCGCACGGGCGAACCTCAGCGCCTCTGCGAGTCCGCCATCGCCGGGCGCGACGTGGCCGGCGCGGTCCTCAACGCGGGCGTGACGTTCTTCGGCCGCGCGCTGGAGCTAGCCCCCGCGGCCTTCGAGTCCATGGTGGCCACGAACATCACCAGCCTCGTGGACCTCTCCCAGCGCTTCTCCACGCACTTCCTCCAGCAGGGCACGCCGAGCGGCCTCATGCTGGTGGCCTCCATGGCCGGCTTCTCGCCGCTGCCCTACCAGACGGCCTACGCGGCCACGAAGTCCTTCGTCATCAGCTATGGACGCGGGCTCGCCTATGAGCTGCGCAAGACGGGCGTGTCCGTGACGGTGTTCACACCCGGCGGCATCGCCACCGAGATGCTGGAGCTGTCCGGACTGGACCGGAAGTTCAAGGCGGGCGACCTGGGCATCATGTCCGCCGAGGAGTGCGCCCGGCTCGCGGTGGGCGCCTTCGTCCGGCGCAAGGAGCTGTACGTCCCTGGCCTGCTCAACCGGCTGCTCGCCCTGTCCATGAAGCTGTTGCCCCACGGGGTCATCATCTCGCGGTCCGGCAGCATGTACGCCGGGGGGTTGAAGCCCCCGTCCTGAGCCGGCGGCTGGTGCCCATCCAGAGCCGGGGCTGGTGCCCATCCAGAGCCGGGATGACACCCGGACGGCCCGGTCGCCCGCACTCCCACCACCCCGCCGGGCGGCCTCCACCAGCGCCCTTTCCTCGCGTCGCGCTGGGAGGTATGCACCGGTGGGATGAGCAACGACGAGACGACTTCTCCGCCCCCGCACGAAGCGCTGCCCCCGGTCACCCTGTCGCTGGACGAGGTCCGCGCGTGCACGCGGGTGCTCCAGGCGGTGAGCGAGAACCGCTTCCTGCTGGCGAGACTGCCGGAGGAGGACCGCATCGAGTTGCTCGCGGCGGCGGGCCGCATGGTGCACCCGGACCGGACCGCGAAGTCTCGCTTCGCCAAGGCGCTGCGCCGCGACCGCAAGGAGACGAAGCGCGCGCATGACCGCGAGATTCGCGCGACCACCGAGATTCGCTCGCTGCGCCGCTCCCCCGTGTTCACCGTACCCGCGCTGCCACCGCCGCCGCCCACCGAGCAGGCCGAGCGCATCCTGGAGAACCCGCGCCGCTGCTACGTGTGCAAGGCGGAGTACCGCAAGCTGCACTTCTTCTACGACACGCTGTGCATCGACTGCGCGGACTTCAACTACGCCAAGCGCACGCAGCGCGCGCCGCTGACCGGCAAGGTCGCGCTCATCACCGGCGCCCGCGTGAAGATTGGCTATCAGGCGTCGCTCATGCTGCTGCGCTCGGGCGCGCGCGTGATTGCCACCACGCGCTTCCCCAAGGACGCGGCGGGCCGGTACATGCAGGAGCCGGACTTCTCCAGTTGGTCGCACCGGCTGCACATCCACGGCCTGGACCTGCGCCACGCGCCCAGCGTGGAGCTGTTCGCGCGGCACATCGAGCAGACACACCAGCGGCTGGACATCCTCATCAACAACGCGGCGCAGACGGTGCGCCGTCCGCCCGGCTTCTACGCGCACCTGCTGGACGGCGAGCAGCGCGCCTTCGACACGCTCCCGGACGCGGCGCGCGCGTTGCTCGCGGGCCATGAGGAGTGCGTCACGGCGCTCCAGCCCTCGCTCGGCGCGGGCGGGCAGGACCCGTCAGCCATCGCGGCGTCGTGGCGCAGCAGCGACCCCGCGCTCGGCATCCACTCGTCGGCGGCGCTGTCGCTCCAGCCGTACCACCTGGAGCAGGAGGGCGACACGCAGGCGCTCTTCCCGCAGGGACGGTTGGACGCGGACCTCCAGCAGGTGGACCTGCGCGAGGTGAACTCCTGGCGGATGAAGCTGGCGGAGGTGCCCACGGCCGAGATGCTGGAGGTGCACCTGGTGAACGCGGTGGCGCCGTTCATCCTCTGCGGCAAGCTCAAGCCCTTGATGATGAAGGACCGCAACAAGCCCGGGCACATCGTGAACGTGTCCGCCATGGAGGGCAGCTTCTCGCGCGGGACGAAGACGGACCGGCACCCGCACACGAACATGGCGAAGGCCGCGCTGAACATGATGACGCTGACCTCCGCGCCGGATTACGCGAAGGACAACATCTTCATGAACGCGGTGGACACGGGCTGGGTCACCGACGAGGACCCCCTCCTGCACGCCGAGCGCAAGGTGAAGGAGTTGGACTTCCAGCCGCCGCTGGACATCGTGGACGGCGCGGCGCGCGTGGTGGACCCCGTGATGACCTCGGAGAACACCGGAGAGTTCGTCTGGGGCAACTTCTTCAAGGATTACCGTCACACGGCGTGGTAACCGCGCGCACGCGCCTCGAGACCCGGGGCGCGTGAAACAACCCGAGGCACCTTCCCGCGCCTCTGCCTTCTTTGAGGCTCCCATGGAATTCGCTGCCCTCGCGCTCGCGCCCCCCTTGCTCCAGGTCCTCCAGGAGTTGGAGTTCCAGACCGCCACGCCCATCCAGGCGCAGAGCATCCCCGTGCTGCTCGCGGGGAAGGACCTCGTGGGGCAGGCCCGCACGGGCAGCGGGAAGACCGCGGCCTTCGCCCTGCCGCTGCTCCAGAAGGTGAACCTGTCGCGGCGCCACATCCAGGCGCTCGTGCTGTGCCCCACGCGGGAGCTCTGCGCGCAGGTGGCGGGCGAGCTGCGCCGACTGGGGCGCCGGCTGCCGGGCCTTCAGGTGTTGGCGTTGGCGGGCGGTCAGCCCATCCGCCCGCAGGTGAACGCGCTGGAGAAGGGCGCGCACGTGGCGGTGGGGACGCCGGGGCGCGTGTTGGACCTGCTTCAGCGCGAGGCGCTCGACACGCGAAGCATGGCCACCGTGGTGCTCGACGAAGCGGACCGGATGCTCGACATGGGCTTCCGCGAGGACATGGAGCGCATCCTCGCCGAGACGCCGCGCACGCGGCAGACGGTGCTCTTCTCCGCCACGTTCCCGGACACCATCGAGGCGATGAGCCGCGCGTTCCAGCGCGAGCCCACGCGCGTGACGGTGGAGACGACGGACACCGCGCCGGCCATCCAACAGCTGTCCTACGCGTGCAAGCCCGAGGAGAAGTCCGCGCTCCTGCTGCGCATCCTCCAGCATCACCAGCCGGGCTCGGCCATCGTGTTCTGCAACCTCAAGGTGACGGTGGCCGAGGTGGCGCGCGGGCTCAGCCGAGCCGGCGTGAGCGCGGATGGCTTGCAAGGCGACCTGGAGCAGGAGGAGCGCGACCGCGTGATGGCGAAGTTCCGCAATCACAGCACCCGCGTGCTGGTGGCCACGGACGTCGCGGGGCGAGGCATCGACGTGGAGGCGCTGGACGCCGTCATCAACTTCGACGTGCCCGCGCAGCCCGAGCCGTATGTGCACCGCATCGGGCGGACGGGGCGCGCGGGGCGGACGGGGTTGGCGGTCTCGCTCGTCACGCAGCAGGACACGCGGAAGGTGGAGACCATCGAGTCCGCCACGGGCGTGCGGCTGGAGCGCGCGAACCCGGAGGCGCTGCCTGTGGTGGGAGCGACCGGCGTGACGGGGCTCGGCTCGCCGTGGGACACGCTGTGCATCCTGGCCGGGCGCAAGGACAAGATGCGGCCGGGAGACATCCTCGGCGCGTTGACGGGCGAGGCGGGGGGGCTGAACGCCAGCGACGTGGGGAAGATCGAGATCCAAGACCGCGTGGCCTATGTCGCGGTCGCGCGGAACGTGTCCCGCGTCGCGTTCCAGTGCCTGAGCGAAGGACGCATCAAGGGGCGGCGCCAGCGCATCGAGCGCGTGCGGTAGGCGCTGGCAGGCGCGTCACCCAGGACACCTCGTCTGCCCCCTCCGGCCTCGATATACCGAGCCGGCGAAGTCGTTTCGTTCGCGATGCGAGAGCACGGAGGAACGAACGGATGAAGCGGTCTGCGTCGTGGTGCGTGAATGGGTTCCTGGCGGCCCTGGTCGTCCTCGCGTCGAGCTGTCACGACGAGGACAGCTCCCTGGTCAACACGGCGTTCGGGTCTTCGCGCCTGAGCGTCCGGCCCGCGGCGACGGAGGCGTTGAGCACGGCGAAGGGCGTGATTCCGCTCACCGACTCGGGGCTGACCGGCCTGCTGTATGTCCCGGAGTCCTATCAAGCGGGGACTCCCGCGCCACTGCTCGTGCTGCTGCACGGCGCGGGGGAGCTGCCCGCGGACATGCTCCAGCGCTTCCGAGCCTCCGCCGACACAGCGGGAGCGCTGCTCCTGATTCCGAAGTCCCAGGACGACTCGTGGGACATGCTCCTCGGGAAGTACGGTCCGGACCGCGACTTCATCGATGAGAAATTGAAGCAGGTGTTCAGCCGGTTCTCGGTGGACCCGGCCCGCGTGGGCATCGGCGGGTTCTCGGACGGGGCCACCTATGCGTTGTCGTTGGGGCTGTCGAACGGGGATGTGTTCCAGCACATCGCGGCGTTCTCGGCGGGCTTCGTGGCGCCGTCGGTGTTGGTGGGCAAGCCGCGCGTGTACATGTCACACGGAACGCGAGACACCGTGCTGTCATTCGACACGTGCGGCAAGTACATCGAGTACCAGCTCACGAACGAGAAGTACTCGGTCGAGTTCCACGCCTTCGACGGCAAGCACGAGCTGCCGCCCGACATCGCGGCCGCGGGCTTCGCCTTCCTCACCAGCGACTCCTGACCCCAAGAACCGCGCCCGCCCGCTGAGAATGGGTGTTGCCATTCTCACGAGCGGACACGAACAAGGCCGCGAAGCGAAGGGATGCCGCCATGCGCCTCTGCACCTGCATTGCAGTGCTGCTCCTGCTCATGGCATGCGCGACATCCCCCACGCCACGCGCGGTGAAGCAAGGCCCCAGGGACCCGAGGGTGGCCAATCTCCAGCGAGCAGCGACGCTGCCCTGGCGCGACGAAGGGCGCTGCGCGGTTCACGAGGCATCGCACCCCTGGCCTGCCCTCGTGGAAGAGTGCTTCTCGTTCCTCGACCACGACCGGCTTCGCTTCAACGACCCCACGGGAAGATGCGCGGTTGCCTCGGCGGATACGGTCGCCCTGGGCATTGGAGTGTGTGTCTTGGCCGCGCCTGAACTGGTGGTCGGCGCGGTCGTCATCGCGGGCGCGGTGGTGGTGGGGTTCGCCATCCAAGAAGCCCTGGAGGCGTACGACCTGAAGGGGAACTCCCCCACGGGAAGAGAACCCACGCTCACGACAAAGCCTCCCCAGCCAGGGCTCGCCACGTCTAGAAGGCTCAAGCCTGAGCCCGCGGGGCAAGACGGGTTACCTCCGGTGCCCCCCAGGACCGAGACCCAAGAGCGCAGCCTTGATTGCACACCACGCCCCGTCCCACACCTGGGCGGCGATGCCCTGCACAACCGGTGCGCCGACCGGGTTCCACAGAACTCGTTCATCGGAACGGATGTGCTCGTCAACGGGAAGCGCTTCGACGCCCTTCAGCTCCGGACCCAGGTGCTGTGGGAGATCAAGACGGACAACTTCGAGACGTTCACAGTCGCGCTCCAGGAGAGCGTCATCGAGAAACAGGTCCTGGAAGCGCAGCGAGAGCGTGACCTCGCGAGGGCATGCGGATACAGCTTCGCGATGGGCGTGCGCAGCAGCGCGCACCGACAAGCCCTGCGCGATGCCGACCCCTCCCTCACCATCGTCGTCATGGACTGGTGCTGACATGGCCACCGCTCACGCCACATGTCTCCTCGTCGCCTATGCGCCCGCGCTCAGCCGCGAGGACACTCGCCCCATGGCCGTGGTCCATGAGATGGAACGCGCGATTCCCGGCTTGAAGCTGTCCTGGACCCTCTCGGACGACGGTCGCTTCATCCCGGCACCAACACTCGACTCACGCGCCACAGCCAAGACATCCCGTGGACTGTTGCCGTTGCTCTGCAATGGAGATGAGCGCCACTTCGTGACGCTCGCGCGCAGGGAGACACCTGCGAGCCAGAATCCAGGAGGACGGCCGCAGCTCGAGGTTCACGCCAGATGGCCCTTGGATGTGGCGGGTATCTCCGCAGCTGCAGAGGCACTCGAACGCATCGCAGAAGCCGCACACGCATTCTGGGCGCACGCCACGCCCAAGCGCGCCGCAGGAGACATTGCGGAGCAGACGAGCCCCACCCTGGCGGGACCACCGAGCCCCCCTCGTGGATTGCCAGCGCTCAAGCTGCCTTGGGACCTTCCCTCGCCCGAGACGCCACACCGACTGGGGTGGCTGAACTATTGGTCGGCGGCCACCGCACGGCGCCTCGGGTTCCCGAACCCATCTCTCGACGTGGAGCTGCTCACCCGGGCTCGGCGTACCGCGGCGGGCGGATGGATTGTTCCGCTCACCGATACACCGCTCGATCTCGACAACCCCGCCCACCTGGGCGCGCTGCTGCGAGCCTATGAGCGCTTCCCGGAGATCGGCGGCCGCACGGCCTTCGGCACGAGCGGCCCCGGGTAATCACTCCGCGCGAGCCTCAGCTCCCCGCGAGTTGCAGCGGGCGGCGCGGCTTCATCATCCCCGCGGCGATCTTCACGGTGAGCGCTCGCGGCGACAGGCGCGCGAGGTTCGCCTGGAGCCAGTTGCGCCACCCCGCCACGAGCGAGGGCCGCCCCTGCTCCAGGCCCCGCAGCCCCGCGAGCACCACCTGCTCCGAAGTCATCATCACGCCCACCGCGACACTCCGCGTCCCCACCACGTCGAAGAACGGCGTCTCCACCGGCCCCGGGCAGAGCGCGAGCACCCGCACCCCGCGCTCTCGATTCTCCGCCCACAGCGCCTCGGTGAAGGACAACACGAAGGCCTTCGTCGCGCCGTACACCGCCATGTACGGCACGGGCTGATAACCCGCCGTCGACGCGACGTTGATGATGCCGCCCTCGCCCCGCGCCAGCATTCCCGGCAGGGCCAGGTGGCTCAGGTCCATCAACGCGGTGACGTTGAGCATCACCTGCTCGTGCTCACGCGCGAGCGGCGAGGACTCGAAGGGCGCGTACGTCGCGAACCCCGCGTTGTTGATGAGCAGATCCACCTCCAGCCCTCGCGCCTCGCATCGCCCCCACAGCGCGCGGGCCGCGCCGTCTTGGCCCAAGTCCGTGGGCATGACCTCCGCGTGGATGCCGTGGCTCGCGGACAGCTCCGTCGCCAGTGCGCGCAGCTTGTCCTCCGCGCGAGCCACCAGAATCAGATTCATTCCGCGCGCGGCGAGGACTCGCGCGAAGGACTCTCCGATACCGGACGACGCCCCGGTGATGAGCGCGCGGCGCCCTGGGTACGTGAAGGGACCGGTGATGGGAGCGGGACGAACGGACGAGAAGCGCGAGGCGGGCGACGACGTCGACAAGGAGTTCATGTGCTAAGAATGTGAGCGACCGCTCACGTTCTCAACTCGCCTTGGCGCTCACATTCCGCCAGGAGTCCACATGCCTCGCTCCGCGTCCCAACCCCGTCGGAGAAACCCTCGGCAGTCGCGCTCCCAGGCCACCTGCGACGCCATCCTCACCGCCACGGCTCGCGTTCTCGTCAAAGATGGCTACGACGCCGCGAGCACGAACCGCATCGCGAAGGAAGCCGGCGTGAGCATCGGCTCGCTGTACCAGTACTTCCCGAGCAAGGAAGGGCTGGTGGTCGCGGTGATGGAGCGCCATCGCACCCAGTCACTCGCCGAGTTCGAAGCAGGGCTGACCCAGCTCGCCAGCCAGCCGCTGCCCGTGGCCCTCCGCGCGCTCATCGGGCAGGTCATCGCGTCCAAGGTGGACAACCCTCGACTGCATCAGGTGCTGCATGAGCTGTTGCCGCGCCTGCGCGAGTGGGGAACGGTCGACACCTTCGAACAACGGCTCATCCGGATGGTGCGTGCCTTCCTCCTGCCGAGGGCCCATGACATCCGCCCCGCCAACCTGGACATGGCCGTCTTCATCATGGTGCACACGGTGGATGCGCTCTGCCACGCCGCGGTCTCCCAGCGGCCGGACTACCTCGAAGACGACACCTTCGCGGAGGAGCTGTGCGCGCTGGTGCTCGGCTACCTTCGCCCCGAGGCCACGAGCACCCCACGGCGTCGCGGACGCAGTGAGCCGCGCCGTCTCAGTCCAGCGAGGCGGCAGGAGCGCGCGGCCCCAGCACGCTGACGTCCGGGTGCCAGTACATCGCGTGGAGTTGCTCATCCTCCGGCATGAAGTCGATGCTGATGACCTGCCTGGGGTCACGCGCCAAAGGAACGCGGATGACCGGGAGCCCCGCCCAGGTCACGGTCGAGAACCGCACCCCTGCCCTCACCAAATGGGCCTCGACATCCGCGCGGGCCATATCGGGCTGGAGGAAATAGCCACCCAATCGGAGGCTGGTGAAGTCACTCGCGCCCGCGTCGATCTCCAGGCCGAACAAGGTCCCATCCATCCAGTGGATCTGAACCGAGCCGTAGAACCAGCACACGCCCGCCATCGTGGTTTGAGCGAACTCGGGCAGCCCGAGCAGCTCGACCATCTGAGAGGCGCTCATGCGGGGCCGCAGTGGCTCCAACGAGCCCTCGCGGAGCGCGGCGATGAAGTCGAGCTCCAGTCCGCGCCCGAGGCGAACATCCTCGAATGAGGCAGCGCCAGCGCCCCAGCAATGCGTCACGGCGCGCATCGCCTCTTGAAGCGTTCCGAAAGCATCCGGACACCCGACAGGCAAAGGGTTCTGTCGGAGCTCCGCCTCGGAGACGGACTCATAACCATCGAAGCACCTGAGCCTGTACTCCACCGTCCCCTCGCCCTCCTCGCGCCCCAGGGTGAGCGTCTGTCCCTGCGCTGTTCGAGCAAAGAGCGTCTGCGAGTCTGGGCGCGCCATGGTCGCCTCCTCGCCCCAAAGCTCGCATGATTCCGAGACCTCGCGCGAGCAGGGGCCCGCCCGACTCACGCCCCAGGGGCTGGGACGCCGGCCGCGCGCAGCATGTCCAGCGCGGCCTGACGCAGCCGTTGCTGCGCCTTCACGTCATAGGCCTGGTCGAGCGCACGCGACTTGCGCTGCACATCGAAGAACTCACCCCGCTCGCGTCCGGCCAGGGTCGTCTCCGAGACGCCGACGACGGCAACCGCGCCCGAGTCCACCGTCCCCATGGGCGCAATCCCAGACTCCGCCACCATCTTCGTCGCGAGGAACGTCCCGGGATGCAATGAATTGATGAGCAAGTCCGGACGGCGTGCCGCCAGCTCCGTGGTCCACACGATCATCGCGAGCTTGCTCCGCATGTACGCCTGGAAGCCGTCATAGCGGCGCTCCAGTTGCAGGTCCGCGAAGTCCAACGGCGCCTGTCCCAGCGAGGCCACGTTGACCACCGCGCGAGGCGCAACCCCCTCCGCCAACAACCACTCCGTCAACGCGAACGGCGCCAGCAGGTTCACCGCCCACCGCAGCTCGAAGCCATCCGCGCTCACCTCGCGGGCCGCGCCCCGAGCCCCCGCGCCCAACGCGGCGTTGTGGATGAGAAGATCCAGGGGAGGCTCCCGAAGCAGCGTCTCCGCCAGCGTCCGCACCTCATGGAGCGAGGAGAAGTCCGCTCGGTACGCACCGGCCCCAGGAACCTCCTTCAGCGCGCGCTCCAGCCGCGCCGCCTGACGGCCGTGCACCCACACCCGAGCCCCCGCCGCCGCCAGCCGCTTCGCCGTCAACAGCCCGATGCCATCCGTCGCGCCCGTCACCAGCACCCGCTTGCCCTGCCAGGAACTCATCACCCCTCCATATCGAGACGAACCGTTCCACTATTATTTCGAACCGGACCGTCTCGTCAACGTCATGGTGTGCGCTTCCCCGTGCGCGGGCGCTTCCGCGGCGCGCGTCGCGCCGAGACCTCCGCGCGCCGACGCTCCCCTCGCGGTGGAGCGGAAAGGGCCGCCATCTCCGCGGCGCGCGCCTCGTCCTCATGCTTGATATCGACCGCGATGCGATAGAGCGCCTCGCGCAACCAGCGGTGCGCCTCATCCGGGTCTCGCGAGGCATGCCAGCGCATGGCGATGCGCCGCTCCGGCAACGGAATGGGCGAGGGACTCACTGCCAACCCGAACGCCGCCGCGGTGGTCACCGCCGAGCGACGCGGGAGAATTCCCAGGAAGGGAGACTGCTTCAGGATGTACGGCACGCTCAGGGTCTGCGCCGTGTGCAGCGCCACGCGCCTCCGCTGACGCAGCTTCGCCAGGGCATCATCGACCACATCGGACGCGTCCGCCCTCCGACTCACCCGCACGTGGGGGATGCGCAGGAAGTCCTCCAACGACAGCGGAGTCCCCACTTGAACCAGCTCCGGGTTGAAGAGACAGACATAACCCTCGGCGCAGAACGGCAGGTGCTTGTGGGCCGCGCTCGCGTCCTCGATGGGCCCGAGCAACAGGTCCAACGCTCCTTCGTCCAACAGGCGCGGCCCCTGCGCCTCGCTCAACGGACTCAGCGCGAGGGAGCCCCCCGGCGCCTCCGCCGCGGCGCGCGCCATGAGCCGAGGCATCAGGGAGATCTCCAGTCCATCCGTGATGCCCACGCGGAACTCGCGGGCGTCCGTCGCGGGATGAAAGCGCCGCTCCGCCACGACCAACGTCTGGATTCGCGCCAGCGCGTCCTGCACCGCCTCCGCGAGCGACCGAGCATGCGGCGTCGGCTCGACGCCCCCCGGCCGGCGGGTGAACAGCTCATCCCCGAGCAGCGCTCGCAAGCGTCCCAGGTGATGACTCATGGCGGACTGCCCGATGCCAATCCGCGCGGCGGCGCGCGTGACGTGCCGCTCGCGCATCAAGGCATCGAAGGCCACCAGCAGGTTGAGGTCGAGGCGAGCGAGGTGCGCATGGTCAATCTGCATCGGGGCTCCGTCGCGCTCGTCCGCGGGGAGGGCCGGACGAGGGCGAGGGACGTTTGATAACGCGGGTGCGCCTCACCCGCTCGCCTCACTGCCCGAAGCCGCCCAGCGCCGTGCGGCTGAAGCTCGCCGCCCCCTGGCTCACCCGCACCGCGGACTGGCTGAAGACCTGGAAGGCGCTGCGGATCTCCTGCTCGCTCTGACCGGGCGTGAGAATCCACCGGTCCTCGATACCCATCTCGCGAAACACGCGCCGGAAGTCCGTGCTCCCATCATGGATGCCCATGGCCGCGACGATGTGGTTCTCCATCCGAAGCAGGTCCTTCACCACCGTCGCCACATCCCTCGCCCGAGCATTGCGAGAGCCCTGGTCCGCGCCATCCGTGATGAGCAGCGTCACCGTGCGCACGGGCACCCCGTTGCCGCTGAACTCCTGCGACTTCGCCAACACCGTGCCCAGCATCACCATCGCCTGGTCGTAGAGCGGCGTGCCCTTGTCCGCCTGGTAGTTGCCCGTGTGCATCCGCACCACGTCCTCCAGAGGACGATAGGGATTGAGCACGTGGCCGTTCAGGTACCGCGTGTGGAAGAGGATGCCGTCCTTCTGCTTGCTCCCCAGCAGCGCATCCAACACCTGGTTGTGCCCGTCGCACACCGTCCGCGTGTGCCGCGAGTAGTCGATGCTCGCCGAGTCATCCGGCATCACCGTCACGAGCACCACCTCGCTCGCCTGCACGTCGTCCACATGGATGCCCAGTCCCGCTTGAATCTGCGCGCCCAGGTCCACCACGGTCAGCGCCTGCAAGCTCGCGGGGCTCAGCGTTCCTTCCGCGTGCGCATCCTCGAAGAGCTTCTGCGTGTTCGCACTCATGACGGTCTCCCCTCGTGTCTCAAGCGATGTGCAGGTCCGGCCAGCTCGCGAGCGGATCCGTGGACTTGACCAGGTGCATGCCCGCGTCGGCGAAGCGCTTCAGGGCCGCGTCCGCCTGCGGGGTGAAGTCCGCCGCGAAGCCCCCCTTGCCGTCGGGCACCGTCACCGCCGACATGCAATCCGTCAGCAGGTACACCTTGCGCGCGAGCGCCGCGTCCTGCGCCACGATCTCCCCCAACAGGTCATCGATGGAGCTCTTCACGCAGTGGCTCGCGGCCTGTCCTGCGATGACCACCGCGTCCGCGGTCAGCAGCGTCTTGAGGAACTGCGTGTTGCGCTGGGCCAGGGGCTGGCCGTCGTGTCGGCTCAGCACCTCCGGCCGCATCACCGAGTAGTTCTCCGTCAGCGGATTGCCGCCCTTCACCTCCACCCACGACTGCATGCCTCGCGCGTAGGAGTGGAACATGCGCGCCTCCTGCACCACCCCCGCGAGCGCGTGCCCATCTGCGCCGAGCAAGCAGTGCGGCGGCCACAGGTACAGCGTGTACTTGCCCGCGCGCTCCAGTTCGTCGCAGTAGAACTTCACCTGCTTGAGCAGCCACGGGTAGTTGCCACCGCACAGCCACCTGGCCATCGCGGGGTTGGGGCGCGCGTGGCCGCGCTCAATCTGCTCGCGCGTCACCTCGCGGTAGGGCGTGAGGGGCTGGTCGTCCTGGTCCACCCAGAAGGACGGGAAGAAAATCTGGTAGGCGAAGTGCGTGTCGAGCGTCGCCGTCACGTTCGTCACCGCGCCGAGGTTCCGATAGAGGAACTCGGAGATGCGGCGGCTGTCATCGATGGCGCCGCGCCCGCTCCGCCCCGCCACGTAGAGCGAGCCCTCGGGGAAGCAGAAGTCCTTCTGCACGTCGATGAGCAGCAGGTGCAGGTTGAACGTATCCGTGGCGGAGGGGCTCAGCCCGTGCGAGGCGCGCCACGCGGCGGCCTCGGTCTGCAACTTCCCGGCGCTCGCTCCGTAGCCGTACTCCGCGGCGTTCGCCGCCCGGTAGAAGGTCGGTAGCGGCAACTCCTTCAGCGTCTTCTTCATGTCCATCCTCCTGCGTGTGTGCGCGGAAGACCCGAGGCTCCGCGCGGGGAACGTCGTCACGTCATTCGCAGCGCGGTGAGGTCCCGCGTGCCCACCACCAGCAGCCCCTCGCGCGTGAGGAGGAGCTGACTTCCTGAATCCACGAAGGGCTCCGTGTCGGGGAACTCGCGCGCGGCCGTGAGCTGACCGTGTCGAGCCTCCACGCGCACCAGCCCCGCATCCGTCGCGCAGAACAGCGCCTGCCCCATGGCGCACTTGCCGCGCAGCGCGCCCAACCACGAGCCATCTCCCGCGTCCGCCACGCCGCGCGCGCGCACCGCGCCGTCCACGCCCACGACGATGCAGTGATGCACCGTGCGCCCACCGGACTCCTCGGCGAGGAAGAGCCACACCGCGTCGCCGTCGAACAGGGCCTCCGCATCCACCCAGGGTCCCTGCGGCCAGGGCAGCGTGAGCCCATCGCGCAACCCCTTGCGCTCGGCGTCGAAGAGGAAGGCGCCGCGCAATCCGCCCGCGCGATGAAAGCCCAGGCCGAAGCGCGGCCCGACGAACACGCGCGTTTGTCCCTCCAGCACGTCACCCAGACGCTCCGGCCCATAGAGCCCGTTGCGCCACAGCGCGCCCTGCGCGGCCCAGTAGTGAAAGCGCGCGTTGGCCGCGAACACCGGGCGCTGCTCACACACGTCCGCGCCGAGCACTTGCGGAGACCGACCGGGCTCGAACACCGTCACCTGTCCGCCCGCGCCCATCAGCGTGGCCTCTTGGCACAGGGCCCACCGCAGCGAGGGATTCAGCGGCGACTCCAGGACGACACGGCCGTCCTCGCGGCGGTACAGCCCCTCCGCGTGGTAGAGCCAGCGCGCTACGCCCCCTTCCGCGCACGCATGCACCAGCACCCCGCGCGTGGAGAACTTCCGCGTCGCCACCACCTGACCTCGCACCGAGGCGACAGGGGTTGCCGCAGCACTCGCGTGCGGCTGACAGGCAGGGCAGCTCGTCCGAGCGTGCTCCACGCCGCATCCCGGACAGCGTTGGAAGCGCAACCCCTCCAGCAGCGGCCGGGGGAAGGCGCCGCGCTGGTCCTCCACGAACACGCGGTGCAGGTGGTGCAAGACATCGTCCGGGAGCGAGGCCAACGCGAACGCGGGCTTCGGGTACTGGACCTCCGGATGAAACACCGTGACGCGCTGGAGCATGCGCGGCGCGCTCCCAAGCCGAGCGCCGCCAGCCTTCGGTCGATGGATGCCACCATAGGGCCCCACGCCGAGCAGCGACTGCATCACCATGACCGTGAAGGCAAACCAATCACTGTCCACCGACGCGGGCTGCACAGGCGTGAGCGCTGTCGCACCCGCCGGCAGGCGCAGCGGGTCCAAGAAGCGCTCCGTGAACACGGCGCAGCGGTACGCACCGAACTGGAAGCTGTCCGCGTCGATGAGGTACGCGTCCGTCCCCGCCACCAACACGTTGAGGTCGTTGAAGTCCCCCACGATGACGCGGCTCGCATGCACCGCGCCGAGCGTCTGGTGCAGCCCACGCAACACCGTCACCCCGTCGCCGACACACCCTCCCGCGCGACGGAACGCAGGCTCACCCCAGCGGCGCAGCGGCTCCACGCCCTCCAACTTGCGCATCGCATAGCCGAGCACCTCCTGCCCGCGAGCGTCAGTGGCCAGCGCCTGCGGTGTCACCACGCGTCCCGGCAGTCCTGAAGGGAACACGCGCAGCTTGCGTTGATGCTCATCGAGCCGAGCCTTCGCCGCGGCCTGCTCGTGCGGCAGGCCCGCGTAGTCCGGATGCGAGGGCGTCTTGAACACCTTGAGCGCCCGTCCATCTCCGAGGTCGAAGACATCCGCCTCGCCCCCCTTGCCGAGCGCCTGCTTCGGACTCAGCGCGACCTTGTGTCCCTCCAGCCAGATGTCCATGGCGTCACACCCGCTCCATTCGCCGGCGCAGCACCACCAATGTGGTGTCGTCCGGAAGGAGCCCCGGCGTCCTCACCAACCGATGGGCGACGAAGTCCGCGCGCGTCGACTCCCGGTTGAGCTGCGCGAGCCGGCGGTTCACGGCCTCGGGGTTGGAGAAGTAGCGGTCCTCGGTCCAGAACTGAGAGAGCGGGCCCACGGGCTCATCGCGCTCCGGCACACGCGCCAGGGTGAGCCGCTTCAAGTCCTCGACGCCATCCGTGCCCAACAGCAAGGCATGAACGTCCTCGGTGCGCACCAGCGCCTGTCGGATGAGGGGCACGTCATCGCCTCCCATCACCGCGTAGGCCAGGTACGGCGGCGCATTGCCCGGGAACGGCCCCAGGACGTGCACCTCGCCATTGAGCATCCACACCCCGTCTCCCGCGCTGAAGACGAGCGTGTGCTCCGGCGTCACCACCGCGCCCACGAGCGTGAAGAGACAGTCCGCGAGGGCCTCACGCCCGAGCGCCTCGGGCAGGGCCTCCAGCATCGCCAGCACGTCGCCACGCAGCCCGGGGAGGAAGCCCTCGGTGTCCGCGGCCTCACCCGCCTCGAGCCGCTGGAGCGCCGCTCTCACCAAGCGCCTCGCCCCCAGCCTCGCCCCCAGCTCGCTGGCGGGTTGGCTGCCACAGCCGTCCGCCACCACCGCCACGAGCCCCTTCGCGCCCTCGCGCACGCAGTAGGCATCCTGGTTGTTGCGACCCGAGCGCGCGTGCTCCCGCCCCAACACAGAACCCGCGGCGATGTCGAATGGCAGCGAGGACATGGCTCTCCCGTGGCCCTGTTCGGGCTTGTGCGACACGGCATCGAGAACTCAGGAGGTGCCGGGCTCGCGACACACGACCCGCGAGGTGGCCGCCTCCTGCACGAATTCGACTCGGCCTCCTCTCCACTCGCGGAGGCTGCGTGTCTCGTTCGTGTATATATGACACAAACATAGTGTCCACAAGACACGAAGTCAACTCAACGTGCGGAGGCGCGCGGCGAGGCACGTCCTCGCACCCACGCCCACGTGTCCGTGTTGAGAGTGGCTTAGAGCTCGAAGTTGAAGCCGGCCTTCTCCAACTGCCGGTACTTCTTGTGGTCGAACCGATAGAGGCGAGCGGCGCGGTGGGAGACGTCCTGCTCCACCTCGTCCAGCTCCTCCAGCAGGTCCATGGCGAGAATCTTCTTTCGGAAGTTCCGCTTGTCGAGCTCGCGCTCCAGGACGACCTCGTACAGCCGCTGCAGTTGGGAGAGGGTGAACTTGGGCGGCAGCAGCTCGAAGCCGATGGGCTGGTAGCGCACCTTGCCCTTCAGGCGTTGCAGCGCGGTGCCGAGGACTTCCGCGTGGTCGAACGCGAGCTTCGGCGTATCCCAGACGGAGAACCACGCGGCCTCGCGCGCGTCGGTGGAGGCGTGCAGGTGGTGGGCGCTGAGCTTCACCAGCGCGAAGTACGCCACGGTGATGACGCGTCCTCGGGGGTCTCGGTCCGGAGCGCCGAAGGTGTAGAGCTGCTCCAGGTGGCTGGGGCGGATGCCGGACTCCTCCTCCAGCTCGCGGCGCGCGGCATCGTCCAGCGCCTCGTCCATGCGCACGAAGCCGCCGGGCAGCGCCCAGCGCCCGGAGAAGGGCTCCACGCCTCGGCGGATGAGGAGGACCTTCAGGTCCTCGTCGTCCATTCCGAACACGACACAGTCCACCGTCACGGCGGGCCGTGGGTAGTCGTAGGTGTGGCTCACGTCACCGTCCGTTCGAGCGGGTGGGAGCTGTCCGCCATAGTGTCCGGCGAACACCCTGTCAACCACCCGCCCGGCCGGCGGCACTACACCGCGACCATGCGGGAGACGCGGTGCCAGTCGACGAGCTGGACGTTCTCCTCGGCGAGGTCGAACTCGATGGAGCGGCGCATGCCCAGGACGTCGCCCCCCATCTGGAAGGGGACCTCGCGGTCGAAGTCCATGCGCAGGCGCTGGACGAAGAAGTCATGCATGTGCGGGAGCGGATGCTCGCCACGCCACAGGCGGAACATGTTGCGCGTGGCCTCCATCACGCCAGCGCCGTACACGCGCACCGACAAGCGATGCGGCACGGCCTGCGCGAAGGGGAAGGCCTTGAAGCCAAAGCCCCACTCGGGCGTGGTCGCGGCGCCCGCGACGCCCGCTGGCCCGCGATACAGCAGCGCGCCCGGCCCCCCGTGAGGAATGGGCTGCACCGCGCCGTGCGCGTCCATGGTGAGCGCGGGTTCCCCCACGTTATAGACAGACACCTGCGGGTTGCCCTCGCCGAACAAGTGGCGCGGCACCGTGCGCGTGAACATGGCGGTGAGGTAGCCACGCAGGCCGGCTTGCTGGCTCTTCAGCGGCCCCGCCGCGGCGAGCTGGTTCTTGAAGTCCTGAATCATCTCCGCGTCCCAGCCGGTGCCCGCGAAGGGCGCCACCTTGCCGTCCACGCGCACGAGGGAGAAGGGGCGCAGGGGCGGCAGCCGCTCGCCCAACGCGGCGATCTGCTTCAGCGCGACGGAGGGACGCGGCGCGCCCGTGACACGCGCCCACGCGTTGCCCGTGCCCAGCGGCAGCACGCCGATCGCGGGGAGGGCCACGCCCTGCATGCGCAGCTCGTTGAGGAGCCCGGTGATGGTGCCATCCCCCCCTCCCGCGAGCAGCAGGTTGGGCGGATCATGCCGCAGGTGGTCGGAGATCCAATCGCGCGCCTCATCGACGGAGCGAGTGAGCGCCACGCGGGCGCGAGGAAGCAGACGCCGGACCAGGCCTCCGATTCCCTCGGTGCCCTTGCGCGCGCGGAGATTGACGAGGACGGCGATGTTCATGGCGGGGGGACTCTTCTCCGGGATATGTCATGGCCCGGTCACGGAACCATGGCGAGGCGCTTTGCGACCTGGACGTGGAACCGTTGAGCTGCGGGCCCCTCCACTCCCAGCAGGAAACAGCGCACCCTGCCCTGACCTTCCGCCCGAGGGAAGACCCTTCCTGTCCCACCATCGGATTGAGCCCGGGATTGAGCCGGCGGGATTGAACCGGGTGCGCCGTGCCAGGAACCTGGGGAAGGACGCAACGGCTGGCACCAGGCGGTCGGTCCTCCCTTCGTCGATCCGACATCCGGTGGGATGGGCGTCTCACATCGGGACGCTGGGTGCCGCCTCCCACACATTCCGAGGCGCCTGCTCCCTTGGGCGCCACGGCTGCCCGCCTCCCTGCGCGACGGAGGTGGGTTTGGCGGAGGAGCCGCCCGCTGCTATGTGCGCGCGGCGGACAAGCGGGCGGACGGAATGCGCCCTGCAAACGGCCCCTGCGATGACCCTCCTGCGACCCCTGCCCCTCCTCTGCTGGATGCGCCCCCGGCTGGCCTCCGGTGTCCTCGCGGTCCTCCTCGTCTCGGGTGCGTCCGCATGGGGCAGCCCCCGAAGGATGGTCCTCTCCAGCGGGGCGGACTGCGCGGACGCGGAGCTGAGCAGCCAGGCCAAGTCCTTCGCCGACGCGCTGCGGGCCCGCGCGGAGACGGAGACCCTGGGCGCCACGGAGCTGAGCGAGCGACTCTTCCCCCAGGCCGCGCGCTCCTTCGAGGAGCTTCGCCGCCAGCTCGACGCCGCGAGAGACCACTTCTACGAGGGCCGCAACGCCAGGTCCGGGCAGCTCGTGGAGGACGCCCTGCATGACATCGCCCACCTGCCCGTGGGCGAGGCCCGCTGGCGCCTCCATGCGGACGCGCAGCTCCTCCTCGCCCTCAACCTGCGTGCCCAGGGCAAGGCGAAGGACAGCGATGCCGCGTTCCTCCAGGTGCTGAGGCTCCAGCCACAATACCCGCTCGACCCTGACCTCTATGCGCCCTCGGTGCGTCAGGCGTTCGACAAGGTGCGGCGAGAGCTGGCGCGGACGCGCAAGGTGAAGGTGGCGGTGAAGTCCACCCTCCCCGCCTCCGAGGTGTATCTGGACGGGCTCCGTGTGGGGCAGACGCCCCTGCAGCTCGACCTCCCCGCGGGCACCTACGACCTGGCCCTCGTGAAGGCCGGGGCGCACAGCTTCTCCCGGCAGGTGCAGGTGCAGGGCACGGACCTGCCGCTCCTCGTGGACCTCGCGTTCGAGGGCGCCGTGTCCGGCAGCCCTTTCCCATGCCTCGCATCATCGGACCCGAGCGATGAGCGGACCCTGGCCCACGCGGTCCGACTGGGCGGAGCGCTGGGCGTGGAGGAGGTCATCCTCGCGCGCCTGGAGCACCCGAGCAGCGGCCCCAAGTGGTTCGCCGCCACGGTGCTCCACGTGGAGGGAGGACAGCGGCTGCGCGAGGGGGGCTTCAAGACCCAGGGGCTGGACGCTCCGGCCGAGGCCCTGTCCGCGCTGGTGGACTTCGTCACCACGGGACGCTCGCCCTCCAACCTCGTGGTGATGAACGCCAGCGGCAAGGCGCCCTGGGAGCAGCCCGCCGCCCCCTCGGCGACCCTGACCCCGGATGCGCCCGTGGCCCCCGCCACCGAGGGCCTGTCGCGGACCACGCCGTCCCCCACCGCCTCCAGGATGCGGGGCGCGTCCTACGCGACGCTGGGCGTGGGCGTGGCAGCGCTGGGAGGCGCGGGCGTCGTGCGCTGGATGGCGCAGAAGGACCTGAATGCGCTGAAGGAGCGCCAGCGCCAGAACGGTGGCGTGCTGACCTCGGATGACGCCGAGGCGGTGCGACTGCGCGAGGGATTGGTGAAGAAGAACCAGCTTCTCACCGGGTTGCTCATCGGCGGTGGCGTCACGGCCGCGGCGGGCGCGGCCCTGTTCCTGCTCGCTCCCACTCCGGGTGCTCCACCGCCGCTCACCGTGAGCCTGGGCGCGGATGACACTGGGGGGTGGGCAACAATGTCAGGCGCGTTCTGACATGACATTCCCGCCAGCGAGGACACGGGCCGCCGCGTAGAGTGGCCGCATGCGCGCATTCATTGTCTTGCTGCTGGCCGCGAGCACCGCGGCGGCGGCGCCCCGCACCTTCCGCGTCGACTACTTCCACACGGGCAACGCCACCGAGGAGCGCTTCAGCCTCGACCGGCTCGTCATCGAGCCGCTACCCTGGCCCGGCAACCCGGAGCAGCCCATCGATGAGTCGAACCTCGGCAAGTACCTCTTCGAGGTGAGGGACCGGGACACGAACCGCCTGCTGTACTCGCGCGGCTTCGCCTCCATCTTCGGGGAGTGGGAGAGCACCCCCGAGGCGCACCAGCTCCACCGCACCTTCGGCGAGTCCTTGCGCTTCCCCACGCCGGAGCGCCCCGTGCAGGTCATCCTGAAGAAGCGCGACGCACGCAACGCGTTCCGCGAGGTGTGGTCGCTCGACGTGGATCCGAAGAGCATGTTCGTCGACCCCTCGGCGCCTCCCGCGCCGGGCCCGCTGCTGAAGCTGATGGAGAACGGGCCCTCGGCGAGCAAGGTGGACTTCCTCATCCTGGGGGACGGCTACACCGAGGCGGAGCGCGGCAAGTTCGAGAAGGACGCGCGCCGGCTGATGGACATCCTCTTCACCTACTCGCCCTTCAAGGAGCGCAAGACGGACTTCAACGTGTGGGGGTTGATGCCCGCCGCGGCGCAGTCCGGAATCTCCCGGCCCTCCACGGGCATCCACAAGCGCTCCCCCGTGGGCGCCACGTATGACGCCTTCGGCAGCGAGCGCTACGTCCTCACCTTCGACAATCAGGCCTTCCGCGACACGGCGGCCTTCGCCCCCTACGAGTTCGTGGAAATCCTCGTCAACGGAAACACCTACGGCGGAGGCGGCATCCACAACCTCTACAGCACCGTGGCCGCCGACAGCCTGTGGTCACCCTATGTCTTCGTCCACGAGTTCGGCCACCACTTCGCCGGACTGGCCGACGAGTACTACACCTCCGAGTCCGTCTACGGCCCCGCGGACGGGGACCGGCTGGAGCCCTGGGAGAAGAACGTCACCGCGCTGAAGGACCCCGCGAAGCTGAAGTGGAAAGACCTCGTGAGCGCAGGAACGGCCACGCCGACCCCCTGGAACAAAGAGGCGTATGACAGCCACGCCAACCAGGTCCAGCAGCAGCGCCGGAAGATTCGGGCCGACCAGCGCCCCGAGAGCGAGATGGACGCGCTGTTCCTCGCGCAGCGCGATTGGGAGGAGAAATTCCTCTCTTCTCAGAAGTTCTCCGGCAAGGTCGGTGCCTTCGAGGGCGCGATGTATGAATCACGTGGGTATTACCGACCCCAGCTCGACTGCGTGATGTTCACGCGGGACCGCGTTCCGTTCTGCGCGGTGTGTCAGCGAGGCATCTCGGAGGTCATCGACCTCTATTCGCGCCCCGCTCCGCAAGCAGCGCGCCAATCCCCCTGAATAACCCGTCTTCCACTCAAGCCCGCGTGACATGGCCGTGCCATGTCCGCTGGCGATTGGACGCCCCTTTGGGATTGGGTGTAAGGGGAGCCGCTACCGCTATCCCGGGAGGGGATTACATGCTGAGACGGAGTCTGTTTCCGGCTCTCTTGACCGCCGTGTTTGTCACGGTGGTTACGGGCTGTGGAAACGAGTGCGTGGATGAGTTCGACTGTCGCGACAAGGGCTCCCCTGGCGCGAACAAGGTTTGGACTTGCGTCGAGAACAAGTGCGAAGCGAAGGCTATTTCCACGACTCCTCCCGAGGAGGACGCGGGCACTGACGCGGGCGTGGATGCTGGAACGAAGCCTGACGCGGGCACGGATGCCGGCACCGACGCGGGCGTGACGTGCTCGCCGGCCTGCGCCACGGGCGAGGTCTGCGACATCAGCTCCGGCCACGGCGTGTGCAAGACCTGCACGGACTCCGCCACGGGCAACGGCCAGGACAACGGCTGCAGCGCGACGGCCCCCATCTGCAACGTGACGGGTGGCAGCGGCAAGGGTGTCTGCACGGCGTGCCAGGACTCGGCGACGGGCAACGGCCAGGACACGGGCTGCTCCGCGGCCGCTCCGGTGTGCGACCCCGCGGCCAACGGCGGCGTGGGCGCCTGCAAGGCGTGCCAGGACTCCGCCTCGGGCAACGCCCAGGACACGGGCTGCTCGGCGACCGCGCCCATCTGCGACGCGACGGCCAACAACGGCGTGGGCGCCTGCAAGGCGTGCCAGGACTCCGCCTCGGGTAACGCCCAGGACATGGGCTGCACGGCGGCCGCTCCGGTGTGCGACCCGACCGCCAAGAACGGCGTGGGCGCGTGCAAGGCGTGCGTGGACTCCGCCACGGGCAATGGCCAGGACACGGGCTGTGGCGTTCAGGCGCCGGTCTGTGACACGACGGCCAACGGCGGCGCGGGCGTGTGCAAGGCGTGCGTGGACTCCGCCACGGGCACGGGCCAGGACAACGGCTGCAGCGCGGCGGCGCCGATGTGCGACGTGACGGGCAACGGCGGCGCGGGCGTGTGCAAGGCGTGCGTCGACTCCGCCGCGGGCAACGGCCAGGACCAGGGCTGCGGCGTGGACGCGCCGATCTGCGACACGAACGCCAACGGTGGCGCGGGCGTGTGCAAGGTGTGCTTCGACTCCGCGAGCAGCCCGTCCATCGGTTGCTCGAACTCGGCCGCGGTGTGCGACGCGGCGGCCAACAACGGTCTCGGGATGTGCAAGGTCTGCATGGATACGTCGGCCACGGGTCAGGATCTGGGCTGCGTCTCCCCGTCCGCCATCTGCGACACGGCCGCGAACGACGGCTTTGGCGTGTGCAAGGTGTGCCTTGGCGCCGAGGGCTGCACGCAGCCCCAGACGTGCAACGCGGCCGGTACCGCGTGCGAGGGCTGTGTCGACAACGCCTCGTGCGCCGCGAACAACCCCAACACCCCGGTCTGCAACACGGGCGCGACGCCTTCGCAGTGCGTCGAGTGCACCACGGCGGACACCGTCAAGTGCGACGCGAGCAAGCCCGCGTGCAACAACAACCTCTGCGGCTGCGCCGACGACAGCCAGTGCAACGCGGCGGGCAGCGCTCGCCGCACCTGCGACACCACCGCGAACAACGGTCGTGGCCAGTGCGAGGTCTGCCTCAGCAACACGCAGTGCACGGACCCGAACAGGCCGGTGTGTGACAACAAGGCGTGCGTGTGCCGCGACAACGCGGACTGCGCCGTGGGCCTGACGTGCGATGGCACCACGAAGGCTTGCGTCGCGTCGGGCCCGGCGGCGGCCTCGACCAGCGCGCAGATCCAGGCGTTCAAGGATGCGACGAAGGACGCCACGGCGAGCGCGGCGTTCGCGCAGCCGATGTCCATCGATGGCGCCTACGTCTCGTACATCAAGCCGGCGCTCGGCTCGGATGTGACGGGCTACTTCCTCCAGGCCGAGGCCACGGGCCCCGCGATCTTCGTCGCGGCGGATCCGGGCACGCTGGCGGTGGGCGACCGCATCAACCTCAAGGTGGGCGGCGTGAACGTCCTCAGTGGTGACATCAAGGCCGGCGCCACCATCACGGGCCTGACCGTCGTCAGCCAGGGTCACCCGGTGCGCAACCTCAACACGGCGGCTCCGGCGGGCCTCACGGTGGATCGCTCCGCCAACCCGACGACCGAGCTGCTGGACAAGGTGGGCACCTACTTCGGCACGCTGGTTCGCCTGAAGGGCACCGAGAGCGGCGCGACGGCCGCCAGCGGCGGCGGTCACGTGGCGTTCACCCTCACGACGGCTGGCATCAACAACAACGCCCTGCTGAAGCTGCGCGTCGCGGACACCGTGGCGTCGAACATCGGCTTCGCCGATGGCTGCACGGTCACCCTGACCTCCGGCCCGCTGTGGAAGTTCAGCAGCACGACGGGCACGCCTCCGGTCACGACGACCACGGTGCAGCCGTCCGCCTACTTCCGCTCGGAGCTGACGGACATCACCTGCCCGGCCTCGAAGGTGGTCAGCGCCAGCGCGGTCTCCACCACGGAGGTGAAGGTGACGTTCGAGCGACCCATCGACGCGGCGAGCATCACCAACGCGGCGACCCAGTTCACCTTCAACAACGGCCTCCAGGCCATCAGCGCCACGGTGTCCGGCAAGGACGTCACGGTGAAGACGGGCACGCAGGTGGGCGGCACCAGCTACACGGTGACGGTCGCCAGCTCGGTGAAGGACGTGCTGGGCGGCGCCACCGCGGCTCCTGGAACGGCGACGTTCAAGGGCTACCGCGTGCCGGCCGTGCTGATGATCAACGAGCTCAACCCGAACGTGGGCAGCGCGCGTGACCTCATCGAGTTCATCGTGGTGAGCGGCGGCACGACGGACGGCATCACGCTCGTCCAGGAGTCCACGGCCGTGACCACCCTGGCGACGCTGCCGGATGTGGCCGTGGCGACGGGCGACTACATCGTGCTCCACCTGACGCCGACCGCGGCCCAGGGTGACGCCACGACGTCCGAGACGGTGAGCAAGAACGAGAACACCGCCACGACGAACTTCCCCACCGCGTGGGACTTCGTCGCCGGCGCGACCAACCTGACGTTCTCCAACCAGGTGGTGCGTCTCAAGAGCGCCTCGGGGTCCACGATGGACGCGGTGGCCTTCGTGAAGAGCGACCTGGCGGCCAATGGTCGTCCGGGTGGCTACCCGGCCAAGCTGACCGCGCTCCAGGCCGAGGGGCTCTGGCTCCCGGCGGATTGCGGCGGCGCCGCGTGTGTCTACGACACGGCCGGAGCCAATGCCGTCACGGTCTCCGCGGACTGGAAGGCCGCTGGCAGCACCCAGGCGGGCACCAGCATCCAGCGCAAGGCCAACACGCACCAGGCCTCGGACTGGGTGTCCGGCGCGCCGAGCTTCGGCGCCGCGAACCCGTAATGCACCGCTGAGCCTTCCGGCTCACGGTTGAAACATCCAAGGGCCGCGATTCCTCTCACGGAGTCGCGGCCCTTGCTGTTTCTCGGGTCCGAGGCGACTCGGAGGCGCGATACACCATCACCCACTAGAGTGAAGCCTTTCTTCTCGTGAGCCGCGTGTCTCCTCGGCTCGGAGTGGGTCATGTCGTCTCACCGCGCCCTCGTGCCGCTGCTCGTCCTGCTGCTGACCGCTTGTCCCGGCAACAAGCCCTTGGATCCAGAGCCACCAAAGACGGATGGCGGCTCACACGTCACGGATGGCGGACATGATGAGCCTTTGGCCATCACCACCCCGGGGCTTCTCCCCGCCACGGTCGAGGTGGCCTACAGCGCGCGGCTCACCGCATCCGGAGGCGTCGCCCCGCATGCCTGGCGCCTCAGCGCGGGCGCGCTGCCCGCGGGCCTGTCTCTCTCGGCCCAGGGCGAGGTGAGCGGGACGCCGAGCGCCGCCGGCACCACGCGCTTCACCGTGGAGGTCCAGGACGCGCACGGGACGACGACGCGCGCGGAGCTCTCGCTCGAAGTTCGCGCGGGGCTGGCCATCCCAGACGCCGTGCTCGCCGATGCCTATCTCGGAGAGACCTACGCGCTGCGGCTCGACGCGACGGGCGGCGTCGCGCCCCTCACGTGGGCGCTCGCGCAGGGCGCACTGCCGACGGGCCTCACGCTGTCCGCCGACGGTCAGCTCACGGGCACCGCCATCGCGGTGGGGCCCTGGGCCTTCAGCGCGGGCGTGCGAGACGCGGAGGGGAGGTCCGCCGCGCATCCGTTCCTCCTCACGGTCTACGCGCCGCCGGCGTTCACCGCGTCCAACCTGCCGCCCGCGGTGGTCGGTACGGCCTACTCGGCGTCGGTGCCCGGCACGGGCGGCAAGGGCCCGCTGTCGTATCGCCTGGTCTCGGGCGCACTGCCCGACGGGCTCCGACTGGAAGGCGCCACGCTCGTCGGGACGCCCGCCACCACGACCAGCGCGACCTTCACGCTCGAGGTCTCCGACGCCAACGGGCACACCGCCACGGCATCGTTCGGCCTCGACGTGCGTGGCGTCATCACCCTCACCTCCACCGTGCTGCCCGATGGCTACACCGACACCACCTACCGTCAGCCGCTCTCCGCCGCGGGAGGTCGCGGTCCCTATCACTGGGGGCTGAGCAGTGGCGCGCTGCCCGCGGGGCTGAGCCTCGTGGATACGGGCTCACTCGAAGGGGCGCCCACCGCGGCAGGCACGGCTTCGTTCGTCCTGCGCGTCACCGATGCGGACGGGTTCTCGGATGCGCGCGCGGTGTCCGTCTCGCTGTATCGCCCCCCCGCCATCACCAGCGCCACGCCGCTGCCGGATGCGTACCTCTTTGAGCCCTACACGCACGTCGTCACCGCCGTGGATGGCAAGGCCCCTCGGACCTTCACGGTCACGGGCGCGCTCCCCTCCGGGTTGAGCTTGTCGAGTGAGGGCTCCTTGTCCGGTGTGCCCTCCACCTCGGGCACAGGACTCAGCGTGGCCCTCACCGTCACGGATGCGAACGGCCGCACCGCCTCGCGCACGGTGGCCCTGTCCATCTACACGGCTCCCACTGTCACCTCGGCGTCGCTGCCCATCGCCGTCCTGGGCCAGCCGTACTCCGCCACCCTCACCGCGTCGGGCGGCAAGACCGGGCTCTCGTGGGCGGTGACATCGGGCGGTTTGCCGGTGGGCCTCTCGCTGTCCTCCTCCGGCGTCCTCAGCGGTACGCCCACCAGTGACGCCGCGACCTTCTCCGCGACGTTCACCGTGACCGATGCGAACGGCCACACGGCTTCGCGGGCGCTGACGCTGACGCTGACGAGCCCGCTCTCGGTGACGACCACCACGCTCGCGGATGCGACGGTGGGCCAGCCCTACAGCGTCACGCTCGCGGCCTCGGGCGGACGCCTCCCGCGGACGTGGAGCTTCAGCGGCGCGCTGCCCGTCGGGCTGTCGCTGTCACCGGACGGGGTCCTCTCCGGCACGCCCTCCGTGCAAGGGCAGGCATCGTTCCTGGTCATCGTGCGCGACGCGAACAACCTCAGTGACTCGCGCACGCTGTCCCTCGCGGTGAAGACTCCCGCGGTGCCCTTCACCGTGGCGCACTGGAACCTGGAATGGTTCGGCGCGCCCAACCAGGGCCCGCCGCACTCCACCTCGGATGGCGGCCTGACGGATGATCTCCAGATTGCCTACGCGCGCGACGTCATCCGCGACGCGGGCGTCAACGTGTGGGGGCTCGTCGAGATGGTCGACACCGCTGACTTCGACACCCTCAAGGCCCAGCTCCCGGGCTACCGCGGCTTCCTCGCCAACAACACGGCCTTCGTCTCCAGCGGCGCTTCGTCCTACTCGGTGGGCCAGCAGAAGCCCGGCATCCTCTACGACGACTCGGTCACCTTCCAGAGCGCCCAGGTCATCCTCACCGCCAAGGCCGCGGACTTCGGCGGCCGCCCGCCCTTGCGCGTGAACTTCACCACGGCCCTGCACGGCGGCACCGCCAACCTGGTCGTCATCGTCGTCCACATGAAGGCCTTCGATGACCTGGTGTCCTACGGGCAGCGGCAGCGCGCGGGCGCGGCGCTGAAGGCGTATCTGGACACGGAGCTGCCCACCGAGCGCGTGCTCGTCATGGGCGACTGGAACGACGACGTGGATCAGTCCATCAGCAAGGACGACGCGGGCACCAACCTGCCCTCACCCTATCTGCCGTTCGTCGAGGACACGGCCCACTACATCTTCATCACGCAGGCCCTGTCGCTCGCGGGAGAGCGAACCACGGTGAACTACCGCGACGTCATCGACCACACGATGGTCACGGACGAAGTCGCCGCGGACTACGTGCCCGGCTCGGTCCAGGTCCTGCGGCCCGACGCGTGGCTGCCCGACTACGGCAACACTGTCAGCGACCACTATCCCGTTCAGAGCCGCTATGACTTCCGCAGCACCGGCGGCCCCACGCTGCGCCTGCTGTCGCCGCAGGGGGGCACGTACCTGGCGGGCAGCACGCTCTCCATCTCCTGGCGAGCCACGGGCATCGCCACGCTGCGGTTGGAGTTCTCGCTCGACAACGGCGAGCACTGGCAGCTGATTGCGCCCACGGTCAGCGCGGCGCTCGGAGCCTACGCGTGGACCCTGCCGGACTCGGTGAGCAACACCGTGCGCGTCCGCGTGGTGGACACCAGCAACGTGTCCAACGCCGCCTCCCATGACTCGCCCCTGGTGCTCACCCGGGATCTCCCCCATGTGTTCATCAACGAGGTCCTCGCCGACGAACCCTCGTTCGATGGCGGCGCGGGAGACACGGCCTACGAGTTCGTCGAGCTGGTGAACGCGGGCTCCGTCAGCGCCGACCTGTCCGGCTGGACGCTCTGGGACAGCCTCAGCGCGCGCCATGTCTTCGCCCCTGGCACCACCGTGGCGCCCGGGCGCGCCTTCGTCATCTACGGCGGCGCCTCCGCGTTCCCTGCGGGGACGCCGAACACCGTCGCGGCCTCCACCGGCACGCTGGCCCTCAACAACAGCAGTGACAGCGTGCGGCTGAAGCGGCCCGATTCCGGCATCGAAGATGAGATGAGCTACACGAGCACCGTGGACAACGTGTCCGTCAACCGCTCCCCCGACGCGAATCCGGACGGCGGCTTCATCCGCCACAACCTGCTGTCGCCTGGGCGCACCTCATCCGCGGGGCTGCGCGCGGACGGCGGCGTGTTCTGACGCGGCTGGAGCTTCAGGGCCGGGATATCGGGGGCTCCGGCTCACCGGAGGCGGGAGGCAGGCTCGCGGGAACAATCTCCACCTCGCGCGCCATCCAGCCACCGGACGTGACGTGGAAGGCGACGCGGACCTCCTGCCCCTCCGAGAGTTCGCGCAGCAGCACGGGCCGGTTGCGCCGGTGGATGCGCGTGCGCGGCTCCACGAGCACCTCGTGCTCGACCCCGGTCGCGTCGCGGAAGAGCAGCTCGTCGTCCCCCACCCACGTCACCCGGCCGTGCAGCTCTTCCGAGGGAGCGGGCGAGTCCTCGGCCTCGCACGAGCCGGCGTCCTGGCCCATCAGCGCGGGGCCCGCGGCCCGCAGCGCATCCGCGTCCACCTTCTGCCGGGCGGCGAGGAAGTTGTTGAGAACCCTGGAGCGGCCCTCGCGGTCCCTCGCCGAGGGGCCCTCGGGACCTCGCCCGCAGCCCAGCCCGAGCCCCGCGAGGGCGAGCATCCAGGCCGCCCACGCGCGCGTGCGTCGCATGTCATCCGTCTCCCGCGTTGGAGAGGGAGCCCCTGGCCCCGGGCTTGCCCTGGGCCACGCGCACCCTTCCGAGGAAACATGCGACTGGCGCGGGCAGCCGCAAACCGGGCTGTTCGCGCCAGGAAACTCGCTCACGGGCTCGCTCCCCCGCCTACCCTGGCTCGAGGCAGCGAGCCGGAGGCATCAGCGCCCGGACTCGATGGCGAACACCAGCGTCACCTTCGCCAGGGCGACAGGAAACCTCACGCAGGACGCGCGGTTACCCACCTGTCGCCCTGGCTTCACTCGGAAGCGCCATCCCATGTCGTCCCAGCTCAGCCCCTTGTGTGCACCCTTGCTCCACGCTGGAGGGGCACACTGGGGGCACATGGCTGCATGCTCTCGTGCTCGGGCTGGCGGGCCTGTCAGGGGGCAATGGGCGGCATGAGTCCGGCCCCGGTCATCAGTTCGCGAACACGGCGCGCCAGCGCCACATGCTCAGGGTTTGCCGCCGTGAAGCGCTGAGATGTAAGGACGATGAGTGTCCCCCTGTCCTCCACGGGCTCGATGTGTACGGGGGCCGGAAGCGGTGGCACACGCCCCAATCGATTCGAAAGGTACGTGATCCACCCCAGCGCGAACGGTGCTGAGTGGGGCTCGCGAAAACGCCTCTCGTAAGCAGTCGACATGGCAACCGCCCAATCGGGGTCCCACGACAGCACCGTGGCACGCACGACGTTCAGGAGCACCGAGACCGTGAGAAGCCTGTCCGCATTTGGCCCACGCCAAGGCACGGACAGAACACAGTGGTTGGGGACCGCGTCCGAGTACACACCGCCGTTGATGCGCATCGTTGCGCAATCTCCCGACGCCCCACCGTTATCGAATGAGCAACGGAAGCCCAACTCTTCGAGGGCTGGCCCTCCAGGCTCGCGGGTCACCCCGTGCCGGAACAATTCGGCAAGGGTGAGCACATCGGGCGGCATCAGAGCGAGCTGTCGCGCGTCCTTACGGGTCTTCGCAGGCTTATGCCAATGAGCGAGGAATGGGTCGCAGGCGGCCAGGAGCCCGAGAAAGTGCGCAGTACGTTGGGCACAATCCTCGGGTGACTCCCTCCGAGCACCCCAATAGGCCCCTGCATAGTAGGTCTCGGGATAGGTCTCTGGTGCGGAAGTAGCTGTCACTGGCAACCACCCTCAACTTCCAGGAGTACCCTTCCGTTCAGACTTCCTCATCGGGAAGGAGCGTTTGGAGAAGCTCGTCGTCGGGTCCGAGAGGTCGCCAACCAGGTGGAGGTGGATGGGCGAGCAGCGTCGCATTGACCTGGCGAACGCGCTCTTGGTGGGTAATGGGCGTGAAGCCAAACCAGGACCCAAGGACCATGGCGACCTCTATACGGGATTCATCGTCCAGAACTGCCGGCCAGCCGCTGGGAAGCCCCTCGGACAGCTCACGAACGAACTGGCTGCGCACTAGCCGAGTGACTTGATGGGCCCGTTCTGCCTCCTCAACCAGCCCTCGAAATACTTGAACCCCTGCGACATCCTCCTTGCCCAACATTTCGGCCAGCTCCACCAACGATGCAGTAGGGCGTGCCTCAGCGAAGGCAGTAAGGGAGTCGTAGCCAAAGTCGCGGACCCGCTCATAGAGCCGAGCCGGCCAATTGCCACGCCAAGATCGTCCCTCGTTCATCCCCCACTCCAGGAAGTGAAGTTCGCGGGGATGCTATAGCGCGTCATCTCCTTTGCGACGAGCCGTAGGATCGTATTCCTCGCCAATGGCCGTCCAGCCGCGCTCTCAGCTTCGTGCAAGACATCCATGATCATCCGGTTCCACTCGCCGGGCCACGTGCGGCCCAAGCGCCAGTTGCCGCCACCGTGAATCGCCTCGTGATGGGCCTGCTCCAGCTTCACGCAGAACTGGTCGATGTCCATGGCGCCCTTGAAGCCGCGCTGCTCGAACCACTCGCGGTGTTCGTTGGGTAGGACGTGGTGCTTCGGAGCCTCGGACATGCCCGCCCCTGCCTTGCCCGTCACGCGCATCCCGCGAACTTCGGGGCTGTCCCCCAGCGCGTCACGCACGCCCTGCGGCAGCTCTCCGTTCCCCTGCGCCATCATCACTTGGCCCGCGTGAATGCGGACCGCCGCACTCACGGCCGGGATGGAGATGACGCCCGCCTGCACGAGCCGCCGAATCATCTCCACCCACTCGGCGGAGACCACAATCTGTGAGCCCGTCATCACCCCGTTGGCTCCCATCACGAGGGCCACGCCGAGCGTGACAGGTGCAGCGGGTGGCGGAGGGAGGCGCGGAAGCGACATCTTCAGCGTCGAGAGCATCGTCACCAAGTCGATGACCTGCACCACCGCCATGACCTGCCCATAGCGCTCCGCCGACTTGCGCATCCCTTCGCGGATGGCGTCGAACTCGCGCGTCAGTTTGCCCATCAACTCGGGCATCGCGGTCGCCGCCGCCTCGACTTGTTCCGGGTCCCCAGATGCGAGCGCGGTCATGGTGGGCGCCAGCAGTCGCTGCACGCGGTCCATGTCCATGAAGAGTCGCTCGGTGCTGTAGCTCGGGAACTGCTGGAGCGAGAGGTCCGCGAGACGAAGGAAGTCGGTCCACGACGCCAGCAGCATGGCGCCGAACATCGCGGCCTGAACCCTCGGGCCCGTCATCCGGAGGATGCCCAGCTCCATGTCATCGTCTGCGACCTCCGCTGCGGCATCTGTCAGCGAAGTGGAGCCCGCCAGGGCTCCGTTGAGCCACGGCAGTTGCTGGGTGCCATAGTCGACGTAGCGGGTGAACACACCGTTGGCCCCGCCGATGCCCTCCTGGCGAGCCGCAAGCTTGGAGAGCGCGAGGGAGATGGTGCCCATCGAGCCCTTCACTTCGTCGATGGCGCCGAGAACGGCTTGCCGCGTCCGATTGGCACTCGTGAGGCCACCCCCCACAGCGCTTGCTTCCGTTTGGTTCTCTCGGGTCTCACGGCGGCGCGTCAGCCTCTCCTTCGCGTCGGGCTCAGCAAACACCGGCAGTCGAGGCGCGAAGTCGCGAGGACTCTCGCTGTCTGATTGAGGAACCAACGCGGGCACTTCGGCAGCGCGCGGCAAGGAGTTCAGGTTCCGCCCTCGTGCGTGCGCTGGCGTCACGGCCACGAAGCTCGTCACCACCAGGGCAATGCCCCACCACGAAGCGTCAGCGCGCACTGTCCACCCCCAGGCCCACCGAGGCGAAGGCCCCCGGTCGCAGCGAGCCTTCCGCCGTGGGGAACAGCAACGTGCCCGCTGTGCCCATCGCGTAGAGCTTCCCGTTGAGGAAGCGCCAGCGCACTTCGGCCCCGCCCAGATAGCGCGCTCCGGACTGGCCCATGCCCACGCCCAGGCCCTTCAGCGCCACTTCCAAGCTGCGCTCGAAGAGCTGCACCGCTACGCGCCCATCCACGTCGAAGCGGCCCCAGGTAAAGGCTTCCGCGCCCACCGTCAGCTTCAGGTGCTTGGAGAGGCCGCCGTAGTGGACGGCATCCCAGCCCACCACCGCCTCGCCATAGAGTGAGTAGCCGCTCGGGAAAGGAGACTCCGCGAGCGGCACGCCGTCAGGACCCTCCACACGGAATCGCGCCAGCTCATAGTCCGGGCCGAAGAAGCCCTGACGGAAGCCGCCGTGCTGCCTGCGCACCTCCAGCCGCAATGTCATGTCCAGCGTCGGCGTCACCGCGTCGACGCCCACGCCCAGCACCGCGCCCCAGGCGCCGCCCTCTCCGGGCCTGCCACCCCACCCGGCAATCACGAGGGCCTCGAAGCCCGGCCGCACCACCGCAATCGCCGTGGCGTCCAGGTGCGCCAGCGTCACCGAGGGCGCGCGTCCTCCTGCCCGTCCCCAGTCGTGCACCGCGGAGAGCGCCAGCGTGTAGCAACCTCGATTCTCCGGCTTGCCGAAGAGGAGGTGCTCCACGTCCAGCGAGAACTCCGCCCCCATCAACCGAGCGCCCAGCACATCCGACACGAAGGCTTCCGTGTAGAGCGGCCCCAGTGTGCCGGTGAGGAAGCCGCCTGCCGGGTGGTAGTCCGGATTCATCCGGTTGGAGTAGCGGCGCACCAGATGCGCGGACAGAAGGCTGTAACTCTCCAAGGCACCGAACCACACGCCCAGCGGCGCGTTGTCCGAGCCGAACTTGAGGCCGCGAATCACCTGCCCCCAATCCGACAGCGTGTCCCAATCCTCACGGCGCACGAGGCCCGTCCCCTCACCGCCGCCCCACATGCGAAAGCGCACGGGAGCGCCCACGTTGACGCCGAACTCCGGCCCACCGTCGAGAATGAAGGTGGGCTCCACCTGCGCGAAGCCCTCTTCCACTCCCGAGCCGGCGCGCGGCAGGAGTGTCCATGTCGCCGCCTCGACGCGTGCGAGGTACGCCCACGGGCTTGCAGGTGAGTCCGAGGGAATGGGCGACTCCTCGGGCGCGGGAAGTTCCGAGGCCCTTCCCGACAGGGGCAACAGCAACAGCAGCAACGTGGACAGCCGGCTTCGCACTCTCTGCATACACGCCTCCTGTGCGTGCCCCGACATGAGGCACACGAAACGCACGTCTCCCGGTCGGCTCGGCAGCTCGCGCCGCTCCGGTGGTGAATCAGCGGTGGTGAGGGGAAAGAGGTGCCGTCGCTACGCGGTCGGCTGCTTCGTCAGTCTGCGATTGCGCGGGGGGACACCGGGCTCCGTCGGCGTGTCATCCGACAGCTTCGACCGCCGCCCGCCCGCCCGCGCTCGGGGTGCCGGATGCGGTGGAGACCGCATCGGCCCCATTCGCTTCGGACACGGGTGGAGTGATTCCTCCTTCATCGCTCGGCAACTCGAAGTCCCACAACCCGTCACCGACATCCCCGAGGGCAGTCTGCACTTCCTTCAGCGCATCCGCCCCCGTGTATGGCCCCAGCGCAGACAGCCTCGCGCGCATGACGAGTTCCAACTCCCTCGCCGTGCCGAATCTTTCGGAGGGGTCTCGGCACAGGAGCGTGTGAAGAATGTCCCGGAGCGGAACCGCGAGTCCGCGCGCGGAGTGCTCGATGTCCCCTGAGCGATAGGCCATGGCACACCAGATGGCGTCTTCCGCAAACGGAGGCAGCTCCGTCACCAGTGACGCCACCGAGGCCGCGAGCACGCGCTCTCGCTCCTCTGTCGAGAGGCGCGCTTCCACTTCCTCGATTCGAAGGTGGCTCGGGTCGTAGAGGTGGCGTCCCGTCGCGAACTCCAGCAGCGTGAGGCCCAGGGAGAACAAGTCCGCACGAGCGTCCACCCCCTCGCCCAGCAGCACCTCGGGAGCGGAGTAGAGGACTTCGCCTTGGGGGCGAGGCAGGGAGGTGGCCAGTCGCCCCGAGAGGCGCGAGAGGGCCACTCCGAAGTCCGTCAGCCGCACCTCTCCGTGAGGCCCCAGGCGAATGCGCGTGGGGTTGATGTCGCGGTTGACGATACCCAGCGGGAGGCCCGCGTCGTCCGTGCACGTATGCACGTAGGAGAGGGCCGCAGCGGCCTCCGCGCCCACGTACAGGATGAACGCCTCGGAGAAGTAGCGCCCCCGCGCCTGGGCGACAGCCAGCAGCGTGTTGAGCGACAGCCCTTCCACGCTCTCCATCGCCACGCACAGGCCATTCTCCAGCGCGAAGAGGCCATACACGCGGGCAATGCTCGGGTGCTGGAGGTACTGCGCCAACCTGACTTCTTCCTCCAGCCGGGCACGGGCGCGCTGATGCTTCTCCGTCGTGTCCGCCTCCTTCGGCAAAGGCAGGCACTTGAGCACCACGCAGTCACCGAGGCCCTTCGGCGTGCGCGTCTGGGCCAGGAGAATGCGCTCACCGACGCGCCCCTCTCCCAAGTCGCGGAAGAACTCGTAGGAGGTGTCGCCATTCGTGAATAGGACAACCCTCCCGGCAGGCCGAGAGTCAGACGAATTGGACATGGGCAGGGAACTCCACGGGCCTGCGCGAGAGGGATTCGCGCAACGGCAAGCTCAAGGTACCGGCAGCCCAGTCCAAGCGGAACGACGTGATAGGTACAAAAACCTCGAAATACCATTCACTCCGAGTGCGACCTCGAAGCCCTGGAACGTATCGTTTTGTTACATTCGCCCGCGTAACTCCGCGAGATAACTAGGGCCATCGATCTACAAGGAACGCATTGGCCGACATGTTCAGCTCAGCCGCCCCCGGCTTGGAGTTAGGCCCTTTTTCGAGATAGCCCCGCTGACCAAGCACCATACACACCGGAACAATTCGTCCATCTGGAAGCTTGGCTTCCGTGTAGCGCCCCACTGCAACCTCCCCACCCGTCCAGAGGTAGCCTGACAGCAGTGTCCCAACGGGAAGTCCGGGCTCGTGGCTAATTTGCACCGCGCCCGTGACGGGGCCGTCGGAATAGAATCCTCCGTCGCCCATGTACCCGGGTTGACGGATGTCCAACGTGAGGATCACCGACTCGCCCGGCTGCATGTGCAGGCCATTCTTGCTCGTCCGACTGAACATCGCGTCGCGAGCCGCAGAGGGGCAATCGGAAGGCTCGGGGCGGACCTGCGCACCAGGGCACCCCAGGGCAATCGCTGCGGTAGCGCTTGCGCCCACACACGTCTTGAGGAACCCGGCCCACTGAGATGGGGGCCAGCTCGGACGAGAGGCCAGAGCCTTCGGCGTCCTGGAGGTGGACTCAGCGGGGTTGAGCATTGGGACGGGTGCGCGCTTCACGGGCGGACTTTCCTTCTCGACGGGAGCGGGAGGGGGCAACGCTACCCCAGGGGACAACGTGACGGGCGCTGGTGGAACACCAACGGCACCAGAGGCCGAAGGGGCAGCATCCCGGACAGCAGCAGCGACAGGAGCTACGGCCCGCTCTGTGCGCGGCATGGGGGAAGCGGGGCGTAGCAGCACGAAGCCCGCCAGCAAGGTCGCCGTGAGGGCCACAGCGACTCCAGCCCCCATCCAGCGGCGGCGCTGGAACGGATTCGGCGCTTCGTCCTGCGGCACAGCAGTCTGCGGCGCCTCCGATGCGACCTGAAGGTGTGGAGTGGGGACATGCAGAGGCACAGTCCAGGCTTCGCCCTCTTCCATCAGCAGGGCCTCCAGCTCCCTCTTCATGACTTCCGCCGTCGGAGCGCGCTTCTCGGGCTGACGGTCAATGCAGTGCATGGCCGCGGCACTCAGCGAGCCGGGTACACGGGGGTTCAACGCATGCGCTGCGGGGGGAGGCCACTGGGCACCCACCAGGACTCGCGGCGCCTCGCTCGCGGGCTTTGGATTCGTCAGAACGTCATAGAGGCAGACGCCCAGCGCGTAGACATCATCGGTCGCTTTGAACTCGTAGCGCGCGTCGTGCTCGTCCCCGTGCTCGCGGAGGAATCGCGATGCCTCGGGGGAACGGTAACGGCGCGTCCCAGGTGGCAGCGGCGCGTCCGTCAACTCCGGGGCGTTCGTGTAGTCCCCCGCACTGAAATCCAGGATGAAGGGCGCGCCATCCGAGGCCCTCACCAGGATGTTTCCGAGCTTCAAGTCTCGGTGAAAGACGCCGCGCGAATGCAGGTGGGCCAACGCCCCTGCGAGCTTGCCGAATACCCGAGCCACTTCATGCGCCGTGGGGTGCGTTCTCTCCACCCACTCGCCCAGGGTGTAGCCCTCCACATAGTCGAGGACGACGTAGAGCCAACCTCGCGTCGCATCGGGCCAGCGTCCATGCGCGTGGACCCGCACAACGTTGGGGTGCCCGCTGACTTGGACAAGGCACACCAGCTCTCGCACCAATCGCGCGTCGGCCTGCTCCGCATCCCCACTGCTGGCGCGGTGCATGGCCAGCTTCATCGCGAAGCGCTGGCCTTCCTTCTCCACGAGATAGACGGCCCCGAAGGTCCCAGCCCCCAGGGGCTTCACCACGCGCCAGCCGTCCACCGTTTGCCCGGCTTGCAGGTGTGACGGGCTCATCCCGATCAACATGGGGCGCGGCTCTAGAACGTGAATCGCGGAATGAGAAGCCGACGGGTGCCCTCACTGTCGCGCAGCTCCAGCCGAAGTAGCGCCCCTTCCGACCAGTTGGGAGCACCCGTCTCCACCACCACCAACTCGGTCCCTCCCGGGCGAATCTGCTGCTCCTTCATCCGCACCGCGAGCACGTTGATTCGCTCTCCACTTGCGACGATGGAGAGCCGCGCATCCGTTGGGGTCCAGAGTTGAGAGCCGGTGTTGCGCACCTCCACGGCAATAGCCGCCCAGCCCCTCGCAGAGTACGTCACAGCCTCTTGAGGCTTGAGTCCTTCACCAGAACCAAGAGCATCAACCTTGCCCACCCGGACGCCCCCTGTCCCCAGAAGACCGGCGAGAATCATTCCAGCCGGGCCGCTCGCCACGCTGCGCGCCCGGAGCGCTTCCAACTCAGCATCCTTGGCGGCACAGCTCGCACGAAGCTCCTCCAACTCGGCCTGAATCGCCTCTGCGGTACGCGGCAGACGCGACACCATCACTTGAGCGTCCACCTCAGATGGGTGCGTGACGAGCGAGAACACGACGCGAGTGGGGGCTGCGCCGTCCGCGAACGGAACGGTCAACTCCACGCTACGACCGGCCCCCAGGTCCATCGAAGGCTTGAGCACGATGGCCCGCGAGGTGATCTCGAACAGCGCGAGTCGATCCGCAGGAGCACTGAGCACCACCGCGTCACGCTTCACTGGGGAGTCAAACTCCAGCGTCGTGAGGTAGTCAGGCGCGACATGCAGCTCTACAGGCTTGTCGGTCGTGCTCCCTGTGAGAGCCACACGACGACGCTTCAGCTCCCGCCCGCGTAGGCCCTCCTGCGGCTGCGCCATGGCCGTAAGTCCCACCAGCAGAGCAAGGGGCAAGGCAAGCCGGGCAAACGAAGGGGCCACGCGCAGGCAACCTCCAAGGGACATGGCGGCACCGTACCAGGAAGCACATGACTTCCCTCCGCTCTCTGGTTCTCCCGAAGAGAGCAATCGCGATCTCCCTATGCCCTCGCGCCCATCAAAACTCCCGCGCTCGGGGTGCGGACTCTGGCTTCAAGTGCTCAAAACCAAGTGCCCACGCCGAACACTTCACCGCTCGGAGGCCCTACGATTTTCTTGGGGTTTTCTCAGCGGTCATGACCTCCGAGCACCATCCCGAGGGGGGCCGCGTCGGACGGAAAGGAGAAGACACCTGAGAAGCGCAACCTCACGTTCGAGGACTTCGTCCCGCGCTTCGTCACCTACAGCGAGAACAACAACAAAGGCTCCACCATCGCGAGCAAGCGCAACGTCCTGGCCCGTCACATCCTCCCTTTCTTCGGGCGCATGCCTCTGGCTGCCATCGGTCTTGAGCAGATCGAGAACTTCAAGGCGAGCATGCGCAAGAAACGCTCAGGCGCTCGTGCTCGGAAGGACTCGGCCTCGCCAGCAGCCCTTCGCATGCGCAAGGGATCCGGTCCGCCGCTCATGAGCTTCAGGTACATCAACAACACGCTGAGCGTGCTTCACAAGGTGCTCGCGATGGCACAGGAACAGGGCGTCATCGCCCACGTCCCCCGTGTGAAGCTCTTCAAGCTGGGGAGGACCGCCTACGACTTCCTCACCTTCGAGGAGGCCGAGCGGCTCGTCGCAGAGGCTGAGCCAGAGTGGAGGACGATTCTCCTCGTCGCTCTCAAAGCGGGGCTTCGACAGGGAGAGCTGATGGGGCTCCAGTGGAGCGACCTGGACTTGCGCCGGGGCAAAATCCAAGTCCAGCGGAGTCTCTGGAAGGGGATTGCGGGCCTACCTAAAGGCGGACGCGAGCGGACTGTGGACATCCCCCAGTCAGCAATCGAAGCCCTCAAGGGGCTCCGCCACCTTCGCGGGCCCTACGTGTTCTGCCAGGAGGACGGGAAGCCACTCACCTCGGGCTTGATCCGGCGCCCGCTGGAGCGCTGCTTGCGCTTGGCAACTATCCACCGAGAGCAGGGGCACATTAGCTGGCACGATCTGCGCCACACCTACGGTAGCCACCTCGCCATGCGAGGAGTCCCGTTGAAGGTCATCCAGGAGCGGATGGGTCATGCCAACATCGAAATGACGATGCGGTATGCCCATCTCTCCCCGGAGACCCGAGAGAGCGCGGTGCAGCAGCTCGACCGCCCCAGTCCCATCCAACCGGCCGCTTCGGGTCACTTCACCGAAGGGGCACACTGGGGGCACATGCCCGCATCACGGACATGGAGCACCCCAGTAAGCCTCTGAAACAACTGGGCTGCTGACTACCGCCCGGACTCGATGGCGAACACCAGCGTCACCTTCGCCTGGAGCGTCTGCTCCTCGGGGACGATGGGCGTCGCCGCGGCGCGCGAGTCCGCCGCCATCTCGTACGCGCGGTTCATGGGGAAGAAGCGCGGCGGCTCCGTCACCGTGCTCGCATCCAGCACGGCGCCCAGCTTCACGTTCAGCGCCGCCGCGAGCACCTGCGCCGACTGCCGCGCCCGCGCCACCGCCTGCCGAAGCGCCTCGCCCTGCGCCGCCTCCTCCCGCGTCAGCCCGAAGCGCACCGAGTCCACCCGGTTCGCCCCCGCCGTCAGCGCCTTGTCGAGCAGGCTCCCCACCTTCGACAGGTCCGTGACATGCGCGGTCACCATGTTGCTGACCCGGTACCCCTTCACCTTCGGCTCGGCGCCATCGGGCGTGGGCGGGGTGTAGGTGGGGTACACGTTGTAGTTGCGCGTCTGGAGGTCGCGCTTCGTCAGGCCCGCGCTGCTCAACGCGGCGAGCACCTTCTCCATCCGCCGCGCGTTCTCCTCGCTCGCCGCCTTCACGTTGGCGCCCTCGGTCTCCACCGCCAGGTCGAGGTACGCCTCATCCGGCTGCGCCTTCACCTCGCCGGTGCCCTCCACGCGAATCGTGCGGACCGAGATGTCCGCGTGCGGAGGAGGAGGGGGAGCGCTCATCGGCTGGGGCTGCGCCATCGCGGACAGGCTCAGGGACATCACCGCCGCCATCAGGACAGGTCGGAAGGACTTCAAGGTGTCTCCTCACGGGGTTCCAGCGCCGCGGACATCGCGGCGCCCTCTTGCGAAGCTCGGACGGCGCGGCGCGCGGGGCATTCAACGCCCCCGCGCGCCTCGAGCGCGCCGGTGGAAGTTCCCCGCCCCCTTAGTGAAGCGCCGGGCCCTGGTCCACCTCGAACGAGGCCCGGGCCGTCTCGCGCTGGCGCGCGGTCCGCTGGCGGGACAACGTGGCGTCCCGGGCCTCGCGCACCTTGAGGCCCGCCTTGCGGCGCGCGGCGCGCAACGCATCCCGGCCCAGGTCCATCACCGCCGTCACCGCGCCCGCCACCAGGTTGGCGGGGGGCGTGTCCGGCGCGCTCGGGTGCGGATGCGTGGGCGCCGAGCCCTTCGCCTGCTCCAGTTGCATCCCCAGGCTCCGCAGCTCCTGCGGGCGGAAGAGCTTGCGCACCTCGGGGAAGAGGTACTGCTCCTCCTCCACGACGTGCGCCCGCGTGGCCTCCATCAGCACCTGGACCTTCGCGTCGAAGCGCTCGGCCTCCGGTGACATGCCGTCCAACTCCGCCAGGAGCAGCTTCAGGACGTGGTGCTCCTCCAGCGAGCGCAGCACGTCGCTGACGAGCATGTCCCCCCGCGCGCGCACCGCCGGATAGAACACCTGCTCCTCGATGGCGGCGTGGATGGACAGCGCGCGCACCAGCTCGTCCACCAGCTTGCGCTTCTGCGTGCGCGCGTGGTCTCCCGCTTTCTCGAACTTGCGGAAGAGCTGCTCCACCGTCTTGTGGTCCGCTTTCAGCAACGCCAGGGCATCCATGAGCAACGCCTCCCTCCGGGGCACGAGACAACCCGCTCGGAATGGTGGGGATGGCGGATGGCGGATGCCTGCCGACCCCGCCGAAGGCCCCTCGGCTGCGTGCAGGACAAACATTCGGACGAGCGTCCACTCGCCATCAGCCCGCCTGCCCCCCAAGGTACTCACCGGCACGCCAGGGACTGAGCACTGTCAACCCCACGCACCGGGACCTCCCGCCGTGACAGGTGGGGAGCGCTCCGGAAAGAGGGGGGAAGCCATGACGGGAATCACCTTGCGAGTCCGCGTCGCGCGTATCACCCGTGAAGCGGAGGGCATCCAATCCTACGAGCTCGTCGCGGCGGACGGGGGCGCCCTGCCCGCCTTCGAAGCGGGAGCGCACGTGGACGTCACGGTGCCAGGCATGGAGGCAGCGCTGCGGCCCTACTCGCTGTGCAACGACCCCGCGGAGACCCATCGCTACGTCATCGCCGTGCAGCGCGACGACGTCGGGCGCGGCGGCTCGCGGGCGATGCACGAGCGCGTGCACGAAGGCGACACGCTCGAGGTGAGCGAGCCGCGCAACGACTTCCCGCTGCTCTTCGCCAAGAGCTACGTGCTCATCGCGGGCGGCATCGGCGTCACGCCGCTGCTCTCCATGGCGCGCGCGCTCCAGCGCACCGGCGCGCAGTGGCTGATGCACTACTGCACGCGCTCGCCCGAGCGCACCGCGTTCCTCGAGCTGCTGTCCTCTCCGTCGTTCGCCGGCAACGTGCACGTGCACCACGACGGCGGTGACCCCAGCCAGGGCCTGCCGGTGTGCGACGTGCTGGCCACGCGCGGCCCGGGCACGCGGCTGTACTGCTGCGGTCCCGTGGGGTTGATGAAGGCCGCGCGCGAGGCGGCCACCCTGCACAAGTGGCCGTGGGAGAAGGTCCACTTCGAGTCCTTCACCGCCGAGGGCATCGGCGCCGCGAGCGGCCACGAGGAGCAGGACTTCGAGGTGGTCATCCGCAGCACGGGCCAGGTCGTGCGCGTGCCCGCGGGGCAGAGCGTGCTCAACGTGCTGCGCGCGCATGGACTCACGGTGCCCAGCGACTGCGAAGCCGGCTCGTGCGGCACCTGCCTCACCCGCGTCTGCGAGGGCACCCCCGAGCACCGCGACACCTTCTTCGGGGGCATGTCCGCGGATGACTCGCGCATGCTCGTGTGCGTGTCGCGCGCGCGCTCGCGGCGGTTGGTGCTGGACCTGTAAGGCCGTCGGCGCTCAGGCCGCGCGGCTGGAGGTCCCGCGCGCCCGCGCCACGCCGGAGCGCACCACCTCGCGCAGCTCCTCCGGCTCGAAGGGCTTCTCCACGCGCGGGTTGCGCACGCGCTCCAGGAACGTGCGCGCCGCCGAGGTGAACGCGCCGCCCGTGATGAACACCATGCGGGCCGCCAGCTGCGGCGTGCTCTCCTCCAGCGCGTCGTGCAGCTCCATGCCGGTCAGCTCCGGCATCATCAGGTCGCAGAGGATGACGTCGAAGCTCGCGTCGGGCGCGCGCAGCCGCTCCAGCGCCTGCCGCGAGCTCACCATCACCTCCACGTCATGCTCGCGCGCGAGCGTGCGGCGGATGGCGCCGCTCACCATGGGCTCGTCGTCCACCACCAGCACCTTGCCTCGCACGGGCGCGGCCACCTCGGCCACCCGGCTCGCCGCGTCCTCGCGGGCCGCCACCGGCCCCTCGCCCGGCGCACGGGCCGCGCGCAGCGTCACGCGGAACACCGAGCCCTTGCCCAGCTCGCTCTCCACGGAGATCTGTCCGCCCATGCCCGTCACGTACGCATGGCACAGCGACAGCCCCAGCCCCGTGCCCACGCCCACCGGCTTGGTGGTGAAGAACGGGTCGAAGATGCGCCCCACCATCTCCGGCGCCATGCCCGAGCCCGTGTCGCGCACCTCGGCCACGACCTCGCCCACCGCGCCCGTGCGAATCACCAGCCGCACCGAGTTCACCTCGGCCCGGCCCTCGGGCAGCGCCTGCGCGGCGTTGATGAGCAGGTTGAGGAACACCTGCACCAGCCGCGCCTCGTTGCCCTCCACCTTGGGGACCTCGCCGTACTCGCGAATCACCCGCGCGCGGTGGCGCAGCTCGCTCGACGCCATCTTCGCCGCGGACTCCAGCACGGACGTCAGGTCCACCGGCCCCAGCGCCTCGTCGTCGCGGCGCGAGAACGTCTTCAGGTCCCGGACGATGCGGCGCACCCGGTCCGCGCCGTGCAGCGCCTCGCGCAGCGCCTGGCTCAGGTCCCGCAGCCGAGGCCCCGCGTCCGCCGGCAGCGTGGCGAGCGACTCCGCCTCCGTGCACGCGTGCTCCAGGTTGGACACGATGTACGCCAGCGGGTTGTTGATTTCGTGTCCCACGCCGGCCGCGAGCGTCCCCACCGCCGCCATCTTCCCCGCCTGGAGCAGCTGCGCCTGCGTGTCCCGCAGCGCGCGCATGTTGTCCTCCAACTCGCGGTTGGCCAGCTCCAGCTCGGCGGTGCGCTCCTGCACGCGCGCCTCCAGCCAGCGCTCACGCGCCTTCAGCCGCCCCACGCGCAGCAGGTACACCGCCGTGCCCAACAGGCCCACGCCCAGCACGAACAGCGCCCAGAAGCCGGTGCGCTGCCACGGCCGGGGCACCAGCACGACCTCCAGGGACGCGGGCTCGGACCACGCGCCGTCGCGCCCTCGGGCCGTCACCTCGAAGCGATATCGCCCCGGGCGCAGGTTCGTGTACGTGGCGGTCCGCCGCCCGTCCGCGTCCACCCAGCCCTCGTCATGGCCCGCCAGCCGATACCGGAACGGCAGGCGCGAGGTGTCCCCCGGCGCGAAGGCGGTGAAGCGCAGCTCCAGCCGCGTGGTGCCCGGAGGCAGCTCCAGCCGCGACTCCAGCGGCACCGGCTGCCCCTGCACCCGAATCTCCTCCATGCGCACGTCCGGAGGGCGCAGGCCGGGCCGCACGCGCGCGGGGTCCACCGCCACCATGCCGCGGATGGTGGTGAACCACAGCCGGCCGTCCCGGCCCCGGAAGCCCGAGGGCTGCGTGTTGCCATTGCACTCGCCGCTGCGCATGCCGTCGCGCGCGTCGAAGCCCACCGCCTCCACGCGCCGGTGCAGCCCCTCGGCCACCTCCTCCAGGTCGCGGCGGGACACGCGGGAGACGCCCTTGTTGCTGCTCATCCACAGGAAGCCTTCGCCGTCCGGCACCAGGCTGAAGACCGCGTCGTCGTAGAGTCCCTGATCCGTGGTGTAGCGCGTCCAGCGGCCATCCTTGCGCCGCGCGAGCCCCGTCTCCGTGCCCACCCACAGCGTGCCGTCCGGATCCGCCAGCAGCGCGAGCACCGCGTCGCCGGGCAGGCCGTCCTTCATGGTGTAGCGCGTGAAGCCCTTGCCATCCCAGCGCATGAGCCCCGCGTCCGAGCCGAACCACACGCCGCCCAGCGGGTCCTCCAGCATCACGGCCACCGCGTCCGTGGGCACGCCCTGCTTCGCCCCGTACACCGTCACCGCGCCGCCGTGCACGCGCGCCAGCCCGTGCTGCATGCCCACCCACAGGTCTCCGCCGGACACGGGCAGCAGCGCCGTCACCGTGTCATCCGGCAAGCCCTGCGCCCGCGACAACACGCGCGTGAAGTGGTGACGACCATCCGAGCGGTACACGCCGCCCATCGTCCCCACCCACAGCGCGCCGTCCGGGGTCTCCGCCAGCGCGAGCACCGTCTCCTCGGGCATGCCGTCCGCGACCGTCACGGGGAGGATGTGCCCCTCCTCCAGGCGGAACAGGCCGCCGCCCATGGTGCCCAGCCACAGCACGCCGTCGCGGGACTCCAGCACCGCGCTCGCGGTCTCGTGCCCCAGCCCCTCGGGCCGGCCGAAGGTCGCGAAGGCGCCATCGCGCAGGCGGTGCAGGCCCGCGAAGGTCCCCACCCACAGGCTGCCCTCGCTGTCCTCCAGCAAGGACAGCACGGAGACGCTGGCCAGGGCCTCGCCGGTCCCCTGGCGCTCGAAGGTGCCCGCGCCGTAGCGCACCAGCCCCCCGCGCCGCGTGCCCACCCACAGGTTGCCGTGCCGGTCCGTCAGCAGCGCGCCGATGGGGCCCGCCGGGAGCCCCTCGGCCTCGGTGTAGCGGGTGACCCGGCCCTCCGCCCAGGAGAAGAGGCCCACGGCGGTGCCCATCCAGAGCACGCCCGCCGCGTCCTCGCGCAGTGCCGAGATGGACGGGGGCGCGGCCTCCTGGCCCGGGAAGGGGAAGGGCGCCGGCTCCACGCGTCCGCCCACCAGGCGCGCCAGGCCCGCGTCGGTGCCCACCCACAGGCCGCCCGCCGCGTCGGACGCCAGCGCGTGGATGATGTTGGAGGGCAGGCCCTGCGCCTCGGTGTACCGCTGCGCCGTGGCGCCCTCCGTGAGCGGCACCTGCCATAGCCCCTCGCGCGTGCCCACCCACAGCACGCCGTCGCTGAGGGCGAGCACCGTCACCTTCACGTCAGCCAGCGGGCTCGCCGCGCCATGGGCTCGCACGAAGCCGCCGTGCCCGTACGCGAGCAGCCCGCGCTCGGTGCCCACCCAGAGCGTGCCCGACGCGTCCTCGAGGAGCGCCGAGACCGCGTGGCTGCGCAGTTCGGGCGTGTTGCGCCGGTCGAAGACGGTGAAGCGCGCGCCGTCGAAGCGCACCAGCCCCTCGAAGGTGCCCAGCCAGACGTAGCCATCCCGCGTCTGGGCCATGGAGAAGATGGTGTTCTGCGGGAGCCCATCCTCGCTCTGCCACACGTCGTGGACGTACTGCGTGACGCGCCGGTGCGCATCGAGCGTCAGTCCGGGCGCCCCCAGGAGGAGGACCACGAGGAAGCAGCAGTGGATGAGGTGGCGCCATCCCGCCTGGCGCCCGACCCGCGAGTGCATGGGGGCGCAGTGTCCGGCAGAACCTCGCCCGCTCCAAGAGGGAGGCGAGACCTTGGCGACAGCGGCGAGGGACCCGCGACCTCCCCGCCGCTCCCCGACATCCCCCCGCCGCTGCCGCCTCCGCCCACCATCCCCCCGCTTCCGGGGTCATGGCCTTCGCGCGCGCACCGAGGCCCGCCACGGGCTCGCCGCACCGCGCTGGAGGGAAGATGGGAGCCCGTGGCACGGCGCGCCACTGCCGGAAACGGACAGCCGCCACGCCCCCCGGTCGTGACCGACCAACCTCCGCGCCTCGGGCCGCCGCCGGGTGCCCCGGGACGCGCGGGCCCGCGCTAGCCGCTGCCCCGCCGGGAGCCCAACAGCGCCGTGCGCAGCCGGAGCGCGGGGAAACGATGTCCCGTCTCCTCGAAGCGGTCCGCCGCCCAGCCAATCGCCTGCCGCAGCGTGGGCACCACGACGTGCGGCGCCACCAGCGGGCGCAGCGCGAGGATGACGTTCAGGGACAACCGCACGGCCGGCGAGGTGATGACGAACGCGGTGCCCTGGTTGAAGTGCCGCAGCACGGACTCGTGCTGGCGCTGCCACTCCGCCTGCCGCTGGCGCTGCGCGGGCGGCATGCCCACCGCGTCCCGGGCGTCCACCAGCATCACCATGGGTTCGCGGCGGCGGAAGTAGCCAGCGGCCCGGTCGAGGTAGGCCTCGAACTCATCGGGCGAGTGTGGCCCCTCGAAGCGGGCGATGAGCAGGGGCCACAGGCTGTCATCCAGCGAAATCACGCCCGCTGAAGGCTACAGGCCCTGTCCGACACCGAGGACTGTCCGCCACGCACGGTGTTCCCCGGCCGTCATCCGGCCGGGCCAGCGCTCAGCACTGGAAAGGACGAGTGTCACGAGGCGGACCGAGTCCCCCGGCGAACGTCCGGGCCCTTCGGCGCGCGACGGACTATGGTGGCGCCGCGAGAGAGGCAGATGACTCACGGGACGTTGTTCTCGACGGATACGGTGTCGGAGGCGGCTCGCCTCCAGTGGCGCGTGTGGGTGGCGGACCTGCTGGACCTCGTGTCCGCCGGGCTCTGGGGGTGGGGTGCCCTGCGCGCCCTGGAGCATGACCGCACGCACGCGGCGCTCGCGGTGGCCATCGGCCTCGCCTGGCTGCTCGTGTGCGCGGTGGGCGGGCTGACGGGGCGCACGCTGGGACGGCAGCTCTTGGGCATCCGGCTGGTGCGCGACGGTCAACCTCCCGGCTTGGGGCGCGGACTGGCGCGCGCGTTCACCGCGCCGCTGGAGCTGCCCATGCAACCGGTGCTTCAGCGCCGGCCCTTGGACGAGGCGCAGGGTGTGCACGCAGAGACGCTGCGGCCCGGCGTCGTGGCGTGGCTGAAGGCGCTGCTGCCCCAGCTCCCCTGGGTGGCCCTGCTGGCCGCCGCGGCGTGGTTCATCGTCATGCCCACGAAGCAGGAGCTGGTGAAGTACCTGGGCCGCACGCTGACGGGCTGGCACTGCTGTCACGGGACGCGGGACGTGACGTGGGAGTGCAAGACGTCGCTGTCGCGCGCGGTGCGCGATGCACGCCGAGGTGACCCGGAGGTCAGCCAGGTGGTCGCCGCGTGCCCCGTGGCCTCGGAGCGACTCCCGAAGTGATTCGCGACGTGCTTCGGGGCGCGAGGGCCGCCCATCCCGGGCGGCCCTGCGTCAGCGGCTCACGTAGAACTCGCCCGAGCCTTCCAGGCACTGGATGACCAGCCGGTTCTCCTGCTGGAAGTAGGGTACGTCGTCGTCCCACTTGAAGTCGCCGAACGCGACGGACATGGGGCGGCCGGGCAACACGCGGGGGATGCGGGCGCTCTCCTGCGCGGCGCGCATGATCTTGCAGTCCGTCCACGGCACGCTGCTCGCGTTGTGCACCACGTAGCGGCGGTTGAGGAGGCCCAGTCCGCCCAGGCTCTGCACCACCACGCGGCCCTCCAGCTTGATGCCCACGGGCTTCTGGGGCTCGGCAGAGGGAGGAGGCGTCACGGCCGCGGGGGCCTCCGCGACGGGCGCCGGCGCGACCTGGTCGGGCAGCACCACGAAGCGGGGCTCCTCCGCCGCGAACGCGTCGTCATCCAAGCGCAGCTGCACCATGCCGAGCCTCGGCCGGAACCGCTCCACCGTGGCCCAGCCCAGCAGGCGCCGCTTGCCGCCCTTCGCCTTCACAGGAAGCCCCACCACCTGGAGCGACGTGCTCGCGTCGAGCCCGGGGCCCTCCGCGCCCGGGATGACGAACTCGCCTCGGACGGCCTTCACCTCCGCCACGGACTTCGCCGCGACGTAGACCCCGGCCTTGCGGGGACGCGTCACCGACGCGGGCTTCACCTCGGGCACCGCCGTCGGGCCCGTCCCCACGGCGGGCATCGCCTCCGCGCTCGCCGGCTCCGCGGCGTGGGGCACCGCCGCGCCCGCGTCGGAGGACGCGCTCGGGGCAGCGGCCTCGGCCACCTCGGCGCCCGGCGCAACCGGCTCCGGTCGGCCGAAGATGGGCCGGCCCTGCTCGTCCACGGGGGGTGGCTCGCGAGGCTCCTCGCCCGGCGGAGGAGGACCGGCCTCACCCGGACGCGGCGGAGGCGGACGGGAATGCGGAGGAGGTCCAGGCGGCGGAGGTCGAGGCCCGGGCTCGGCCAGGGCCACGGGCCCGCCCGCCTCGCTCGGCTGGAGTCGCTCCTTCATGAAGTACGCGGTGGTGGCGGCGGTGGAGCCCACGAGCAGCAGCGCGGCCAGCGCCACCCCAAGCCCCCGAGCGCGACGCCGCGGCGGCTCGGCCACCGTGGGCATCGCGGCGACGGGCGCCGCGAGCGGAGCCGGCGTCACGGCGTTGGCGGAGGGCAGCGGCGCGGTGGGCCCGCTGGGCGGACGCACCGTGGTGGCGCCCAGCGCCGCGGCGTCCACCTGCTCTCCCTCGCGGGCCACGCCACCCGAGCCCGGGCTCGCACCGGGCGCGGACGCATCGCGAGGACGCACCACCGTGGGCCCCGTGCCGGAGACGTCGGTCATGCCGGGCGCGGGGCTCACGCCGTAGAGGCCCGTCCCGTAGGCGCCCGCGCCGGGCGGAGGCGTGCGCGCCACCCCGCCGGGATTGCTCGACACCTTGGCGATCAGCTTCCGCTGCGCGGCGAAGGCGTCCGGGCACAGGGCGCGGACGAACTGGCCCACCTCCTCGGCGCCCAGGGGCGTGCCCACGCGCAGCAGCTCCGCGTTCAGGGCTCGGGCGAAGTCATCCGCGCGCGCATAGCGGTCCGCGGGAGAGGCCGTCAGGGCGCGCCGCACCACCGCATCCAGCCCGGCGTCCACGTCCGGCCGCAGCCCTTGCAGCGAGGGCACCACCGGCTGGGACATGGCCGCCATCATCTCGCCCACGGTGCCGTGGGGGATGAGCGTGCGGCCGGCGAGCATCTCCCAGAGCACCACCGCGCACGAGTAGATGTCGCTGCGGTGGTCCAGGGGCTCGGCGCGCACCTGCTCCGGGGACATGTACCCCAGCTTCCCCATCACCGTGGACGGCAGCGTGTACTTGCTGCGCGCCGCGGACTTGGCGAGGCCGAAGTCGATGACCTTCACCTCGCCCTCGTACGACACCATCGCGTTGTGCGGGGACACGTCGCGGTGGACGATTCCCAGGGCCTCGCCGTCCGGGCCCACCTTGCGGTGCGCGTAGCCCAGGCCCTCGGCCATCTTCTGGCCCACATAGAGGGCCACCGGCAGCGGCACCGCCCGGCCCTGGGCGCGCGCCTGCTCCAGCAGGTACGCCAGGTCCACCCCGGCCACGTACTCCAACGCCATGAAGTACGTCCCGTCCGCCTCCCCCATGTCGTACACCTGGGCAATGGAGGAGTGGACCAGGTGCACCAGCACCTTGGCCTCGTGGTGGAACCGGTCCAGGAACTGCCGGTCCTTCAGCAACGCCGGGAGGATGGTCTTGACGATGCAGGGCTTCTCGAAGCCGGCCGCCCCCGAGAGCTTCGCGAGGTACACCTCGCCCATCCCTCCCTGCCCCAAGAGGTGGACGAGCTCGTAACGCCCCAGAAATCGGGGCGACTCTGTCGGTGCGGTGCTCATGGCTTCGGTCCCGAGCGCACCACGGGGCACATGCGGAATCAAGCCGCCCCGAGGACGCTCCCCCGCTCAAACACCGCGGTCGCTCGGAAGTGACAGGCCCGACCCTGGGGGGCCATGTCAGACCCTCCAGGCACAACTGTCCGTGCAACGGACCAATACGCAGAGCCGAATGCGGCGTTGCACGAAGGTCGCGGACCGCCTCCGAACGGCGGAGGTGTGCCCACCTCCACGCGGTCCACTTTTCAGCGGGTTGCGCGGGGACCGCCAAGCCCCGCCGATAACGCGGAAAGCAGGTCATCACGGCAACACATGCCATGTGAACCGGCACACCCCCAGGGCCAGACGGCCCCCCGAGCCGTTGCCGGGCCGGAGCGCGATGCACTTCCTCAAGAGCACGCGAGCCCGGTGTGGCCGGAATCGTTTCGGCCGTGAACCCCCGCAGTCCACCGGCGACGTGAAGAGAAGGAGCGGGTCATGCGGCGATGGGGACTCATCGGACTCCTGACGATTTCGGCGTGTGCGTTGGATGTGTCGACCTCCACCCAGGCCCAGGGCCAGGTGTGCCCAGGTGTCATCGCGGGCATGCGTCCAGGCCAGACGACCCAGGTGCTCCCGCGTCCGGGTCAGGCGCGGCAGGGGCTGCGGTCAGCGCCGGTCATCGAGCCGGGGCAGGTGGACGAGGATGGACGGGAGCCGGTGCTCATCCGCTACCGCGAGCGGCGCCACGTGAGCGCCGCGGCGGTGGCGGGCGAGAAGGTGAACATCGTCTACCGGAACATCCCGGCCGTGGCGGCGCGGGTCAGTCCGGAGGAGCGGGCGCGGCTGGCGGCGGACCCTCGCGTGGACAGCATCGAGACGGATCAGGTGTGGCTCAGCCAGGCGCTGCCCCACGCCGCCGCGCTGGGGGCCGCCACGGCGACCGCGCTGGGCGCCTGGCCGTCCGAGCAGATGGAGGGCCTGAGGATGGTGCAGGCCTCGGACGTGTGGGACGCGGACGGCGATGGCCAGTTGGACCCGGGCGCGCCCACGGGCCGAGGCGTGCGCGTGTGCGTCATCGACAGCGGGCTGGACGTGCAGCACCCGGAGTTCCGGGGCGCCATCGTCGCCAGCAAGGACTTCCTCTACGGCGATGACGACCCGAGCGACAGCGAGGGCGGCGTGTGGGGCGAGGGCCACGGCACGCACGTGGCGGGCATCCTCGCGGCGCGGCACGGACAAGGGGGCCAGGGCGCGCCGGTGCTGGGACCGGATGGCGTGGTGGGCGTGGCGCCCGAGGCGGAGCTGCTCATCGCCCGCGTGCTCGACACGCACGGGCGCACGCAGATGAGCTACGTCTTCGAGGCGCTCGAGTGGTGCGAGCAGCAGGGCGCGCGCGTCGCGTCGCTGTCGCTGGGCGGCGGCTCGGGCACGCGGCTGTCGGAGGAGGCGTTCAAGGCCGCGCTGGACCACGGGATGCTCGTGGTGGCCGCGGCGGGGAACCAGGGGGGCGGCCCCGTGCTGTACCCGGCGGCGGATCCGTCCGTGCTCGCGGTGGGCGCGGTGGACTCGCAGGCGCGCCGCGCCTCGTTCTCGTCCGGCGGGCCGGAGCTGAGCCTGGTGGCGCCGGGCGTGGACGTGCTGTCCACCTTTCCGCGGGGGCTGGGCGCCTTCTCCGAGTTGGAGGTGGAGGGCATGCACCCGGTGTCGCGTTCGTTGATGTACGCGCCGGCGGGCGACGCGGTGGGGCAGTTGGTGGATTGCGGCGAGGGGGACTCGCTCGGCTCCTGCCTGGGCAGCACGTGCGACGGCTTCATCGCGTACGTGCGGCCGGGACTGGTGTCCGTCGATGACGCCACGGCCACGGTGATGCGGCAGGGCGCGCGCGCCGTCGTGTTCGGGCCGGATGACTCGCGGGCAGGGGGGACGGTGGACATCGCCGCGCTGCCTCGCGAGGGGCACTGGGCGCCCGCGGTCACCATCAGCCAGGCGTCCAGCACCGTGCTGCTGCGGCGCATGGTGGGCCACGACGTGCACCTCTCGCTGCGGCCGGTCGACTACGCCTACTCGTCCGGCACGTCCATGGCCACGCCCTATGTCAGCGGGGTGGCCGCGCTGGTGTGGAGCGCCCATCCCGAGCTGACGCCGCTGCAGGTCCGCGAGGCGCTGGAGTCCTCCGCCCGCGACCTGGGCCCGCCGGGCCGGGACTCCGGCTATGGCCACGGGCTGGTGCAGGCCAGGGCCGCGCTGGCTCGGCTGCCCTGAGGCGTGTCCCCACCCCGCCCAGGGTGGGGAGCGGCGTTCACCCGGTGCGCCCAGCGCGTGCCCACCGGGTGAACGAGGAAGGCCCTTCCGGCCCATCCCGTTGCCCTTGAGTCGCGTGCACTCCACGTTGCGCTTCGAACGAACGAAAGGAGTCCGGGACATCATGAGGACCATCATTCGCGTGGGCGCATGCGCGGCGGCGCTGGGAGCGAGCGTGGCGCTGGCCGAGGACGACTACCGGTCGACGCGCCAGACGTACACCTCCACCGAGACGGTCACCGTCAAACGCGAGAGCAAGCAGGCGAGCACGGGCCTCTATGCCCTCATCGGCGGCGGCATGGAGGGCTACACGGGCAAGCTCGCGCCCGAGCTGCAACCCGGCGCCTCATATGGAGCGGTGGTGGGCTACCGGCCGGTGCCCATGCTCGGGCTGGAGCTGGGCTACAGCGGCGGCCTCTCGGACATCGACACCCGGGGCCGCACGCACGGCGGCATCACGGACGGGCCGGACATCGTGCGCAACGGCGGGCAGGCGGCGCTGGTGGCGGACCTCACCGACACGCGGCTCCAGCCCTACGTGCTGGGCGGCATCGGCTTCGAGCACTTCAACATCCGCAACGACGTCCAGGGCGCGCAGCTGGGCTTCAAGGACGACACGAGCGCGTACGCGCCGGTGGGCGTGGGCCTGCGCTACCAGATGGGCAAGGTGTTCACCGCGGACGCGCGCGTGAACTACGACTTCCTCCTGGGCCAGGACTTCGCGCCCACCCCGGGCAACGACGCCGGCAGCGGGCGCTACCAGGCCACGCTGTCCCTGGGCGGCACGTACTGACGGCTCGAGCGGCGCCCGGGGCCCCAACGCGAGCCCCGAGGCGCCGCGTCCGCTTACGACGGCCGGTCAATCCCCAGCCGCGCCGCCGCCCACGTCCCCGCCAGCCAGCGCGGCAGCTGCCCTTCAATCTTCCGGGCCTCCGCCTCCGTGATTTGCGTCTGGAGCGCGGCGAAGACGCCGTGGAGCACGAGCCGCACGTTCTCCGGCTCGGCGTTCAGGTGGTTGGCCACGTGCAGGTAGAAGTCATCCCGGTCCATCCGGCCCGCGTCCGCGCCCGGCTGGCGCTCGCAGCCCTCCATCAACGAGCGGGAATCCTCGGGGAGCTGCTGGCGGATCTGCGCCACCAGCCCCTCTGGCAACAACGCCGACAGCCCGCAGCACACCGCCTCCGAGGCCTGCTCCGGCTCGTAGTCCGGGAGCTGCTCGCGCACCTTCGCCAGGAAGGATGGGCGGTCCGTCCCCACGCCCAGCCCCGACCACGACAGCGTCTCGTCCTGCCTCTGCATCGACATGAGCGTCTCCTCTCCCTGCCCCTTCACCGTGGGCGCGGGCGCAGCCGACGGCAGCAGGCAGGCGAGCAGCGTCACGGTCGCATGTCGGGGCACGCGGGCGATCGGGCTCGCCCTCTCAAGCCACCCCTGTCGCGCGACCTGACAGGCATTCCCAGAGGCGGGACGAATGTTCATCTTTGGGAATGGATGGATTTGTCCCGAGAGTGGGTATGTCTGTCATTGATTCGACGCATCAACCGCGCTCATCCCCGAGACCTCCGGTCCCTCTCTGTCCCGACGCGGAGTGCGGTCTCGCCCGGGATTCCCTGCCAGTTCCCCATTCCGGGGCGCATCACCAACGTGGAATGAATTCCCGAAGCAATTGTATGTGGCGCGCGACGTAGGTTGCCTGGACGGCAGCCCGCCGCCACCACTCACTTTTCTCTTCTTCTGAAAGAAGGACTCCATGTCTCGCATTGCTGTTGCCGCACTGATTCTGGCCGCCACGGGTTGCGCCACCACGGGGAGCGTTGGCGGGCCGGGCGGCACGTCCACGGTCAGCGGCGTGGTCTCGCTGCCGAAGGGCGGCCTGCAGGGCAACCCGTGCGACAGCGTTCGCGTGGTCGTCTCCTCCGACGCGGCTCCGGGCGCGGCCCTGGGCAACGGGATGATCAAGCTGACCCAACGCGGTGACCGCTGCCAGTACACCGTGTCGGGCCTGCCGCACGAGACGGACCTGAAGATCGACCTGGTCGTGGGCGCGGACGTCAAGTGCACCAACGGCACGGCCCCCACCGCCACCCCGGGCGAGGCCCCGCTGAAGATGCAGAAGTACCAGACGGCGCTTCGCGACTTCCAGCTCACCTGCGCGTCCTGATTCGGCGCGTGGCGGGCCCGTAGTCCCCACCCTCGCGCCGCCTGTCTTCGGGTTGGCGCGGGTGGGGTCGGCGGGGAATTCCGGATTGCATCACTGGGGTGGGGGCGGCAAGCTCGCTCGGTGGCTCGTTCCCGGGGCGCAGCGGCCGGCACGGGGGGCCATGGACGAAGGAACCCCCGGCGATGAGAGCATTCTCTGTGCGTAGCAAGGCCCTCGCCTTGGCCCTGACGGGGCTGTTGGGCGTGGCGTGCGAGTCCGAAGCCCCCTTCCCTTCCGAGGACGAGCTCGACGACCTGCGGAACCTGTCGCCGCTGGGCAGCACCCCGCTGCCGCGCGATGCCACCAACCGGATAGAGGGCAACCCCGAGGCCTTCCGGGTGGGCAACCGGCTGTTCCATGACCCCGGGCTGTCGCGCTGCAAGACGGTGTCGTGCCAGAGCTGTCACGATGGCGAGGGCCGCACCGTGGACACGCCCACCGCCGAGGGCTGCGACGGTCAGCGGACGGTGCGCAACCCGCCCACCATCATCAACGCGGGCTTCAACACCTGGTACATGTGGGACGGCCGCGCGGACGAGCTGTGGTCCCAGGCCGTGCTCCCGCTGACGAACCCGGTGGAGATGAACTCCAACGCCGACATCGTGCGCACGCACCTGGATGGCGACGCGGACTACCGGCAGAGCTACCAGAAGTTCTTCAACCGAGCGCCGGCGGACGAGTCCGACGGCAACCGCCTGCTGGCCAACGTGGGCAAGATGCTGGCCGCCTACGAGGCCGGGGTGAACCGCACGGCGGCGCCCTTCGACGAGGACGTGAAGCGCTTCCTCGCGGCGGTGGAGGCCGGCACCCAGACGAAGGACCCCGCGTACCTGGGCCTCAAGACGTTCCTCCGCAAGGGCCAGTGCATCCTGTGTCACAAGGGCGCCACGCTCAGCGACAACGGCGCGTTCCACAACCTGGGCCTGCGCGACGACGCGGCGGAGAGCCAGCGCGGGCGCGGCGCGGTGGCGGACGGGCTGCTGGACTGGACCTTCAACGCCGCGGGCCCCTACAGCGACGCCCCCGATGGCGAAGACGCCAAGCGGCTCCAGCGGCTGCGCACGGACCTGGTGACGAAGCGCGAGGAGCTGGAGGGCGCCTTCCGCACACCGACGCTGCGCAACGTGGCGCTGACGGCGCCGTACATGCACAACGGCTCGCTGCGCACGCTGGAGGACGTCGTGGACTTCTACGACAAGGGCGGCGACCCCGAGGGCACCTTCCCGGGGAAGCGCTCCGAGTCCATCAAGAAGCTGGGGCTGGACTCGGAGGAGAAGCAGGCCCTGGTGGGCCTGCTCCGGTCACTCACGGGCGCGGCGCCTCCGCAGTAAGGCGCGGCGGTTAGCGCACCAGGTGGAAGCGCGTCTGGCGCTGCCACGCCCAGCGCAGGGTGCCGGACGCATCCACGGTGACGTCCTCCTCCTGCGCCGAGCGCACCTGCTGCCCGCCCCACTCCGGCACGGGGCTGGTGGCCTGCAACTCGATGGAGAACCACTGGTTGGGGATGACGGTGTGGTCGCCGTTGCCGGGCACCCCCTCCTGCCGGTCCCACAGGCCAATCATGGGCCCGGCGCCGTGGCCGTGCAGGCCAATGGGGTGTGAGTACACGGTGCCGTCGATGCCCTCGGCCTTCATCCGCTCACGCGAGGCGCGGAGGATGTCGTTGCCGGTGCGGCCAGGGCGCAGCTCCGCGGTGACGATGTCCTGGAGCCGATTGGAGCGCTGGAGCGCGGCCTTGAGGCCCTCGGGCGCGTCCTGCTCGCCCTCGCGCAGCACGTAGCCCATGTGCTGGGTGTCCGTGTTGAGGCGCAGCGCGGTGATGCCGAAGTCGCAGTGCAGCACGTCGCCGCGCTGGATGACGGGGTTCTCCCCCACCTGCTCCTCGGTGGCGCCCTGGCGCTGCACGTCCACGTCCGGCTGGAACCACGTGTCCAGGCCCAGGTCGCCCAGGCGCTGGCGCATCCACCACTGGACGTCCTGCGTGCGCGTGACGCCGGGGGTGATGACCTGGCTGGAGAAGGCCGTCTCGATGACGTTCCACGCGAGCTTCGTCAGGTCCTCGTAGAAGCGCGCCTCGTCCGCGCTCCGCCACGCGATGACGTCCACGGGCAGGTTGCCCGCGGGCTTGAAGCGCTTCATCCAGGCCGGCCCGAGCGCCTCGGCCATGCCCTCGTACTCGCCATGGGAGAGGCCGTCCGCGAAGGCGAAGGTGCGCGACACGTTGATGGCGACGGACTTCGGCTGGCGCTCCTCCAGCACCTGCTTGAGGACCTGCCACTGCTCGGGGCCCCACAGCTCGGCGGCCCGCGTGGCGCCGCCTCGGTCCACCTGCTGCTGCGCGCGGTGCGGCTCGTACACCCCGCCCTGCGAGCCTCCGCCCAGGGCCAGCCGCTCCACGCCCTTCTCCGGGCCGCGGTCGAAGAACACGTAGATGGTGCGGCGGCGCGCGGCGAAGGTAGTGGGCGACACCAGCGCCTTGAAGACGGGGTCCTCGTTGTACTCGCGCATGGGCACGACCCACATCTGCACGCCGTACTTGCGCATCAGCTCGGGCACCGCGACGGTGAGGCGCTCGCGCAGCCAGCCCTGCTGACGCTCGGCCTGTTCGCGCAGCGTTCCGAAGGGCCGCTCCACGGCGGCGCTCGCGACGGGCGACGGCGCGGCCGGGGTGACCGTTGGCGCGGGTGAAGCAACGGCCGGCGACGCAGCCGAGTTCGCGGTGGCGCAGGCGGTGGAACAGACGAGCGGAAGGAAGAGGAACCGTTTCCAAGTGCGCATGGCGCGCAGTCTGGCACGCGAGGACTTCTCATGCCGCCGCGATGCGATGGCCTCGGACCCGTTTCGCTCCCTCGGCTGGCCACCATTCCCGGAAACTCGGCGCGATGCGCGGACTTCGCGCCGAATCCGAGGCCTCAGGGGCAACGGGCCGCGTCGCGCCAGCCCCGGAGCATGGGCACCAGCGTGATGCGATGCGCGCTCGCTGCTGAGCACGACGAACCGCTTCGCACCAACACGCAGCACGAGTGCCAGCGCGAGTTAGCCACGCGCGCGCCGGGCCGCTGCGCTCCGGCACCTTGCACCGATGACGGAGCGCAGCGACACGCGACCTCCACGCGCGCTACGGGCCCGTGCGCTCCGGCACCGTGCACGGGCCGCAGTCGAGCACGCGCCCGCAGCCGTCCGCCATCGCGCCGCATGCGCCCGCTCGCGTCGCGCATGTGGCGGGCACGCAGCTGTCCGGAACGTAGGCCTCGCTCAACGCGAGCGTTCCCAGCTCGTTCCAGCCCCCCGCCAGCACCACGGTCTCATCCGGCAGCAACAGCGCGGTGGCGCCCTCGCGCGCGTCGTGCAGCGCGGGCGAGGGGGACCACGTGTCCGTCGTCGGCTCAAAGCGCTCCACCGACGCGAGCGCTCCCGTCGTGTAGTGCTCCCCACCCATCACCAGCACCGCGCCCTCGGACGTCACCACCGCGGCGTGGTTCTCACGCGGCACCGTGGGCGAGGGCAACAGCGTCCACGCGCCCGTCACCGGAGAGAACACCTCCGCCGTCTCCGCCGCGCGCTGCGTGACGCCGCCCACCACGAGCACGCGCCCGTCCGGCAGCAACGTCACCGTGTGCCCCAAGCGATGCGTGCCAGCCGCGCCGCCCACCAGGCCCGCCTTCTCCCAGTGACCCGTGGTCGCGTCGTACAGCTCCGACTGGAGACCACTCGCGAAGAGCGCTCGACCATCTCCCAGCAGCACGGCCGTCCGTGCGCCACCTCGCGCGAACGCAGGCGGCTCGGCTGGAGACCACGTGCCCGTCATCGGCTCAAACAACTCCGCCGAGCGCAGCACACGGCGATCCACATCCGTGCCTCCCGCCACCAGCACGCGCCCATCCGCCAGCAGGACCACCGCCGGGTCATTGCGCGGCTCGCGCATGGGCGCCACTTCCGTCCACGTCCCCGTAGAAGGCGTGAAGACCTCCGCGCTCGCGAGCGCGCCCATCGCCAGACCGTTGGTGCCCCCCACCACCAGCACGCGCCCGTCCCCAAGTCGCACCGTCGCGTGATTGCGCCGCCCCGTGTGCAGCGCGCCCGTGGCGTGCCACTCGCCGGTCTCGGGGTCGAACACCTCGCACGCCGTCAGCGTGCGATGCCCGTCATGGCCTCCCGCCGCCAACACGCGCCCATCCTCCAACAGGACGAAGGGCAGCAACCGCCGCGGCGTGAGCAACGCGCCAGGCACGCCAGAAAGCTCCGACGCCCCCGTGTCCGCGCGAGGACCGGAGCTGCAAGAGAAGACCACCGTGAAGAGCGCCACCGTGACGCAAGAAGCCGAAAGCCGTCGCATGTCCCCCACCTGGACGTCGGGTCGAAGGAGGAGGTCTAACCTGACGGTCTGACATGCCTTGCGGCCTTTACCTGAATGATTTCAGACGGTTGTCCAGCCCAGCAGGTTGGAATTTCCGCCCTTCCCGGCGAGGAGCGCGCGACGCGTCACTCAGGAGGGTGAGGCAATCCCAGGCGTCTCGTTGCTCGGCTCCGAGTCCAGGCCACGGCTGTTGCGCGGGGGCAAGGCGCCGCCGTCGTCGTCGATCTCCAAGGTGAGCAAGGGATGGTCCGCCTGCTTCAGGAAGACCTCGTGCCCCCGCACCATGTCCACGTCGCCGTACTCGATGAGGTAGTCGCGACGCGGAATGGGCACCAGGTGCTTCTCCAGCTCGAAGTGGGTGTCGCCCACGCCCACGACGTGCCCCACTTTGTGTCCATCCGCCGCGCGCACCGTCATGCCCTCGCGCACGCTTCCCTGCTTGACCATCGGGAGCCTCCTTGGAGTGGCCGGGGCATCGGGGATTCGTTCACGCCCCTGGATTCAAGGTGGAGACGCGGACGCGTCCGCGCGGGAAGGGGGCGGGCACGCGGTGCGGCGGATGCTCCCCGATGGAAGCGGCGCGCGGCGCATTCCCGCTCGACGGCAGGAGGCGGAGGGGGCGCCTGGAGCGACCCGTGGCCCCGTCCCGGGCGGCCCGCACGCGGACTCTCGAGAGCGGGTGCCTAACCTTGGAGAAGGAGGGCTCCGCCATGTTGCTGGAACTGTCGGACGAGGACGCGCGCGAGCTGAGGCAGGCCCTGGACGCGGCGCTGCGACTGCTGCTGGAGGAGATCGCCCACGCGGAGCAGCACGCCTACCGAGACATGCTGCGCGAGCGCTACGAACGCCTGGACCAGGTGAACCGGCGCGTGGCCATGGCCACCGAGAGCGCGGAAATCTACGCGTGAGGCGAGCCTCGAACGCGCGAGCGTGTCGAGCGACTCGCGTCCGATGCCGGGCACCCACGACAGCAAGTCGTACCGGGCGACGCCCGCCTGGGTGAACGGCTCCCCGTCGCGGATGCGGTCGAGCGTGGCATGCGCGTCCGCGTCCGGAGCGCGCAGCAGCAGCGCGCCCAGGTACGCGCGATGCCACTCCACGTGGGGCAACATCTCTTCGAGCGGACGGCGATAGCGAACGATGGCGAGCGCGCGCATGCCCGCGTCTTGCTCAGCCGAGCCCACGCCGACAACGCGCGTCGGGCCGCCTCGGGGGTCGTGAAGTTTTCCTACACGGGCCATGCAGACTCCTCGTGTTTCCCGAACGAGGGTCTCGGGCCATATCTGGGCACCTCGACAGCACCGACGGAGACCTGACCATGAAGACCCCTGCTTACGCGGCCGCCACGCCCCATGCGCCCCTGGCCCCCACCACCATCGAGCGCCGCGAGCCCGGCCCTCACGACGTGGTGTTCGACGTCCTGTACTGCGGCATCTGCCACTCCGACATCCACCAGGCCCGCGACGAGTGGGGGGGCGGCCTCTTCCCCATGGTCCCCGGCCACGAAATCGTCGGCCGCGTGCTGCGCGTGGGCTCGGGCGTCACGAAGTTCAAGGTGGGAGACCTGGTGGGCGTGGGCTGCACGGTGGACTCGTGCCGGACGTGCTCGCAGTGCCGCGACGGCGCGGAGCAGTTCTGCGAGCAGGGCACCGCGTTCACGTACAACGGCACGGAGATGGACCGGAAGACGCCCACCTACGGCGGCTACTCGGCGCGGATGGTCGTCACCGAGCACTTCGTGGTGCGCATCCCCGAGGGAATCGAGCCGTCCCGCGCCGCGCCGCTGCTGTGCGCGGGCATCACCACGTACTCACCGCTGCGCCAGTGGAACTGCAAGCCGGGAGACCGCGTGGGCGTGGTGGGCCTGGGCGGACTGGGGCACATGGCGGTGAAGCTCGCGGCCGCCATGGGCGCCGAGGTGACGCTGCTCAGCACGTCCACCCGCAAGGAGGCCGACGCGCGCCGCATGGGGGCCCAGGGCTTCGCGCTCACGACGGACCCCACCACGTTCGAGCGGCTGTCCGGCCACTTCGACCTCATCATCGACACCGTCTCGGCGGAGCATGACTACAACGCGTACCTGGGCATGCTGCGCCCGCGCGGCACCATGGTGCTGGTGGGCGCGCCCCCGACGCCGACGCCCGTGAGCGCGTTCTCGCTCATCACCGGGAACAAGCGGCTGGTGGGCTCGATGATTGGCGGCATCGCGGAGACGCAGGAGATGCTCGACTTCTGCGCCGCCCGAGGCATCGCGTCCGACGTCGAGCTCATCCCCATCCAGGACGTCAACGCGGCCTACGAGCGAATGATGAAGGGCGACGTGCGCTACCGCTTCGTCATCGACATGGCCAGCCTGCCGAAGGAGTGACGGGGTTCCCGACTGGCGTGAGCGGAGCGGGGCCGATAGGACAGTGACACGATGGCCACCACTCCGCTCAACGCGCTGAATGCCTTCCTCGCGGTCGCGCGCCGACGCAGCTTCGCGGCGGCCGCGGCGGACCTGGCCCTCTCCCCGTCCGCGCTCAGCCAGGCCGTGCGCCAGCTGGAGGCGCGGCTGGGCGTCACCTTGCTGACGCGCACCTCGCGCAGCGTGGCCCTCACGGACGCGGGACACCGGCTGCTGGAGGACGCGGGGCCCGCGGTGAACCAGGCGATGGAGGCGCTCAAGCGGGTCACCGCGCGGCCGGGCGAGGTGACGGGCCGCGTGCGACTCACCGTGCCCACCATGGCCGTGCCGGTGTTCCTCGCGCCGCTGCTGCCGGTGTTCCTCGCGCGCCACCCGAAGGTCGAGGTGCATGTGCGCGCCGAGAACCGCATGGTGGACATCGTCGAGGAGGAGCTGGACGCGGGCATCCGACTGAGCGAGGCCATCGAGCGGGACATGGTGCAGCTTCGCCTGTCGACGGAGCGCCGGTTCCTCGTGGTGGGCGCGCCGGCGTACCTGGCGCGCCGCGGGACGCCCCAGAAGCCCGAGGACCTCCTGAAACACGATTGCATCTGCATCCAGTCAGAAACCTCCGGCGCCCGCTATGCGTGGGAGCTGGAGCGCGGCCGCCGGAACTGGCGCGTGCCGGTGACGGGGCCGGTGACGACCAACGACAGCGCGTTGATGATGACGCTGGCGGAGGCGGGCATGGGGCTGGCGTACGCGTTCGAGCCGCTGGTGGAGACCCAGCTCGCGCGTGGCGCGCTGCGCGCGGTCCTGGAGCCGTACGCCCCCGTCGTCCCCGGGTTGTTCCTCTACTTCCCCAGCCGTGCGCGCATGTCCCCGGCCCTGCGAGCCTTCGCGGACGTGGCGCGCGAGTTCTCCGGGCTCTCGTCGCGCTCGGGCAACAAGACCTCCTGAGTCACCCTGGCTTCACCCCGGGCATTCGGAGCGCGGCCCCACTCCTGGGGCCCCCCTGCATTGCGGGACGTCAGACGCCCTGGATAGCGTGCGCTGGATGCCGGACATCCGCCTGCCTGCCGAGACCAAGTACAAGACCGAGCTGGACGCACTCGCGGCGCATGACAGCCGCCCCCGCCCACCAGGTTGGAGGTTATCGCCTCGCGCGGTGGAGACCTACATCCTGGGCAGTGACACGCCCGTGGGCGGCGTGAAGATTTCTCCCAAGTACGTAGGCGACCGGAGCCTCGTGCAGGTGTGCATCGCCACGCTCGCCTCGGACCGGGCGCTGATGCTGGTGGGCGAGCCAGGCACCGCGAAGAGCTGGCTGTCCGAGCACCTGTGCGCCGCCATCAGCGGCACGTCCTCGCTCATCATCCAGGGCACCGCGGGCACCAGCGAGGACCACATCAAGTACGCGTGGAACTACGCGCTGCTGCTGTCGCTCGGCCCCACGCCCGAAGCCCTGGTGCCCTCCCCCATCCTGCGCGCCATGCGGGCCGGCCAGTTCGCCCGCTTCGAGGAAGTGACGCGCACGTCGTCGGAGATTCAGGACGCGCTCATCTCGCTCCTGTCGGAGAAGCAGGTGTCCATCCCGGAGCTGGGCCGGGTGGAGAGCGCGCAGCGGGGGTTCAACCTCGTCGCCACGGCGAACACGCGGGACCGAGGCGTCAACGAGATGAGCGCCGCGCTCAAGCGCCGCTTCAACTTCGTCACCGTGCCCGTGGTGGAGGACCTGGAGCAGGAGCTGCGCATCGTCACGATGCGCGAGGCGGAGCTGCGCTCGGAATATGCGACGGGCGTGCCCCCCTCCGAGGAGCTGTCTCGGGTGCTGCTGACCCTCTTCCAAGAGCTGCGCCGAGGCGTGACGCTGGATGGAAGGACGCGCGTGCGCCCCCCAGAGACCGTGCTGTCCACGTCCGAGGCCATCAGCGTGCTGTTCAACAGCGCCATCCTCGCGGAGCAGTTCGGCACGGGCGAGGTGACGTCTCAAGAGCTGGCCGCGTCGCTGCTGGGCGCCGTGTCGAAGGAGCGCAAGGAGGACGAGCAGGCCCTGCGCGATTACATGGAGACCGTGGCGAAGGTCCGCACCGGGCCGTGGAAGAGCCTGTACGCCGAGAGCAAGAAGCTGCTGAGGCGCTGATGGACCTGACGCCCCTGACCCAGATGCACCTGTTCCCGGTGCGTCACCACTCGCCCCGCACCACGGCGGTGCTCTCCCGCTGGCTGGAGCAGGTGCGGCCGGACGTGGTGCTCGTGGAGGGGCCGTGCGATGCCACGGCGCTGGTGGAGGTGCTGTGCGACGCGCGGACGGTGCCACCGGTGGCCCTGCTCGGATACCGCACGGACGGGACGCAGGGCTCGGCGATGTGGCCCTTCGCGGCGTACTCGCCCGAGTACCAGGCCCTGCGCTGGGCCCGGGAGCACGGCGCCCGAGCGGAGTTCATCGACCTGCCCGTGGGCGTGACCCTCACGGTGAAGCGCACACCCGAGTCCTCCTCCGCGCCCGCGTCGGGGCCGTCTCCGGTGGAGGCCATCGCGCGGGCGCGGGGCTACCGCTCGTTCGAGGAGTTCTGGGAGGCCGACTTCGAGGCCCCCGACTGGCGCCCCGAGCAATTCCGCGCCGTGCTGCTCGCCTGGGCTGCCGTGCTCAACATGCAGCCGCGCGACGAGGTCCACCGTCAGCGCGACGCCTTCATGGCGCGGCGGCTGCTGGAGGTGGTGGCCTCGGGCGTGGCGCCCTCTCGCGTGGCGGTGGTGGCGGGCGCGGCCCACGTCGCGGCCTTCGCCGCGGGGGACGTGGACCTCGCGCTGGCGCAGCGCCTGCCGCCCGCGGTGCCCAGCACGGTGACGGTGATTCCGTACAGCTTCCCTCGGCTGTCGGAGCAGCTCGGCTACGGCGCGGGCAATCGCGCGCCCCGCTTCTACCAGCGGGCCCACGACGCCCAGGGGGACTTCCGGCGCGCCACCTTGGAGGTGCTGCTGGAGTTCGCGGCGAGCCTGCGCGGCCGGGGCTTCACCGCGTCGCTCGACGACGTGCTGGAGTCCTACCGGCTGGCGATGACGCTGGCGAGCCTCCGGGACAAGCAGGCACCGGGCCTGGACGAGCTGCGCGAGGCGACGGTGGCCACGCTGTGCCGGGGCGACGCGAGCCACGCGGACGCGTTCCTCTGGAAGAGCGTCATCGGGCATCAGGTGGGACAGGTGTCGAGCCGCGCCGGCCGGAACCCGCTCCAGCAAGAGTTCTGGCACGAGGTGGACTCCCGCTGGCTGCCGCGGATGGACCGCCCCGAGCCCTTCTCATTGCAACTCAACAACGCGTTGGAGGTGGGGACGTCCGTGTTCCTCCACCGCCTGCGCGTGATGGGCGTCCCCTACGCGACGCATGTGGGCAGCACCCACGACAAGCGCAACGAGGAGCAAGCGGCGGGCGGCATCACCGCGCTGGGCCGCGTGCGCGAGTCCTGGAAGGCGCGGTGGACGCCGGCCACCGACGCGGCGCTGGTGGAGAAGCTGGCGCTGGGCATCACGCTGGAGGGCGTGACGACGCGCGTGCTCCAGGCGCGGCTGGACGCGGCGAAGACGACGGGCGCGGCGGCGGAGATCCTGTTGGAGTCCGTCCTCACGGGCTGCTCCCGGACCGTGGACGCGGCCTTGCGCGCGGTGGACTCGCACGCGGCCATGGACGAGGACCTGTGCTCGCTGGCGTCCGCGGCGCGGGCGCTGTTCGGCCTGATGGCGTATGGCTCATCGCGGACGCGCTCCGAGCTGGGGGATGACGCCGTGGCCGCCCTGGGCCAGCGGACGTTCACCCAGGCGCTGCTGCGCGTGCGCGAGGCGTGCGGCAGCCCGGCCCATGACGTCTTCCTGGTCTCGAACGCGCTGCGCACACTGCACGAGGCCGCGCTGTCGCAGCCGCTGGCGGACAAGGAGGGCTGGCTCGCCGAGGCCCGGGGGCTGATGGCCTCCACCGAGGTGAACCCGACGTTCTCGGGCCTGGCGATGGGCCTGCTCTACCTGGCGCGAGAGCTGCCCGAGGACGCGGTGGCCCTGGCGTTGGAGCGACGGCTGTCGCGCGCGGTGGCCCCCGGGGCGTCCGCGCTCTTCCTGGAGGGCTATCTCCAGGTGAACGCGCTCGCGCTGGTGAGGAACCGCGAGGTGGTGAGGACGCTGGATGTCTTCCTGCGCGGCCTGCGCGCCGAGCACTTCATCCAGGCTCTTCCCATGCTGCGTCGAGCATTCGGAGCCTTGAGCGATGCGGAGCGGCGCCACCTCCTCCAGCATGTGACGGCGCTGGCGCAGAGCAACGAGGCCGCGAGCCCGCCCAAGCTCGACGCGAAGGAGCAGGCGGCGATGCGCGACCTGAACGCGGACCTGGGCAAGATGCTCGATGACCTGGATGGACTGCTATGAGCGCGCAAGACCGCGACGCGCTTACGCGCTGGCGGCTCGTGCTGGGGCCCGAGGCCGAGAAGACGGGCCTCATCCCCTCGCTGGAATCCCTGGCGCCGAGCGGGGTGTCACTGGGCCTGGACAGCGAGGAGCAGCTGCCCCTGTTGGATGGGATGCTCTCGTACGTCTACGGACCTCGGACGGGCGACCTGTCCAAATCCCAGCCGTACATGCCCGACTGGCTGGCCGCGATGCGCCGCTTCTTCCAGGGAGAGACGCTCGCGCTGGTCCAGCAGGAGGTCATCGCACGGCGAGGGCTGGCGCCACTCCTCCAGGATCCGGAGTCCCTTCCCCTGCTCGAGCCGAACCTCGAGTTGGTGAAGGCGATCCTCGCCTCGCGGGACCTCGTCCCGGACGAGGCCAAGGCGCGCGCGCGCGCCATCGTCCGCGACGTGGTGACGGCGCTGCGAAAGCAGCTCGAAGCCACGATGCGCACGACGGTGCTGGGGGCGCTGCGGCGCGCCAACACGAGCCCGGCGCCCCTGGCGCGCAACCTCGACTGGAAGCGCACCTTGCGCGCGAACCTGAAGGGCTGGGACGCAAAGCACCAGCGGCTGGTGCCCGAGCGCATCTACTTCTGGCCCAACCAGCGACAGCGCCACGAATGGGACGTGACGCTGGTGGTGGACCAGTCCGGCTCCATGGCGGAGAGCGTGGTGTACAGCGCGGTGATGGCGGCCATCTTCGCGTCGCTGAACGCGCTGAACACGAGCTTGGTCCTCTTCGACACCCAGGTGCTGGACATGACCAGGCACCTGACCGACCCGCTGGAGGTGCTCTTCTCCACGCAGCTCGGTGGCGGCACGGACATCCACCAGGCAGTGGCCTACGCGCACGAGAACCACGTGCGCCGGCCGGAGAAGACGCTGTTCCTGCTCATCTCGGACCTGTGCGAGGGCGGCGACGAGGAGGCCCTGGTCGCGCGGATGCGCCAGTTGGTGGAGTCCCGGGCGCGCGTGGTGTGTCTGCTGGCGTTGTCCGACGCGGGCGCGCCCGCCTACAACACCGACATGGCGCGCCGGCTCACCGCGCTGGGAATCCCCTGCTTCGGGTGCCCCCCTCGCAAGCTGGCGGAGGTGATGGACCGGGTGCTGCGCAATCAAGACCTGACGCCGCTCATGGCGTCCATCGAGTCCGGGGTGACGCTTGGCTGAGGTACGACGCATCACGGGGGGAGTCGCGGGGCTGTCGGCGTTCATCAAGGATGGCAGCGAGCTGGCGAAGGGCATGGCGCTGGTCGACAGCGAGCACCTGTCAGAGCTGGCCTGCCACGAGAACCAACTCCTCGGGCGGGCGCGCGGCTCGGGCTCGGCGAAGTATCAAGTCACCGTGACCTTCGGCGAGGACGCGACGGACGTGTCGGGAGCGTGCTCGTGTCCGGCGGCGCGCTCGCGGCCCTTCTGCAAGCACGCGGCGGGGCTGCTCGTCGCCTGGTCCCGGATGCCGGAGGCGTTCGCCACCGCGACGGCGCCCGCGCCTTCCGCCGACGTGCCCGCGAACAAGCGCGACGTGAAGAAGGGCGCGCCGGACTCGGCGGAGCTGCGCCAGGCGGGCGTGGAGCAGGTGCTCACGCTGGTGAAGGAGCTGAGCTTGTCGGGCGTGGCGGCCATGGGCAGGGAGCGCCCAGGACAAGTGGGCGAGGTGGCCACCGCCCTGCGGGCCAACGGCCTGCCTCGGATGGCCGAGCAGGCCGAGGCGTTGTCGAAATGCCTGGAGACCATCTCCGCGAGCAGGGGCCCGGTCTTCGAGCCCACGGAGTACACCGAGCAGCTCGTCCACATGCAGCTCGCGGCGCGCAAGCTCCAGAAGCATCTGGGCGGCGACCCGATGGAGGACGCCCTCGTCGAGGCGCTCATCGACCAGGAGTGGACGAACGCGGAGCCGGCGCCAGTCTCCGGGCTGCGCCTGCTGGGGTACGGGTTCCAGTATTGCCCCCGCGAGGAAAACTCCGACACCTACCGCTACGAGATGCGCTACGTGGACGTGGACTCGGGGAGGCACTACCGCGAGCGGCTGCGCATCCCGTCCGATGAGCAGCCGAGGCCGTCCGACGAAGGCCAGGTGCTCCACCAGGCGATGGGAAGCCAGTACCCGGGCTTCGCACCCCACCGCGTGGAGGTGAAGTCGCGCACGCGGCAAGCCGCGGAGCATGTGGACCTGAAGGCGCTGCTGGCGGTGGCGCATCCGAACGTGGCCTCGGCGGTGGCGGCCTTCATCCAACAGAGCCAGCGCCTGTTCACGCCCCACGCGCTGCCCGTGGTGGTCCGCGCGGAGGCGCTGCGCATTGGCAAGGGCCGAGCGCACCTGGTGGACGCGGACGGACAGGCGCTGTTCCTCCCCACCCACGCGAAGTTGGAGGAGTTCCTGCACGTCGCGCTGGAGAGCGTGACACTCCGGGCGGTGCTCGGGAACGTGCGGATGAGCGAGGCGCTGCCCACGCTTCAGCCCATGGCCCTGGTGGTGGAGACGGCGGACGCGCTGGAGTTCGTCCTCTTCCAGAATGGGGGCATCCTGGAGCCCAGCACGCTGTCCCGCACCGAGCGGGCGGACGCGGCGCGGGAGGCGGGCGCGTCCGACGCGGCGCTCGCCTTGATTGAGACGCGCGACACGCTCGCCGACCTGTTCTCCCACGGCCTCGCCGCGCTGGAGCCTCGCGAGGTGGCGCCGCTGGCCGCGCGGCTGAAGGCGCTGGGCCTGGAGAAACCGGGGGCGTTGCTGGAGGCCCTGGCCGGGCGCCCCGAGTCACAGGAGCGCCTGGACGACTTCATGAAGGTGTTCCAGGTGGTGAGCCTCGCGGTGACGCGGCTCTCCGCCCAGGTGCAGGTCGCGCCGATGGCGCTCGCCCCCGTGGCCACGCGGCCCAGCCTCTGGGCGTATGAGCCGGAGACCCTGCTGTCACCCAAGAAGCGCTGGCTGAAACAAGCGCGGCAAGAGTTGTCCCCGCACCATGCCGCGGCGCAGGAGGCCTGGTCCGTCGTCCGGCTGGATGCGGAAGCCCTGCTGCGCGGCTACTACCCCCTGTGGAGCGACGCCGTGGCGAGCCGGCGGATCCCCGAGCTGCTCGCGCCGCACGGGGAGCGGGCGCTCCAGGCCGCCCGAGGCGCGCTGGCCCCCGAGCACAGCCGATTGGTGCGCCATACGGGCCTGCGCGTGCTGGGTGCCCTGGGTGGACCGGAGGCTCGGCGTGAGTTGGAGGCCGTGAAGGAGCGGGAAGCGGACTTCTATTTGAAGCAGTTCGCGGCCACGACGCTCCAGGACCTGCTCGCTCGCGCGGCCGGCGACGCGGAGGTGGCGCGACTGAAGCGCCAGCGCCGGGACGCGGCCGCGGACCTGAGCGCGGTGACGCGCATGCAGCCCGTGGAGCCATGGGCGCTGGTGCGCAATCCCGACTACCCGTTCCCTGGCCCCACGGAAAATGAGCGCCAGCGGGCGATGCATCAACTGGCGGAGCAGAACAACCCCGAGGTGATGCCAGCGCTTCGCCAGGCAGTGCGGAGGGCCAGCTCCCTGGATACGGACACCTCCATGATGCTCGCGCTACTGAATGACGGCACGGGCTGCTGGCGCCTCCTCTCTCGCGCGCTCTTCGCCGTCCCGACTCCTGGCGTGGCGGCCCACCCGGGGACCTATGGCGTGAGCGTGCTGGGAGACATCCACTGCGCCGCGCTGGTGGCGGACGCGTGTCTGGAGGGCAAGCCACCGGACCGGCTCGCGGAGGCGTGGAGCATGTTCAATCTGGCGGGGCTCCACGTCCTGATGGACCTGGCGGAGTACCGCCCCGAGGCCCTGGAGCGAAAGTCCCTGCGCGAGCACATGAAGCCGGCCGTGTTCATGGAGCAGTTCAAGCCGGAGGTCATCGCCCGTGAGTTCCTGGCGCGGCTCGAGCCGATTCAGCAGGAGTCGGACTTCGCGGATCGCGCGGCGGGGCTGCTCTGGCTGGCGAAGCGGATTCCGCTCGCGGCGAAGCAGATCGCCGAGCAGGTCCTCCGCCTTCCCGCCGTGACGAGCCACCCCGCGCTGCACAGACAGGCGCAGGAGCTGCGCGGGGCTTGAGTCAGCCCTCGCTTGAGTCAGCCCTCGATGGAGACGCCGCGCCAGAAGGCCACGTAGTCCTTGATGTTGGCGGCGGCGGACGTGGGTGCGGGATAGAACCAGGCAGCGTCCTTGTTGCGCTGCCCGTTCACCACGACGTCGAAGTAGCTCGCCGTGCCCTTCCAGGCGCAGTTCGTCTGCGTCTGGCTCGCCTGGAAGTGCTCGCGGCGGATGGCGTGCGGCGGGAAGTACCAGTTGCCTTCCACCTTCTCGCACTCGTCACTCTCCGCGAGGACGACGCCGTTCCACTTCGCGACGGGCATAGCGACTCCTTGCGCGGGCTTCAGGCCCGCCGCGCCGACTTAAGACATGGACGTCCGAGGAGCGCAGCCCGCGCGCTCCCCAGACGTCCACCACTCCACGAATGCCCTTCCGGGCACCCGGCCTACTTGCAGTTCGCCGGCTCGTTGCAGGAGTACGTCATGGAGAGCGACTGGCGGAAGCCATCCGTGCGGTTCGGGCCCACCGGCGTGCACTCATCCGAAGTCTCGACGCGGTTGCAGGACCCCGCCGGGCACTTCGCGAGAATCGCCGCATTCAGCAGCGACAGGGCATGCTGGAAGGCCAGTCCGCACGTGGCCGCCTGAGCAGACTTCGTGGTCGTGTAGCGCGCGGTGCCGCAGGTACACGCGGGCGGACAGTAGGTGCGCGCGCCGTCACACTCCACCCAGCCACCGTTGTCCGCGCCGGACGTGCACACGCCGCTCACGGACGAGCACGTCACGCTCACCCCGCTCGCGCAGGCCTGGGTCACGTCACAGGACAGCGCGGACTCGGACGTGCCGAGCGCCGCCGCGTCCTCGCCCTCCACGCCGCCCGCGCACGCGGACAGCGCCAGGACCATGACCGCCAACACACTTCGCATCGCACCGCTCTTCAGTGGGTTCATCCCCTGAAGACTAGAACTCGCTGCGAAACGATCCAACCCGGATATTTACCTACAGGCTGGCGGGGGGCTTCACGCCGCCGCTCTCGATGGCCTTGGCAGCCAGTCGCCCCAGCACGGCGACGGCGAAGATGAGGCCCGCGAAGCGCTCGTCCTTCGTGTAACCGCGCTTGAAGCGCGCGTAGATTTGCTGGGCAATCACCGCGACCTTGAACAGCGCGAGCACGAAGTAGAACGAGAGGTGGTGCACCTGTCGGCCGCTCTTCTCTTCGTAGCGCGCCACCAGCTCCTCGCGGCTGAGGTTGCCGGGCTGGGACGTCAGGCCGATGCCCAACGAGCGCAGCTCCTCGGGGTCATTGGGCTCAATCCAATACGCCAGCGCCATGCCCAGGTCCGACAGCGGATCCGCCACCGTGGCCATCTCCCAATCGAGCACCGCGCGGATGCGCGAGAGGTCGTCGGGGTCCAGCACGAGGTTGTCGTATTTGTAGTCGTTGTGGATGAACGTGGCGCCCGCGCCCGTGTCCGGCGGCAGGTTCGCCGCGAGCCACGTCGCCACCTCCTCCATCTCCGGCAGGTCGTCCGTCTTCGACTTCTGGTAGCGCTCGGTCCAGCCCTGCACCTGCCGGCCCAGGTAGCCCTCGGGCTTGCCGAGCGAGGCCAGCCCGGAGGCCTGGAGGTCCACCGCGTGCAGCGCCACGAGGTTGTCCACGAAGGACTCGGACAGGCGGCGGTAATCGGACTCGCCCAGGGACAGGCCCTTGGGTGGGCGGCCTCGGAGGATGACGCCGCGCACGCGCTCCATCACGTAGAAGGGCGCGCCGAGCGGTGAGCCGTCCTCGGGGCAGAACACCAGCGGCCTGGGTACGCGCGGGAACACCGGCATCAGGTGGGACAGGATGCGGAACTCGCGCTCCATGTCGTGGCCGGCCTTGATGTTCTTCGCGCCGAAGGGCGGACGGCGCAGGACCATTTCCCGCTCGCCCACGCGCAACAGGTACGTGAGGTTCGAGTGGCCACCGGGGAACTGCTCCACGACCAGCGGGCCGCTCAGCTCCGGCAGCTTCTCCTTGAGGAAGCGCTCCAGCCACGCCGCGTCCAGCTCCTCTCCCTGCCGCACCTCGCGCGTCTTGTCCTGCCATTCCGCCGTCATCGCCGCTGTCCTCCGTCCCGTGGCGCCGCGGCCACGTCTGGAATGGGTCGCCGCACGGGCCGCTGCGTCAGCGCAACGTGCGGGCCTCGCCCGTCAGATGAGACACGTCATTGAAGCCCTGGAGCGACAGCCGCTCCCCCGCGAAGAGGAAGTCCGTGCAGGACACGTTGCGCACGGACAGGCTCAGCGTGAAGACGCGCTCGCCCGTCGCGCCCAGGGACCAGCCCGTGGCCACCGCCGTGGGCCCCGCCGAGGTGAACGCCGCCACCGTGGCGCCACGTCCCGCCTCCCGCGCGATGCGCAGGAGCGCGCCCTCCACGCGCGCGACGAACTCGCCCCAGCGCTCCACCGAGGCGTGCGTCAGCTCGTCTCGCGCCCAGCCCAGGCCCAGCGGCTCCAAGAGGCGGAACGCCAATCGCTCGCCATCGTCGCCCTCGTCGCGCTGCTCCAACAGGGCGCGGATGCGCGCGTCGCGCTGGGCCAGCTCCGGCAGCAGCACGCGGAACAGGCGCTCCGCGGGGTACTCGTCCAGGCCGGGCAGCTCCACCGGCGTGGGGAAGGTCAGGCCCGCGTCGCGATACGCGGCGCCCACCGCGTCGCATGTCTGATGGTGACGCCGCGCGGGGCCCACGAAGACGTGGGTGAGCGCGCGGCGCGCGGCGGCCCAGCTCCGGCCGAGCTGCGCGGCCTGTTCGTGTCCCAAGGGGGACAAGCGGTCCCTGTCCTCCAGCGGGCCGGTCGTCTGCCCGTGGCGAACGATGGTGAGCTGGCTCACGCGACACCTCTCGTCATGCGCACGGGAGCGGGCCTATCACGTCCGAGCACCGCTCACACGGCCGACGCGCCCGCTCGCCCGCCCTGCTCGTCCAGGAAGGGCAGGAGCACCGCGTTCACCAGCGCGGGCTCCTCCACCGTGGACGAGTGTCCACCGCGCGGCAGTCGCACCAGGCGCGAGCCGGGGATGTCCGCGTGCAGGCGCTCGGCCTTCGCGGGCACGGTGGCCACGTCCTCCTCGCCCACGACGACCAGGGTGGGCACGCGGATGCGCGCCAGTTCGTCCAGCACGCCCGCGCGGTAGATGACCCCGTTGACGGCGCGCCAGATGTCGCGGCGATTGCCCACGAGCCGCGAGCGCCACAGCGCGCGGTCCGCCTCGCGCTCCGGCGCGGTGAGGAACGTGCGGCCGAACATGATGCGCATCACCACGCCAGCCACGGGCCGCAGGCCCACGAAGCGCGCGATGCGGTTGAGCCACTTGTAACGGGGCGCGTTCTCCGGCGGCTCGATGTCCGCGCTCGTCTCCAACAGCGTGAGCGAGCGCACGAGGTCCGGCCGGCGCGAGGCCAACCGCATCCCCACGAAGCCGCCCATGGACAGTCCGACGAAGTGGCAGGGCCCCACGCCGAGCTGCTCGATGAGCGCCACCGCGTCCGCGTACACGGTCTCCATGTCGATGACGTCCATGGCGGGCACCGCGCTCTGTCCCTGTCCGCGATGGTCGTAGGCGATGCAGCGATAGCGCGAGCGCAGCGCCTCCACCTGCGGATCAAACAGTCGTGTGCTCCACAGGAGGCCGTGGCTGAAGACGACGGGCTCGCCCCTGCCTCCGGTGTCCTCGTAATAGAGCGTGGTTCCGTTGACGGACAGCCTCGGCATGGTGAGTCCCCCGAGCGCCCCAGCCTAGCGCGGCGCGCACGGCGGGGGTCGAGCCCAGGGGACGGCAGTGCCAGAGTGGCCGGCGGTACGGGAAGGTGCCGGTGGACGACTGGCCGGAGTAGTACCTTCTGCGCTGGCTCACCTGGTGCCCGCGCGGGCTCGGCATCGTGCCCGCCAACCCCGGGAACGAGGGACGGCACCCACCTGGACGCCGTCCGGGAGCGCCTGCTCGCCGTCAAGGCCGCCGCGCTGGCAGGCCCGGCCACTGCTCAGGAATAACAGTAGAGACATGAATTAACGGGAGGGCGGCTTGTGCTGAAGCGGCGTCCGGGGGAGCATGGCGCCACCTCCGGATGCGCCCCTCTCGTCCTGTCCTGCTCTCCCTCGCGGCCCTCGTTGCAGTCGGGGCGGCCGTGGGAATCGTGACCTCGCAGCGCGCGTCCCCGTCCGCGCCGCCGCCCGCCGTGGCACCGCCCGCCGCGCCCGTCACGGCGGTCGTGCCGGACGCGGGGACGGTCACCGCCGCCGTCGCGCCGGACAAGCCGGGAGCGAGCGCGCTGCCCGCGGCGAACGCCTTCGCGGGCTCGGCCGTCTGCGCGGACTGCCACGAGGACGAGCACACCGCGTGGCACAAGGACTGGCACGCGCGCGCCCTGTCGCCCGCCACGAAGGAGTACGTGGTCGGCACCTTCGCCAACGCCCACTTCAAGGGCGAGTCGAGCGAGGCGTGGATGCACCGCGACAGCGCGCGGTACTGGATGCGCACGCAGGGCCGCGACGGACAGCTCGGCGAGTGGCCCGTGCAGTGGCTCGTGGGCGGCAAGCGCATGCAGGACCCCGTCACCGTGCTGAGCGACGGCCGCTGGCAGGTGCTGCCCATCTACTTCCACGTCACGGGCAAGGGCTCGTGGGTGGATTACTCGGAGGCCAAGCAGGGCGCGCTGACCCCGGACCACCCCTTCTTCTGGGCCAACTTCGCGCGCAGCGCCCAGCACGCGTGCCTGGACTGCCACGTCACCGGACTGGACGCGCGCTACGACCGCGCCAACCACGAGTGGAGCACGCAGTTCATCGACCCAGGCGTCGCCTGTGAGTCGTGCCATGGCCCCGGCGCGCGCCACGCGGAGACGCAGGACCCCACGGACATCGTCCAGCCGCGCAAGCTCGCCAAGGACGCGCAGCTCGCGGTGTGCACGCAGTGCCACGGGCCGCGCCGCACGCTCTTCCCCATGCTCGACGCGGCCCACCGCTTCCAGCCCGGCCAGCGCTACGAGGACCACTACCAGCCCATGGTGCTGATGGTGGGCGGAGAGCGCTCGGGGGACTTCTTCTCGGATGGCCGCCCCAGCACCTCCAGCTTCGAGTATCAGGCGCTCATCCAGTCGCGCTGCCACACCCAGGGCGGCGCCACCTGCCTGACGTGCCACACCGCGCCCCACGAGCCTCACGCGGCGGACGAGCTGAAGAAGCCCCAGGTCAAGGCGACCTCCGTGGGCGCGGCCACCTGCCAGGGCTGTCACGCGGACATCGTCGCGCAGGGCGCGAAGCACACGCACCACCAGGCCGCGGCCGCGCAGGACTGCATCGCGTGCCACATGCCGTCCGTCGTCTCGGGCGTGTTGGACAAGTTCGCGGACCACGCCATTGACGTGCCCGCGCCGCAGAACACCGCGCGCCACGACATCCCCAACGCGTGCGGCACCTGCCACGCCAAGCAGACGCCCGAGTCGCTGGGCCAGTCGCTGGCGAAGTGGTGGCCCCAGGCCGAGCAGCGCCAGCAGCGCCGCCTGCGCCTCGCTGACGCGTTCGACGAGAAGTCCGCCGCGGACAGCGCCCCCGCGCTGGAGGCGGTGCTGCGCGACACCTCGGAGGTGCCCACGCTGCGGGGCGCCGCCGCGGAGCTGCTCTCGCTCCGCTTCAAGAAGGCCGCCGTGCCCACCCTGCGCGCCGTGCTGAAGGACACCCAGGATGACCTCTTGCGCTGCAACCTCATCGACGGGCTGGCCAGCGTGGGCGCGAAGGAGGCCGCGGCGGACCTGCTGCCCTTCCTGAATGACCGCTCGCTGTGGGTGCGGCAGACGGCGGCCATCACCCTGGGCAGCTTCGGGGACGTGCGCGCCCTGCCCGCGCTCCAGGCGCTGGCGACGCAGCCCGAGACGAGCGGGCTGGTGCAGCCCCACGTCCTGCTCGGCCAGCTCGCCATCCGTCGGCGTGACGCGGCCACCGCCACGCGCGAGTTCGAGCGCGCGCTGGACCTCCAGCCGTACAACGCCGAGGTGCTGGTGCGCCTGGCGGACCTGTACGTCGTCCAGGGCAACCCCGCGCATGGCAAGGAGCTGCTGGAAGAGGCGCTGCGGTTCGATCCGCAGAGCCGCGGCGCCAGGCAGCGCCTGTCCATGCTCCAGTCGGGCCGCTGAGCCGGCTCCACGCGCGAGGCGCGCGCACCATTCACTGGTGAGCAGCCGCCCGCCTCGCTGTGTTGGCCAGCGCCACCGAGACGCGACGGGCAGTGGCACCGCGCGGCGATGACTCCTACCTGGGAGGGCATCGCCTATGACGCCCCTCCTGCTCGCAGCCTGGCTGTCGCGCGCCGGACTCATCGTCGCGCTGCCACCCCCGGCCACCCCGGGGCCCGAGCGCCCGGTGAAGTCCGCCGCCCAGGCGGCGCCGCCCACGCACTCACCCGATGACGTGCCGGAGGTCCCGCCGCCCTTCCAACCCCAGGTGTCGGATCCACTGCTGACCCCCGTGCCGCCGCCGCCCCTCCAGGTGAAGACCTGGGGCGAAGCGTTGGATTTGCTGCGGCAGCGCTCCACCGACCTGCGCACCGCGCTGGCCCAAGTGGAGGTGGCCGCGGGCCAGTGGCGCATCGCGCTCGCCAACCTGCTGCCCACCATCAACGGCACCATCGCCACGCAGCTCCCCAAGGACTCCAGCCTCATTGGCGGCGGCTTGAGCGGAGGAATCAGCGGCGGCGGCAGCGGCGTGGAGGGCTCGAACACCGGCGCCAAGCGGCCCACCCAGCCCCTCGTGGTGGGCCTGCTCACCGGCTCCATGCCGCTGGTGGACCTGGGGAGCATCTACGGCGTGGGCACCGCGAAGGAGTCTCGGCACACCGCGGCGCTGTCCCTGGCGGAGACCAAGCGGCAGCTCACCTTGGGGTTGGCCCAAGCGCTGGTGACGGCCTCGTCCGCCGAGCGGTTGGCGGAAGTGAATCGCGTCAACCTGCGCACGGCCCTGGAGCGGCAGGCCCTGGCCCAGCGCCGCTTCGACCTGGGCGCGGGCACGCGGCTGGACGTGGTGCGCGTGGCGCAAGACACGGAGATCGCCCGCACGGCGGTGGTGACGGGGGACGAGGACCTGCGCAAGGCGCGCGAGTCGCTCGGGTTGGTGCTGGGCATCCCCGCCCAGGTGGGTCCCGCCAACGGCGCGGGGCTCGAACAACTGCTGGACCACAACCACCATGACTGTCGGGCGCTGAGCGACGTGAACGAGCGCTCCGACCTCGAGGTGGCGCGCTCGCGACTCAAGGTGGCCGAGCGCGCGGTGACCGGCGTGAAGTGGAAGTACGCGCCCACGTTGGACCTGTCCGCCACGGCGGTGGCCATCACCGTGGACCCCGGCTTCGCGGACGTACCGGCCTGGGGCGTGGGCGTGTCCCTCAACCTCCCCTTCTGGGATGGCGGCGCGCGCGAGGGCAGCCTGCGGCAGACGCGCGCGGAAGCGGACCAGGCGCGCCAGAACGTGGTGGCGCGCGAGCGCTCGGTCTCGGTGGAGGTGGTGCGGGCGCGCCGTCAGGTGGAGGTGGCGCGCTCCACCCGAGACATCGCGGCGCGTGAGCGCGCGCTGGCGGAGGAGAGCGACCGGCTCACCCGCCGCAGCTTCGAGGTGGGCACGGGGACCAGCCTCGAGCTGGTGCAGTCAGCCGGCGACCTGCGCCGCGCCGAGCTGGAGCTGGTGGTGCGCGAGTTCCAGTACCAGCAAGCGCAGGTGGACGCGTTCCTCGCGGAGGCAGCATGCGATTGGTGAGCGGCTGGGGGCGATGGGGCATGGTGCTGGCCCTCGTGGCGGGGTGCCACGACAAGGACGCGAGCAAGCAGCAGGGCGCGGCGGCCGGCAAGGCGCTCCCCGTGCAAGTGCTGTCGGTGAAGCCAGGCCCGGTGCTCGACTCGGTCGAGTACGTGGGCACGCTCATCTCCCGGCGCAGCATCACCGTCTTCCCTCAAGTGGCCGGCTACATCGAGACCATCTCCGTGCGCCCCGGGGACACGGTGAAGCAGGGTCAGTTGCTGCTGGTGGTGGATCCGCGACAGGTGAAGGCCAACCTGCGCGCCATCGAAGCGCAGCGCGCCTCCGCCCTCGCCAACCGCGAGTACGCGCGCCGCACGCGCCAGCGCAGCGAGCAGCTCCTCAAGGAGGGCCTCACCAGTCGCCAGGACTATGACCAGGCGGTGGCCCAGGCCGAGCAAGCCGAGGCCCAGGCCCGCTCCTCCGAGGCCCAGATTCAATCGCAGCAAGTGCAGCTGGGTTTCTACAACGTGAGCGCGCCCTTCTCCGGCACGGTGGGCGACATCCCGGTGAAGCTTGGCGACTACGTCACGCCCCAGTCGGCGCTCACGCGAGTGGACCAGAGCCTGGCGCTGGAGCTGTCCGTGCAGGTGCCCGTGGAGCGCGCCTCGCACGTGGAGGTGGGCAAGACGCCCCTGGAGGTACTCGACGCGGAGGGCAAGCCGGTGGTGCGCGCGCCCGTCTTCTTCGTCGCGCCCACCCCCAACACCGGCACGCAGTTGGTGGAGGTGAAGGCCGCCTTCGACAACACGGCGAAGCTGCGCGCGGGCCAGCTGGTGCGCGCGCAGATCATCTACTCCGCGCGCGACGCGCTGAAGATGCCCACCGCCGCGGTCACCCATCAGGGCACGGAGTCCTTCGCCATGGTGGTGGCGCAGGGGGACGGCGGCACCGTCGCGAAGCGCACGCCCGTGGACCTGGGGCGCATCCAGGGCAATGACTACGAAGTCCTCGGCGGCTTGGACGCGGGCATGCAGGTGGTCGTGAGCAGCCTTCAGTTGCTGCGCGACGGCATGCCCATCCAGCCCAAGGAAGCGCCCGCCGCATCCGAGCGAACCGGCACGGGTGGCGGCGCGGACGCAGGGCAGTGAGGGGGACGCATGTTCACCGACTTCTTCATCAATCGCCCTGTCTTCGCCAGCGTCGTCTCCATCCTCATCACGCTGGTCGGGGCCATCTCCATTCCCGCACTGCCCATTGAGCAGTACCCCAACCTGGCGCTGCCGCAGGTGCAGGTGACGTCCACGTACATCGGCGCGGCGGCCGAGACGGTGGAGAGCGCCGTCACCACCGTGCTGGAGCGCCAGCTCAACGGCGTGGAGGGCATGCGCTACATGTCCTCGTCCAGCACCAACGATGGCGCCAGCAGCATCATCGTCACCTTCGACCCCGAGCGGAACATCGACCTGGCCTCGGTGGACGTGCAGAACCGCGTGGCCACGGCGACGCCGCAGCTCCCCGCGGCGGTCAACGCGCTGGGCGTCACGGTGGCCAAGGCGCAGACGCAGCTGCTCATGGCCTTCGGCATCTACGACCAGAACGGCCGCTACGACACGGAGTTCCTCAGCAACTACGCGGACGTCTACATCCGGGACGCGCTGCTGCGCGTGAAGGGCGTGGGCGACGTGCGCATCTTCGGCGAGCGCCGACTGGCCATGCGCTTGTGGCTGGACCCCACCCAGCTCGCGCGGCGCAAGCTGACCGCGTCGGACGTGGTGGCGGCGCTGCGCGAGCAGAACGTGCAGGTGGGCGGCGGCAAGGTGGGCCAGCCTCCCGCGCCCGAGGGCCAGACGTACCAGCTCACCTTGCGCGTGGCCGGTCAGCTCACCTCGCCGGAGCAGTTCGGCGAGCTGGTGGTGCAGCGCGGCCAGGATGGCTCGCTGGTGCGCCTGAAGGACGTGGGCCGCGCGGAGCTGGGCGCGGAGAACTACCAACAGCTCCTGCGCTTCAACGGCAAGGAGGCGGTGGGCCTGGGCATCTTCCAGCTCCCGGGCTCCAACGCGCTCCAGGTGCGCGACGGCGTGGTGAAGGAGCTGGAGCGGCTGAAATCCGCCTTCCCGCCAGGGCTCGCGTACCAGCCCGCCTTCGACACCACGCTCGCCGTGCAGGCCTCCATCGAGGAGGTCATCAAGGCGCTGTGCGAGGCCATCGCGCTGGTGGTGCTCGTCATCTTCATCTTCCTGCATGGCTGGCGCAGCGTGCTGGTGGCCGTGACGACGCTGCCGGTGTCGCTGGTGGGCACCTTCGCGTTCGTGAACGCGTTCGGGTTCTCGCTCAACACGCTGACCCTCCTGGGCCTCACGCTGGCCACGGGCCTCGTGGTGGATGACGCCATCGTCGTCATCGAGAACGTCGAGCGCGTCATGGGCGTGGACAACGTGGGCCCGCGCGAGGCCACGCACCGCGGCATGCGCCAGGTGGCCGGCGTGGTGGTGGCCACGGCCCTGGTGCTGTCCGCCGTGTTCGTCCCCGTGTCCTTCTTCCCCGGCACCACGGGCGCCATCTACAAGCAGTTCGCCCTCACCATCGCCTTCTCCATCAGCCTCTCCGCGCTGGTGGCGCTCACCTTGTCTCCCGCGCTGTGCGCGCGGCTCCTGCGCCCGCACGAAGGGCAGAAGGTGAAGCTGGCGCGCCAGTTCGACGCGGCGCTCATGCGCTTCCAGCGCGGCTACGGCAAGCTCCTGGGGCTGCTGCTGGGCAAGTGGCGCTGGCCCGTGGTGGGCGTCTTCCTGCTGCTCATCTTCGCCACGGGCTTCCTCTACGCGCGCACGCCCAGCGGCTTCATCCCCGACGAGGACCAGGGCTACCTCATCGTCGCGGTGCAGGGCCCGGAGGGCACGTCGCTCGACTACACGCGGCAGGTGTTGCTGCAAACGGAGGAGGTGCTGAAGAAGCAGCCGGAGGTGGCGGACATCTTCACCGTCGGCGGCTTCTCGCTGCTGGGCACCGGCTCCAACTACGGCACCCTCTTCGTCAACCTCCACCCGTGGGGGGACCGCAAGAAGAAGGACCAGAGCGTCGCGGGCCTCGTGGACCGCCTGCGCATGCCGCTGCTCTCCATTGGCGGCGCGCGCGTGCTGCCCTTCCAACCGCCCGCCATCCGCGGCGTGGGCAGCGTGGGCGGCTTCGAGTTCGTGCTGGAGGACCAACTCGGCGGGCGCTCCCTGGACGAGCTGGCCCAGGCGACGCAGACGCTGGTGGGCCACGCGTCGCAGGACAAGCAGCTCACGGGCATCTTCTCGTCGTACACCGCGAACACGCCGCTCCTCGACGTGAAGGTGGACCGCGAGAAGGCCAAGTCGCTGGGCGTGTCGCTGGACACGCTCTTCTCCACGCTCCAGGTCTACCTGGGCAGCCAGTACGTCAACGACTTCACCTTCGCCAACCGCGTGTATCGCGTGTACGTGCAGGCGGCCATGCCGTTCCGCAGCGAGCCCCGGGACATCGGCTCGTTCTACGTGCGCTCGCAGTCCGGGCAGATGGTGCCGCTGGAGTCGCTGGTGAAGGTGACGCCCGTCACGAGCGCGCAGAACATCTCGCACTACAACCTGTTCCGCTCGGCCACCATCAATGGCCAGGGCGCGCCCGGCGTCAGCACCGGCACGGCGCTCACGCAGATGGAGGCGGTGGCCCAACAGGCCCTGCCCGCGGGCTACACGTATGAGTGGACGGGCCTGTCCGCCGAGCAGAAGGCGGCGGGCGGCAAGGTGCTCATCATCTTCGCGCTGGGCATCGTGTTCGTGTTCCTGGTGCTGTCCGCGCAGTACGAGAGCTTCTCTTTGCCCTTCGTGGTGATGCTCGCGGTGCCCGTGGCCATCCTCGGCGCGCTGCTCCTGCAGAACGCGCGTTCGCTGGTGAACGACGTCTTCTGTCAGGTGGGGCTGGTGATGCTGGTGGGCCTGGCCAGCAAGAACGCCATCCTCATCGTCGAGTTCGGTGAGCAGCTGCGCGCGCAGGGGCAGGGCGTGGTGGAGTCCGCCGTCAACGCGGCCGAGACGCGCCTGCGGCCCATCCTGATGACGTCCTTCGCGTTCCTCTTCGGCGTGGTGCCGCTCATGGTGGCCTCGGGGGCCGGCGCGGCGTCGCGCAAGTCGATGGGCACCGCGGTGTTCGGTGGAATGCTCTTCTCCACCTTCGTCAACCTCATCTTCATCCCCGTGCTGTACGCCATCGTCGAGGGCGCGCGCTCCCGGTTGCTCAAGCGCCGCGAGCACGCCGGCCCCGGCGAGGGCTCACCGCCCGCCGAGCCGCCTCGCCCGCAGCCGGTATAACGCCCCGAGTGGCCAGAGAAGACCCGCCGTGCTGTTCGCGGCGGCGAGGGGGTTGGCTAATCTCGCAGCCCCTCATGGGCACTCTCCCCTCTCTGTCCGAAACGCGGCAGCGCCTGTTCGCCCTGAAGCAAGCGGGCCCGCTGCGCTACACCAGCAACTCCGTCCTCCTCCAGCTCCTGGAGTCCGCGCAGGAGCTCACGTGGGAGGAGGGCCAACAGGTCTGCCAGGAGGGCCAGCCCTTCGACGGATTCTTCCTCCTCAGCGACGGCATCCTGGAGGCACGGCGCGACGGGCTGGTGCTCCTCCAGCTGAGGGCCGGACAGGTGCTGGGCGTCGAGTCGGTGGTGCGCGGCATCGCCTCCGCCACCGTGACGGCCATCTCCCGCGCACGCGCGCTGTTCTTCCCCCGTGAGGCCGTGTTGAACCTCGCGGAGGCCCGCGCCGGACTGCGCCAGGACCTCGGGTTGGATTTGCTCGGGAGTGAAGGGGGACGCCAGCACTCGGTGGATCAGCGCGCGGAGGTGGTCGCGTTCTCCACCGCGCCCGAGCTGCGCGGGGTGCCCTTGTCACTGCTGGTGGGCCTCCTGGCCAAGGTGCAGGTACGGGACTTCGGGGATCGGCTGCTGCTCTTGAAGCAGGGCGCCCAGGCCGCGCCGCCCGTTCTGGGCGCGGACGGCGTGTACTCCGCGACAGTTCCCGCCGACGTGACGGAGCAGCAGGTGCGCGAGTTCGTGCTCTCGCACACCGGCGAGGCGAGGTTCGACTACGTGTTCCTGGACGGCCTCGAGCCGCCGGGGCTGGAGCAGGACAAGACGGTGCGGCTGGTGGATCGCCCGCCCGCGACCAACGCGCCCACGGCGCGGGTGCGTCCGCTGCTGCGCTCCCTGGCGCACCGCACGCTGCCCACGGTGCTCGTCCACCCGAGGCGCCCGCCCGAGGAGCAGGAGCTGTGCGGCCGTCACCTCCGCGACGATGGGGACGCGGGGCTCGAGCCGGAGCTGCTGGCGCCGGTCTGGGTGCGGTTGGATTGGGACGAGTTGGAGCGCAAGGCGCCCGTGGGCGATGCGCCCTTGGAGGCGCTGGGGCTGAACGCGGGGACGCTGGACAGTCTGGCGCGGTGGGCGCGAGCGGTGACGCATCGGCGCGTGGGCGTGGCGCTGAGCGGCGGCGGCGTGTGGGGCTTCTACCATGTGCATGTGCTGCGCTGGATGGTGCGGCGAGGCATCCCCATCGACATGGTGAGCAGCGCCAGCATGGGCTCGGCGGTGGGCGGCTACTTCTGCGGCACCGCGCTGGACGGCGCGAATGGGCTCGGCGGCCTGGACCTGCTGGTGGACCAGGCCATGAGTCGCCGCATCACGGCGGCGGCGCTGGCCTCGGTCATCACCACGCGCGCGCTGCAATGGCGCGTGGAGAGAGACTTGGGGAACGTGGCGCTGGGTTCACTGACGACGCGCTTCCTGCCGGTGGCCAGCGACCTGACCACGGGCCTGTGCACGGCGATGGAGGAAGGTCCGCTGGCGCTGGCGGTGCGCGCGAGCAGCTCCGCGCCGGGAATCTGGGCGCCCACGCTGCTGCCGCCCGCGCGCTACGTGGACGGCGCCTTCACGAGCAACGTCCCGGCCGAGGCGCTGCTGCGCGCCGGCGCGGACCTCACCTTCGCGGGCAACATCTTCCCGTTCGGGCACAGCTCGCGACAGCCGCTGTTCCCCGGCACGATTGGCCGGTTCATCGCGGCGCTCAACCCGCTGGAGCGCGCGCTGGACCTGGTGGCCAGCGGCGTCCTCCTGCTGCACAACAGCGGAGAGGTGGGCACGCAGCAATCGGACGTGGGCTTCGACATCCTCTCGCGCAGTGAGCCGCTGCTGACGGCCATGGAGTTCACGCGCGCGCGAGACATCATCACGCAGGCCGAGCAGGACCCGGTGTTGGAGGCGAAGCTGGAGGAGCTGGCGGCGCACTGGGAGAAGCTCCAGCGGCGCAGCAAGCTCCCCGAGGGCGCGGCGGGAAGGAGGGCGGCGTGATTCCGGTCCGCATCCTGGGCACGGCCGGCGTGCTGCCGGGCCGCGCGGTGTCGACGGAGGAGGTCTGCGCCCAAGTGGGGCGAGACCCCGAGGAGGTGAAGCGCAAGACGGGCATCCACGTGCGCTACCACGCACCTCCGGGCACGCAGTCCTCCGAGCTGGCCGCGCAGGCGTTGGAGAAGGCCCTGGAGCGCGCGGAGCTTCCGGCGCGAGCGCTGCGGCGGATCATCTACGTGAGCAGCATTGGGGGCGACGTGACGGCGCCCGCCACGGCGAACCGCATCGCGGCGCGGCTGGGGCTCGCGGGCGAGTGCGACGCGATGGACCTCAACAACGCCTGCATGGGCTTCCTCACCGCATTCGACCTGGCGGCGCGCTCGGTGGCGACGGGGCTGGGGCCGGTGGGCATCGTCTCGGTGGAGATGAGCACGCGGGCGATGACGCCGGAGGACCCTCGGCCCTACCTCGTGTTCGGAGACGCGGCGGCGGCGGCGGTGCTGGGCGAGGCGCGACCGGGTGAGGGCGTGTTGGGCTCGGCGTTCGGCAACAACGGGACGCTGCCGCCGGACGTGATGATGCAGAACCCGCAGCTCACCGGGCAGCGCGAGTGGATGCGCTTCCTCACCCACAGCAAGGAGATGACGCGGGTGGCGCTGGACGCGGTGCTCACCGCCACGCGCGCGGCGCTGACGCAGGCCCAGGTGTCGCTGCGCGACGTGGAGTGGGTGCTGCCGCATCAGCCCAACGGCAGCATGTTGGACACGATGCTCCAGGTGCTGGAGGTGCCGGCCGAGCGCAGCATCCGCGTGGTGCACAAGACGGGGAGCATCGGCTCGGCGTCGCTGGGCACCAGCCTGGACGAACTGATGCGCTCGGGGCGCGTGCGGCCGGGGGAGCGGGTGTTGCTGGTGGGCGTGGGCGCGGGCGTCTCGTATGGCGCGGTGCTGTACCGGGTGGGCGGGTGAACGCGGCGGGAGGGCTGCCCCTGGCGGCGTGGCTGCGCGCGTTCGGGTTGCTGCGTCGCTATCACCGCTATGACGTGGTGAACCTGGAGCCGCTGCTGCGGCCCGGAGCCAAGCTCATCGTGGGCTATCACGGGCGACCGCTCGCGCTGGACCTGTGCATGCTGACGGTGACGCTGCACGAGCGCCTGGGCTACCTGCCCCACGGCATCGCGCACGGCGCCTTCGGGGCACTGCCAGGGATGCGGCGCGTGGCGGACGGGCTGGGCTTCGTCACCGGGGACGACCCGAGACTGGCGGAGGCCGTGGCGCGAGGCGAGCACGTGCTGGTGCAGCCTGGCGGCACGCGGGAGGGATGCAGGAGCTTCCGTCACCGGTATCGCGTGGATTGGGGCGAGCGGCTGGGCTACCTGCGGCTGGCGCTGCGGTATCGGCTGCCGATTGTTCCCGTGGGGGGCTCGGGGATGGATGACTTCTACGTGGGCTTGAACGACGGGGCCGCGCTGGGCAAGCGCCTGGGCCTGCCGGGGAAGCTGCCGCTGTGGCTGGGCGTGGGCGCGACGGGGCTGTGGCCGCTGGCGCTGCCCTTCCCGGTGAAGGTGACCCAGTGGGTGGGCGAGCCCCTGGAGCGACACCTGGACGCGGGCTTCGACGCGAACGACCCCGAGGCATGGCGCGGCATGCATCGCGAAGTGATGGGCGCGGTGCAGGCCCTGCTGGACCGAGCGCGCGGGCAGGAACGGAACACGAACGAGGAGCGGGTCGCGGCATGAGCGGTCGGGAAGTCGGGGACGGGACGTGGGCGGTCATCCTGGGGGCGTCGTCGGGAACAGGCGCGGCGATCGCCGAAGCGGTGGCGCAACGGCCGGGCCTGAACGTGTTCGGGGTGCACCGAGGGCGGTACGCGGAGCAAGCGGCGGAGGTGGAGCGACGCGTCCGAGCCCAGGGGCGAGACGTGGTGCTGCGGCAGGCGGACGCCTCCACGCCGGAGGGTGCGGAGGCGGGCGCAGACGCGCTACTCGCGAGCGCGGGGCCGCGGAGCGTGAAGCTGTTCGTGCACTCCATCGCGGGCGCATCGGTGGGACACTTCTTGTCGACGGGAGAGGACCGGCTGCACCCGCGCCGCATCCAGCGCACGTTCGACTGCATGGCGCACTCGTTCGTGTATTGGGCGCAGGCGTTGGTGGCGAGGGACCTCTTGGCACCCGAGGCGCGCCTGTTGGGATTGCAGAACCCGTTGGATCAGACGCACCTGGGAAACACAGGGCTCATCAGCGCGGCGAAGGCCTCGCTGGAGATGTACGTGCGGCACCTGGCGATGGAGCTGGGGCCGAGGGGCCACCGGGTGAACCTGCTCAAGTTCGGCACGGTGATGACGCCCGCGCTGCGGCACGTGTACTCGCCGGAAGCACTGGCGAGGCTGGAGGAGGCACACGCGAAGCTGAATCCTGCGGGGCGCATGTGCACCGTCGAAGAAGTCGCCCGCTTCGTCACGGTGCTGGTGGGTGAGGACGCGGCCTGGTTCAACGGGGCGACCATCGACTTCAGCGGAGGTATGACACTGCGCCTGCTGGACCTGGTGCTCAATCCCTGACGCCCGTGGCCCGCAAGCACCCGGGCCAACGCCACCGGAGAAGGTGGCCTTCGGCGGAGGCGTCACAGTTCCGGCACTGCTCGAACTCGTCCCCAAGAACTTCCCACCTGGGCGCGGAACGAACTTCAACTGCAACTGCATCTCCGGAATCACTCCCCGCGGACGGCCCACTCTCCCAGCTTGGAATGTTGCGCGCGCGGCTGGGAGCTCCTACCGAAGTGCGCTCCTCGGCAGGCGAGGGCTCTACTTCCTTACAGAGAGGATCCGCCATGTCTGAGTATCGATGGCATAGAGCGCTTCGCCATCCAGGGTGACATTGTTCGGGTCACAGGCCTCGTGGCGCGGCGCAATCTCGACAATGAGGGTGTGCTCTGAGTGAGGCACGACCTGGACGGCCCAAACATCCCGCTGGCGCAGACAGCGGGTAACTTCATCCGCGTCCGTGGGAAGCGGCGGCATCGAGAGAAAGAAGTCATCCATCGCCATCGCGATGGCGGTCGCCACATCTCCCGTGACACGAGTCGAAGGAATACCCGCGACCCCTAGCTGCGGGAATGCATAGTCACCACGCTCGGCCCCGGGTGCGCGAGGAGGGCGATAGGGCCGGTGAAAGAGCGAGCAGCCCACCAGGGGAAGCACGGTCAGCGCCAACATGACGGTACGATTCATGGTGTCGACCCCACGGGTTCAATCCGTCCAGTATTCTTCTCGTAGATTCTGCCCGTGAGAACCCACCGTCCCGAGCGACGTTCGTAGACCTCTCCTGGGCGTTCCTCGAATACAAACGGAATGAGTTTTTCAATGGTGCAGGTCGTGTCGAACTGGATTCGATAGGAGTAACGCTGAGTCGACTTCCAACGATCCCTCTCGGACATCCGAGAATGGCGCCAAGGATGTGAATGATAGTCCGCAAGCACCGAGATCTGACCACGGTCGTCGCGTACGACACTGGGAGGAATGCAAGTCTTGTTCGTGGAGGTCGAAGAAGCGTGGATTGGTGCAGGCCAGCTCACGTGGAAGGCCCCTTTGAAGCTGTAGATCGCACCGCAGTACTCTTCGCCTGCCGAGCCAGCGGTCGCACCAGGGAGCAGCATGAGTGCAGGGCAGAGCTGGTCGATCACCACATCTACATCATCAGCGGGATGGACTTCTGGCCATGGCCCGCGTCCCCAGACGGCGCCGCGAGCATCCCTTCCAAACCATGTTCCCACACCGCTGTCATGGTACGACGGCCCAGAACACTCTACGGTCAGCAGCGTCAACACCACCCATCCACGCGCAACCATCATTCTGCCCCCACTGCCCTCCGCGGAGTGGAGGCACAGGCCTTGCCTCAGTCTATCCTCTCTAGCGGACAAGCAACAGCAATGGGGCCCGCGCGTACGACTCATCCCTGAGCCAAGGCGCGCATGCACAGACATCCCGAGAGTCACTGCTCGAAGCTCGCTGAGACTCGGAGGGAATTCTCTCACTTTCCATCCACGCTCCAGCTAGCCAGCCGAGGATGTACCCTCTCGTCCTGACATGGCTCGCGTGTTGGGAGAATCCACGCGAAATGTCAGACAGTAATAGAATGGCGCCACCTGCTCCTCCACGACGCCCGTGGCGCCCAGCGGCAACAGCTCGCGGGGGCAGTGCGGGTTCCGGTCGTAGAAGGTGATGGCTCGAAAGGCGAGCCGCTGCATCCAGTTGGGTCGCGCCGCCTTGTCGAGCTGCTCGTCCACCACCACCAGTGGCGTGCCCGGCCGAGCCACGCGCGCCATCTCCTCCAGCGCCACGCGGGGCTGCCGATACCCTCCAATGCCTCCCACGTGCAGCACGCGATCGAACATCGCGTCCGGGAACGGCAGCGCGTGCGCATCCGCCATCAACAAGCGCGTGCGCGGCAGCTCCCCCGAGGCGAGCCGCTTGCGACACTGCGTCAGCATCCCCTCGCTCAGGTCCACGCCCCACACTTCCACGTCCAGCCCTCGCGGCAGGTCGCGATGAATGAGCGGGAGGTTCGCGCCCGTCCCCACGCCCACCTCCAGGATGCGCGTGGGCTGCCCATCCAGACGTGGGCGCAGCGCACCCAACTCCACGCGCCGCATGTACCGGTCCCGCGCATCGGGCTCGGACACGGACTGGAGCAGCGGCGTGAGGACCGCCGTCAGCGGGTCATGCAGCGCGGGCAGCCCGTCGTAGATGACGCGCATCAGGCGATCCGTGCCGCGCACCTCGCCCTCGCGGTACAGCCGCGCCAGGCCCCGAGACACCTTCCACGCCTCGCCACACCCGCCACAGCGCAGCGCCCCATGCCGGAGGTGCTCTCGCTCCGTCATCTGCCCATGGAACACCAGCCGGCCACCACACGACGGGCACGCCAGCCACTCCACATCACCGTGGTCCATCATCCCCCGCCTCGGGCCAGCTCGTCCCTCGCGCGCGCCACGTCCAGCGCCGCGCCCAGAGGCGACAACAGCTCCACGGCCCGATTCAATTGCACTCGCCGCGCGCCGTCCGTCTCCGGAAGGTGCCGGCCCAACTCCAAACACGCGCGGCCCTCATCATAGGGCAGCGCCAGTTGCTGCGCCTCCCGGATGGCGCGCTCCCAGCCCGCCCGAGCCTTCGCGGGCTGGCCCGACAACCCCTGCTCCGTCGCGCGCCACCGCGACGCCGCGGACTGACTGAAGGGGAACACCTTGGCGAAGGCCGCCATCACCTTGCACGCGGAGCGAGCGCCGCGAGCCAGCGCGGCCCGCTCGGCCGGTGGCGCCCCCTCGGACTTCTCCCACAGCGTCAAGAAGACCTCGGCCACGGCCGTGGCGCCCAGCTGCGCGAAATGCGCCACGGGCTTGCCCGCCGCCAACCGGACCAGGGACTTCTCCGCCGCCTCTCGCGCTCCAGCCAGGTCCCCCACGTGGAGACACGCCAGCGCGAACGCCGCGTTCACCACCACCACGTCCACGGCGCTGCCCTCCTGGTCCGTCCAGGCAAGGGTCGGCTTCAGCATGGACAGCACTTCCGCGTCGCGCCCCAGCCGCACGAAGCAATGCGCGCGAATCTGCGGCACCCACTGCTGCGTCTGCACGGCACCGCGGCGGCGCGCGGAGGCCTCCATCCAATCCAGCAACGGAAGGCCCGTGGCGAAGTGCCCCTGGTAACAGAGCGACACCACGCGCAGCGCGCGGCACTCCTCCGCCAGCCGGAAGTCCCCCACGGAGTCGACGAGCGTCATCGCCCGCTCCAGCGAGGCCTCCACGTCATCCCAGCGCGCCATGTACGCGCCGTACACGGCGTTGCGATTGAGCACGTAGGCCAAGTCGGACGGCTCGCCCACCCGCTCCGCCACCTCGCGCGCGCGCTTCGCCCAGGCATCCGCCACCACGCGCACCGGCACCGTGCCAGCCACCACCGCCATGTTCGTGTAGCCGCGCGCCAGCTCCGGCGTGGGGCCCGCGGGCTCGCACAGGTTCAACGTGCGCAGGCCCGTCCACAGCACCGGCAGCGCCTCCTGCGCGTAGATGAACGCGTCCGTCAGCCGCATGAGCAGACGCCCCGCCACCCGACGCACCTCGCGCCGCTCGTCCGAATCATCCACGAACACATCCGGCCGCGCGCTCTGCGCCAGCCGCGACACCACCTGCCCCAGCGTGCTCAGGCCCCAGCCCACCCGGCTCGACGGCACGGGCCATCCGAAGTGACGCAGGGCCCGCTCGGCGTGCGCGCGGAACGCCTCCATCTCTCCTAGCTGGAAGCGCGCCTCCGCCTGAAGCGCCTCCACGAGCCCCAGTCGCGTCGCGTCGCTCCCGTGCAGGAGCGCCACGCACTCACCGGCCCGCGCCAGGAACGGAAGCGCCTCGCGACACGCGCCGACCTTGAGCGCCTCTTCACCCGCCCGCTGCGAATACAGCGCCTCGCGAGCCAGGTCTCCCGCCGCGCCCCAATGGTGCGCGAGCGCGGCCGTCCACTCGGAGCCCTCGGGGTGCGCGCACTCCAGCGCCATGGCCGCGCGCCGATGCAGGCCGGGCCGCTCCTCGCGAGGCAGGTCCTCCAGCACGCGCTCACGCAGCTTGTCGTGCGCGAAGCGCCAGCGCCCATCCGCCACGTCGAGCACCGACGCGGCCGCGCAGTCCGTCAGCCACCGCTCCACATCCAGCCCCGGCGAGGCTTCGCGCAGCAGCGCCACGTCGAGCTGCCGTCCAATGACGGCGGCCACGTTGAGCAGATCGCGCGCCTCGGGGGGCACCTTCTCCAGGCGGCGCCGCACCAGCCGCCCCATGCCACCCGCCGACACGCGCGCGGGCAGGGTCATGGAGCCCAGCCGGTCCAACCCACCTGCCTCCTCCGCGAGCGTCCGCACCACCTCCACGAGGAAGAACGGATTGCCCTCCGTCTCGCGCAGCAGCAGCGACACCACGTTCGGCTCGCGGCCCGCGGGTCCAATCATGGACTCGCCCAGCATCGCGATGTCCTGCGCCTCCAACCGAGGCAGCCGCAGCACCTGCATCCCGGGCAGCGTGGCGGGCAGCTGCCGAGCCTCGTCGTCGCGGAAGCTGCCCAGCAACAGCAGCGGCAGCCGCGTGGCGCGCGCCGTCAGTCGAGCGAGCAGGTGCAGCGACTCGGAGCGCGCCTGATGCAGGTCCTCGAGGATGACGACGGTGGGCTGCTCCAGTCGCGCGAACACATCCTCCAGCACCTGGAGGAGTCGCGCCTGAGCCATCTCCGCGCCCAGCTCCGCGGGACGTGACACCGGCCGCCCGAGCAGCACGTCGATGTCCGGCACCAGCGGACTGAGGACGCTGGCCTCACGGTCCGTCAGCTCGGTGAGGATGGGCAGCCAGCGCAGCACCGCGCGCCACTCCTGATAGGGACCGCCGCCCGCGCCCACCGCCTGCCCGCGCAACACCACCGCGCCGCGCACCAACGCCAGCGCGCGCAGCTCCTCCAGCAAGCGCGACTTGCCCACGCCGCTCTCGCCCGCCACCAGCCACCCGGCGCCCTTGCCCTTCAGCGCGCCCGTGAGGACCTCGGCGATCCGGCCCTGCTCCCGCTCGCGGCCCACGTAGCGAGCGGCCTGCAAGAAGCTCTCGCGCATCGCGGCCGACTCAGAGGGCTCCGGCTGCCCCGTGGCGGCGCACAGCGAGGCGATGACCTCGGACGCGTTGCGAGGACGGAGCTGGGCATCCGGAGACACCAGCCGCTCCAACACGGCCTTGAGCCCCGGCGGAAAATCCGAGGGCGCCGGCACCTGCCCCGCGAAGGGCAACCGCCCGAAGAACATCTGGCAGGCCATGGCGCCAAAGCCGAAGAGGTCTGTCACCTCGGAGGGCGGCTGTCCCTCGAACAGCTCCGGCGCGAGGTAGCCGGGCGTGCCCGCGGGCGCGGCCTGGAGCGCATGCTCGCGCGCCACGGCGAGGCCGAAGTCCAGCACCTTCACCTGCCCGCGCACCACCAGGACGTTCCCGGGCTTGAGGTCGCGGTGGATGATGCCACGCCGATGCAGGTACGCGAGCGCCTGGAGCGTCTGCACCAGCAGCCCGACCTGCACGTCCAGCGGCTGCGACGTGCCCGCGCTCACCAACGTGCGCGCATCCTCCAGCAGGTCCATCGTGAGGTAGGGCCTGCGCTCGGCGTCGAAGCCGTAGTCCAACACGCTGATGACGTGCGGATGTCTCAGCGACGCGAGCGTCTGGAACTCATGCGCCAGGGTGAGCGCCAGTCCCTGCGTCGCGGACGAGCCCGGCGTGCCCTCTCCCGGCTTGCGCGCCAGGTCCGTCACCGTCTGGTGCAGGCGCTTGATGGCCACCGGGCCCGCGAGCAGGTCCTGCGCGCGCCACACGGTGCCGGCCCCACCACGGCCCAGGAAGTCGAGAACTCGGTAGCGCCGACCGACCACGTCCGCGTCGGTGGACGGACCAACACCCAGGTCTTCCACCCGGGGCTGTGTTTCAAGGGAGCTGGGACGCATGGAGGAGGGGGGCCGCCCGCCGGGATGATAGCGGGAGCGGAGAGACGCGGGGGCCCGGAAACACAAACTCAGCAAGTCTCGCATTCACTGACGACACTCCGGAACTTGATTACCCCGCAGGGCAAGCGAGTCATGGAGCGCGCGAGGAACCATCAGGTGGTTCACCCGGAGCGTGGCTCCGAGGGCGACGCGAGTCCCATCATCATCCGAGACATCGAGAGGCACTCGGACCGCGCGTCAGGATGCGAACGCAGCCACAGCGAACTGCGCGCGACGCTGCGGGTCGACTGAGGGACACCCACGGGCCTCGCGGCGCGGGCGCCTCGACGCGACGGGGGCCCTCCACCCCCGTGACGGAAGACGCGCCTGGCCTGCCGGGCGCTCGCCGCGAGCGAAGCCGCGCGACGGACCGAGCCCGGGTCGCCCGGCCCGCCGCGAGGGCGTCACAGAATCTCGCGCAGCGTCTGCTCGATTCGCGTCCGCGGCACCGCGCCGACAATCTGCCCCGCGACCTTGCCGTCCTTGAAGAACAGGAGCGTGGGCATCGCGCGAATGCCGAACTGCTGTGGCGTGGCCTGATGGTCGTCGACGTTCAACTTCGCCACCTTCAGCCTGCCTTCGTAGTCCTTGGCCACGGATTCGATGACCGGACCGAGGACCCGACACGGCGGGCACCACGTGGCGGTGAAGTCCACCAGCACCGGCTCCTTCGACTCGAGCACCTCGCGCGCGAACTCCGCGTCTCCCAGCTCGATGACACTCCCTGACATGGCGACGTCCTCCTCGTGAGGCCCGCTCGGGCCTCGGGTGGTGGGTCGGGATGTAACCGCCGGCTGTGTTCCGAACGAGAGCCCGTGGGACAACGCTCCGTTCCGCCAGGGCCCCTTTGCGCAAGTCCCCCACTGGGCAGCGCGGCCGGGCTGTGCTGAGAAGCGGGCGTCCCCTTCGCCGCGAGGTCCCATGAGTACGCCTCTCCGACAGCTGTTCATCGCGGGTGCCACTGGAGCCACGGGCCGCACGGTGATGCGCCAGGCGCTCGCGCGCGACGTGCCCGTGGTGGCGCATGTGCGGCCGCAGAGCGCGGACACGGAGCGTGTGCGCGACTGGCCTCGCAAGGCCGTGCTGGAGCTGTCGGACACGCCCGCGCTGGTGGAAGCCATGCGCGGCTGCACCACGGTGCTGCAGCTCATCGGCACCATGCGCAAGCGCTTCGCCGCGGGCGACACGTACGAGAGCAGCGACATCGGCACCACGCGGCAGCTCGTGGCGGCGGCGAAGCAGGCGGGCGTGGACCACCTCGTCCTGCTCAGCTCCATGGGCGCGGGCCGCCCTGTAGGCGCGTACCTCAAGGCCAAGGTGGAGGCCGAGCGGCTCGTGCGCGAGAGCGGGCTCGCCTACACGGTGCTGCGGCCACCGGCCTTCGAGGGCGAGTACCACCGCCCCATCCCCGGCCTCCGAACCATCACCCGCCTGCCCCTGTTGCGCGGCCTGCGCCCCATCCTCCTGGACGAGCTGGCCTCGGTGCTCCTGCGCGTCTCCGAGCGACGTGCGCCGCTCAACACGGTCCTGGAGGGCCACAGCCTGTGGGCGGAGGTGGATGCCGCCGGACACTGAGCGCGCCGCTCAGGGAGACGGCATCCGCCGCAGCGAGGACCACGGGAATGGCTGCCAGAACGGCGTGGCCACCGTGTCGCCCGACAGGGAGAACCACGGGCCACCCGCCCCTGGCGAGAGCACCTGGAAGTCCTGCGCGGGAATGAAGCCCTGGCCCAGCAGCGCCACGCGCTCGCCCCGAGCGTTGGCCGCCACGTCCAGCACCAACACCGCGTGCCCCGGGCTGCCCCCGAGGACGAAGAAGTCCCCCGGGCGCACGTCCGCGCGCGCAGGCCGAGCCTTCTCGCCCTGGAGCGACAGCGTGCCCGCGTAGGTGAAGACCAGGTCCAGATACGAACGGAACGCCGAGCGGGATGAATCCGCCGAAGCGCCCCGCACCCACGTCACCTTCGAGCCCGAGACCCGAGCCCGGTCGCCCGCCGCGTACCGAGGCCACGACGCCAGATGGCCACTGGTGAAGCGATAGGCGATCTGCTCCGAGTGCCCCGAGGCCCAGCGCCACTCGGCATGAAGTCGGATGATGGAGTCCGCGCACTGCTGAAGGTTCGCGGTGCCCACATCCAACTCGGCCACCGCCGCCAGCCGCGCATCGTCTCCCGCGAGCACGCGCCCGCCGCGGAAGTCGCGCGCCGGAGTGCCGGCCGGTCGCAGCGGCAGCCCGCGCAGCCAGGCGCCGAACGAGCCCGGCTCCACCGCCACCCGCGCATAGCCCTCGGGGGGCGCGATGGCCACATCCAACGGTCGCACGGCCACGTCCGCGCCCAGCCATGGATAGCGCGCGCGCTCCTCCCGAGTCGGCGCGCGGGGCACGACCTCCTCCGCGCCAGCGCTCGCACCTGTCGCGCAGAGCACCACGAGTCCAAGACGGGACAGCTGTCGGGCCACGCCTCGAAGCCAGGGCGCGGAGAGCGAAGCGGGGTGGCGCGGGGAAGTGAGGGGCACGGACGAGGGCTCCAGGCATCGCGACCGAAGCGGTGCGCGCGGCTGACGCGCTGGATTCTGGCGGGCGCAGGCGCTCACGTCGACGGGCGCGACGACAGGGAGCAAGAGTGCGCGCGGCGGCAGCCCCGCCCGTGCGCGGGAATGCCTGGGAGTCCTTCGTTGAACGCTCAGGTCCATGCGCGCGTGCGTGTGGGAAGGCGCGCACTACCTTTTCTGAGTCATGCGCCGACTGGCGAGACTCACGCTCCTCAATACCCTGTCGCTGTCTCGCATCCCGCTCGCGGCGGCGTTCATCATCACGCCGGAGCCCTGGCTGCGCGCGGGGCTCGTCCTCCTCGCCGCCGCCACGGACGTCCTCGACGGCTGGATTGCCCGCACCCAAGGACTCGCCACGCGGTGGGGCGCCATCATCGACCCGGTGGCGGATCGCGCCTTCATGGTGACGGCCCTGGTCGTCTGCCTGCTGGATGGCTTGCTCGAGCCCGTCGAGTTGGCGCTGCTGCTCGTGCGCGACGTGGGCACGGCCGTGGGCTTCCTCGTGGCGAGGGTACGGCCAGACTTGCGCGCGGTGGAGCTGAAGGCCCGCGCGCTCGGCAAGGCCGTCACGGTGCTGCAGATCCTCACGCTGCTGTGTGTGCTGTTGTTCCCCCCCGCGGTGCGCCCGCTCGTGGCGCTCATCGGGCTGCTGTCGCTCGCGGCGGTGGGGGACTACTCGCGCGCGGTCTGGCTCAAGCGGGGCCGGTCCTCCGCGGTCACGGCGTCCCCGGGACTCGGCCAGGGACGCTCGACCCCGCTCACCTCCTCGCGGAAGTGAGCGGCCTGCCTCAGTGCTGAGGGGGAGCAAAGGGCTCGGCGCGGGGAGGCAGGGCCCCGAGCGCGCGAGCCCGCTCTTCATCGAGCGCTGAGCGCTCCGCTTCGGACATCTCCCACCAGACCTCATCCATCGCGTCCAGCAGGGCATCCTCCTCGGGAGAGTCGCGCCCGGAATGCTGCGCGCGCACAAGCCCGAGCTTGCGCAGGAGTGCACGGTACTTGTCATACGCCGTCATGAAGGGATCCTCCGACGCTGGGACGTGCATGAATCGTGCGACTGACGTGGCTCGCCTGGGACTCACCGCTCCGAGCGCTTCGGCGGAGGGCGAGGCAGGACAGCGATCTCCTCCGTCTGATTGTGCCCGACCAGGTTCACCACCGCGCGCACCTGCTCGCCCACTTTCAACTGTTGAACCTCGATGCTCTGGCCGCCACGGAGGATGCGGGTCTCGGGCCACACGCCCATGGGCAAGCGCGTCCCCGCATCCTCGATGATGACCTCGTGCGGTGACACCGAGCGCACCGTGCCAGTGAAAACTGCCTCCACCACCGCATAGCCACCGCCGCCCGTGGCCGTGGGCGCGACAGGAGGCAGGGCCGAGGAGCCGGTCCCCGGTTCTGGAGGAGCGGCCGGAGGAGCGCCCGTCGAAGCACCCTGCTGCGGCGCAGGAGACGCGGGCGGAGTGCTCTGCTCACTTCCCGACGCGGGCGGAGAGCCCGCCCCTCCCACACCTTGCGATGGCGCGCCCTGAGCTTGTTGCGGGGGAGGCGCGCTGCCGGCGCGCGACGTGCCCGAGGCCCCCAGCGGCGACGGCTCTCCTTGTGTGGCGGGCGAGCCGGCCGAGCCAGGAGGCGCGCCGCGGGTCTGCGCGTTCGTCGGAGCCTGGGCACCGGACGAGTCCGGGGCGCTCCCTCCCGACTGCGCGAGCGCCAGACGAGGCACCGCGCGAAGAGCAGGCGACGAGCCACGGGCCCGCTGCGCGCCCGCGCACATCATCACCAGCGCGAGCCCCGCGATGCCCAGCCCCGCCCAGATGTTGCGTCGCATGCGTGGCGTCCTCCTTCCGGCCCTTGAAAGCTGCGCGCGCGACGCCCGGGAACCACCGCTCTGGGAACCACGGGGTCCGCCGCTCGGAGGGTCACCCTTGCCATCCGGACCTTTTCGATTCGCGAGGCACCGCGCGCTGAAACTCCCGCCACGCGCGAGTCACTCACCAGGCACGAAGCACAACTGTCCACGCGCGCCGCCGCGCGCCCTGGAGGAGTCCGTGTCCAAGCCGAGTGTCTGGGTGAGCCTCATCGTCGGGCTGGTGCTGGGAGCCGTGGGAGGCCGCGTCAGCGCACCGAGCGCGGCCGCACCGATGGTGGCACTGAAGCCGAGCGCGGCGCCGCGTGGCGCACCCGTGAACCCCACCGTGTTCCGCGTGCCCGTGGAGGGCGCTTCCATCAAGGGGGACGAGGACGCTCTCGTCACCCTCGTCGAGTTCTCCGACTACCAGTGCCCCTTCTGCTCGCGCGCCAACGTCACCGTGCGGCAGCTCCAAGCGCGCTATGGCCGCGACCTGCGCGTGGTGATGAAGCACCACCCGTTGGAGCTCCACCCGCGCGCGACGCCCGCGGCCCTCGCGGCGCTCGCGGCGGGAGAGCAAGGCCATTTCTGGGAGTTCCACGAGCGCCTCTTCGACGCCCCCAAGCAGTTGGAAGACGCGGACCTGGAGGGCCACGCGCGCGAGCTGGGTCTGGATGTGGCGCGGTGGAAGCAAGACCTGTCCAGCCCCAAGCTGGCCGAGCGGATCCGTCACGACTCGGCGCTCGCGCTGAAGCTGGGCGCAGCGGCGACGCCGAGCTTCTTCATCAACGGGCGACTCCTGTCGGGCGCGCTGCCGCTGGAGCAGTTCTCCGCCCTCGTGGATGAGGAGCTGGCGAAGGCGCGGGCACAGGTGAAGGCGGGCACGCGCGCAGCGGACGTGTACGAGGGAATCCTCGCGCGAGGCCAGGAGGCAGCCCCCGTCCGGGCCGCCCCGAGCCCCGTGCAGGAGCTGCCCGTGCAGAAGGTCGAGGTGGGCTCCGCGCCCTCGCGAGGTCCCATCAACGCCCCTGTCACGCTGGTGGCCTTCTCCGACTTCGAGTGCCCCTTCTGCAGCCGCGCCGCGCCCACGCTGAAGACCCTGGAGCAGGAGTACGCGGGCCGACTGCGCGTGGCCTTCAAGCAGCAGCCGCTGCCCATGCACCCGCACGCGAAGCTGGCCGCCTCCGCCGCGCTGGCCGCGCACGAGCAGGGCAAGTTCTGGGAGATGCACGACCTGCTCTTCAGCAATCAGCGCGCGCTGGACCGAGCCTCGCTGGAGGGCTACGCCCAGAGCCTGGGGCTGGACATGAGGGCCTTCCGCACCGCGCTCGACACCGGGAAGAACGACGCGCGCATCGCGGCAGACATGGCCGAGGGCATCAAGATTGGCGCCGGCGCCACCCCCACCTTCTTCATCAACGGGCGCTCCGTGGTGGGCGCCGAGCCCATCGACCACTTCCGCCGCATCATCGACGACGAGCTGCGCAAGGCGGGCCTCGACTCCGCGCGGTAGCGCCGGACATCCGCCCCAGGGGAAAGAAAATCAACGGCCGCTGAAACCACCGCCCCGTTCATGTCACGGTGGGACGTGGCCTTCCTTTCCGCGGTGAAGATGGCAATGGTGAGTGTGATTCCGTCCGACACGGACCGGGAATCCACGCTGCTGCGTCGAGCGCGCGCCGGAGACCCCGCCGCTTTCCGAACCCTGTTCGAGCGGCACGCCCCCGCGGTCTGGCGCTTCCTGCGCGACTTGCTGCGCGACGAGGCGGCGGCGGATGAGGCCACGCAGGAGACCTTCGTGAGGGCCCATGGCCGGCTATCAGCGCTGCGCGATGGGGACCGGCTGGGCGCGTGGCTGTTGGGCATCGCGCGCAACGTGTACCTGGAGACGCGGCGTCGGCGGGGCATGACCCACGTGGACGTGGACGACGAGGCCCACGAGGGGCAGGTCGAGGCGGTGTTGCCCACGCCCTCCCCGGAGGACCTGCTGCTGGACCGGGAGCTGGAGGGGCTGCTGGCCGAGGCGCTGGGGGCACTGCGAGAGGAGCGACGCGCGGCGCTGTTGCTGCGCATCGACCATGGCCTGCCCTACGAGGAGATCGCCTCGGTCATGGGCTGGTCGCTCCCCAAGGTGAAGAATGAGATTCACCGCGCGCGCCTTCAACTGCGCGAGCGGCTGGCGGACCACGTCGGAGGCCATTCATGAACGCCCCTTGTCCTGAACATCCGCTGGAGGCCCTGCTCGCGGGCGAGCTCCCCTTCGACGAGGCCGAGCGCGTCCAGCACCACGTGGACAGCTGCGCCGCCTGTACCCAATCGATGGCGTGGCTGAAGCTGGAGCGTGGATGGATGGCGCAGCGCGCACGCCGCGCGCCGCATCGTCGCGCGCTCGACTTCTCGGCGCTGGAGGCCCGGCTCGCGTCCGCGCAGGCCCTGCGAGCCCGGACCCAGGGCCGCTGGTCTCACCAGGGGAAGATGGCGCTGGGGGCGATCGCCGCCCTGCTCTTCATCGTCTTCAACGTGACGCAGCAGCTCCCACCGACTCCGGCCGAGGACGCCTGGGGACTCGAGGCCTGGTCCGTCCCCGCGGGAGAGACCTGCGTGGATCCCACGCGTGAGGCCGTGGCCGCCATCGAGGCGCGCGTGGGCGCGTGCCTCGTGGCCACGCCCGTGGTGCTCTCCATCGCGCGCTGAGCCCACCGGGACAAGAGAAAGCCCCCGGTCCCGCCGAGGACCGAGGGCGCTCATGACGCGAACCCCTGGGGCGCGAAGCCCCTCGGGCTCACGGCGTGGAAGCAGGAAGCGTTGCGGCCTTGTTGATGGCGTCGAGCGCCTGAACGAGGCCCCAGCCGAACTTGTCATCATGCAGGGGGACGCCCGGCGAGTCGTCTCGCTTCGACGTGTTCTCCAGCACGGTCCGCACCTGCTGCGCGGTGAGGCTCGGGCGCGAGCTCCACACCAGCGCGGCCACGCCGGACACGTGCGGGGTGGCCATGGAGGTGCCCGTCTCGCGCTGGTAGTCCACGCCGTTGACGTCCACCGTCACCTGCTCACCGAAGAGCCCCTTGATGGTCTGCGCCGAGACGAGCGAGACCGAGGACGTCGGCACCCAGATGCGCGACGGATTGGTGAGCGTGAAGTTGCCCGCGCCATCATCCCCGTCGTTGTTGCCAATGATGACCGCGCGCGCGCCCGCCTGGATGGCATTGCGCGCCTTGTCCTCGAAGAAGACGCCGCCGCCGCGGTCCACATAGGCGACGAAGCCATCGCAGGTGGCCTCGGTCCCGCACGCGTGGATGCTGTCACCCACGCCGCAGTTCACCAGCCGGCCCGTGTACGAGCCCACGCCCGTGTACTCCAGCGGCGTGGACGGGAAGCGCGCGCCCCCCGATGAGATGTCCGCGTATGACGCCGAGTCGATGATGACGGAGCTGAGCACGTTGACGCCCGGCCCGACCACGGAGAGCTGCGGGCCGTACTGCGAGAAGCTCGCGTGCTTGCCCGTCATGTCCACCGCGCCCACGGCCATCACCGTGTCATACGCGGCCGGATAGGAGATGGGCTGCGACTGGGCCGGGTCATCCGAACCGGCGTTCCCGCTGGCCGCGATGGACAGCATGCTCGTCGGCTTGGTGCCACCCTCCCACACCGCCTCGAACACGGCCTTCTCCTTGTCGGACGGCTCCGGAGAACCCAGCGACAGCGAGGCAATCTGCGCGTGCTGATCATGACACCACTGCACGGCCGCGATGACGTCCGCCGTGCTGCCATTGCCCTTCACGTCCAGCACGCGCGCGATGAGCAGGGACACGCCCGGCGCCACGCCCACCACGCCGTTGGGGTCCTGCCCCGGAAGCACGTGTCCGCCCGCCGCGAGCTGCGCCGCGATGGTGCCCGCCACGTGCGTGCCGTGACCACCGCCCCACGTCACGTTGCCCGCGACGTCCACCTTCTGATCCAACGGTTCGTCATCGTTGTCGACGAAGTCCTTGCCGCCCGCGTACGCGGCCTGCAACTCCGGCTGACGGTTGTCCCAACCGCTGTCGATGACACACACGGTGATGCCCGCGCCCGTGGGCCGGCCATCGTCCAGCACGCCGTCATTGTTCGCGTCCCACACCTGCGGGGCCTGCACCATCTTCAGGCCCTCGGTGTACTCGCCCACGTGCCCCACCGTGTTCCGCGCCGTCACGCCCATCAGCGAAGTGGGCGGCAGCCCCGGCGACAGTCCCAGCGCGTGCACCGGACGGTTGGGCTCCACCGACTCCACGTCGGGGTTGTTCTTCAGCGCCGCGAGCGCCGCGGGGGTCATGCGCGCGGACACCGTGCGCAGCCGAGGGAAGCGATGCTTGACGATGGCGCCCGAGCGCTCGAGGCCCGCGGCGAAGTCCGTCGTCGCCACGGCCGCGCTCATCGCGGACGCACGCGGCTTGAAGGTGACGAGCACGTCCTCGGTGGCCTGGGTGAGCTCCGCCTTCGCGGTGGACGGCAGGGACTCCTCACTGGTCCCGGGGCAGACCTGCGCCGCCTGCGTGGGGGGAGGTTTGTCTTTGCAAGCGATGAGTCCGAACAACCCGAGCCAAAGCCAACGCTTCATATCGTCGCTTCTCCTTCACGCACGCGCCCAGGCCACGGATTGCCATGGCCGCCGACCCAGGAACGCGGCCGGGGGAACGGACCGCCGACCCTTCCCGTTCCCACCGCGAAGTTAAGCACGGCCGCCTAGAGGCTGCTCGAAGAGCTGTCCGTCTTCCGACTCGCCCGCCCCTCTTGGGTGGGCAGACGTCGGACGTCGGACGTGTGAGGGGAGGAGGACGTGTGGCGTCAGGTCTCCGCCGGGTCCACGCCGAAGACGCGCTGGACATCCGCGTCGTAGGCCGCGAGCTGTCGCTCCTGCTCCGCCGCGTCCCAGCCCAGCAGCGGCGCCATGACGCTCGCCGCCACACGCGCGGCCTGCCGCCCTTGATCCCGCGTCTCGAAGGCAACCTTGAGACGACGGGTCAACACGTCGGACAACGTGAGCACCAGCTCGTGCGACACGCCCCACGCGACCTCGGCACACCGATACGGCAGCCCCGCGGCGAGCGGTCGGGCAAGTGCCCCTTGCGCTCGGGTAAGTGCCCAGACGTGGCGCCAGGCGCTGCCATACGCCTGCACGAAGTGCACGGCGGTCGCCGCGTCGCCCGTCTCCTGGCGAGCCGACTCCAGCTCCGCATCCAGGTCGGCGATGTCTCCGCCCGGCAAAGGCAGGAACTCGGTGACCGGCTTGCGATGCGCCAACCCCAGGTGCCGCTCCACCGCGTTGACCACGTCGCGAGCCATGACCCGGAAGGTGGTGAGCTTGCCTCCACTGATGGCCAGCACGCCCGAGGGGCTCACGTCGATGGCGTGCTCGCGGCTCGCGCTGCCCGCGTCGGAGTCGCCCCCGTGATAGCCGCGCGCCACGAGGGGACGGATCCCCGCCCACGCGCTCACCACGTCCTCACGGGTGAGGTGCGCCTCGGGGAAGAAGGCGTTCGCCGAGTTCAACAGATAGGTCACATCCGCCTCACTCGCGCGCACTTCGGCCGGGTGGGCATGCGTGGACGTCTCGGTCGTGCCGATGATGGCGAAGGGGCCCGCGGGAAGAATGAACATCACCCGCCCATCCACCGGAGAGAGCACGGTGAGCGCGTCGCGGTTGCCCAGGCGCTCGCGAGGGACCGCGAGATGAACGCCCTTGCTGCCGCGCACCGTGGCGCCGCTCGCGCCCGTGGACTCCAGGCGCCGGACCTCATCGCTCCACGGCCCCGTCGCGTTGACGATGGCCCGCGCGCGCACCGTGAGCTCCTGCCCCGAGACGGCATCGCGCACCACCGCGCCGCGCGCCTTGCCATCCTCCATCACCAGTCGCTGCACGGAGGCATGGTTGACCACCACCGCGCCCGCCGCGCTCGCGCCCAGGGCATTGGCCAGCGTGAGGCGCGCATCGTCCGTGGCCGCGTCGTAGTAACGCGCACCGCCCTTGAGGCCGTCCGTGCGCAGGCCGGGCTCGGCCTCCTTCAGCTGCGGAACATTGAGGCGCCGGTAGCCCTTCACGTTCCGGAACAGGGCCAGGGCGTCGTACAGCATCAAGCCCGCGTTGAGCTTCCAGCGCGGAACCCGAGCGCCCGCATAGACGGGCCACACGAACGCGAGCGGGCGAACCAGGTGCGGCGCGAGCCTCAGGAGCCGCTGCCGCTCGATGCTCGACTCGAACACGAGCCCCAGGTGGCCGTGCTCCAGGTAGCGCAGGCCGCCGTGGATGAGGCGCGACGAGCGGCTGGACGTTCCACTCGCGAAGTCCTCACGCTCGACCAGGGCCACGCGCAGCCCACGCAGGGCCGCGTCCCGAGCCGAGCCCGCGCCCACCACCCCGCCCCCGATGATGAGGACATCGAACTCCCGCGCGGCCAGTGCGTGCAGGCGCTCCGCGCGAGGAGGGGGGGCGACAGGCACGGCACCTTCGGACACGGAGGGCTGGAGGAGAGCGGCGGATTCAGAGCGCACGGCGTGAGTTTATGGCGAGAAGTCTGCCAAGACAGCGGAATCCGCTGCGCTGCGTCAAGAGGTCCACGGGGCAAGGGACCCGACGGGGAGTATGGATTGTCCGGCACCGTGGGGATGCGGGGCTTGTATGTCGGGCGAGGGACAGGCTAGGCACGGCGCCCCTCCTCTTCCCCGACCTGAGTGAGCTGCGGTGCTGGACCCTCGAGACCGACGCGACGTGGCGTGCCTGGGCCTGATGGTCCTGGTGTACGGCCTCCTGGTCGCGCCGGTGGTCCACGCGGTGGTGGGTCACGGGGGAGGCCTGGGCGGTGGTGCGGCGCACGTCCACGGGCACGGCCCGGGCGAGCACACCCACCCGAACGACCCCAGCGACGCCACGCCCGGCAAGAAGCGGCCCGCCTCCCACGCGCATCAGCACCCGAGCGGCTCGGTCGAGCACCTGTTGGCCGTGGCGACGACCTGGAGCGCGCCGCCTCCGCCCGCGGTGCGGTGGGTCTCGTGGACGGTTGACCGGCAACACGCGCCAGGTCCTGCGCCAGGGACGAAGCTGCGTCCCACGGCGATGCCGCAAGGCCCATAGCGGCCAGCTTCCCCAGACACGTCCCCTGCATCCACACGGCCGCGCGCGCTGAACTCGCGTGAGGTCGTCGTGGTGCGCCGTCATGGGCGCGGCTCGGCGTGCGCGTGTGTCACACGTGCGCGGTCCGAGACGCGTCCGCTCCCTCATGCCGTGGTCCCTCGTCCGTGTCCCTCCTCGTCCTCTCTGTGTCGACGTGTGTCCTCCTCACGCCCGCCTTCGCCCAAGAAGGAGCGCCGCCGCCATCCGTCCGCGAGCGAGCGGGCATCACCTCTCGTGACAGTGAAACAAACGCCACGGAGTTGCATAAGGAAGCCAGCCCAGCGCCAGCCACCGAGCACGCTCCAGCCCCACACGCCAGCACGAGCCCCGTCGAGGCGACAGCCGCACAAGAGACACATCCCAGCCCCGCTCCCGAGCCCACGAATCCCCCAGAGGAACGGCTCGACACGGCAGGCGAGCCATCTCCCCAGCTCGCCCCCGCTCGAGCAACGACACCGGACGCGCGGCCCACGCAATCCACCGTGGTTCGCGCCACTCGCGCCCCACGCAGCGCCTCGGAAGTAGTGCTGGAGCGAGACGTCCTGGACGCAGCGCCCAGGACGAACGCGGTGGATGTCCTGCGCGTCGTTCCCGGGCTCGTCGCCTCACAGCACAGCGGAGAGGGCAAGGCGCAGCAGTTGTTCCTGCGCGGCTTCGATGCACTGCACGGCCAAGACGTCGAGCTGAACGTGGCGGGGCTACCGGTCAACGAAGTCAGCCACATCCACGCACTCGGCTACGCGGATACGAACTTCATCATCCCGGAGGCAGTGAACGCGCTCGATGTGACCGAGGGCTCCTATCGCGCGTTCCAGGGAGACTTCGCGGTCGCCGGAACGGTGAGGCTCGAACTGGGAGCCCGGGAGCCCGGCGTCTGGCTCGCCGGAACGATGGGCCAGTTCGGACAGCGGAGACTCGTGGCGACGGTGCGCCCGGGAGACGACCCTGGCACCTTCGCCGCGGTGGAGCTGGGCCAGGGCGACGGCTTCGGTCCCCAGCGCAGCCATGGCCGAGCCGCCCTCCTCGCCCAAGCCATCACCCACCTCGGGGAAGGACTCACGGCCCGCGCCGTCGTGGGCAGCTACGTCACGCGCTTCGACTCGCCAGGGGTCGTGCGTGAGGACGATTACGAGCTCGGCCGCAGCACCTTCTTCGCCGCCTCCACACCTCGGCAGGGCGGCACCGTGTCGCGCCACCAGCTCCTGCTGGGCATCGAGCTGCCTCGACAGGGCACGGCGCGCACGAAGCTGGAGGTGTTCGGAATCCTCTCGGACCTGCGGCTGCGCAACAACTTCACCGGCTTCCGCGTGGATGACCGTGGCGATGGCCTGGAGCAAACCAACGACGGCACCACGTTGGGCGCGAAGGTGGAGCACCGGCGTCCGCTGCGCGTGCTCGGACATCCCGCCTCGTTGGAGCTGGGGCTCGGGACTCGACGAGACAGCGTGACCCAGACCCAGCGGCGCTACCGAGAGACCGACGGCACCTTCTTCGAAGACCAGATCGACGCGCACTTCACCCAGACGGATGTCTGGGGCTACGCCGAAGGACGGCTCTCCATGGGCCGGTGGGCGCTGCGGCTCGGCGGGCGCGCGGACGCGCTGGGCGCGGAGGTCTTCGACGCCCTCGCATTCCGAGACCCGCGCTTCTATGACGGCCAGGGTTACTCGCGCAGCGCCTTCGGCGTGCACCTGGGTGCGAAGGCCGGACTGGAGTACGCACTCTCGGAGACCTGGGGCCTCTTCGCCAGCTATGGCGATGGGTTCCGCTCGCCCCAAGCCCGCGGCCTCGCCGAGGGAGAACGCGCGCCCTTCGTCTCGGTCCACGGCGCCGAGTTGGGAGCGCGCCGCGAGGGCGAGCGCCTCTCCGTGCAGGCCAGCGCCTTCGGTTCGCAGGTGGCCGATGACTTCTTCTTCGACCACACCGTGGGCACCACGGTCTTCACGGGCCAGACCCTGCGCTCGGGAATCACCGCCGCGCTCCAGGCCCGTCCGCTCCCAGGAGTCACCGCCGCGCTCAGCGCCACGGTGGCCCACGCCTACGTCACGAAGACGAAGACCCTGCTGCCCTACTTCGCGCCGTTCGTCGCGCGCGCGGACGTGGGTTGGGAGCGAGCGGCCTCGCTCTGGAACGGAACCTTCTTCGCGGGCACGGGACTGACGTTCCTCGGCCCGCGTCCCCTGCCCTTCGACGAGCGCAGTCACTCCGTCTTCCTGGCGGACCTGCTGCTCGCGGCGCGGCGTGACGACGTGGGCTTGCGCTTGGACGTGAAGAACCTGCTCGACGCGCGGTGGCGTGACGGGGAGTTCGTCTACAGCTCGCGCTTCGACCCGAGCGCACCCGCGAGCCTCGTCCCTTCGAGACATTTCACCGCGGGGGCTCCCCGAGAGGCCTCGCTTACCCTGGAGTTGCACCTGTGACGCGATGGCAACAAGCGACGTGCGCGCTGGCCCTCGGGCTGACGAGCCTGGGCTGCGGAAGCGCAGAGGAGCGCATCACCTTCCCCGTGGAGGTGACCGCCGTCCCGATGACGGGCCCCAATGAGAAGGGCTGGAGCGTCACCCCCGAGTCCCTCTTCGTCTCCATGGGCCCTGTCCGATTCTTCGAGGGCCGGGTCCTCATCTCGCGCCGAGCGCCGCGCTTCGACTGGTACTCGCTCATCGGGGGCACGGCGAACGCGCACCCAGGGCACTACATCGCGGGAGACGCCCTGGGCGAGGTGCTGACCACGCACACGGTGGATCTCCTCGCGGGCCCCGTGACGCTCGGAGACGCCAACGCGGTGACAGGAGAGTACGGCTCCTTGGAGCTGACGCTCACGCCGCCCACCGCGTCCACCGATGCCTCGGGAGCCCTGACGGGCCACGCGGTGCATGTGCGAGGAACGGCGCGCCACGCGGACGGAGGCAGTGTGCACTTCGACGCGACGGTGGATCTGCCCAAGGCCATCGAAGGAATCCGCTTCGAGCGCACGATGAAGAAGGAGAGTGGCCGGGTGCGCATCGCGGTGGACCTGAAGACGTGGCTCGGCCGCATCGACTTCGCCACCGTGGCCTCGGCGGGCCCGGATGGCATTTCCCACTTCCCCGCGGAGAGTCAGGCACAGAATGCGCTGACCCGAGGCGTGGAAGACACCAGCGCCTACGTCGCGACGTGGGTGGAAGGAGCAGCGCAATGAAGCACAAGTGGATGCTGGGGCTATCGGTCCTGGGGCTCGTGTCATGCAGCGGCAGCCCCGGCAACGTCACGTTCACTACCTACGGTGAGGACTTCATCGAGAAGGAGATTCCCGCCGCCGCGTTCGCGGACGGCTGGAGCATCCGTTACAGCAAGTTCCTGGTGACGCTCGGGGAGCTGAAGGTCTCGAAGCACGGCGGCGACGTGGCGGCGGACCGCGCGGACGCGCGCGTGTTCGATGTGCACAAGCCCGGCCCCGTGAACGTGGCCGCCTTCACGGACTTGCCCTCGGACACCTGGGACGAGGTGCAGTACTCCATCGCGCCTTGGCCAAACGCCACGGCGGCCACCGCGGACGCGGCGGACGTGGAGCAGATGAAGAAGGAGGGCTGGTCCATCTACGTGGAGGGCACGGCCACCAAGGGCTCGACCACCAAGCGCTTCCGCTGGGGCTTCCCGCTCAACACCCTCTACGAGCACTGCGAGAGCCCGGATGTCGGCAAGGGCGTCACGGTGCCCAGCGGTGGCACGGAGACGGTGCAGCTCACCATCCACGGCGACCACCTGTTCTTCGACGACCTCCAGTCCGCGGACGCCAGGATGCGCTTCGACGCCATCGCGGCCGCGGACAAGCTGGGCATCGTGGGACCGGATGGAGAGGTGACGCTGGAGGAACTCGCGGCCGTGGACCTGACCGAGCTGCCCGCCAACCAGTACGGCACGGGCGGCGCGGCCAACGTGCACAACCTGCGGGACTTCGTCAGCGCGCTGGCGCGGACGTTGGGGCACTACCGCGGCGAGGGAGAGTGCGCGCCACGCGCGCGCTGAAGCCAATCGCGCAAGGCACCTGGAGGTGAGGGAAGCCACTGCCTTCCCTCACGCGCTCGATTGGAGGCGCGCGTCGCGTCGTCCTCACGAAGGGACGCGCGACCCGCGCGCTGCATCAGCTCTTGTTCCCACCGTGGCCGCTACCGCCCGAGTTCGGGGAACCCGACCCGCCGGACCCCGGCGAGTTCGACGGGTGGCGAGGGTTGTTCGGGTTCATTTGATTGCCACGATTCTCTTGTGCCGCCTTCTGCGCTCCGTTGTTGGGGTTCTTCGAGTTGGAGCGCTGGTCGTTCGGGCTGGTCGGCTTTCCAGAATCCTTGCTCATCGTCATGACCTCCGGTCCCGAGCGAGACTGCCCGGGAGGTCGGCAACCTAGAAAAGCACCTGGGAGGGCGCACTCGGCCGTGGGGCTCGCCGCACTGTCATGCAACGGTCGCTCGCACGGAGTTCCATGCGCATTCGCGTCAGGCGTGCCTACTTCGTATCCCAAGGAGGCGCGGCCACGTGAGGACAGTGATGTACGAGCGCAGCGGCAAGACGAACACGGGCGCGCAGGCCCTGCGCCTGGAAGGACTGCGACACCTCCGAGTGCTGGAGCAAGGCGAGTCGCTGGTGGAGCGAGACCTGACCGCGGAGGAATCCCGCCGCCTGCTGCCCCTCGTGGAGCAAGCAGGTCAGTCCCCCGCACCCGCGCCGCTCGCGCCAGCCACCGGAGAGAGCGACGGGCTGATGGTGACCCTCGCCTTCGAGGACGAGGAACTGCCACGCGTCCGGCTGACGACAGCACACCTCCCCGCGCGAGGAGCGGGGGCCGCCCTCGATGCGCTGCTCGCCGAGCTGGACGCCCTGCTCACGGCGGAGCTGCACACCCGGGCCCCGCGTCACGCCCACGCCGTGCTTCCACATCAACTCCGCGAAGAAGAGTGAGCGCGGCAACCACCGGCCCCCTCGTCACACGGAGATGGAGGCCAGAGGACGCAGCGGCAGCTGAACGATGAAGGTGGAGCCTTCGCCCAACACGCTCTCGACGCGAATGTCGCCTTCGAGTGAGCGCGCCAGCTTGCGGGAGATCCACAAGCCGAGCCCCACCCCGCCATAGTCCCGTGCATACACAGCACGTTCGAAGCGCTCGAAGATTCGCACCTGGTGCTCCAGGTCGATTCCAATGCCGTGGTCTCGCACGATGACGCGAGCCCTGGCGTCGTCATGGTCCACCGTGACTTCCACGGGATGGGCCGCGCCGTACTTGAAGGCATTGGAGAGCAGGTTGGTGAGAATCTGCTCCAGCTTCAGGCGATCCCAGAACCCGACCACCCCCGGCGTCACCTGCAGATTCAGCAGGCACCCAGCGCTGGTGGCATCCTCCTGGCAGCGAGACGCCAGGTCCGTCACCAGCGCGGAGAGGTCCAACTGCTCGGGCTCCAACTCCAACCGTCCGGCCCGAATGCGGGACAGGTCGAGCAAGGTCGCCACGAGCAACGCGAGCCGAGCCACCTGTCGCTGCGCCGCACGAACGCGCGCGGGCAGTGGCGAAGCCTCACCCTCTGAAGCGCGGCCCGCCACGGCCCGCGCGAGCAATTGCAACTGAAGCTGCAAAGACGTGAGCGGTGTCTTCAGCTCATGACTCGCGATGGACAGGAACTCGTCGCGGGTCTCGAGTGCGGCGCGCAGCGCCTCCGCCTGGGCCTCGCTCGCCCGTCGCGCGCGAACCGCATCGGTCGTCTCCACCGCGAGGCAGATGACCCCCTGGAGACTCCGATGCGTGTCGTGCCAGGGCTGGCACGTGAGGGCAAAGGCACGTGGCTCGACGCATGCGGTGACAGGTGACTTCAGTGACAGCGTCACCTCGCGGCTGACGAAGGGCTCCCCGCTGCGGTAGACCTCATCAAGACACCGGACCAGCACCGCTTCACCTTCGGGAAGCAGCTCACGTACAGGACGGCCAAGTACGGAGCGCTCGGAGAGGAGCGCGTGCGCGGCAGGGTTGAGGCTTTCGCAGCGATGCTCGGGGCCTCGGAACGTGAAGAGGGCGATGGGCGCCTGGGTGAGCATCGCCTCCTGACGCGCACACGTGGATTGCGCCTCACGCAGCGCCGCATGCTCACGGGCCAGCCACCGGGCCCGCTCGGCCTCCAGCCAATGACGACTGGAGGCATCCCGCACCAGCAGGAGCCAGCCGCCCTGCATCGGTCCGGTCCGAGCTGGCGCCGGCGCGAGGTTGACCTCGACGGAGAGGACCGAGCCATCCATGCGCTCCAGCACACAGGGCCGCACTGACACACTGTCGCCCTTCGGACACGCCGAGTCACCGAGGAGATCCGCCAAAGGCTCACGGGTGTCCTGCCGCATCAGGCGGAGAACCCGAGCAAGCGGCTGCCCCAAGGCATTGGACACGGACCAGCCCGTGAGCCGGGAGGCCGCCGAGTTGAAGGCACACACCCGGCCATCCATGTCAGTCGCCACGAACGCATCCGGCAGGGCATGCAGCAGGGACGCAGACCAGGACGCCGCCCGTGCACTGAACTCTGCGGCCAGGGGTCGCCTCTCCGGGCAGTGGACGATCAACGCACAGAGGAGGAGAAAGAGGCCGGCCCCGACCTCGGTGTGCGACTGAGCCGTGGCGGGCTCCTGGATGGTGAGGACCAGCGAGAGGAGCGCGGACAGGCCCGTGGCGAGCCACGCGGGCCCGGTCCCCGCCCAGCGACGAGCGAGGCAGACCGCGACCAGGAAGAGCAAGAAGGGCGGCGAGACTCGGGTGGCGGCGAGCCCCCACTGCACACCCAAAGCAGCTCCAGTGAGCGCCAAGGCGAGGCCGTGAGCGAGCCAGCGAGCGCGACCTGGGGGAGCAACGCGAACGGAGCGAGCAGGCGCGGACATAGAGAGCGTCAGGCCTCCATGAACAAACCCTATACATACAGCACCAAGGCGAACGCGGTGGAGGATCGCGGTGGCAGGTGCGGGGGAGCCGGAATCTTATCGACAAGCCGATTTGGCGGTGAATCCAGCGCTTGATTTCGATCCAGGATGTGCGCCAGGCGACGATAGACAAACCACGGACACGGCGACCGATTAGGCAGACCGTGGGTGCCGAGGTGGGTGATGGTTGCTGGGGACCCGCGCATCTGAGACACAGGGGCGATGAAGCGCGCGCAGCTCGCCGTGTACCGCACCGTGGGAGAGGCGAGGTTGCTCGCCAGCGCGCTGGAAGCGGCCGGGGTGGCGGTCGAGCTGCGGGGTGAGTCGCTGGCCCCGCTGGCGGGCGAGATCCCGATGTCGGAGGCGTGGGTAGAGCTGTGGGTGTGGCCCCACGAGCTGGACACGGCTCGACAGGTCCTCGACGCCATGCGGGAGAACGAGGCCGCGGCGCAACGCGTGGTCGCCTGCCCGAAGTGCCGCGAGGAGAACCCGGGGAACTTCGAGGTGTGCTGGAGCTGTGGCCTGGAGCTGCCCTCGGGGCTGCGAGTCCAGTTGAGAGCGGTGTAGCGCGGTCCGCGAAGCGAGACGCGCGAGGAGCAGGAGGAGTTCGTGGGTGATGCATCGATGACGCGTGGCGAGACGGGGACTGGGCAGCGACGGCGCTGGCGAGACCCGGGACTGCCAGGAGTGCTGGCCCTCTGCGGTGTGGCCGTGCTGATCCACATCATCCCCCTCCTGCTGCCTCGGAACATGCCCGAGCAGGAGCTGGCCATCGCCCGAGCGACCCCGGACCCCGCCCACCGCGTGAGGTTCCTGCTCCCGCTCAAGAACAACGAGAAGTCGACGCCTGCCAACCTGCGCGAGGCCGCCGAACTGCTGCTGAGCGGAGCACCGGCCGAGGCACACGAACTCGTCGAGGAAGCAGACCGCCGTCATCCCGAAGACATGGAGACGCTGCTCCTGATGGCGCGCGTCTGCGACGTCGAGCGGATGGAGCGCTGCGTGCAGCAGTCACTGGAGCGAGCCGAGAAGGCCGCGCCGACGGATCCCCGCCCCCAGCTTCTCCGTGCGGACCTGCGTGAGCAGAACGGCGACGTGGAAGGCGCGACTCAGGCGCTCCAGCGAGCGCATGCCCAGGCGCCAACCGACACGTTCCTCGCGCTTCGCTACGGCCGGTTGCTCAGTCGCACGGGCAAGCCCGAAGAAGCGATGGCGGTGTTCCGAGCGATGGAGGGCAAGCTGACCCACGCGCGGCTCCTGGTGGAACAGGGCCTGGTCCGAGCGAAGGAGGGGCGTGATCGCGACGCCGTGAAGCTGTTGCAGGAAGCCGTCCAGAGCGATCCGAAGCTCGCCGAAGGCCACTTCGAGCTGGGCCTGGCGTGGTTCCGACTCGGCAATGAGATCGCCGCCGAAGACGCGCTTCGGCAAGCCGACCGACTGGATGTCTCCAACCAGGAGCCGCTGGCCACCCTCTGCGCCCTCCAGTTGAAGACAGGCCAGATTGAGGCGGCGCGCACGTCTCGCATGGACCTGGAGCGACGGTTCCCACAGCGAATGGACGCCATTCGCGAGCGCTGCACGCTGCCGTAAACACAGCTCCGGTCGCCGCCGACGCCGCTCCCGGCGGCGACCACCGCCTCCCCATCATTCCGGGGCAATGTCTCGCATCTGGCGAAGCATCCGCGCGGCTTCCTTCACCTCGGAGTCGACGGCGCCATCGACACGCTCGGTGCGGACTACCGCCTTGAGATAAGGAAGCGCCTCATCGTCACGATCCTGCTCGAAGAGCAGCGCGCCCAGCAGGAACCGAACGCGGGTGAGCAGGATGAGATCTTCCTCGGCCACCGCCGCGTCAATGGCATCACTGAGAGCGGACTCGGCGAGGTCAAGGCGCCCGCGCTCCCGCAACTCCTGCGCACGCTGGATGTGTTGCGAGGCTTTCATGTGGAACCGAGCGCAAGAGGAGGAAGAGGACGACCGGGGTGGCTTGGGTGTATGGGGAAGCCCCCATGGACGAGAACCGCATCGTGGAGCTCGAGATTCGGTACACCCAGCAGCAGGAGACCCTGCAGGAACTGAGCGACGTTCTCTACGCCCAGCAGCGAGTCATCGACAGTCTCCGAGCAGAACTCGATGTCCTGAAGCGCAAGCTGGATGCGGAACCGGGGCTGGTGGACGCACGCGCGAACGAGCGTCCACCACACTACTGAGCCAGCACGGCTAGAAGCGGTAGCCAAGCTTCAGGCCAATCGTCGGCTTGGGATCGAGATAGCCCACCTCGACTCCAATGCTCGCGGCCTTGCCCTGGAGACCAAATCCAAACGCGCCATGAGCGCGGAACGTGTCTCCCTCGAAGAAGATCCACGGCCCGGCAAGGCCCTCGATGTAGACACGATCAATGGTCGCGCGAAGATAGACATCCAAGGGGACGCCCACCGTGTTTCCGTCCGTCACGAGGAACGCGCCAACCCGGCCCCCGGCGGAGAGCGGACCCGCGACATGGCCCTCAACCCCCAAGGTGAAGCTGAAGAGCGCGCTCGTGTCGATCCAGTAGTCGGCGCCAAGCCCCACGCGAACCGCTGAGGCCTCCGATGCGCTCGGAGCCAGAACGAGGGTGAGTGCGAACAGCGCACCGACGCAGGGACGAAGCAGCTTCATGCGAGGGACTCCCGGTTCAGGGTGGAAGTGCCACTCAAGCAAAAGCCCCGGAGGAGAAGCCAGGGGCAGAAAAAGGAAAAGCCCCCGGCGCCATGAAGGCGACGAGGGCTTCTCAAAAAGAATCCGGCAGCGACCTACTCTCCCACGCGGTTTCCCGCGGAGTACCATCGGCTCTGGAGGGCTTAACTTCCG
>NZ_JAHNZT010000099.1 GCF_019039035.1 Citreicoccus inhibens | reverse complement strand
CCGTACCCGTCCGGGTTTGGCTGTCCTGACGAGGGATGAGTCCCGCCCGGAGCCAGGGGCAGTGTCGTGGTGACGCTCTCGGATGGGATGGAGGTTCGCCGTGTGCGTCAGGAGGTGTTCGTGACGAGGCGACGACTCCAGGGACCTGGTAGGAGTTCATCCAGACGGCTTGCCGGGTGGTACTGCACGCGAAGCAAGACGTCGGAGAGGTACTCGCGCGGATTGATGCCGTTCGCCGAGCAGGTGGCGACCAGCGAGTAGAGCCCCGCGAGGTTGTGGCCCGCATGGTCATGTCCGACAAACAGAAAGTTCTTCCGCCCCAAGGCTGCGACACGCAGGGCTCGCTCCGAGGCGTTGTTGTCCAAGGGAAGCCGCACGTCATCGACAAAGCGGGTGAGCGCGTCCCACTGGCCAATTGCGTAGGTGATTGCCGTACCCAGCGGGCCGCGAGGTGGATGCAGAGGCTTGTTCTCCTCGAGCCAGGAGCGGATTGCGGCCAGCGCCGAGGAAGACTGCTCCTTGCGCATGGCCAGGTGAGCGGAAGTCCTGGCCAGCCCCGCCTCCTTCACCGCGGCCTCCACCCGGTAGAGCTGGAGGATGAGTTTCAGCATCTCTTGCGCGGAAGGGTGAGGGCACGCCTCGAAGAAGCGGCGGCGCACATGGGCCCAGCACCCGACGCGCGTGCGGCCCTCTGGCGTCGTCACCCGGTTGTAGCCGGTGTACGCGTCCACCACGAGCGCGCCACGAGTGCTCCCGAGGACCTCCATGGGCGTGGTGCCAGCGCGGGTGGGGCTGAAGCAGTAGGCGACGAGCGAGTCGTGCGAGGACTCCTCCTCCGAGAGGAACGTCCACAGGTAGCCCGTCCTCGTCTTCTCCGGGGCCTGCACTTTCAGGGGCGTTTCGTCCGCCTGCACCACCTGCTGCATGGCCACCTTCTTGAGCAGGCAGTCGGAGACAGGCGCGAGCTCCGTGGCCGCACGGTGGAAGAGGTCCGTCATGGTGCTGCGCGCCACCGGGAGTCCCTCACGCGCGAGTGCCTTCTCCAGTCGGTGCAGAGGCAGGGAGTCGGCGCATTTCGAAGTGACGAGGTGGGCGATGAAGCCGGAGCCGTAGCCCGTCTTCTCGGCGACACGGGGTGGCCCCAGGGCAGTCACGACACTCTCGCCACACGCGCAGACGAGGGTTTCTCGTACGTGCACCTGCTTCTCGAAGCGGCCAGGGATGTACTCATACAGGACGCTCGGCCGGCCCGGCCCCATCGGGTGGAAGTCTGTCCCGTTGCAGCGGGGGCACCGCTGGCGCTCTCGGGGAACTGGGTGGAAGACGGTGCGCGACGGCAGCTCCTTCTTCACGCCAGCACGCTCGCGGCGCTTCAGGAGCGCGGCCTCCGCCTTGGCCTTCTCGTCGCGAGGAGCCTCCTTGCGAAGTTCCTCGGCGGGCGGAGGTAGCTTCTCCGACTTCTTGCCAAAGACGGTGCGGGTGAGCGTCGCGACCTGCTGCTCGAGCGCCGTCAACCGCTCGCGAAGCTCTTCGGCCTCCTCGCGCCACGGGCAGTGGTGGTCCATGGGCAGCTCACGAGCCATGCCACCCAGGTACTCACCGCCGAGATGAGGTGCCCTGGGACTCGGCTGGCTGCCCGGGTGGCTGCCATTGGACCGGCCGACGTACCCGCGAGACGTCGATGCCGTCGAGCAGCATCGCCAATTGGGTGGAGTCCAACTGCACCGACGTGGCGTCGTCCGCGACGACGGGCATGCGGAAGCGGCCCGCCTCCAGTCGCTTGTACAGAAGCAGGAATCCTCCGCCGTCCCACGCCAGCACCTTCACCTTGTCCCTCCGTTTGCTGACGAAGACGAAGAGGTGGCCGGAGTACGCGTCGGCCACCAGGACGCGTTGCACATGGACGAAGAGACCGTCGATGGACTTGCGCATGTCCACCGGCGCAGCGGCCAGGTGGATACGGACGGCGCGAGGCAGAAGGAGCACGTCAACCTAACCCCGCCAGGACGGCACGCAGGTACGCCACGTCCGTCCCCACTGGGAAGCGCAACACGACTCCCGAGGGGTGCGCGGCTTCCAGCAATGCCGGTGGGCCGCATGCAGAGGCCCCTCCCCGCCGCGCTGAAAGCGCGGTCGAGTCTACTACCTCCACTGGAAGCAGCACGGGAGGAGCGCTTGCTCGCATGGCCTCTCTGCGCAGCTTGTACAACCAGAACTGGAGCGTGCTCACCGGGACGGCCTTCGCCGCGGCGAACTCCTTGTGCGTCTGCCCGCTCTCTTCCAGCTCCAACACCAGTCGCCGCCACTCGGCGGCTCCAATTCGTCTCGTCATTCGCTCCTCCATCGCGCCCCTTGAACGCATGGAGGTGTCCCGACTCACTCAACTCCTCGACGCCTAGATCCGGACGGGTACG
>NZ_JAHNZT010000098.1 GCF_019039035.1 Citreicoccus inhibens | reverse complement strand
TCACCGCCGTCGCCCTCGAAGTCACTGGCATCTGGGGTGACCGCCGCTACCTCGACATGGCCCTGCTGACTTCAAACCCAGACACCGCTGAATGATGCCCAAAGGAGCTTTCCTCCCCCGCCCCCCCCCTCCGAACCAACTACACACGATTCGGGACTTGACCTTCGGACGGGCATCCCTTCGCAAACCGCGTCCCCCTGGCCCATCGCACAGCGCACCGGGGCCAACCGAGCATACGCACCACGTACCAGCGCCCTGAGGACAGCCGGCTCGGTCCGGTTCACCTTCTTGTAGAGCGCTTGCACCGAGACGGGAAGGCGATGCCGTTGCGCCGCGGCATGCAGTGAGGGGCGCATGCCCAGCACCACCAGACTCATTCGGTCGACGACGTCGGAGAACAGCAACTCGCGCTCGTACTGCCGTCCTCGGTGCTCATGGAATGCCGCATCGACCCACGCTGCGTCACAGGCACGCTCCAGCACCACCCGGGCCATGACGGTGAGTGGACTCTGGGTAAGGAAGCGCTCCACGATGGCATCGAACATGTCGGTAGAACCCCCAGCCCCAAAGTGGCCAAGGTGCCACCGTCCGTACAGTGGCCACGGCACGCCTGACGAGCGACCGCCCGCCTCGTACATCTGCTTGCCCTCCGCAGCCATGCCTCGCGGGAGCGATGTTTAAAGGGGTGCGTCTAAGGTCGAGGTGAAGTCAATGCTTTGCATTCGATTGAGAGCTGTCTGGCTGCTCGTTCTGACAGCCGGATAGCCATCCTTAGCTATGGGATGATAGTGATTGTCCAGTATGACTGTGCAGTCGCGTTGCCAACCCCATGCCCTGCAGTGCTGATGAGTGACTTCATCTTGACGCCCCCGGTACTCGCATTACTACTGATTTCGTGGCGCTGAACGTCACGGCTTCAGGAGTTCTCGAGGCAAGAAAGGAATACAACGTGGGAGACGACAAGACCAAGCGCGGAGCTCCGGACAACAAGCTCATCAGTCTGGGGCAGGACTATGAGGTCCGGGATTGGTGCATGGCACTTGGGTGTACCGAGGCGGAGCTTCGCGCCGCAGTAAAGGCCGTTGGCAACTCGGCCGTGGCAGTCCGGGAGTATCTCGCGAAGAAGAAGTAGCAGTCTAGCGAGTGCAACTAAACCAACGATCGTCATCCGTGATCCCTTTACGGGCTCGCAGGCAGGAGTGGGCGCAGTCTTCGGAAGGAGTCCTCTCTGCGGACGTTGGGCGTGCGCACTTCCGAGACGGCCTCCACAATTAAGAGCCGCAGGAGCGCTCCAATCTGCGAAGCTTGGGCCGTCAACACCCGAGCCAGGAGCTGCACTGCACCTTGAAGCGCGCGACTGACGAGAATGGGACGTACCTTCGCGGCCAGGCCCACGAGCGTGGCCAGAGGCTGTAGCCAGCCGGCAACCGTGCGTGAGCGCACCAGGGCCAAGAGAGCGGCCCACACAAATAGCTGGACGACATGCCTGGTGTTGCTTGGCATGGCATCGAGGTTGAGGTGCTGCTTGAGTCCCTTGAAGACGAGCTCCACCTGCCAGCGCAACCGGTGACCTGCCTGGATTCTTCGGACCACTGATTACGAGAGAGGTTCCGTCCGGGATGGGGTGGGTACCACTGCTTCGCACTTCCGTCGAAATTCCAGAGGCGTGAGGTAGCCAAGGCTCGAGGGAGGACGAAACTGGTTGTAATGCAGGGGGCATCGTCTCGCCGCCCTACTACCAACAAGCGAGACGTGTGTTCATCGACCGGTATCATTCGGACCGGCCGCAGGGCACGGATGCCCAGGTCAACAAGGCAAGGGTCCTGACGCATCAGCAGAGCACAAGCCGGCTGTCGGGGACGCTCTCGGGAGGCTTGGAGGATGGTAACTAGAACAACAAGATCCAATGCCACCTTGGGCTCATCCGGTTTGGCGAGCGCCCCGTGGGCTGAACCGACGGGGCGAGATGCTTCAGGGGGTGGGTTGATACGTCTGTCCGTTGAATTGATAGGTCCGCGGCTTCCGGTCGTCGTCCAGTGCTCGCACCACCCGGGGGAACTTCCCGCTGAGATTGACAGGGCCCTCGGGCACCGAGAGCCGGAGGACCAGGGTGTGGCCCTGCACGTCCCAGAAGGAGATCCGCTTGTCGCAGGCACAGACCTTCTCCCCCGAATCTGCGGTGGCACCGCTGCTGTACGAGGTGCGCATGCGCAGGGTATGGCGGTGGGGGTCGATCAGGTGGACTAGGTCCAGGAGCGGCGGGTCGTAGGCGCAGCCGTTGGACGAGCCTCCCTTGTCCAACTCTCCCTGGGCAATGCACCACGTACCGTCTGGGAGGGCCGGCCGTCAGGACCACCAAGTCGCGGTCGATGCTGCAGTGGCGGGTGCGCACCTGAACGACGCGGTCCGCGCCCGTCTTGGGACCGAAGGTCGCTGGAAAGACGTCCACGGCGATGACCGTGCCGCTCTCCAGGCACTCCAGAGCGCCCAGGCTGAAGCCACCGGCTAAACGACGAGGCGTGATTCCCGATCGGCCCGGAGGGTAGGCAGGCGCTGGACGAGTGGGGAAGCGGCAGGAACCCACTCCGTTCGGCCCTGTGTGAGCAAGTACCAGAAGAAGAAGCGAGCCCT
>NZ_JAHNZT010000097.1 GCF_019039035.1 Citreicoccus inhibens | reverse complement strand
GCGTCGCGCGAGGCGGCGGAGGGCGGGGCGGCGCCTCGCGGGCCTGCTCGGCCTGACGGGCGCGGGCGGCGGCCTCCTGCTGCGCGCGGGCGCGGGCGGCGGCCGCATCGGCCAACTGCTTCAGCCCGGCCTCGGCCTCGGAGAGCGTCTGGGCGAGCTGCGCGGTGCCTTCCTGGTGCACGCGCAGCGCGGACTGGACCTCCAGCCCCGCCTGTCGCCGGCTGTCGAGGGCGCTCTCGCGGGCCTCCAGCGCGCGCTCGCGCTCGGCCTCCACGGACAGCGCGGGCACGCTGGAGGCTTGCAGCCACGTGCTCCATTCCTGGAGCTGGGGCGCGGCACCGGGCTCCGCCTGGGCGCGAGCCAGCGCCGCGCGCACCTGGGTCAACCGCGCGGTGAGCGCGGCGGCGTCCTGCTGCGCGCGGGCGAACTGCTCCGCCAGACGCGACTCCAAGCCGGACATGTCGGCCTCGGCGCGCGTGAGTTCAGCCTCGCGCGATGCGGGAGGCATACGGGCTGCGGGAGACGACGGACTCATCGGTGGAGACTCCAGAGGGGCGCCACTCTAGCCTCCCCCGGCCGGGCTCACGAGCCCCAGGTACCAACGCCCTGGGGCGTCACGGCCCCACCGGCCTACTCCGGGCGGGCAGGCAGGCTCAGTCCGTCCCCTTGATGCAGGCCAGGGGCTTGAGCCGGTGGGCCACCCGCGCGAGGCCCGCCTGCTCCACCGTCTCCAGCACGTCGTCGAGGTTCTTGTAGCAGGGCCCCGACTCATCCAGGGGGGTGGTCCGGGTGTTGAGCAGGATGCCCGCCTCGGCCATGCGGCGGTCCGTCTCCGCCTGCTGCAGCTCCCGTCGCGCGGCGGCGCGGGACAGCCGGCGCCCCGCCCCATGGTTCACGGAGTAGATGGACTTCTGCGCGCCCGGCTCGGCGAAGAGGATGGCGCTGCCGGTCTCCATGGAGCCGGGGATGAGGATGGGGTGGCCGGTGGCCGCCCACGGGGTGCCCTTGAGCGCGGGGTGCCCGCCGGGGAAGGCGCGGGTGGCGCCCTTTCGGGCCACGAACTTGCCGGCCTCCCGCTGGATGAGGTTGTGGCTGATTTCGTAATAGATGCTGGCCGTGCCGCCGAAGACATCCTCCAGCGCGTCGCACACGGCCTCTCCGATGATGAGCCGATTGGCCACGGCGAAGTTGGCCGCCATGTTGTGCAGGTTCCAGTAGTCGCGGCCCAGCGGACTGTCCGCGTCCAGCCAGATGAAGTCCTCGCTGCGCTGCTTCAGGCCCAGGTGCTGCGCGCCCGCCACGAAGAAGTGCTTGGCGATGTTCCACCCGAAGCCTCGGCTGCCCGTGTGCAGCATCACCCAGACGTGGCCGGTCTCGTCGACCTGCATCTCCATGAAGTGGTTGCCGCCGCCCAGGCTGCCCAGCTGCCCGCGCTTGTCCCGGGCGCGGTCGGGGATGTCCACGCGATCGTCCTCGACGGGGACGAAGTCGCGCTCGGTGACGGAGGAGCCGCGGCCCAGGGCCTTGGCGCCATGGCGCACCACGTCCGCGAAGGTGCCGTCCGAGACGCGCCGCTGCTTCTGCACCCGGCTGGAGCCCACGCCCACCGCGATGCGCGAGGTGACGTCGTTGATCCACTGGCGGCGCTTGGAGGGATCCGCCACGTCCTCCAGCGTGAGCGAGGTGCGCAGCTGCACCATGCCGCAGCCGATGTCATAGCCGGCGGCGGTGGGCAGCAGGACGCCGTCCGTCTCCACCACCGTGCCAATGGGCACGCCGTAGCCCACGTGGCAGTCCGGTGTCACCGCGACGCGCGTGACGCCCGGGAACGAGGCCGCGTTCACCACCTGGGCGAAGACCGTGTCCTCCAGCCCCGGTGACTCGGGCCCCTCACCCCACAGCAGCTTGTCCGAGAGGAAGAGGTCCGCGTGGACCCGCATCGTCTTGGTGCGAGGCAGGACGTAGTGGCCCTCGCTGACCTTCTCCAGAATCTGCTTCCAGCTCATGGCGCACCTTGCCCACCCAGGGTTGAACAGCCGCGAGCGACGCGAACATCCGCCGGGTCTGACGGCCTCTCGCTGCCTGATCGCGGCGGAGACCTGCGGCCTCCTGTCGCAGGGCTTAGGCGGAGACCTGCGGCCTCCTGCCTTGTGACAGATGCGGGACGCTGCGCCCAGCCCCTGGGACAGGGGGATGTCCGAGCGCCAATGCGAGGGCGTGCGATGGGCGGCAGTCGAGCGGGGCCACACTTGCCGCATCCGGTGCGCATTCCCAATTCTCCCACCAGCATCCAGGGGGTGGGCGATGGGATTCCTGAGCGGGGCATTCCTGGCGGTGGCGCTGCACGCGGGTCCGTTGGAGCCGGCGGCCGGGCCGGTGTTCAACCCGTCTGTCTGCGCGAAGAAGCGCGTGGATGCGTGTGGGTGCCACCACGTCTACGGCGTGCGGCACTGCCATCCGAACCGCAAGAGCAGTCACTGCGAGGCCCAGGTGAACGCCACCGAGCCGCGCAAGCCCGCCTTCGATCCGAAGAAGTCCGTGCCGATGTAGTGATGCGCGGTGACCGGGGCTCGAGCCCTGCGTCGCTCGCGCGCGTGAGCCCCACTTTCCGCGCGCGAGCGGGGGCGACCCCCCCAGCTTCAGTGAAGGGCGTCCACCGCCTCGTCGGTCGCCACCTCGGGAAGCCGCTCCGCGCGGCTGACATCCAGCGGAGTCTCAGAGCGGATGATGACCCAGCGAGCCTGGGGCGATACGCGCAGCGCGACCACGTTGGGCGTCAGCCGCCGCAGCTCCGGCTGGAACGTCATGACCGGGCCCGCGCCCTGCGAACCCCCGGGCGCGCGCGGTGCCGGCGTGGCGGCATGCGCGGCCGGCGAGCGACCCTGCGCGGGCACGAGCACGGGCGGCGCACCCGCGGCGCGCTGCGCCTCGCGACGGGGT
>NZ_JAHNZT010000096.1 GCF_019039035.1 Citreicoccus inhibens | reverse complement strand
GAGGGAGGACGGGGCGGAGGGGAAGAGGCTGGTGGGGTACGTGACGCTGGAGGAGGGGGCGGCGGTTGGTGTGGAGGAGTGGAGGGAGGGGCTGAGGAGGAAGTTGCCGGAGTACATGGTGCCGACAACGTGGGTGGTGCTGGAGGCGCTGCCGGTGACGGCGAATGGGAAGGTGGACCGGAGGGCGTTGCCTGCGCCGGGACTGACAGACTCGCGTCGCGACGAATACGTGGCGCCGCGAACCGAAACAGAAGCCGTGCTCGCGAGCCTGTGGGCCACGGTGCTGAATCAATCGAAGGTGGGGCTGCGCGACGACTTCTTCGCGCTGGGAGGCCACTCGCTCCTGGCGACGCAGCTGGTGTCACGCATCCGCGAGTCGCTCGCGATCGAACTCCCGCTGCGCGCCATCTTCGAGGCCCCCACCGTGGAGGCCTTGGCGGAGCGACTGAAGCAATCGCGAGCAGAAGCGTCCGGTATCTTGGCGCCGCCACTCAACCGGATGGCGCGCAGAGAGGCTCCCCCGCTGTCGTTCGCGCAGCAGCGGCTGTGGTTCCTCGCGCAGCTCGAACCGACGAGCACCGTCTACCACGTGCCCTTGGTCGTGCGATTGACGGGGACGCTCGACGAAGAGGCGCTCGCCTACAGCTTCGACGCACTCATCGCGCGACACGAATCCCTGCGCACCACGTTTGGAGTCCACGACGGTGATCCGGTTCAGCGCATCTCGGCTCACGCGCTGTCCTCGCTTCAACGCGTGGACTTGCGTGGCCGGGCGCGCGACTCGGTTGACGCTGATGTCCGACGTCACATCGAGGACGTGGTGACCCGGCCGTTCGACCTGGAGCAGGGACCGCTTCTCCGGACCGTGCTGTTGACACTGTCGGATCAGGAGCACGTGCTCGCACTGGTCATGCATCACATCGTCTCGGACGGTTGGTCCATGGGCGTGCTCGTCGCGGAGCTGACGGCGCTGTATTCGGCGCGCGTGCGCGGTGTGGCGGCATCACTGCCGCCCCTCCCCATCCAATATGCGGACTATGCCGTCTGGCAGCGCGAGTGGTTGCGGGGAGACGTGCTGGACTCGCAGATCGCGTACTGGCGGCGACAGCTCGCAGGTGCGCCTCGGGCATTGGAGTTGCTGACGGATCGGCCGCGTCCCGCCGTGCAATCGATGGAAGGGGCCGCGCTGCCCTTCTCCTTGGGCCGAGCGCTCAGCGACGCCATCAAGGCCCTGGCACAGCGCGAGGGAGCAACGCCGTACATGGTGTTGCTGACCGCATATCAGGTGGTGCTGGCGAGGAACGCGGGCCAGGAAGAAGTGTGCGTGGGTTCGCCGATCGCGAACCGGACGAGAGGAGAGACAGAGGGGCTGCTGGGCTTCTTCGTGAACACGGTGGTGATGAGGACGCAGGTGAAGGGGAACGCCCGCTTCAGAGACGTGTTGAAGCAGGTGCGAGAGACGACGCTGGGTGCGTATGCGCACCAGGATGTGCCCTTCGAGAAGCTCGTGGAGGCGCTGCGCCCGGAGCGTGACTTGAGTCGCAGCCCGCTCTTCCAAGCGATGTTCACGTTGGACAGCACGCCCAAGTCATCCGGCCACACCATGCCGGGCCTGAGCCTGCGGCCTCTCTCCGTGGAACATCGAGTTGCCCGCTTCGATCTTTCGTTGGGGCTCGTGGATGGCGAGGACGGCTTCGTGGGCGAACTCGAATACGCCACCGCGCTCTTCGACGCGGAGACAGTGGAGCGGTGGGGGAGGCAGGTGAAGGAGTTGGTGGAAGCGGGGGTGAAGGAGAGCGGGGTGAGGGTGAGGGAGGTGATGGGGGAGGAGGAGAGGTGGAGGGTGGTGAAGGGGTGGAACGAGACGGGGAGGAGCGAGGGAGGAGAGACGCTGCTGCATGAGTTGGTGGAGGAGCAGGCGAGGAGGACGCCGGAGGCGGTAGCGGTGGTGAGTGGGGAGAGGGAGGTGAGGTACCGGGAGTTGGAGGAGAGGGCGAACGGGGTGGCGTGGAGGCTGAGGGAGGCGGGAGTGAAGGCAGAGGAGAAGGTGGGGGTGTGCGCTGGGAGGACGTGGGAGGTGGTGGTGGCGGTGTTGGGGGTGCTGAAGGCGGGAGGAGCGTACGTGCCGCTGGACGCGAGCTACCCGCGAGAGAGGTTGGAGGGGATGGTGGAGGACGGGAAGGTGAGGGTGGTGGTGGGGCAGAGGGAGGAGATGGAGAGGGTGGGGCTGAAGGGGGTGGAGCGAGTGGAGTTGGGGGAGGAGAGGAGGGAGGAGGGGCCGAAGGGAGGAGTGAGCGCGAGGCAGCTTGCGTACGTGCTGTACACGTCAGGGAGTACAGGGAGGCCGAAGGGGGTGGGGGTGGAGCACCGGAGTGCGGTGTCGTTCGTGAGGTGGAGTTGGGAGGCGTTTGGGGAGGAGGAGATGAGGAGTGTGTTGGGGGCGACGTCGCTGAACTTCGACTTGTCGGTGTTTGAGGTGTTCGGGCCGCTGACGAGAGGGGGGAAGGTGGTGGTGGTGGGGAGCGCGCTGGAGATGGGGGAGGTGGAGGGGAAGGGGGTGACGCTGGTGAATACGGTGCCGTCGGCGATGAGGGAGGCGGTGAGGAGCGGGTGGGTGCCGAGGAGCGTGAGGGTGGTGAACCTGGCAGGGGAGGAGTTGAGGAGGGAGTTGGTGGAGGAGATAGGGAGGAGAGCGCCGTGGGTGGAGAGGGTGGTGAATTTGTATGGGCCGACGGAAGACACGACGTACTCGACGTGGGTGGAGGTGAAGAGGTGGGAGAAGAAGGAGCCAGGGATAGGGAGGCCGTTGAAGGGGAGGCGAGCGTATGTGTTGGACGAGGAAGGGAGGGTGGTGGGTGAAGGGGTAGCGGGAGAGCTGTACTTGGGTGGAGAGGGGCAGGCGCGAGGGTACGAGGGGAAGGCGGGGCAGACGGCGGAGCGCTTCGTGCCGGATGAGTACAGCGGGGAGGAGGGGGCGAGGCTGTACCGGACGGGAGACAGGGCGAGGTGGGTGAGGGGGGAGTTGGAGTACCTGGGGCGAGTGGACGCGCAGGTGAAGGTGCGTGGGTACCGGGTTGAGTTGGGGGAGGTGGAAGGGGCGTTGAGGGAGGAGGAGGGGGTGAGGGAGGCGGTGGTGGTG
>NZ_JAHNZT010000095.1 GCF_019039035.1 Citreicoccus inhibens | reverse complement strand
GCTTCCACGACCTCAAGCGATGCCGCGCCGTCGCCACCCGCTACGACAAGACGGCGACCTGCTACCTCGCCGTCCTCCACGTCGCGGCCATGGCTCTGTGGCTGCATTAATCAGGGACAGCCCCTAGTGCTGCGCACGGGGATGCAGTGGGGCGCGTTGAAGGCCACGGGCCTATGCCATCCGTCCTCCGCCTATCGACGCTTCCGGGGATGGTTGGCCGCAGGACAGCTTCGACGATGCAACTCCACTGTGCTCCTATTGTTGCGAGCCAGTTTACCGCGTTGATGAGGTCGCCATCTCTTCGCTGCGAGTGAGGGTAGTCCTGGGATTCAAGACGGCGTCATGTATCTCCACTCGGCATCGCTCTGTTCATGTCGGCGCTTGGGCCAGTGCTGAACATGCAGGGCCTCGGCCAGTAACCTCCCTCCACGTGGAGTAGACCAACCTGAGCGTTCGGCACACCGAGTTGTTCTTCCGACCTCGACCAGGGACAGCCGTAGCCTGCGGGGCATGTCGTTGTCTGGAAAATAACAGACGTACAGCCCTCCAGGACGGGATGCCTAAGATGCCCCTAAGATTAGAACGGCTGTGTCCTTGTGTGTCTTCTGGCACCGCAAGGACCACCGACAAGGGGCCGACCATGAGCTGGAGCATCCAGTTTCCGGAAGTGAGTACCCTCAGGCAATCTCTCGGGAGCGCCGCGCACGCACAGAATCTCGCCATCGCCACGCTCGATGGAGACAAGGAACTGCCCATCCCGGGTGGCAAGCTCTCCCTCTCGGCGGCGCTGAGAACGCCCATTGAGTTGTTCAATGACCGGAACGACGCGGACGACCAGGGCATCATTGGCGTACCTGCGAAGGACTCGGATGGCTCGACGCCAGAGCCGCTCTACTCTACGGACAACGCGGCCTGCTGGTTGAAGTATGCAGTGGAGGTGAGCGCCAAGGCAGAGGGAACAGGGGAGTTCCCCTTCGTCACGCTCAATGGTGGCGGTTCGGTCAATGTCGTCGTGGCCGACTACCGCAGCCATTCACCGGCGCAGAATCTGGAGGATGCCCTTCGTCAGGATGTCCAGTCCCTGCGACTTCCGTTCTTGCTGAGCGATGTCCAGCAACTTCAGGCGGGGGATGCGCTGTCCTTCCAGACGCGACTGGCGGTGAAGGCTGGACTGAAGGTGTCGTGGTCATTCGTGGGGGCGACGTTAGCCTCCGTAATTGCGAAGCGCTTGACCAAACTGGTCGCACTTCAGCTCGATGCAGACGTGGCTGCATTCATTGGTGCGAGTGTGGCTATTGAGGATGAGTTCCGACTCGTCTTCTCTCGTCCAATGAACGGTGGCCCTCTGCGTGTGTCCGTTCGAAAGGCGACCGCCAGGACTGGCACGACGGGGGCGGGAATCACCGTCAGTCTGGGGGGCGATTCGCCCGTGCTTACCGCGCTCCTCAAGGCGGTAGCTACCAGTAAGGAGGCTCAGGATGTCGCGGAGGTAGTGAACGGAATTCGGAACAACTCGGTGCGTCCAGCCCTCGAGCCCCTGGCGATAGCCCTCTTCGATCGGTTGGGGATTCCCGTCACGGTGGATCAGCTCTTCTCCGCCTATGACACGCTGAGGAAACTGGTTGAAGGAAGCGTCAATACCGCGCTAACGGGGAACTTCAGCTACGAGTACCGTCGCTGCACAGAGGACGCAACGATTCTGGAACTGGAGCTCAGCGCTCAGGAACTGGAGACGGCGCACAAGTCCTTGCTCTCCGGCAACCTGGAGGCCATTCAGAAGACGGTTCCGGACTCGGCGCTGCGTCGCTTCTTCCAGATGCAGTCCATCACCCGGGAGCAGACCTGGGGTTTTGGGTTGCAATGGAGAGACCTCGTCATCGGGAAGAACGAGGGTAGGCAGAGTCTGAAGTCCGTGGTGCAGAATGCCTCGAGAGATCTTCGAAATGGCCCGCGGCGCATCGCATACCTTGGTGCTCGCAGCTTCGAGCAATCGGGCGTGGTCTACGGAAATGAGGATCGGCGGTATGGCATCGACTTCAGTGCCCAAATGCCCGAGTACTCGCTAACGCCCAGCGCCGACGAGTTCGAGTATGCCTTCTATGCTCGCGCCTCGCTGGAGGCGAAGCTCTCCAAGGGCTACCTCCACCGCATCACGAGTGATGCCGTCGTTTGGGGCATTATCCAGCAGGACGCAGCGCCAGCCCTCATAGAGAAGCTTCATGCCATCGCGCCCCAGGGAACGAACACCACGGCGAGACTGGAGCTCCGGATTGATCAGGAGTACTTCCGGCGGTTCATAAGCATGCTAGACTCTGAGGCAGATCGTGAGCGTCATCAGTTCGCTTTGGCCCTGGCCCGCGCGATGCCGGAGGATCCGAAGCTCGTGGTGCGCAGCACCCCCGGGAACCGGGAGCTGGTCTTCGCCCCCATCTGGGACGAGTACCTCAAGGCCAAGGGGCGAGACTGGAACAACGACCGGATAATCAGGACCGTAGTCGCGCGCCTCAAGACCTTAGGGGCCATGGGTGGCCCCGACCTCATCGAATGGGAGAAGAGCGGGCGACCCGGCACGCTCATCGACCTCTTTGTTCAGGAGTCGAGATACGGAGGCGACATCGGCGGCAAGCCCTTCGGAAAGATCCACGCTTATTGGCGAGATGTCGTCGACAGGCTCAGTTTCCTGAGTCGTGCGATTCGCTCCGAAACCGCTATTTCCGAGCACGACACGCACTCGGTCATTGTGAATGCCTTCGAAGCGCTGAACGACCAGGTGGCTGAGTCGTTCCGAATGCGGGCGTTCGTGAGCTGGTTGTCCGCGATGGCCAACCTGTGGAGTCTGGGGGCCGGCGTGCAGCGGACGCTCTCCATCTACGCCGAGGACCAGCCAGAGATAGTCATCAGTAACGGCTAGGGTGTGTCCGCAAGATAGGTCGAGGTTGCCCGGCATTGAGGATGAATGAGCCGAGGCGAACTGACCGACGCGCAATGGGCAAGACTGGCCGGCTTGCTGCCACTACAGCGGCCAGCCAGGGGACGGCCCAATAAGAGCCTATTTCGGTAGGGAGGAAGGTCGGCCTCCTGCCGGGTTGAAGAGGCAGGAGGACGCGGCCATGGGGTAGTGAAGAAGGACGACGGCTGGCGGGTGCCAGACAAGTTGTGGCGACGCATCGAGCGGCTGCTTCCTGCTCGGCCGGAACAC
>NZ_JAHNZT010000094.1 GCF_019039035.1 Citreicoccus inhibens | reverse complement strand
ATCGTCCACGACGGGAACTCCTCGGCTCCCCTGCCAGGGGGAGACCGTCTCGGTTGGTTTCTCCGAGGAGCTTCCCTCTTTCCCGCTCACCCCTGTTCGCCGACTACACACTTATAGGGACACGACCCGCGACCGTGCCCGTCGAGCACGTCGCGCGCGAGTGGCAAACCAAGGTCGAGCCCCAAGTCGAAGAGATGAAGGCGCACGCGCAAGCCGCCCGAGCGGCCGACGTGCCCGCGAACTACGGCCCCGCCTGCTCCAAGTACGGCGGGTGTCCCTTCATGGCCAAGTGCCTCTCAGGAGCGTTCAAATCGATGTCCCTACGTGAGCGCCTGCTGAAGCCGTCCGAGTCCCCCACCAGCGTCGAGGACGAGCTGCCGGCCATCCTTCCACCGGATGCCCCCGCCCCTGTGCGCGTGGAAGTGATGCCCGAGACTTCCGAGCAGCCCGCGCCAAGGCGTCGAGGCCGACCGCGCAAGAGTTCCGAGCCCGAGCTGCCATTCGACGCCCTCGCGCGTCGCGTGCTCTTCGTCGACTGCATGCCGATCAAACACGACGGTCCGCGCGCCGAGCCCCTCACGACTTACGTCGACGGGCTGCACCGCAAGATCGCCGCGGCGGGCGGTGTCGACGACGTGCGCTTCGCGGGCTCCGACTCGGCGCTCGGCGGGCAGCGTCCCGACGGCAAAGAGTTCGTCGACGAGCTTCAGCGGGTGACGTGCGCCCGTCAGCTCGCGAGTGGCTTATTTCATCGCTGGCGCTACCCGGACATCGGTGGCGTGCCGCAGGACACAGAGATAATCCTTCGGTGGCTCTCGCGGCGGCAGGAGTTCAACCGGGAGCCGCGCGAGCACCTCAAGCACCCCGCCGAGCACCTGGACTCGCCCGGGTTGCTGGTGCGTGCCGCGATTCGCGCCCACCAGTCTCCGCCCTATGACGGTGAGCTTCCAACGTGGCGCGCCCACTCGTGGCCCGGTTGGGGCGAGATTCACAGGCAGGTAGTGCACGTCACCGAGTGCGTGTGGCTGAGCGACTTCATCGTGCAGGACGCGGCAAGGTGGGCGCTGAGCAAGGGGCAACCGGGAATCGTGTGGGTAGAGTTCCCGGAGCTGGGCGAGCGCATCGCGAAGACGGCGGGTGTGCCGTTCTGCGGGGGTGGCCCGGCAGCGTCCGCAACCATCATCCGGGAGAGTGGGAAGCGGTCCATCGTCGCTTCGCTCCGTGCGCACGGGACGGGCAAGAACCTGACGATGTTCTCGCGGATGCTATTCGTGAATCCGCCAGCCGACGGCGCCGCATGGGAACAGGCCATCGGCCGGTGTCACCGACAGGGGCAGCTCGCCGACGAAGTCGAGGTGGAGCTTTACCAACACACCGACGAGCTAGTCGGGGCCTTCAAGAAGGCCCGCGACTTCACCCGCTTCATCGAGCAGACAGAGCGCACACCGCAGAAGCCAAACTTCGGCCGACGAGCATTTTACGTAAGAGATACTCTCAGAATGCCGACACCGTGCTGATAGCAGCGCACCGCCCTCTCATTTCACCCCAATCTGGTCAACTACATTTTTCTGAACACAAAGCCCATTACCACAGTCCATAACCCCAGGCGGGCAATCGGCGTTGCGCGGGTCTTCAACGCAGTAGTCAGTGCTGTTCGGACAGCGGCTACCCAAAGCGTTGGCGCATTGATTTGAAAATGCATCCGAGACGCAGACACCGAGGCCGTCTTTGAATTTCTTTTCGCCGACACACACCTCCTCCTTGGCACAAGTCTTTCCAGAGGAGCCTCCACAGCGTTTGGGGGTGACCTTCGCCGTCTTATTTTGAGCAGAGGCCGAGAAGGCAACGAAGACAACGAGCAAGAGGGTTGCTTTCATTCTTGAGATTCCTCACGTCGATTGAAGGGACAACAAGCTACAGACTTCACCTGGGGACTTAATCGGTTCGCCCATATTGCATGAACAGCCTCATAGCAACACTTGCGCCGCCTGAAATTCATAATTCCTCGGGAGAGGCACGGCCGCCCTCATTCTGAACGTGCGTGTTGACGTGTCAGCCCCGGGCACTGACACGTCAACGCCGCCGGTTTCACGGCCGCACGACGCATCTCGCCACCTGACTTTCTTTCTCATTCCTGCCCTGAACCACTCCTGAAATCCGCCCCCATTTACATGGGGTCAGCGCACTGGAGTTGCCCCCGTACTCATCGCCATCGACCACGGTAGCGCCGAGTGCGTTGGCATCCCTGCTGCCAAGGTGGGCACCCGTTTCGAGGCCCTCGAGCCCATCCGCCAGGACGTCAAGCACCGTGGAGGAACTCAGGAGGGCCTTGCTGGAGTGGGCCCTCCGGTACAACGAGCACTGGCTGCTGGAGCGCCACAACTTCCTCTCGCCGAATCAGGCCCGGAGAAAGCTGATGCAGTCGAAGCAGGCGGCCTGATTACGACCAACCTGATGTCTCAACAATCCGGTGCGGTACACTTTCGACAAGGAGAGCAAGAGTGAGGAAGGGGCGCTCACGCTGGCGAGCTTCATCCACCGATTCCTCACCTACAGCGAGAACAACAACAAGCACTCCAGCGTCGTGAGCAAGCGGCAGCTCTTGGACGACCATCTGCTCCCCTTCTTCGGAGAGATGGTCCTCCACTCAATCGGCCTGGCTGAAATCGAGGACTTCAAGGCCGCGATGAAAAAGAAGCCGCGGAGGCTCAGCGGACACTCCGAAACGGCCTCGAAGCGCGCACTCCGAAGGCGCAAAGTCAGCGAGACCCAGCTCCTGAGCCTGAAGACCATCAACAACGCCCTCGCGGTTCTCAGCAAGCTGCTCAGCCTCGCGAAAGAGCAAAGCGTCCTGGCTCATGTCCCGGACGTGAAGCTCTTCAAGGTGAAGAAGCCCGACTACGACTTCCTCACCCTCGAGGAGGTGGAGCGGCTCCTCGCTGCTGCGGCAGGCCCCGAAGACTTCGCCCTCCTGACGGCAGCACCCAAGACAGAACTCCGGCAAGGGGAACTCATCGGCCTTCAGTGGCAGGACGTTGACCTCCCCCGCGCCAAGCTCCACGTCAAACGGACCATCTGGCGCGGTGTCGAAGGCACTCCCAAGGGCGGCAGCACTCGGACAGTGGACCTTCCGCAATCCGTCGTGGACGCGCTGAAGGCCCATCGGCACTTCCGAAGCCGCTTCGTCTTCTGACAGGAGAACGGCGAGCACCTCACCCCAGGGATGATGGATCACCTGCTCATCACCACGCTGAAGCGAGCGGGCATCTCACGGGAGACGGGCACGATTGGGTGGCACGACCTGCGGCACACCTACGGCAGCCATCTCGCCATGAAGGGCATTCCCCTCAAGGTCATCCAGGAGCTGATGGGACACGCCACGCTCGACATGACGATGCGCTACGCCCACCTGAGTCCTGATACTCGACGGGAAGCCGCGCGTGTCCTCGATGGTAACCGTCCGGCGAGCGACGTGGCGGGAGGGATTGAAGGGGTAGAGGTGGTGGTGGACCCTGGCCGGAATGTCAAAGCCGGTTGCGAGTGAAGAGTGGTTCCAGGTCGCCGAGGAGTTCGAAGCGA
>NZ_JAHNZT010000093.1 GCF_019039035.1 Citreicoccus inhibens | reverse complement strand
ACCTCACCCGCAACGTCCTCGCCAAGGCCCCCTGGAGGCTGCGCGGACGACTCGGCAAGGAGACCTCGGCCGTCTTCGAGGCTCCGACTCTCCAGGACGCCAGGAAGCGCCTGGAGGCACTCCAGTCAGGCCTGGGCCGCCAGGTCCCCGAGGCCATGGAGTGCCTACGCGAAGGCTTTGCCTCCGCCACCTGCTTCTTCTCCTTCCCCAAGGCCCACTGGAAGCGGCTTCGCAGCACCAACGGCCTGGAGCGACTCCATGGCGAAGTGAAGCGCCGTATCCGCTCCGCCGGCGCCTTCCCGGACCGCGCCAGCGCCCTGCGCCTCATCACCGCCGTCGCCCTCGAAGTCACTGGCATCTGGGGTGACCGCCGCTACCTCGACATGGCCCTGCTGACTTCAAACCCAGACACCGCTGAATGATGCCCAAAGGAGCTTTCCTCCCCCGCCCCCCCTCCGAACCAACTACACACGATTCGGGACTTGACCCTTCATGGTGAAGTCGGTGAACAAGGACGGCTCTATCAGCCGCATGGCGCCTACCCAGGCCGACTGGAAGAGCGACGCTTTCGAAGAGGCCGACGCCGCCGAGGCTCGCCGCGCGGAGCTTGAGAGGCTCAATCCCGGCTCGCGCTTCGCGGTCGTCCCACTCTGACTCCCTAGGGAGCGACGCGGGCAAGCGGGAAGACCGATGCCCTCCTGAAGCCCACAGCTCCAGGCCGCTCCTCCGCGGATGCGCGTGCGCACAGCAGGGAGGGCCAGCTCTACGACGCCGGCCGCCCCCATCGCCACCTGGAACGCTTCGAGATGTACTGCCAGCGAGCGAGGGCAAGTTGGGGCCCATAGCGCTGGCGCGTGAGCGACCCGCGCGCCTGGCGCTCCGCCGCGACGCGCCAGCCAGGGCTAACCTCGGGCGACGTCGCCGGAACAGCTACGGGGCCGAGCAGGTAGATGGTGCACACTGATAGGTCCACGTGGGCGTCGCGTCGACCCACCTCTTCGATTCGGCGCGGGGAGCCCTCGGCATCCAAGAGCAGGCCGAAGATGACGGCGTACCATGCCGCCTCTCGCGCCCAGTCAGGGTGCGGTGGCATCCATGCCCCCGAAGCGCTTGCGCCACGCGCACCCCGTCGACTCACTCACCCCGTGCTTCGTCGCGGTCTCCGGGACTGACGTCCGCTCTGCCTCGCGCAGAATCGCGACCATCTGCTCTTCGCAGAACCGACTCTTCTTCACCTCCTGCCTCCGTCGTGCCCGGAGCGGCATCCTCTCAAGCTTCAGGTGGTCCGAAACTCTCAGGGCATGTCATACTACCCAGTCGCGCGAGTGAGCACGCAGTCAGCAGACGCTGGAGGGCCGGCCCCTGCGAGTCGTGGCGTTTCAACATTGGCACCTCCACAAGCCTCGCGTGGAACGCAGGGCTGTGGGTCTGAGAATGCCTGATTCTTCTCTCAGCCGACAGTTCCTACACGCGAGCCCGCGCTCGGCTGCTTCCCCCATAGAGTTCGCCGATGACGATCCTTGGATTTGCCGACTCTTGCTCTGTTCGTCGCGAGCGGTCAATCAATCACAAAGATTTGGATGGTGCGTCCGGGTAGTAGCGAGTGGCAGCATCTCCGCCGCGGAGCGGACGCCCGAGCGAGAGGTTCGGCTTGGTCTGTCTCGTCCTGATCGCGTTATGCTGCCCACGTGCCACCGCCGGAGGGTGAATGACCTCGTCGCTCAACTCCCTGGGAGCGTTCGTAACTACAATCATCTCCCAGGTCGCGGCACCGCCACCCAATCCATGGGATACAGCGGACTCCACACAAAACGTCATGTTCTATCCGGAGGCCATCCAACCGACGACCAACGGAGGCCTGGCCCATCTCACTGGTGGGCTGGAGAACGACAAGACACTGCAGCCCCGGGTGTCGGCCATCATCGGCCCCGGTGCCACGCTGCGAGGGCTCGCCACTTCGCTCCTCGGGCTCTTCACTGCCGCGGCACCACCTGCAGCACCGACCGTGGACGAGTTGGCCCGTGCGCTGGTCGTCTACAACCAGCACTACCTGCCCGCCGCCACCATGGAAAACTACCGGGTCGGACTGAGGATTCCTCTCCCTATCGAGCGCGATGCGGCCAACAGCCGCTGGGTCCTCAACTCGGCCCAAATTCGTACGTGGTCCGCAGCTTTTGACGCAACGTGGGCGCCGCTCCTAGACCGCCGTCCGGGCCTGCTCCAGCTCATGGATGATGCGGATCGGAAGACCGACGCGGCAGCCTTCCTTCGTGACAATGCAAACACCGAGGACCTCGCGGCGGCGCTCTACGGGCGGCTGATACGCAACCCCTATGAAGTAGTGCTGCCCGCCTTCGAGCTCTTCCGGCAGATGGGGGCCGACGCGTTCGGGGTGGCCTTGGCACTCATGGACTTCGTCGTCGTCCACCAGTTGGAGCTCCTGGCGACGCTGACTGGGGGCAGCGGCTTCCTGCAGCGTCTGGCGCAGATATTCAACTCGGCCCCCACCGCCCTGCCTGCTGAAGTGCAGCAGCAGCTGACGCGGGCAAGTACCCTGCTGGCCCAGGCACTTCGCCCGGGTGGAGTGCCCGTGGCTCCCCGCGAGGTCCCGGAGACCACGCAGCAGCTGAATGACCGGGGCGTCATCGGCGAGATTGCGCAGGTACGAGCTGCCGAGTTGGCCGGAGGCCGGCACCGGATGGTCCTCGGCCGCGACGTCCTCGCCGGGAGGATGGACGTCTACGGGAACTACCGTGGCCCCGCCTACGGCGGCCGGCTGGATACGGCGGCCTTCATCGCAGCCAATTCCGCTGCGCTCAACCCGGATGGTGATGTCCAAATTGATGCCCGCCTCGACATTATCGCCTCCATTGCTCGGAACGAAGGGTACCTGGACGGCGTCCGACTCCGGGACGCGGGGCTCGTCTCCTCGGGCCTCCACCAATGGACGCTCCACGTGAACAACGAACTGCTCCCCATGCTCCTGAGCTTCAAGGAGCAGTCCCCGGACGACTTCATGCTGTTCCTCCGGCTCTACGGTCTGGAGGTCCGGGATGAGCCCGGCAACGCGACCGGCGACGCCCAGGCCATCCTCCAGGAGGTGCGGGCCAACGGGGCCGTGCACGACCTCATTCCCGTCCTCAACCGCAGCGCCTTCTTCGGGAGCTTCGTCAACATGGACGGCCGCACGGAATTCCCTACGCTCTGGGCGGCACGCTTCCGCATGGCATCCCTGGCCTCCGTCCCCTACAAGGCCGCGCAGTGCCGGATGGCGTTGGCTCGGTTCGACCGCATCATCCGCCAGGTCGGCAATCTCGCCGTCAACGGAATCAATCGGGCCGTCAATGAAGTCTTCACGTCCGAGCACGGCGTGGCCCTGATCCTCGATCACCACATCAACGCACCGGGCAACGTGCGCGGGGATCTGCGGGCCGCCATCAACCATGCGCAGGGCTTGGACCTCGTCTTTACCGTGGAGCCGGACGCCTTCGAACAAGCAGCCATCAACCACTATCAGAGCAACCGGAACATGGTGGACTCCATCACCCGGGCTAACCGGATTGCCGCCGTTGGCCTCCCGCGAACCCACGGCTCGTTCACGGGCTGGTAGCCATGAGAACGCCACGGTTTGCCACGCTCTGCCTCACCCTGGCGGCGACAGCGGCGCTCGGGGACGCGCCACCTGACTGCCCCACTACCGGCCGGATCGACATCACTCTCCCGACCTGGCGCAAGCAGGTGCTGAAGGCGGCGGGTGACCCGAAGCAGCTCGCGCCCCTACGCCTAAGAACCTATTTCGGTAGGGAAGAAGGTCGGCCTCCTGCCGGGTTGAAGAGGCAGGAGGACGCAGCCATGGGGTAGTCAAGAAGGACGATGGCTGGCGAGTGCCAGACGAGCTGTGGCGACGCA
>NZ_JAHNZT010000092.1 GCF_019039035.1 Citreicoccus inhibens | reverse complement strand
CGCTTCGGCCTCGAGTACTCCAACAGCGACACCGTCGCGCATGACCTTCTGGCCGGAGGTGGCTCGGTGACATTCCGCAGCCGCTTCCCTGCGAAGCCCTCCTCCATCACCTTCTCGCCCTACGCCACCAGCCCCAACTTCTCCTCCAATCCCACCCTCATGGCGCCGGACCGGGACGGCTTCGGCTTCTACACCCACCAGACGATTGCCGCCCTCGCGGCTGTCTACTGGTTCGGCGCATACACCGCCATCGCCTGAGGACACCATGGCACTCCACGAAATCACCCAGCACCACGTCCTGCAGCGGTGCACCCGGTGCGACAGCGACAACCGCGCTGCGCTCGACTCTCTCGAAGTAGGCGTCGCTCGAAGCGAAGACGTGGACGACGGCCTCGTCCAGCTCCCGCCGTGCCCCTCCTGCCGCTCTACCGAGTTCCTCATCCGCGCGGACGAGGGCGAGACTGCACACCCTGCGCCCGGCAGCTTCGGGCACCTGCACCGACTCCTCGTCGACCACCTCCACGCCGAGCTTCTCCAGCGTGGGCGCCTGCACGCGGCGCTCAAGGCCAAGGTGGGCACCAAGAAGCTGCTGGCGCGCGCCCTGACGCAGGAAGCGCGAGCGCGCTGGTTTCCACAGGGACTGAGAATTGAGGTGCCGCCTGGCGGGCGACGCGTCCAGCCCCACGAGTCAAGCCCAGACACGCCGAGCGCGTACTGACAACGGACACGCCGCCAACGCTCGCCGGGGGCACAATTCCTCTCTCTTCGGCTTGCTACGCCGGGGAAACAGAGCGTGTATGCCCAACACCAACTGCACACACCCACCCCGGAGAGCCCATGAAAGTGAAACAGCTCATCAGCATCCTTGAGACGCTGGACGCCAACGCGGACGTCTACGTCATGATGCAGCAGCACCTCCCCTTCGAATGCGCCCTTGCCGGCGTCGCCGTCCGCGGAGATTTCACCTCCGAAGGGACTCAGCGCAACGGGGGGCCGCGTCCCGGCGAGTCGACGGCGTCCAACGACGTCTTCCTTCTCGAAGGGGAGCAGCTCCGGCGCGGAGACAAGGCGGCGTGGAAGGCGCCACAGCGCGTGTAATAACCCAGCCATGCAACAGCGCCCGGGCGGCCAGCACCGAGCCCGGGCGCCGACCAAGCCGCGATGGAGGCCCCGCAGTCACACGAAGTTTCGGACTCGGCCTTCCCAGGAAAGCGACTTACCCTCAAGGCGAAGTGGAGCGTGTATGTCTTCACGCGCCACCCCAGGGCGCGCCACGGAGCCGCTTATGACTATTGGCATCGACACCACGTACCTTGGCAACGAAATCCCCGGCCTCCGGGGGCAGAAAGTCCGCATCTTCGCCGTCCTGCGGGGCGGCCTGCGGCCCGATGCCGACCCGGACTCGGACGACTACTACGTGAACAACAACGAAACGCTGGCGCGTCTCGGGGGCGTCACGACAGAGGACTGCATCGACGCCGCCCCCATTCTCCCGGACGGCACCACCTCCTTCGTGCATGTTGACCCGCGAGCCATCGACCTGGAGTGCTTCGCGCACCTGCGCAACCCCAGCGCGCAATGACTTGCCTTCCATTCAAAACAGAGTGCGTATGCCTCATGCACGCCAGCCCACAGCGCGCCCGGAGAATGAATCCATGAGGCCCCGCGAAGCTTTCTTGCGAAACAGCACGAAGGCCACCCGAAACTCCCTCAGCACGTAGCCCCTTCCCACCCAACGAGAGCAGCCGCACGCGGGGGCCTCCGGGCCACCCTCGCGGACAGCAGACGTGTACCCACGGCCCGACAAGGACAGCACCACCATGCCCCGCAACACTGCACCGAAGAAGTTGGAGTCCATGAGTCTGACGGAGCTGCGCGCCCGCTACCGCGAAGTGGTGGGCGAGGAGACGCGGAGCCCCAACAAGAAGCACCTCATCCGCCGCATTGAGGAGAGCCTCGCCGAGAAGAAGCGGCGCAGCCCCGTCCGCCCAGGGGCGGCCACCGCGCCCAGCACGCCGCCTCCGACGCCCGCTGCCCAGGCCACTCCCTCGCCCGGGGAGGCCGCCCCATCCCCCCGCACACGGGGGCGCTTCGGCGCCCTGTCGCTGCCAGAGCTGCAGGTGGAGTACCGCAAAGTCCTTGGACGGCCCACGAGCAGCACCAACACCAACTACCTCAAGTGGAAGATTCGGGAGGCGGAGGCCGGGCGCGTGTCGGTAGGCCCGCGCCCCGAGCGCGAGGCGAAGGCGAGCAAGAACGGGAAGCGCGTCATCCCTCTCTCCATGGACGCAGAAGCCGTGAAGCTCTTGGACAAGGTCTGGCGCGACGCGGGCCTGCCGAGCCGCACTCACTTCTTCATGCGAGCGACGCACCGAGAGCTCAAGGCCATGGGCGCCACCGAGGCCGCTGCCCTCTTCGCTCCGGAAGAGACATGAGGCAGCCATGGCGACCAAGCCCCAGGGCATTGAGGGCCTCGTGACGGAGGCGCTCCGCAAGGCGCTCGCAGGCGCCCTGGCGGAAGTGAAACTGGCCCTGCACAGCAGCGGCTGCGAGTTACAGCCTGAAGTCGAGGTGACCTTCCCTCCAGGCACCTCCGGGCGACAGCGCAACACGGCCCTCCACCTCCTCGCGGCGCAGGTGGAGCTACTCACCCCGGCGTAGGAACACTGGCTCGTCGAGTCCGCGGTTCTTGATGACGGCCTCAGGGCGCGCGTCTTCCTGCGGCTCCTTGGCGTCGGCGGGCCCTGGCCAACTCGTGACGAGGCAGAGCGCGGGCTACAAGTCCTTCACAGCGCCCTCCGCTGACATCTGGGAATCCAGGCGGCGGCACCAAATCCGCCGCCAACCCCAAAACACACAACACCCAAACTCAGAGAGGACTTGATACGCGCACCAACCAGAGCGTGTATGCATTTCGCGACGCCCTCCCTGCACCAAGCCATTCCACTGGAACCTCCAACATGAGCGCTACCGCCGCTCCTCTCGACATCGTCCCGCTCAAGGTGATGGATTTCAGCGACGCCAGGATGAGCCTGGCTCTCGCCAAGAGTCGATACGGCACGGCCCAGCCCCAACTGGACATCATCCTTCCGCCCGGCGCCACCCACCGGCAGCTAAGCGCGTTGCTTCACGCCCTCTCGGCCAACCTCGAGCTGAATACCCCTGTCAGCGAGCGGTGGCTCATTCGGCAGGACTGCTGCTCGGGGCGGACCGTGGCTGCATCTACCTGAAGCTGGCCGGGGGCGACGCGGCGGAGGCCCAGCGCGGGATGGCACTCCTCAACACCCTGCGGCCCTGAGGCTGGGACGGGGACGCCCGCCCCACGTAGTACGAGGCCCCTGCTCTCGCCCGGCTGAAACAGGACAGCGGCGCCGCCCCCCCCAATAGCAGGCCACATTCGACAACAGACACCACACATGAGTTGCTTCGCCCCTGCGCCCAGGGATGTATGTGTTTCGCGACGGCCAACCACGGCCCCGCGCCACCGCCCAGGAAAAGCCCATGAGCCGCCCCATCGTGATTGTCGAGAGCCCTTATGCCGGGAACATCGAGCACAACGTCGCGTATGCCCGCGCCGCGCTCAGCGACTGTCTCCGGCGCGGTGAGGCCCCATACGCAAGTCACCTCCTCTACACCCAGCCCGGGGTGCTCCGGGATGAGGTCCCCGAGGAGCGCAACCACGGAATCGAGGCGGGTTTCGAGTTCCGGCGCGTTTCCCAGGCCACGGTCGTCTACACGGACTTGGGCTACTCCGAGGGGATGAAGCTGGGCATCCGCCACGCCGAGGCGCTCGGCCACCCCATCGAGTACCGCTCACTGCCCGGCTGGGCGCCCCAGGCGTAGGCCCCTTGGCGGTGGCGCTCGACGAAAGCATCTCAACTCCCGGGCGAATCTCGCACCACCCAACTCTCAGCTTGATTCACGCATCAGCAAGAGCGCGCATGTCTTTCACGACGAGC
>NZ_JAHNZT010000091.1 GCF_019039035.1 Citreicoccus inhibens | reverse complement strand
AGGGCTCGCTTCTTCTTCTGGTACTTGCTCACACAGGGCCGAACGGAGTGGGTTCCTGCCGCTTCCCCACTCGTCCAGCGCCTGCCTACCCTCCGGGCCGATCGGGAATCACGCCTCGTCGTTTAGGACGAGAGGCCAGGGCCTTCGGAGTCCTCGGGGTGGACTCGGCGGGGTTGATCATGGGGACAGGTGCGCGCTTCACGGGCGGACTTTCCTTCTCGGCAGGAGCGGGAGGGGGCAACGCTACCCCAGGGGACAACGTGACGGGCGATGGCGGCACCGCAGCGACGCCAGGGAGCGGTGAGCCAGCATCCCGGACAGCAGCAGCAGCGACAGGCGATACGGCCCGCTCTGTGCTCGACATGGGAGGAGCGAGGCGCAGCAGAATGAAGCCCGCCAGAAACGTCGCCATGAGGGCCACAGCGACTCCAGCACCCATCCAGCGGCGAGTGAACGGCTTCGGTGCTTCGTCCTGCGGCACGGCAGTCTGCGGCGCCTCGGATTCGAGCTGAAGGTGTGGGGTGGGGACATGCAGAGGCACCGTCCACGCTTCGCCCTCCTCCGCTAGCAGGGCTTCCAGCTCCCGCTTCATGACTTCGGCCGTCGGAGCGCGCTTCTCGGGCTGGCGGTCAATGCAGTGCATGGCCGATGCACTCAGCGAACCGGGCACACGGGGGTTCAGCGCATGCGCTGCGGGGGGTGGCCACTGGGCACCCACCAGGACTCGCGGCGCCTCACTCGCGGGCTTGGGGTTCGTCAGCACGTCATAGAGGCAGACGCCCAGCGCGTAGACATCATCGGTCGCTTTGAACTCGTAGCGCGCGTCGTGCTCGTCCCCGTGCTCTCGGAGGAACCGCGATGCCTCGGGGGAGCGGTAACGGCGTGTCCCAGGTGGCAGGGGCGCATCCGTCAACTCCGGAGCACTCGTGTAGTCCCCCGCGCTGAAATCCAGGATGAAGGGCGCTCCATCCGAGGCTCTCACCAGGATGTTTCTAAGCTTCAAGTCCCGATGAAAGACGCCGCGCGAATGCAGGTGGGCCAACGCCCCAGCGAGCTTGCCGAACACTCGGGCCACTTCATGCGCGGTGGGATGCGTCCGCTCCACCCACTCGCCCAGGGTGTAGCCCTCCACGTAGTCGAGGATGACGTAGAGCCAGCCTCTCGTCGCGTCGGGCCAGCGTCCGTGAGCGTGGACCCGCACGACGTTGGGGTGCCCGCTGACTTGGACAAGGCACACCAGCTCCCGCACCAATCGCGCGTCGGCCTGCTCCGCATCCCCACTGGTGGCGCGGTGCATGGCCAGCTTCATCGCGAAGCGCTGGCCCTCCTTCTCCACGAGATAGACGGCGCCGAAGGTCCCAGCCCCCAGAGGCTTCACCACGCGCCAGCCGTCCACCGTTTGCCCGGCTTGCAGGTGTGACGGGCTCATCCCGATCAACATGGGGCGCGGTTCTAGAACGTGAATCGCGGAATGAGAAGTCGACGGGCGCCTTCCTTGTCGCGCAGTTCCAGCCGAAGAGTCGCCCCTTCCGGCCAGTTGGGAGCACCGGTCTCCACCACCACCAACTCGGTTCCTCCCGGGCGAATCTGCTGCTCCTTCATCCGTACCGCGAGCACGTTGATTCGCTCTCCACTCGCCACGATGGAGAGCCGCGCCTCAGTTGGCACCCAAGGTTGAGAGCCAGTGTTGCGCACCCGTAGGGCCACAGCGCCCCAACCGCTCGCAAAGTAGGTGACGGCATCTTTGGTCATGACACCATCACCGGCACCAAGAACGCCGGTCCTGATGGCCCGAAATCGCTCCTCACCCAAGAGCCCAGCGAGAATCATCCCCGAAGGGCCGCTCGCTACGCTGCGTGCCCGGAGCGCTTCCAGTTCGGAGTCCTTGGCGGCACAGGTCGCGCGAAGCTCGTCCAGTTCGCCCTGAATCGCTTCTACGGTACGCGGCAGACGCGACACCATGACTTGAGCGTCCACCTCGGAGGGGTCCGTAACGAGCGAGAACACGACGCGCGTCGGGGCTGCGCCGTCCACGAACGGAACAGTCAACTCCACGCTACGACCGGCCCCTAGGTCCATCGCGGGTTTGAGCACGATGGTCCGCGAGGTGACCTCGAACAGAGCGAGTCGGCCCGCAGGGGCACTGAGCACCACCGCGTCACGCTTCACTGGGGAGTCAAACTCCAGGGCCGTGAGGTAATCGGGCGCGACGTGCAGTTCTACAGGCTTGTCGGCCGTGCTCCCGGTGAGCGCTACCCGCCGCCGCTTCAGCTCGCGCCCGCGTAGGACCTCCTGCGGCTGCGCCATGGCCGTAAGTCCCACCAGCAGAACAAGGGGCAAGGCAAGCCGGGCAAGCGAAGGAACCACGCGCGGGCAACCTCCAAGAGACATGGTGGCACCGTACCAGGAAGCACACGACTTCCCGCCGCTCTCTGGTTCTCCCGAAGGGAGCAATCGCGATCTCCCTATGCCCTCGCGCCCATCAAAACTCCCCCCGCTCGGGTGCGCGGGCTCTGGCTGCAAATGCTCAAAATCAAGCGCCCACGCCGAACTCTTCACCGCTCGGAGGCCCCACGTTTCCTTGGGATTTTCTCAGCGTGCATAACCTCCGAGCACCATCCCGAGGGGTGCCGCGTCGGAAATCCGAGCCGGGGGGCCGTCCAAGTCACCGCGTCGTGAGCCACTCACGGAATCCACACGCATTTACCTAGGACAAGACACCGCCAACCGTGGCCATGGGGACAGCCCAGCGGACACGGCGCGGAGGTAGCCCCGGAACGAGGGCAGGAGTCCAACGCGTGATTGAACAGGTTGAGCAGTACCGCCCCCGCATCATCGTCGCGCTCACCGACGCAGGTCCCGACGGGCGCACCGTGAAGGAGCTGTGCGGCGCTCTCGGCGCGGGAGAGCAGGCCATCCGCCGATGCCTCGCGGCCCTCGTCGTGGCCGGCATGGTGCGCGAGTCGATGCGCTACACGCCCGGCGTTCGCGGTGCCGTACCCCGTGCCTACAGCATGGTCGCGAAGGCCGAATGAACGCTAACCATGAACCATGATGCCATGGCCTTGGGCTTGTCCTGCCCCGCCCGCCCCGCTTTTAGAAGACACCGGGGCGCAAAGCGGGGCACCCCTTGAAACGAAAAAGCATAGGCATATCAGCGACTTGGACAGCCCCTTTGCCACCCTGCCCCGCCTGCCCCGCTTCTTTGAGAGAAGAGAGAGAGAAAGAGGAGGAGATACCCCCAATAGGGCAATTACAGGCATCTAATTCCTCTCATTCTCCCTCTACATCTCTGCGTGTGTTCCGGTGAAAAAGCGGGGCAGCGGGGCAGGTCGCCAGATTCCCTAGTGATTCTCGCGCGTTAGCCCTGCCCCGCTTTCTGCCCCGCCACCGAATCCGCCCCGGTCCACCCGATTGCAGCCCACCCGGCAGCCCTTTGGCTCGCCGCAATTCCTCCCTTTGCCTTGGATGTCCCTTGAAAGCCGTCACCACGAATCCGACTCACACCCTGGAGGCCGCGCTGGAGTACGCCGGGCGTGGCTGGCACGTCTTCCCCTGCTTCGAGCCCACGCCGGCACCTTCAGGGGCGCTCATCTGCACATGCCCCAAAGGAGCGTCCTGCACTCAGGCTGGGAAGCACCCACGCACGCCCAACGGGGTGAAGGACGCCACGACGGACGCGGCCCAGGTTCGCGCATGGTGGCAGCGCTGGCCGAATGCGAACGTCGCCATTGCGACGGGAGACCGCTCCGGAATTGACGTTGTGGATGTGGACGCGAAGTCCCATGGCGTAGAGGCGCTGGCGAAGCTGGAGAAAGAACGCGGCGATCTGCCGCCTACCGTGGTGGCCCAAACCAGCGGCGGGGGCTTTCACGTCTACTTCCGCCACACGGGCATGGTGTCGAAGGCAGCCAGCATCGCCCCCGGAATCGACACACGGGGAAACGGTGGCTACGTCATCGCGCCCCCGAGCCTCCATCGCAGCGGAGAGCACTACGCATGGGTGGAGCGCTCTTCTCCGTCCGAGGCTTCGCCAGCAGAGGCCCCGGCATGGATTCGCGACGCGGCCCAAGCCAAGCGCCCCCGCCCCACGCCCATTGAAGTGATGGCAGCGGAGAAGACGTGGCAGCCGCCCGCGGTCGTGTCCCTATAAGTGTGTAGTCGGCGAACAGGGGTGAGCGGGAAAGAGGGAAGCTCCTCGGAGAAACCAACCGAGACGGTCTCCCCCTGGCAGGGGAGCCGAGGAGTTCCCGTCGTGGACGAT
>NZ_JAHNZT010000090.1 GCF_019039035.1 Citreicoccus inhibens | reverse complement strand
CGGTGGCGGTACACCGTGGCTCGCGGTACGCGCCAGGTGGCCATCACCCGTGTCAGCCCATAGGGCTTGCGGCAGGAAGGCGAGAGCTGGGCGCTCATCCTCTCGACTTCCTCCAGGGAAAACCCGGTGCGTTGCCCTCCAGCAACTGCGCCTTCTCTTCCAAGAGCTCGTTCTTCATCATCAACTCGCCCACCATCGCCTTCAGCCGCAGCACCTCATCATCCGCTGGCTCCGGCTCGCGGCTCTTCAACCCCGACTCACCCGCGGCCAGGAACTTCTCCCTCCACTCGCTCAGCACCGCCCCCGTGACACCCAGTTCCCGAGAGAGCGCGTCGAGGTCCTCGCCCTTCAGTAGTCGGAGCACCGCCTCCTTCTTCCTCTTCGCCGAGAACCGTCCACGCTCCGACGTCCTGTCCTGCTTCTGCTGCTTCTTCACATCCACCTCACGCGGGGGCGTTTATCCCCCAGAGCGGTGTCTCAAGAAATCGTGGGGCGGAGGAAAGGCCAGCAGCACGAGTCCACGATGGCCGAGGAGCTCCTGGTCCATGCCGAGGGAGAGGCCTTCATCGCGGATACGGCCTATGACGCCGACCACATTCGCTCCTGCGTTCGCAGGCTCGGGATGAAGCCAGTCATTCACCCTCACCCGAGCAGGAAGCGCCCGCTGCAATTGAACCGAGCGCTCTACCGATTGCGATACCGGGTGGAGTGCTGCTTCCACGACCTCAAGCGATGCCGCGCCGTCGCCACCCGCTACGACAAGACGGCGACCTGCTACCTCGCCGTCCTCCACGTCGCGGCCATGGCTCTGTGGCTGCATTAATCAGGGACAGCCCCTAGCCCCAGGAGGAACACCTATCACTCGGCGCTTAATGGAGTCTGACTATCAAGGTTCTGGTCTCCTGTCTCTTGAACAGTACGAGGAATACGGACACTTCAGCTACGCCGAGTGCGCCAAACGATTCGGGCTCGGCCGTCCATATGTCTACCTAACCGCACGTACTATTATCGCGACTGTTCGCAAGGTTCGCGACCTGCCGCACAACGGCTCAACAAAAGCAAACATCCCAGAGAACGAGGTGCTTTTTATCGATCCAGGGACATACCGAACAGAATCGAATGTGCATGACGAGAAGACCTTTCACGCCAACGCTGACTCGGTTTTCAACGTCGGCGAGACCATAATCACAGGACATATCCCTCGCGAATGCTGGATAGAACTGACGGTGCAGGCATTCGATCGACTTAGAGCGGGCCGACCTAAAGGACGACTTATTTGGGAAGACCTGTGGGAGCTGTCAGGTCAGACCTTCACTATGCAACTTTAGAAGAAAAATCAGCAGCGCGCGGCACGGCACGGCACGGCACGGCACGGCACGGGGAAAGAACTCGGCAGTCCCAGAGGTGAGTCAATGAAACACGCTTCTCTGCTGTTTGTGTCGCTCACCGTGCTCGCCGGCTGTTCGACGTCGCAGCAGGCGACTCGTGTGCCTCACGCACCACAGGCCGAGGCGGACCGGTATGTCTTCCCGTCCGTCACCTTCGAGGCGGGGCGCACCACGGTGCTCGGCGGCGACGTCGCGACCGCCGTGCAACTCGCGATGGACGACTTCCTGCCCCTGAGCCGCGAACGCCGAAGGACGCCACGCCGCTCCAGGCATGCCTCTCCCGGCGCGACATCTACGAAGTCATGGTGGAGCCCCAGCCGGGCGGAATCATCCTGGTCGCGATCTCCCCGCACCGGGAGCGCTGCAGCCCGAACGACGACTCGAATGACACAGGCGGCATCTACGCCGTGGACCCGAGGCGCGGCCTCATCATCGCGGAGCAGCGATAGGCGCCGCGCTCGCCCCAGCTCCAGGAACACAGCATCCCGAGAGTGTGACTGGCGGCCAGTCCTACTTTGCGCAGCCCCACTCCGTGAGGTCGTCATTAGTGGCCGCACACGTCTCGTCGCTGGCGCAATCGCTGGAGAGCGCGTGTGGGTCACAGGCGCGTGCGCAGTAACCATCGCCAGTGGAGCACACCTGCCTTTCGGGGCACGCCCCGCCGTCGCCGCAGGGGAGTCTGCACCGAGATAGGACCTGCGGAACACCACGTCCCGTCACTCGAAGGGCGCGGTCGCATCGCTGCCCCACCGGGCATGAGGTGGCCGTGCACGAGTCGCCCACTGCCTCCACGCAGAGGTGGAGTGGAGCGAACAGGTCGTCACACACCTGCCCCGCTGGGCACGAGCCACTCTCGCAAGACGGGACGCACGAGGCTGTCCCGTCCTCGCTGTCCCGAGTGCATTGCGTGCCAGCCGGGCAGGACGGGCTAGCAAGAGAGCAGGGACGGCCACACCACCCGAAGTTGCATTCAAGTCCCTCCTCGCACGCCGTCGCCTTCGAGCGCTGTCGGTACGCACAGGGCTCGCCTTCGCCCCGCACGCCGGCCGGAAGGCACCGACGAATGCGCTCGCCGGGGCTTCCGGCATTCGCGAAGCGACACACCTCCCCCGGGAAGCAGTGCGCATCCTCCTCGCACTCCTCTGGCATGCACTCCTGGAGGTGCGTCTTCGCGTTGACGAGACAGGCATGGCGCGGGGGGCACTCCGCGCTGCGCCGGCACGAGCCAACAGAGAGTCCCTGTGGTGTCCATCTGGGCTCAAGGTACGGCCACTCATCGTCGTGGCCCGCCTCGGCATCAGCGGGCTCGGCTGCGGCAGCAGGGGCACTCCCTGTGTCCAGCACCGGAGCGGATAGTGCGCTCTGACGGGCCAACAGGGCTGGCATGGGAGAGCGGGCCGCGTCAAAACGCATGTCATCCAGAGGGCGAGGTGCCGCCGCGAGCGCATGCGTCGCCACACGCGCGGAGGTGGATGGCCGCGCAGCTCCCCACGTCACGAGGAGAGCCACGCATGCGCCGACGCACCAGAGTGCGACCCAGCGAGCCATCTACGCCTCCTCAGCGCTCCGACGCGGCCACTGGCACGTTGCTGTCTGGCTTCGCGCCACAGTCCTTGACGTTCCACACCTGGCGGCAAACGAACTTGTTCCCCGGGCGCACCTCGCAGTGCTCCTCCCAGCACGACTGAGCCTTGGGCTTCTCGCTGCCGCTGTCCTCGGATTTCTTCCCCCCTGCGGGATTCTTGCCGGAAGCCCACCTGGGCTCGTCCGTCGGGGCCCTCTCAGCGGAGGTCGCGGTACTACAACCTGCGGCGAGCACGAGCAGCAACCACCTCATCTTCTTCATACGCCCCCCAGACGTGCTGGGCATCACACGTCCGGGCGGCAGCAACAATCGAACGGTCGGGCCGATGGGTGGCAGCCAACAACGCCCATCGGCCTACCCGAGGAGGGGAGCCCTACGCAGCCCGCGGCAGTTCGTGCTCGCGCGCAGCCTCAGTCCGGGATGGGTGCCTGAATACCCTGCACTGGGCAAATAGATTCAGGCGATGCCCAATTCCTCGCTATCCTTGCAATGCAGTCAAAAAACAAAACTGGGAGAGACGCATGCGAGTTGGACTCGTTGGTGGGATGTTGGCTTTCGGCCTGCTGTTCGGCTGCGGTGGCCCGGAGTCGAGCACCGCAGCCGAGGACTCCGCGTCCGACGGCACTGCAGCTTCGGTGGAGCAGCAGGTGCTGTCAGAGTGCGCAAAGAACTGTAAGCGGGCGTGCACGAACTGTCTGTCCGTCGCCCACGGGGACATCAAGGCTGAGCGAGCCTGCGAGGAAGCATGGACGCAGTGCCTCACCGACTGCTGAGCCCCTACGCCTCTGAGGCGTAACGCGGTGCCGAGTCCTCGATTGCGCGAGGGCTCGGCTTCCGCACTTTCACATCCCGCGGTCTCCGGCTGGTATGGGGCAGTAGATACCCCGCACAGTGCAACCATCCCCGGGCTGCTACTCAGACTCTCGCTATCCTTGCAGTGCAGTCAAAACAACCAAGGCAAGGAGTGGCGCATGAGAACTGGACTTGTGGCTGGACTGGTTGCTTTCGGGTTGCTGGCTGGTTGCGGTGGCCCATCGGACGAAGTCGCACCGGATAACACGTCAGCGGCAGAGCAGTCGCTGACGGTTCCGACCTGCAGTGATATCTGCTGGGGCGAATGGGATAACTGCCTCAGGGTTGCGCAAGGCAACCCCAAAACAGAGGCCGCCTGCGAGAAAAAGTGGATCGCGTGCATGAACGCGTGCTGAAGCGCTCCCACTTCAACCAATAGACCCAGCGCCGAGCCCTCAGCTATTCGGGGCTCGACGCCCTGTACCGCACCTGATTGTTGAGACACCAGATTGGTAGCAATCAGGCCGCTTGCCGTTGCATGAGCTCTCGCCGGGCCTGAGTCGGCGAGAGGAAGTCGTGGCGCTCCAGCAGCCAGTGCTCGTTGTACTGGCGAGCCCAGTCGAGCAGAGCCAGACGTGTACTGGCTGCCGTTGTCGTGGCGGATGGCCAAGCCCGTGGCCACGCCCCGGCCGTATGCCCCGAAGCGAGCTTTGACGCCCTGGCGGATGGGCTCGAGGGCCTCGAAGCGAGTTCCCACCTTGGCGGCGTGGATGCCGACACACTCG
>NZ_JAHNZT010000008.1 GCF_019039035.1 Citreicoccus inhibens | reverse complement strand
CGTGGTAGACTACCACGTTGATAGGCCGGGTGTGTAAGCGTGGTAACATGCTCAGCTAACCGGTACTAATAAGTCGTGAGGCTTACTTCCCCCTATCTCTTGCATGCCCCCTCGAGGGGTGTAAGGGACTCGGGGCCAAGGCCGAGGCCGCGACACTGCGAAAGCAGGTGTCGCCCTGAAGGACAGCTTTCAACTCTACAACTATAGAGGCTTCCCTTAGCGGAAACCTGCAACTTACCCTTCGTATGCACTGTCTTCAGCTTTTCCGGTGGCAATGTCGGAGGGGTCACACCCGTTCCCATCCCGAACACGGAAGTTAAGCCCTCCAGAGCCGATGGTACTCCGCGGGAAACCGCGTGGGAGAGTAGGTCGCTGCCGGATTCTTTTTGAGAAGCCCTCGTCGCCTTCATGGCGCCGGGGGCTTTTCCTTTTTCTGCGCCTCACGCGCGCGACTGACCTGTGGCGCCGTGCCGCCCAGCGCTGGGCCTTGCTGCCCGTGCCTCCTGCGCTTCGCGTCTGGGGCGTGTGCGCCGCGCTCCTTGCTAGCGGTTTGACCTGGCGGGCCTGCTGGCCCGGCGAGTGCTTCCGTCCGTGGACGGTCCTTCGTTCGATGGGCGCGGGCTGGGATTCAGGGCCCCTGCTCAGGCGCGAACGCGGGGCGAGTACCTGTAGCACTCAAACTTTCAAACTCGCGGATTCGTTGAGGAAACTCCTTCTGTTGGGCGTTTGACTCGTCGTCCGTGCTGGGTCTAGAGTCCCTCCACTCCGCTCGGTCTCTGCGCCGCCTGCCGCGGTGCGTACCCCCGGCGCCGGGCGGCTCCACGAGATGAAGAAGCCGACCTTCTTTGGGAAGTACCTGCTCCTTGAGCGCATCAACGTCGGCGGCATGGCGGAGGTGTTCATCGCGAAGGCCTTCGGTGTCGAGGGCTTCGAGCGCATCCTGGCCATCAAGAAGATCCTCCCGACGATGGCCGAGGATGAGGAGTTCATCACGATGTTCATCGACGAGGCGCGGATCAGCGTTCAGCTGAACCACGCCAACGTCGTGCACATCCACGAGCTCGGGAAGCATGACGACACGTACTTCATCGCCATGGAGTACGTGGCGGGACGCGACGTGCGGACCATCCTGGAGCGCTACCGCCGCCGCAAGGAGATCATGCCCACCGCGCAAGCGGTGTTCATCGTCTCCAAGATGTGTGAGGGGCTCGACTACGCGCACCGCAAGAAGGACGCGCGCGGTCAGGACCTTCACATCATCCACCGCGACGTGTCCCCGCAGAACATCCTCGTCTCCTACGAAGGCGAGGTGAAGATCATCGACTTTGGCATCGCCAAGGCCGCCAATCGCTCGCAGAAGACGCAGGCCGGCATCCTCAAGGGGAAGTTCGGCTACATGAGCCCGGAGCAGGTCCGGGGCATGCCCATCGACCGGCGCAGCGATATCTTCGCCGTCGGCGTGCTGTTGTACGAGATGCTCACGGGCGAGAAGCTCTTCGTGGGCGAGTCTGACTTCTCCACGCTGGAGAAGGTGCGCAACGCGGACGTCCCCACCCCTCGCGAGTTCAATCCGAACATCTCGGCGGGGCTGGAGAAGGTCGTCATGAAGGCTCTCGCGAGAGAGCCTGAGGAGCGCTACCAGTGGGCGTCTGACCTGCAGGAGGACCTGATGCGGTTCCTCCTCGCGGGCGATGCCATCTACTCGTCCAAGCATCTGTCCGGGTACATGAAGGAGGCCTTCGCGGAGGACTTGCTGCGCGAGGCCGAGAAGATGGAGCGCTATGCCTCCGTCGAGCGTCCGGATCAGATTGAAACGTCGGGCGTGACGGTCCCTCCGCCGTCGCCTCGCCCGTCTCGGGCCAGCCGCGCGGTCTCGGGGCCTACCGGTCCCGCCGCGGGGCGCTCGCCCACGGCGCCCGCCGCGCCCGCTCCGGGGTATGTGCCCCCGCCCACCGCTGACGAGCTGGCTGAGATGGACGGCGCGGCGGACAAGACGCAGATCGTCGACTCCACCAACGCGGCCTTCCTCTCGCCCGAGACGCGGGTGGCCGAGAGCAGCGTGGTGGTGGATGACAGCGCCACGGGGCGGACCGAGAACCCCATGGCCAAGGCGGGCAGCACCAGCTCCGCCTATCCCAGTCCCTATTCTGGCCAGGAGTCCGCGCGCGCGCCCAAGAGCAAGAGCGGGCCCAAGGCCCAGGTCGTCATCGGTGACGAGGAGGGTGAGGGCTATGCTGGGGCCACGATGATCGGTCCAGCGCCCTCGGCGCCTCCTGCCCGTGGGCGGCCCGCGGCCCCCGAGCCGGAGGAGAGCACGGGGAACATGGTCGTTCCGTCCAACCTGCGCTCGAATGGCGCACGTGGACGCGCCCGCCAGGAGGAGCCGCCCGAAGACGAGGTGGGCGATGGCTATGACGCGCCCCCTGAGGATGATGGGTACGGCCAGCAGGAGCCGGACGACTACGGCGACGAGGACCGGGGCGCTGCTGATCCCGATGAGGAGACGGCCGGCGCTCGGGCTCCGGGGGGGGCGAGGAAGCCCGCCAAGCCAGCGAAGAGCCCTCCCGCGAAGCCCGCCAAGGCCAGCGCACCCGCCAAGGCGAAGGCGTCCAGCGGGAAGGGGATTCCCAAGGTCGCCATCATTGGCGCCGCCGCGCTCGTGGCCTTGTTGCTGGTCGCGGGGCTCGCCGTGGTCATGCGCAAGCCCTCGACGGGCTCCGCGACGTTCGTCGTGACACCGTCGGCCGGTGCCACCGTGAAGGTGGATGGGCGCCCGGTGAAGATCAACGACGTCGTGGCGCTGAAGCCCGGTCGGCACCAGATCACGGCGATCGCTCCGGGATATCAGCCCCTGGCTCAGCAGATCGACGTGGTGGCTGGCCAGGAGGCCGCGGTCGTCAGCCTGCAACTGGTTCCTTCGCAGTCCCCTGCGAACACGCCCCCTCCGCCAACCGAGACGAAGCCCACCCCCGTGGCCGCTCAGGAGCCGACGGGCGTGAAGCCGGCCACCGAGGTCAAGCCCACGGCCACTCCCGAGCCAGGGGAGAAGCCCGCGCCCGAGGTGAAGCCGACGGCAGTTGCCACCCCCGAGCCCACGCCGCCGCCGAAGCCCGCGGCCCCCGCGACCTTCACCGCCTTGTTCGATGGTGATGTTGGCGCGGAGATTGCCGTCGACGGCAAGCCGGCAGGGAAGGCCCCGAGCGCCCGGATGCCCGGTCTCGCGGTGGGCAAGTCCTACAAGTTCACGGCGCGCCTCGCGGGCTACAAGCCGTACTCGGGCCGTTTCGAGTCGGATGGGAGCGATGTTCTCAAGGTGACTTTCGCCCTGGAGAAGGAGCCGGAGCGCGAGCCGCCGCCTCCTCGGACGCCGAAGCCGGCACCGCCTCCTCCTGTTGCGGCAGTGAAGACGCCTCCCAAGGCCGCGGTGATGGGCAAGTTCGCTTGCAGCACCAAGCCCGCAGGTGCGCAGATCTGGGTGGACGGGAAGAACACCGGACGCGAGACACCCGTGGCGTTGGGTAATCCGCTGATGCTCCCCGTTGGCAAGCGAAAGATTGTCTTCAAGCTCAACGGCAAGTCGACCAAGCCGCAAGTCGTCCCTATCTCCGAGGACGGGGTCGCCAAGCTGGTCAACGTGCCTATTGAATGAGCGTGCTGGCATCCGCACCCCTCCGATTTGTTGAAAGGAGCGGGTGCTCGGGGCGTTATGACGCCCCCGCACGCGACGCTAAACGCTAAGGTGACGCGCCCATGACGACGACGCACATTCGGGGCAAGGCCGATGCAGGCCCTGCTCAGCAGCCCTTTACCTATCCGCTCCGCAAGGAGTTCATCGAGCCCGACTGGCGCCGCATTCCTGGCTACAAGGACGTGACGGCCGCGGAGTGGGAGAGCGCTGTCTGGCAGCGCAAGCACACCGTCAAGAACCTGAAGGAGCTGAAGGCGACCCTGGGCGCCCTGCTTCCCGAGGACCTGGCGGAGAGCATCGATCAGGACCAGAAGCAGCGCGCGACGATGTCGCTGCTCGTCCCCCCGCAGATGCTCAACACCATGAACCTGGAGGACCTCTGGAGGGATCCGGTCCGCAGGTACATGCTGCCCGCGCTGGCGGACCGTCGCACGGACTGGCCCAACCATCCGAAGGCCAGCCGCGACAGCCTTCACGAGCAGGACATGTGGGTCGTCGAGGGCCTCACGCATCGCTATCCCACCAAGGTGCTGGCGGAGATGCTGCCCACCTGTCCGCAGTACTGCGGGCACTGCACGCGCATGGACCTGGTGGGCAATGACGTGCCCCAGGTGTCCAAGCACAAGTTCGCGGTGGGACAGAAGGAGCGCTACGAGCTGATGCTCGACTACCTGCGCCGCACGCCCACCGTGCGCGACGTGGTCGTCTCCGGCGGCGATATCGCCAACCTGCCCATCCAGGCCCTGGAGCCGTTTGTCAGCGCGCTGCTGGACATTCCGAACATCCGGGACATCCGTCTGGCCAGCAAGGGCCTGATGGCCATTCCGCAGCACTTCCTCCAGGACAGCGTCCTGCAGGGGCTGGACCGTCTGGCGAAGAAGGCCATCGAGCGCGGCGTGGACCTGGCGCTGCACACGCACGTCAACCACGCGCAGCAGCTCACGCCGCTCGTGGGCAAGGCCGTGCGCAAGCTGCACGAGATGGGCTTCCGCGATGTGCGCAACCAGGGCGTGTTGCTGCGCGGGGTGAACGACAGCCCTCAGGCCCTATTGGACCTGTGCTTCACGCTGCTCGATCACGCGAAGATCCTGCCGTACTACTTCTACATGTGCGACATGATCCCCAACAGCGAGCACTGGCGGGTCTCGGTGGATCAGGCGCAGAAGCTCCAGCACGACATCATGGGCTACATGCCGGGCTTCGCTACGCCGCGCATCGTCTGTGACGTTCCCTTCGTGGGGAAGCGCTGGGTGCATCAGGTGGCCGAGTACGATCGCGAGCGCGGCATCTCGTACTGGACGAAGAACTACCGGACCAGCGTGGAGGCGAACGACGCCGATGCGCTCACCCGGAAGTACGAGTACTTCGATCCGATCGACGTGCTGCCCGAGGCGGGTCAGGCGTGGTGGCGGGAGCAGCAGAAGGCGGCGTGATGATTCCCTCCGTGCTTCCGGTGGCTTCTTCACCGGAGCCGCGTACCGCGCGTCCCTCGACGAGTGCCCAGGGGCGCGCGCGTCTGTTTCCCTCCGCGACGGATGCGGAGTGGAGCGATTGGCGCTGGCAGCAGCGCCACGCGGTGCGCAACTTGGAGCAGCTCGAGAAGTACATCGCGCTGACGCCCGATGAGCGCGCGGGCGTGCAGGAGACGTCTGAGCTGTTCCGCATTGGGATCAGCCCGTACTACCTGTCGCTCATCGACCCCGAGCATCCGTTCTGCCCGGTGCGCATGCAGTCCATCCCGGTGCGCGCCGAGGCACGGATCCGTCCTGGCGAATTGACGGACCCACTGGGTGAGGACAAGACGCGCCCGGAAGAGTGCATCGTCCACAAGTATCCGGACCGCGTGCTCTTCCTCGCCATCGACACGTGCTCGGTCTACTGCCGGCACTGCACGCGGCGGCGCATCACCAAGGGCGGCGAGGCGGAGCTGACCAAGGATCAGATTCGCCGGGGCATCGAGTACATCCAGCGTCATCCCGAGGTTCGGGACGTCCTCATCTCGGGAGGGGATCCGTTCCTGCTCAGCGAGGAGCGGCTGGAATCCATCTTGGAGCCGCTGACTCGGATTCCGCATGTGGAGATGATCCGCATCGGGACGCGCGTGCCGGTGTGTCTGCCCATGCGCGTGACAGACTCGCTCGCGCGCATGCTGCGGCGTCATGCGCCCGTCTACGTCATCACTCACTTCAATCATCCGAAGGAAGTGACGGCCGAGGCTCGCGAGGCCTGCGAGCGGCTGGTGGACCACGGCGTGCCGGTGGAGAACCAGGCCGTGTTGATGCGCCGGCTCAACTCGGAGGCGCGCATCATCAAGGAGCTGTCACACGTCCTGCTGCGCAGTCGGGTGCGTCCGTACTACCTGCACCAGATGGACGTGGCCGAGGGCTGCGAGCATCTGCGCACGCCCATCGCCAAGGGCGTGGAGATCCTCCAACATCTCCGTGGCTTCACCTCGGGGCTCGCGGTGCCGCACCTCGCGGTGGATCTCCCCGGCGGCGGCGGCAAGGTGACGCTCCAGCCTGACTATGTCGTCGAGCGCAGCGCGCACGAGACGGTCTTCCGCAACTTCAAGGGGCAGCGCTACGCCTACCCCGAGCCGGAAGAGACGGACTGCACCTGCCCTTATGACGACGTGTGGCGGGCGCGCGACGCGCGGTGAGCGGCCTCCTGGAGTCTGGCTGATCCGGGGGACTACCGCTGGGTGCGTGGTCGACACGACGCGATAACGACGGGCTCACTCTCGGCGCGCGGGGGATGGGCATCCTGAGCGGATGCCCTTCGCTGTTGCCCCGCCGCGCTGATTGGCTCGGCTCTGGCCGCAGCCGGCGTGCGGCGCGCGCGAGGGTCGGACTCCCGGAGGTTGAGTGCGCCGGGAGTTTCGCGCTGCTCAGTGCGAGCGCTTGCCGTACTTGGCGCCGCCCGACTTCTTCGCGCCGCCGCCCTTCTTTGAGGACCGCGAGACGGCCTTCGTGGGGAGGGGCTCGGCTTCTTCGGGGGCCGCGGCGACTTCGTCACCCGCGGCGGGGAGGGCTTCGCCCGGCAACCCCACTTCGACGACGGGGGGCGCGTCCGCGGTCGCTTCCAGCTCCACCGGTTCGGCGTCGCTGAAGCCTCGCTGGATGGGGATCTCTCCGTTGGCCGCGCCCTCGGGGGGCTTCTTCGCGGCCTCTTGGGCGGCGACCTTGGCGGCCTCATCCTGGCGTTTCTGCGCGGCGTCCGCCTGCGCGCTCTCTTCTCGGCCCATGCGCGCCGTGTAGCGCGCGTACTCCTTCGCGGAGACGCCGTGCTTGGCCAGCACCTGCGAGGAGGCCTCCGACTGCTGGCGGATGACCTCCTTGCGCTCGGCGCTGCTCAGCTCGGAGGGCTTCCGGTTTCCGTTGGCCGCGTCCACCTTGGCTTGGGCCTTGCTCTCGTCCCGGCGAATCTCCGCGACCTTCTCGGGCGTCAGCGCGTTGTCCTCCGCGCGGGAGGAGGCTGGCAGCGCGAGGCAGGCTGCGGCCAGGGCGAGGGAGAGACGGGGGGACATGAGGGCTCCTCGATGCGAACCGGGAAGACGCGCCATCTAATCATGCCCCCGCGACGGGCGCACCACGCGATGCGTCCCCGCATGCGAGGGGTGCTCGCGTCTCAGCCGTTCTTGCAGCGGGAGCACTCGTCATTGGCGTTGGCGCACTGCTCGCGAGCCTGGGTGCAACGGGGCGGGAGATCATCACGGTCGGCGTTGCGCTCCGCGAGCGCGCAGAGGTGCTCCGCGGCGGCGCATGTCTGCGGCGCGAGCGCGCAACGATCCCCACAGGACAGGTCGTCCTCGTGGGCTCGCGATTCCAACTCCTCGAGGCGCGACGAGGCCGCATCGAGGGCCGCGTCGTCATCCCCCGCCACACGGGTGTCGACATGCTTCGAGCAGCCGGCCACGGCGAGGCCAACCACGAGTGCCAGCAGGGAGGTCCGGAGCGTCCGCATGACCGTTCCCATAGGCACGGCCAGACAGCGCGTCCAGCCTCAACGCCGCTCGGGTGAGGCCATGTGACGTTCGGGCCGCGGCGTCGGCTCCGCGGGGCGTGTCCAGTACAGCCACGCGGTGATTGCCAGGAGCGCCAGGACCGCGAGCCGTCGGAGCCAGTCCTCGCGGCGTCGCTTGGGGGACTCCGCGTCGGAGCGGGCGGCGTCGGCCAGCGCGGCTTCGACCTCGGGGCCGGTGGCGTTCAGCCGCCGACAGGTGTCCGCCACCGGCACCAGCGCCACGGGGAGGGGGGCCGAGTCCCGCTCCAGGGCTGCGTCCAACATGCGCGCCCAGGCGGTCTCCTCGTCCTCGCTCGCAGGAAGCCTCGCTGGCGCTCCGAGTCCTCGGCTCAGCGCGACGCCGGCTCTCAATTGCAGCAACTGGAAGGACTCGGCGGGGATGCCATACCAGGTGGCGCACTCGGCGGAGGGACGGCGCTCGACCAGGCGGCGGACCAGGACCGCGGCGGCGCGCGGCTCCAGGGCTCGCAGGCCGGAGGCGAGAGCGGCAGGGGAGAGGTGGGCCCCGTTGGGGACAGAAGTGCTCACGGTGGGTGTCATAGGGCATCCCGCGGCCGTTTTCTTGAGGCGGCGATGCGGCCTCCTACACTCCCCAGCATGTTGCGACCTGTCGCACTGGTGCTCCTGTTGCTCTCCCCGCTGCCCGCGCTCGCCGTGGAGACCATGCGCATTGCCATGGAGGATGCCGATGGCGAGGTGCGCGTGAGTGGCCGAGGGCTCGCCATGGGCGGCGACGCGGAGGACGCCCAGTTCGTCCCGCTGTCGAGCGGGCAGGCCCTGATTCGCCGGCGCGGTGGGAGACTGGAGGTCAACGGCGCGCCCGTCATGGGGGACGCGGTGCGCTTCCGCGCGGGCGCCAATGCCATCGACGCGGGTGTTCCCGGGGACGAGCCGCTGCGCGCGGGGGGCTCCCAGGTTCGCGGTGACGTGGTGGTCCGCACGTTCAAAGACGGGCTCCAGCTCATCAACGTCATCTCGCTGGAGGACTACCTGGCCGCGGTCCTGGGCAGCGAGATGCCCGTGTCCTTCCCGTTGGAGGCCCTCAAGGCCCAGGCGGTCGCCGCGCGCACGTACGCCCTCCAGAAGAAGCTGGAGGCCTACAGCAACGCCTTCCACCTGGGCAGCAGCGTGCTTCATCAGGTCTACGGCGGCGTCAACCGCGAGGACCCCAAGACGCGCGCCGCCGTCGAGGCCACTCGGGGCGAGGTGCTCACGTTCGAGCTGGCGCCCATCGAGGCCTACTTCCACGCCTCGTGCGGTGGCCGGACCGAATCCGGGCTCGCCGCACTCCAGCGCGACCTGCCGTATCTGCGGCCGGTCGATTGCCCGTGCGGCAAGCTGCCGGCGAGCAAGTGGACGGCCACGATGTCCGACGGCGAGCTGCGCTCCGCCCTGCGCGCCTCGCCCGAGGGGCTGAAGGTGACGGGGCGCACGGACACGCATCGGGTGACGCGGGTGACGCTCGGGGACGGCTCGGTGGTGGACGGGGTGCTGCTGCGCCGCAAGCTGGGCTACACGCGGCTCAAGAGCCTGGACTTCGACGTGGAGCGCACCGCGCACGGCTACACGTTCTCGGGCCGGGGCTATGGCCACGGCGCGGGGCTGTGCCAGTGGGGCGCCAAGGCGCTGGCGGACCAGGGGCGCGACTACCGGGCCATCCTCACGCACTACTACCCGGGGGCCGAGCTCCAGCACCTCTACTGACCGAGCCTCACCGCGAGATTCCGTGACGGCGCGCGGGCTGCTACAAGCGCTGCCCCCGTGTCGTCACGCCTGTCTGACTACGATTTCGAGCTGCCCGAGGCGCAGATTGCCCAGGCGCCCCTGGCCACCCGCGATGCCTCGCGGTTGATGGTCGTCCGTCGCTCCACTGGCGAGCGAGCCCATCACCAGTTCGCGGAGCTGCCGGACCTCTTGCGTCCGGATGACCTGCTCGTGGTGAACAACGCGCGCGTCATCCCCGCGCGGCTCCTGGGACAGAAGGTGGGGACGGGCGGACGGGTGGAGTTGTTGGTGGTGCGGCCCTCGGCGCCGACGCTCACCTCGGCCGCGCTCGGCGAGGCGCCCGAGGCGCTCGACTGGGTGTGCCTGGGGCAGGCATCCAAGGGGCTCAAGCCCGGCCAGTCCGTGGCGTTCTCCGGGGGGCTGACAGCGGAGATCCGCGAGGTGCTCGGGGGCGGTGAGTACCAGGTGCGCTTCCACGCGGCGCCGGGCACCTCCCTGGCCGCGCTGCTGGATGCGGCCGGGCGGCTGCCGCTGCCGCCATACATCACCCGCGAGCCCGACGCCGCGGACGCCGAGCGCTACCAGACCGTCTATGCGCGCGCGTCCGGAGCCGTCGCCGCGCCCACCGCGGGGCTGCACTTCACGGAGGCGCTCTTCACGACGCTCGCGGCGCGGGGCGTCCGGCGCGTGGAGGTGACGCTGGACGTGGGGCCGGGGACATTCCTCCCGGTGCGCGACGAGGCGCTCGACCTGCACCGCATGCACCCCGAGCGCTTCACCGTGCCCCAGGCCACCGCTGACGCGGTGAACGAGGCGCGGGCGCAAGGGCGGCGCGTGGTGGCCGTGGGGACCACGGTGGTGCGCACGCTCGAGTCCGCCACGGACGCGCAGACGGGGCAGGTGCGCGCGGGGCCGGGGGAGACGACCATGTTCATCCGACCGGGCTATGCCTTCCGGCAGGTGGACGTGCTCCTCACGAACTTCCACCTGCCTCGGTCCACGTTGGTGATGCTGGTGAGCGCGCTGCTCGGCCGTGAGCGCACGCTGGAGGCGTACCGGGACGCGGTGCGCTCGGGGTACCGGTTCTTCAGTTACGGCGATGCCATGCTGGTGATGGAGTGAGCGCGATGGGCGACGCGGTGCGAAAAGAGAAGGGTGACACGCGGGTGGCGCCGGGGCAGGTGCGCTTCGAACTGCTCCATGAGGACGCGGGCACGAAGGCGCGCCGAGGGCGGGTCCTTACCCCTCACGGCCCCATCGAGACGCCCATCTTCATGCCGGTGGGCACCGTGGGCAGCGTCAAGGGCGTGGGGCCGGATGACCTGCTCGCGTTGGATGCGCAGATCATCCTCGGCAACACGTACCACCTGATGCTCCGCCCCGGAGAGCCGCTCATCGGGGAGATGGGCGGCCTGCACCGCTTCATCTCGTGGGAGCGGCCCATGCTGACCGACAGCGGCGGCTTCCAGGTGTTCAGCCTGTCGGAGAAGCGGAAGATCACAGAGGAGGGCGCCTTCTTCCAGTCGCACCTGGACGGGGCGAAGCACTCGCTTACGCCCGAGCGCTCCATCGACATCCAGGAGACGCTCGGCGCCGACATCATCATGGCCTTCGATGAGTGCCCGCCCTCCACCGAGGACCGCTCCTACCTGGAGAAGTCCCTGGCGCGCACGACGCGGTGGCTGCACCGGTGCGTGAAGGCGTGGAGCCGCGAGCGCTCGTCCCTGTTCGGCATCGTCCAGGGCGGACTCCACGAGGACCTGCGCAAGCGCCACGCCGAGGAGGTGTGCGCGGTGGACCTGCCAGGGTACGCGCTGGGGGGCTACTCCGTGGGCGAGGCGCCCGAGGCGATGCACGCCGGGGTGGCATACTCCGCGCCGCTGCTGCCGAGGGACCGGCCGCGCTACCTGATGGGGGTGGGGACGCCGGTGGACCTGGTGACGTGCGTCGAACATGGCGTGGACATGTTCGACTGTGTGCTGCCCACCCGTTGCGCGCGCAACGGCCTGCTCTTCACCTCGGAGGGCAAGCTCGTCATCCGCAATGCGGCATACGCGAAGGACCCGCGCCCGGTGGACCCGGCCTGCTCCTGCTACACCTGCCGGACGTTCAGCCGCGCCTACCTGCGCCACCTGTTCGCGGCGGGGGAGATCCTCGCCATGCGGCTCAACACCCTGCACAACCTGCACTACTTCCTCACGCTCATGGCGGAGGTGCGCAAGGCTATCGCGGAGGACCGCTACGCCGCGTTCGCCCGGGAGTTCCGGGCCAAGGCCCACGCCCAGGAGGCCGAGCGGACCCGTGGTCGGTAGACAACCGGTTGGATTGCCAGGGTTCCGGCGTTCACTTGCTCGCGTGGGACGCCCTTGCTAAGAGGCCCCCCTTTCGGATGAATTTTCGCCCCCCGATTCCAGGGGGGAACGTTCCGGGTCCTTCCTCAACGAACGAGGCAGTGTGTGGCAGAGAGCTTTCTGATTCTGGCGCAGGCAGGTGGCGGGGGCCCGTTGCCCACCGTGGGATTCCTGATCTTCCTGGTGGCGATCATGTACTTCGTCATGATCCGGCCCCAGCAGAAGCAGCTCAAGGAGCACCGCAACCTCCTGGCGGGCCTGAAGAAGGGCGATGAGGTCGTCACCGCCGGCGGTCTGCTCGGGAAGATCCATCAGGTGGATGAGCGCACCGTGACGATTGAGATCGCCAACGGCGTGCGGGTCCGCATGCTCAAGACGTCCATCACCGCTCGGGGCGGGGTGGCGGAGGGCGCGCCGGCCAGCGCCGACGAGAAGAAGAAGGAGGAGAAGTAATGGACCGCGGCTGGTGGTGGAAGTTCAGTTTCATTGTCGCGGTGACGCTGGGGACCATCTGGTTCCTGGTCCCCACCTACTACTCGTTGGTCGTGCTCGATCGCTCCGAGCGCAACAACATCTCCGTGCTGGAGCAGCGCCTGCCCAAGTGGGCGCCCCCCGCGAAGTACCGCCTGAACCTCGGGCTGGACCTCCAGGGCGGCATCCACATGGTGATGCGGGTGGACACCAAGACGGCCCTGCAGAAGCGCACCGAGCGCCGCGGGCAGCAGATCGCCAACTTCGTCAATGACAAGAAGCTGGCGACGGTCACGGCCGACACGGATCCGGAGCGGCTGCAGCTGACGCTGACCGTCAGCCCCGAGAGCGCGATGGACGCCGTGGAGAAGGACGTCCTCAGCACCTTCGGTGACTTCAGCAAGGTCGGCCGCAACGGCGACAAGCTGGTGCTGGCGCCGGACGAGGGCCAGATGACGCGCTTCCGCGAGGAGGCCGTGGATCAGGCGATGCTCGTCATCCGCCGCCGCATCGACAAGTGGGGCGTGGCCGAGGTCGACGTGCGCAAGCTGGGCACGGACTCCATCCAGATCTCCCTGCCGGGCCGCAGCAACCCGGAGCAGGCCAAGGAACTGGTGGGCACCACCGCGCAGCTCGAGTTCCGGATGGTGGATGACTCCAATCCCCAGTTCTTCGCGGAGATGGTGAAGCAGCACCCGCCCTCTCCCGAGAGCAAGGTGACGCTGTCGGACACCGAGGGCTTCCCCCAGCTGTCCTCGCCCAGCCGCGAGGCGCTGCTGGAGTACACGAAGGGCAAGGTCCCGGAGAACCGCCAGGTGCTGACCGAGTGCGTGGCCAACCCGGTGAAGAAGAACGACTGCCTGTCGTACCGCAGCTATCTGGTGGAGAAGGAGTCGCCGCTGACGGGTGAGAGCCTGTCGGGCGCGGACGCCTCCATCGGGCAGATGAACGAGCCCGAGGTGAACCTCGCGTTCGACGCCGCGGGCGCGCGCGAGTTCGAGAAGCTCACCGAGGCGGGCGTGGGCCGTCGCATGGCCATCGTGCTGGATGACAACGTGCACTCGGCGCCACGCATCAACGAGAAGATTGGCGGCGGTCGGGCGCGCATCACCATGGGCCGCGCGGGCGCGCGCAGCTTCGAGGAGTGGCTGGGCGAGGCGCAGACGCTGGCGCTGGTGCTCAAGGCGGGCGCGCTGCCGGCCCCGGTGACGGTGGGCGAGATTCGTCAGGTGGGCGCGACGCTGGGTGACGAGCTCATCAAGAAGGGCAGCCTCGCGGCGGCGGTCGGTCTGGCGCTGGTGGTGGTCTTCATGGCCATCTACTACCGGAAGACGGGCCTCATCGCGGACGTGGCGCTCCTGCTCAACGGCCTGCTCATCCTCGCGGGTCTGGCGTTCTTCAACGCCACGCTGACGCTGCCGGGCATCGCGGGCTTCGTGCTGACGCTGGGCATCGCGGTGGATGCCAACGTGCTCATCAACGAGCGCATCCGCGAGGAGCTCAGCCACGGCAAGAGCGCGCGGGCGGCGGTGGACCAGGGCTACGATCGCGCCTTCTGGACCATCTTCGACGCGCACGTCACCACCCTCATCGCTGGCTTCATCCTGTTCTTCACCGGAACGGGGCCGGTGCGTGGGTTTGCCACCACGCTCATCGTGGGACTGCTGGCGTCCCTGTTCACGTCCATCGTGGTGACCCGCGTCATCACGACCTACTTCGTCCACGGCCGTAACGCGCAGACGGTGTCGGTCTAAGCCGGCGCCGCGCACGGGAAACCGCCATGCAGATCCTCAAGCACAAGACGAACATCGACTTCATCGGCAAGCGCAAGCCTGCCGTCTTCATCTCCACCCTGGTGAACCTGGCCATCATCGTGGGCATCGCCACGGTGGGGTTCAACTTCGGCGTGGACTTCGCCGGCGGCACGGTGGTGGAGCTGAAGTTCAACCACCCGACCACCGCCGCGGACGTCCGCGAGCGCGCCCAGAAGGGCGGCCTGCACGACGTGAGTGTGCAGGGCATTGGCGCCTCGGAAGAGAATGCGTTCCTGCTCCGCATGGGCGGCGTGACGCAGCTCACCGAGGAGGGCGCGGAGAAGGCCAAGGTGGCCATCCAGGGGCTGGGGCAGGTCCGCAACGTGTACGCGGACATGGCCAACGGCATCATCAACTTCCGCTCGGCGACCCCGCTGTCCGCCGCGGCCGTGAAGCAGGCCGTGGAGAGCACGGGCACGGGCGTGCAGGAAGTGCGTGACCTGGGCGCCTCGCAGGCCGGCAACGGCTTTGACTACCAGGTCGTCGCGAGCGGCATGGCGGACAAGGTGTTCGCCGCGCTGGGCGCCGGGCTGGACAAGCCGGACTTCGAGCAGCGCCGCGTGGACTACGTGGGTCCGCAGGTGGGCAAGCAACTGCGCAACCGCGGTGTGATGGCGCTGCTGTACTCGATGTTCGCCATCCTCATCTACGTGGCGTTCCGGTTCGACTTCAAGTTCGGCCCGGGCGCGCTGCTCTCCATGGTGCACGACGTCATCATGGTGGCCGGCTACTTCCTGGTGAGCCAGCGTGAGTTCAACCTCACGTCCATCGCCGCGCTGCTGACCATCGTCGGCTACTCGGTGAACGACACCATCGTCATCTACGACCGCATCCGTGAGGACATGGCCAAGTACAAGGGCAAGCCCCTGGCCGAGGTCATCAACATCGCGGTCAACGACACGCTGGCCCGCACCATCCTCACCTCGGGCGTGACGGCGCTGTCGCTCGTCGGTCTGCTCATCTTCGGCGTGGGGGAGATCTGGGACTTCGCCATGGCGATGCTCGTGGGCATCATCGTGGGCACGTACTCGTCCGTGTACATCGCGAGCCCGCTGACGCTGTGGCTGGATGAGCGCGCGGCGGCCCGCGACGCCCGTCACCACGACGGCGCCAAGCAGCAGCCCAAGGTCGCCTGAGTCGTCCGCGCGACACTCGCGCGGCGCAAAACTGGGGCCCTCCTCCCGAGGAATCGGGGGCGAGGGCCCTTCGTTTTTCCCGTCGGGAGTGACGCGCTCCGCGGCCCCGCGCCGAGGCTGGCGAGCGCGCGAGGGGATGCCTGAACGCCCGAGCAGGAAGGAAATGTCGTGGTAAAGGTTGGACTCCCTTCGTCGGACGTCTGAGGTACTGTCCTCCGTCATGCGGTGGCTGATTCCAGACGTGGTGGAGCAGGAGGTGGGCGCGCTCGCCGGAGAGCTGTCGCTGCACCCACTGGCGGCGAAGGTGCTCTTGCACCGGGGGTACCGGACGCCTGAGGCGGCCGCCGCCTTCCTCTCTGACCGACTGGCCGACTTGCCGGACCCGTTCCGGATGAAGGGCATGACGGGCGCGGTGGAGCGCCTGACGCGCGCCCTGCGGCAGCGCGAGAAGGTCACCCTGTACGGCGACTACGACGTGGATGGGGTCAGCTCCACGTCGCTGCTCTACCTGTTCCTCAAGGAGCTGGGCCTCACGGCCGCGACGTACATTCCCCACCGGCTGGATGAGGGCTACGGCCTCAACCTGGGCGCGGTGGAGCGCATTGCCGCGGATGGGACGCGGGTGCTGGTGACGCTCGACTGCGGCATCACGTCGGTGGCGGAGATTGCCCGGGCGAAGGAGCTGGGGCTGGACGTGGTGGTGGTGGACCACCACACCGTGCCGCCCACGCTGCCGCCCGCGGTGGCGGTGCTCAACCCGCACCAGCCCGGCTGCGAGTACCCCACGAAGGTGCTGTGCGCGGCGGGCGTGGCCTTCAACCTCTGCATGGGCCTGCGCAAGCGCCTGCGCGAGGACGGCTTCTTCGCCACGCGCAAGGAGCCCAACCTCAAGTCGCTGATGGACCTGGTGGCGCTGGCCACCGTGGCGGACGTGGTGCCCCTGACGGGCGCCAACCGCATCCTCGTGGCGCATGGCCTCCAGGAGCTGTCCCAGGGGCGCCGTCCGGGCATCCGCGCGCTGAAGGAGGTGGCGGGTATGGACCCAGACGCCACCGTCACGGCGGGGCAGGTGGGCTTCCGGCTCGGGCCTCGCATCAACGCCGCGGGCCGGTTGCATGACGCGTCGCTGGGGCAGCAGCTCTTGTGCTCCGAGTCGCTGGAATCCGCGCGCGCGCTGGCGGGCGTGTTGGACCGCGCGAACGCGGAGCGGCAGGGCATCGAGAGCGGCATCCTCACCCAGGCGCTGGCGCAGGCGGAGTCCCTGGGCGACGTGCGTGGCTTCGTGCTCTACGACGAGGGCTGGCACCCGGGCGTCATTGGCATCGTCGCCTCGCGCGTGGTGGAGCGCTTCTATCGGCCCACGGTGATGGTGGGCGTGAAGGACGGCATCGGGAAGGGCTCGGCGCGCAGCATCGAGGCGTTCCATCTGTTCGACGCGCTCAACGGCTGTGGCGACCTCTTCCTGCGCTTTGGTGGCCACAAGCACGCGGCGGGCCTCACCATCGAGGCGGACCGCCTGCCGGCCTTCCGCGAGGCCTTCGAGCGCATCGCCGCCCAGCGCCTGTCGCCCGAGGACCTCATCCCGCGCTGCAAGGTGGACGCGGTGGTGCGGCCCGGGGACCTGGACGCCACGGCGGTGGAGTCGCTGCAGCGGCTCGGGCCGTTCGGTCAGGGCAACCCGGAGCCGGTGCTCGTGTTGCGGCATCAGGTGGCCCGCCCGCGCGTGCTGCCCGCGAAGTCGGGGGGGGGGGCAGGGCACCTGAAGCTCGCGCTGCTGGACGCGCCCGAGGTGGATGCCATTGGCTTTGGTATGGCGGACCGGGTGTCGCTGGTGGAGGGGCCCGTGGACCTCGCCTTCCAGGCGGGCTTCGACACGTTCCGCGGTCAGCGACGGCTGTCGCTGCGGCTCAAGGACGTGCGTCAGGCGGCGTGACGGTTACGCGAGCCCCCAGCGCACCCGGCCCGGCGTCATCAACGCACCGGCGCGCGCCAGCTCGTTGAGTCGGAAGCGCTCGGCCTGGTGCTCGAAGGCCCGACGACAGCGCTCCGAGCAGAAGAAGTACCGGCGCTTCTTGTACTCGGCGGAGGGCTGCTCCTCCGTCTCGTCGAGCTGCTTGCCACACACGGGATCCCAATACTTCCCCTGGCCCTGCACGCCTTTCATGGCTCGCCTCCCACCCGGAGGGCCCGCGCCCTCCACACCCACGCCCCGCCGCTCTGGAAAGCAGGGGGTGTGCCAGGGCTCAACTCCTTGGAACGGCAGGGAGCGAGGAGCCGCGAAGGGAAGCGGCAGGCAAAAACTACCGGCCGCTTCCCTCCGGTGGGGCGTCAGAAGCCGACGCCGGCGCTGGCACCTAGGTAGAAGTCATTGAGGTAGCCGCGACGCAGCCCCATGGCCTCCAGGCGGAGGGTGAGGTGCAGGTTCCCCTCGCGGTTGAGGCTGGGGCGTCCGCGCAGACCCACGCCGTACTGGAGCACGGGCTTGAGGCCGTTCACCTTCGTCTCGGTGTCGCCCACGGTGATGGAGGTGTTCTGGTAGGCGATGCCGGCGCCGGCCTGGCCGTAGAAGCCGAAGCTCGACTGGCCCAGGCGCAGCAGGTACGCGGGCGCCACCGTGAGGTAATGGATGCGCGTGTCACCGCGGATGAGCGTGGTGCCGTCGCTGAGGCTGCCGTAGAGCCAGCGCAGGTCCGCGAAGAGGGCCTCGTGCAGCGTCTCATTGTCGATGAGGCGACCGAACTCCCAGGTGACGCGCAGTCCCGCCGCGAGGCGCTTGTCGGAGCCGTTGCCCCGGGCGCTGTCGAGCAGCAGCAGGCCGCCCATCAGCTCGGCGGCGACGCCGAGGTTGGGGTCGTCCAGGCGCGACATCTTCTCGAAGCCCTCCTTGTCATCGCCGTGCTCGGCGGCGTTGCGGAAGTCATCGGTCTGGTCGACGGTGCGGCGGCGCTGGGCGTACGGGTCGTCCGCGTCGTTGGTCGTGCGCGCGGGCTCGTCGTCCGGGTAGTCGTAAGGGGCGTCATCCTGCTGGGCCAGGGCGGGCGTGGCGAGGAGGAGGGCGCCGGCGAGGAAGGGCTGAAACCAGGTCTTCACGAAGGCGGTCCTCATCATCCGTTGATGCGCGGGCACTTGTTGCCGCCGGCGGCGCTGGGGGGGCAGAGGTTGGTGCCCGTGAGCTGGTCGGGCGAAATCTGCAGGTGGTCCATGAGCTGATTGCACACGGCCTTCTTCAGGTCCGTGTCCGTCAGGTGCGAGATGATGGGCTTCATGGCCTCGGCCAGCGTGAAGCTGTTCTGGTCGCCCTGGTACTTCTTCATCACCTGGTAGAGCCCGGGCGTGACGGTGCTGTCGTCGTTGTAGGCGGACGCGACGGCGCGCATCAGGACCTTCTGTTGATTGGTGGACTGTCCGGCCTGATAGAGCGCGGTGGCCAGGATGGTGCCCAGCCGGTACTCGTACCCGTTGCCGGACCAGGTGGAGAGGTCCATCGAGTACAGGTTGTTGAGGAGCGTGGCGTCCAGGCAGCGGTCGGCGCGCGCCAGGTCGCGGCGCTCCACTTCATCCGTGAACGGACCCTCGAACGAGGTGGACATGAAGCGGGTGTCGCAGCCGCTCTCCGTGAGGCAGGTGGAGCCGTAGGCGTGGTAGTCCGCGAGCCCCTCGTCCAGCGCCTTCACGATGTTGGCGCCGGGGCTCGGGCTGTCGCTGGCCCAGATGCTGAAGACCTCCGGGAGGCGCTGTCCGGCATAGGCCAGCCGGTTGAAGACGTGGTGCGAGTACTCGTGCGCCATGATGCCCGCGTTGAGGGGCAGGGGCGCGCGCTCGATTTGATCGAACGGCAGCACCAGGAAGGCGCGCAGCGGCGAGTAGAAGATGGCGTTGTCCTTGCCCGGCTCCTTGCTCACCTGCGTCTGGATGAAGTCCGGGAAGTAGTGGACCGTGGGCGCGGGACCGAAGTCGGCGACCTTCACGTTGGCCACGGTGCGGAAATACTCGTTGGCCTTCTCCAGGTTGTAATACGCCGTCACCATGTTCCAGGTGTGGAAGTCCGCGGGCCACAGGACGCCGCCCTGGTTGATGTAGCTGGCGGAGACGTCGTGGCCCGACTCCTTGATCAGGATGTCCGGGAGCGTGGCCTCCGTGGCCGTGGCGAGCTCGGGGTCGTTCGGGTCGATGACGATGCGCGCGCCACCTTGGAAGTCGGCGACGGTGCCCTTCAGTCCGACGATGTCCTCGATGGTGGTGAGCTCGACTTCCTTGGGGGCGTACTGGCCATTGCTGGAGCGCACGAGGGCGCGGACCTTGACCGGCGCCGGATCATTGGGCGCGCAGCCGACGGCCAGCCCCAGCACGGCGGCGGCGGCGGTGACTGTTCGGAGCATGGCGTCGTTTTACTCCGGACGGACCGGAACGTGTATTCCCCTGGGAGTGAAGGGACGCGGACTCGCGCGGGCTCGGATTCCTTGACGCGGTGTTTCCTCTATCCGCTATGGTGCTCCGCCTTCTTTCTTCCCCCCGAAAACCAAGCAGGCGGGTGTCATGGCGGTCCCGTTCATTTCCGAGGTCAAGCGTACCCACACATGCGGCCAGCTCACGGCCGCCAATGTCGGCGAAGAGGTCGTCCTCTTCGGCTGGGTGCACAACCGCCGCGATCTCGGCGGCGCGGTCTTCATCGACCTGCGAGACCGGGACGGGCTCACCCAGGTCGTCTTCGAGCCGAATCACGCGGAGGCCCATGAGACGGCCGGCCACCTGCGCCTCGAGTACTGCATCGGCATCAAGGGCAAGGTCGTCTCGCGCGGACGCAACGCGAACCCGAATTTGAAGACGGGGGAGATCGAGATCAAGGCGACCGATCTCACCATCTTCAACCGCTCGGAGCCCACGCCCTTCCTCGTCGAGGACAAGGTCAGTACGTCCGAGGAGAAGCGGCTGGCGTACCGCTACCTGGACCTGCGCCGCGGGCCGCTGCAGCACACGCTGATGACGCGCTCGAAGATGAACGCGCTGACGCGCTCGTACATGGTGGGCAATGGCTTCATGGAGCTGGAGACTCCGTTCATGGGCAAGTACACGCCCGGCGGCGCTCGCAACTTCCTGGTGCCCAGCCGCATCAACCCGGGGAAGTTCTACGCCCTGGCGGAGAGCCCGCAGCTCTACAAGCAGCTCTTCATGGTCGCGGGGTTCGACCGGTACTTCCAGATCGTCAAGTGCTTCCGTGACGAGGACCTGCGGGTGGACCGGCAGCCCGAGTTCACCCAGATCGACGTGGAGATGAGCTTCGTCACGCAGGACGACATCTTTACGATGATCGAGGGCCTGCTGAAGAAGCTGTGGGGTGAGGTGCTGGGCATCGACATCCCCACGCCCTTCATGCGCATGGACTTCTACGAGTCCATGGCGAAGTACGGCAACGACAAGCCGGACCTGCGCTTCGGGCTGGAGCACGTCGTCCTCACGGACCTCATCCGCGAGCACGGCGAGGCCGGCGGCGTGCCGATGATGTGGGAGGCGGTGCAGCAGAAGGGCATCGTCAAGGCGATGGTCGTCCCGGCGGAGAAGCCGCTCAGCCGCGCGGAGAGCGACAAGCTGGAGGACTTCGTCAAGCAGGCGGGCGCCAAGGGGCTGGCGCGCGCGAAGGTGAACGAGGCGGGTGAGTGGACGCAGTCGCCGCTCAAGACGATCAGCCCCGCGCTGCGGCAGGCCATCAACGCCGCGTGCAACGCCAAGGCGGGCGACCTCATCCTGTTCCAGTTCGGCCGCGAGTCGCTGGTGCACACGGTGATGGCGAACCTGCGCGTGCACGTGGCCAAGAAGCTGGGCCTCATCCCCGAGTACGGCAGCGGCGGCCAGTGGAAGTTCCTCTGGGTCGTCAACCCGCCCCTCTTCGAGTACGACGAGGAGACGAACACCTGGGCGGCCGCGCACCACGCCTTCACGCGCCCGCATGACGAGGACGTGCAGTACCTGCTCACGGATCCGGGCCGGGTGAAGTGCCACCGCTACGACGTGGTCCTCAACGGCTTCGAGATTGGCGGCGGCTCCATCCGCCTGCATGACCCCAAGGTTCAGGCCGAGGTGTTCAAGGCGCTGGGCATCCAGGACGAGGAGGCTCGCGCCAAGTTCGGCTTCCTCCTGGACGCGCTGAAGTACGGCGCGCCACCGCACGGTGGCCTCGCGTTGGGCATGGACCGCCTCGCCATGCTGCTCACCGGCGCCGAGTCGCTGCGCGACGTGATTCCGTTCCCCAAGTCGAAGACGGGCACGGACCTGATGACGGGCGCGCCGGGCGACGTGGACGAGAAGCAGCTGCGCGAGATCCATGTGCGCAGCGTGACGCCGCCGCAGAAGTAGGCCGCGCGCGCGGTCGCTTGAGAGGGAGGGGGCACTGCCTTACGGTGGTGGCCCCTCTTTCGTTTCCGATGTGCCGCCGCCATGGACCTCACGCTCTGGGCCGCCTTCACCCTCACGCAGCTGCTGTTCGCCATCACCCCGGGCCCCGCGGTGCTGCTGGTGGTGACGCAGGCGATGTCCCGGGGCTTCCGAGCTGGCATGGGCTCGGCGCTGGGCGTGCAAGCAGGCAACGCGGTGTACTTCCTCATCTCCGTGGCGGGGCTGGGGGCCGCGCTCGCCGCCTCGCAGATGGCCTTCAATGTCATCCGCTACGCGGGCGCCGCCTATCTCGTGTACCTCGGCGTGCGGACCTTCCTGTCCGCGGGCGAGGGCGCCACGCGCGAGCTGACGCCGCCCCCGCTGTGGCGCAGCCCGTTCGCGCAGGGCTTCACGAAGCAACTCGCCAATCCCAAGTCGATTCTGTTCTTCGGCTCACTGTTGCCGCAGTTCATCCACCCGGGGCCTCACGCGGGCTGGCAGTTCGCCGTGTACGGCCTCACCTGCATCGTGGTGGAGGTCCCCGTGCTCGCCGTGTACGCGCGGCTGGGGGTGGCGGGACAGCGGCTGTCGAGCTCGGCGCGTGCCAGGGTCTGGCGTGAGCGGTTGTCGGGCGCGGCGCTCGTCTCCATTGGCGCGGTGCTCGCCACCATGCGCGGCGCGGCTCAGAAGTAGCGCTGGGCCCAGCAGGCCCCTGCCGGCTCGGAGAGCTGCCCTAGGGGGCATGTAATCCCTACGGGCTTTCGGCCCCACCTTGGCGCCGTGCGCTCCAAGTGGCTGTCTTGACTGGGGCTGGCAAGGCACCTGGGTGGCACTCCCCTTGCTCGACATCCCGGGACGCGAGGAGTTCGGGCCACGCCTTGGGGGGCGTGGGTCGCGCGGTTGCGGCGCCGACTCCTCGAGAAAGGGAGTGCGATGTCTTCTTCCGTCGAGGCTCATGAGCCGGGACACCTGCCGCTCTATCTCAAGGAGATTGGCAACCACGCGCTGCTCACCGCCGCCGAGGAGCAGGCGCTCGCGCGTTCATTCATCCAGGGGGACCTGCAGGCGGGCCACAAGCTCGTCACCTCCAACCTTCGCTTCGTGGTGAAGGTGGCCTACGAGTACCGCTCGTACGGCCTGCGGATGGCGGACCTCATCCAAGAGGGGAACATCGGCCTGATGAAGGCCGTGCAGAAGTTCGACCCGGACAAGGGCATCCGCCTCATCTCGTATGCGGTGTGGTGGATCCGCGCCTTCATCCAGAGCTACATCCTCAAGAGCTGGTCGCTCGTGAAGCTCGGGACGACGCAGGCGCAGCGCAAGTTGTTCTTCGCGCTGGCGCGCACGCGCCGCGAGCTGGAGCGCGGCGGCAACGGCACGCCCACCGAGGTGGACGCGGCCGCCATCGCGCGCAAGCTCAACGTCAAGGCGTCCGAGGTGCGCGAGATGGAGCAGCGCATGGGCGGGCACGACTTGTCGCTCGACGCGCCCATGGGCGGAGAGGATGCCACCAGCCACCTCGACTTCCTGGAGTCCGGCCACGTCACGCAGGATGACGAGGTGGCGGAGCGACAGGAGGCTGACGTCACGCGCGAACTCATCGCGCAGGCCATGTCTCGGCTGGATTCGCGTGAGCGCTTCATCATCGAACAGCGGGTGATGAGCGAGTCGCCCATGACGCTGCGCCAGTTGGGCGAGCACTTCGGCTTCAGCCGCGAGCGCGCGCGTCAGTTGGAGATTCGCGCGAAGGAGAAGCTCAAGGTGCTGCTCGCGGAGCTGATGGCCGCGCGCGACGGGGACACCGCCGCGGCGTGAGCCGGCTCTAGAAAAGACGGGGGCGGCCCAGGACTTGGGTCGCCCCCGCTTCATTTCCTCGCGGGCGTCATTCGCCACGAGGGCGGTGTTCGGCGGGGCGCTACTTGCCGCCTCGCCGCTTGGCCAGACTCCGATCGCGGCCCGCCTCCGTGCGCTGCTTCAGCCACCGTCGGTGGTCTGCCTGCGCGAGTGGATCCGTGAGCCGGGCCTGACGCGCCTGTTCGCGCTGGAGCTTCTCGAAGTTCTCCAGGCGCTCCGCGGGGAGCGTGCCGCTGGCCACTGCTTCGCGCACCGCGCAGCCAGGCTCCGCGCGGTGCTGGCAGTTCGAGAAGCGGCAGCCCGCGGACTGCTCGAGGATGTCCGCGAACGTCGCGTCCACGCCATCCTCGTCGGCGCCCCACAGCCCCAACTCGCGCATGCCCGGCCCGTCGATGAGCATGCCTCCGCCGGGAAGCTCGAACAGCTCGCGATGAGTGGTGGTGTGCCGGCCCTTGTCATCCTCGGTGCGGACGGACTGGGTGACGAGGCGTGCCTCGGCCAACAGGTGGTTGACCAGGGTGGACTTGCCCACGCCGGAGGAGCCGAGGAGGACGCCCGTCTTCCCCTCGGGGAGCCAACTGCGCACCGCGTCCAGTCCCAGGTCGCGCGGCGCGCTCACCGCGATGACGGTGACGCCGGGGGCCAGGGCCTCCACTTCGCGGACGCGCTCGGTGGGGTCCTCCAGCAGGTCGGCCTTGGTGAGCACCACCACGGGCGTGGCGCCGCTCTGCCAGGCGAGGGTGAGGGCTCGCTCGATGCGGCGGGGATTGAAGTTCGCGTCCAGCCCCGCGACGAGGAACGCCACGTCCACGTTGGCCCCGATGAGCTGGGGTTCGTGCTCGGTATCCGCCTCGCGCCGCGCCAGGAGGGAGCGGCGGGGGAGGACGGCGTGCAGGAGCGCGTCGCCTTCTCCAGTAGGCGGGGGCGCCAGCGCCACCCAGTCTCCAATGGTGGGGAGTGCCTCGGTGCTGGCGGCGCGGTGCAGGAGGCGGCCCGCCGTGCGAGCCAACCAGGTCCGCTCGGCGGTGCGCACGCTGAGCAGCCCGCGCGTGTAGCGCACGACGCGGCCGGGGACGAGGGACGAGGAGGACTGCGATGACAGGTGTGAGAAGGCGTCGGCGAGGTCGGGGCCCCAGCCGAGTGATGACAATGACGCGATGGACACGGAAAGTACTCCAGGCAGAGCGGTGCCTACGGCGCACCTGGTTTCAGGGCGCCCAGCCGGGAGCGAAGCCACGCGGTGCCGGACCTTCGGGACCGACCTAGGCGGCGAGCGCCCGCTGAGCGAACAGGACTGCGGCCGAGGCAAGGACAAGGGGCGAGTTCATGGTGCCTCCGACGGTTCGCGGGCGGCGTCCATCGCCGCGCTGCGCCCGCATCCATAGCACCGATGACGCCCGCGCGGCATGCGGGACGTCTCGTGCTCAACGTCTCAGGGGAGGGCCCCGCCGCGGTGGACTCGCGCCGTGGCTCGGGCTCCGTGCCGCGCGGGCCGCGGTCCGGCCACGCGCCTGGGGGGGATGTCATGAGCAAGAAGTTCCAGACCGCGGCGGAGGCCCGCCTGTGCGTCGACCGCGTCGTTCCCATGGACCTCAAACGTGAGGCCGCTCGGGGCGCCATCGCGCAGAATCCGCTGAATGACCCGGCGCCCTATCTCCTCAAGGTGAAGCGGCCGGGCGTGGCGCTGCACCCGCTCAAGATGGCGTTGGAGACGGGCAAGCGGTGGAAGCCCGGGCAGACGCTGCGCGTGCGCTTCCTCGATGGCAGCAAGCTCCAGCGCCAGCGCGTCACGGAGCAGGCGAACACCTGGCTGGCGGACGCGAACGTGAAGTTCCTCTGGGTGGCGAGTGGCGCTGCGGAGCTGCGCATCTCGTTCACCGCGGATCCGGGCTCGTGGTCCGCCGTGGGCACCGACTGTCTGCTGACCCAGTACTTCCCGAAGTCCGGACCGACGATGAACTTCGGTTGGCTCCGGGACGATACGGATGATGTCGAGTACCGCCGCGTGGTCGTCCACGAGTTCGGCCACGCGCTGGGCTGCATCCACGAGCACCAGAACCCGCAGGGCGGCATCGTGTGGAACGTGCCCGCGGTGCTCGCGATGTTCGGCGGCCCTCCGAACAACTGGTCCGAGGCGGAGATCCGCTCGAACATCATCGACAAGTATTCGCTTGATCAGCTCAACGCGACGCGCTTCGACGTGAAGTCGATCATGCTCTACGCGTTCCCGAAGGCGCTGATCAAAGGCCCTCCGTCGCTGCTGGCCACGGGCACACCGGAGAACACCCAGGCCTCGTCAAGAGACAAGGCCTTCATCCGCAAGATGTACCCGTAGCCCAAACCACTACGCCGCGAAGGCGCGGATGGCGGCGATGAGCTTCGCGACGGAGTCCTCGCTCACATTGAGGGGCGGCATGAGTCGCACCACCTCGGGGTCGTGTGAGCCGCCCACCAGGATGCGCGCGCTCAGCAGGTGCTTGCGCAGGGCCGCCGCGTGAGCTCCCACGCGCAGGCCCAGGAGCAGGCCCGCGCCATGAATCTGGCGCACCACCGTGCCGTTCAGTTCTCGGCGCAGCACCGCTTCGACGTAGGAGGCCCGGTCCATCAAGCGCTCGTCGTGGAGGATGTCGAGCGTGGCGATCATCGCCGCGCACGCGAGCGGGCCTCCCCCGAACGTCGAGCCCAGGTCTCCGGGCTTGATCCGCCGCGCCACCTGCTCGGACACCAGGGTCGCCCCCATGGGGACGCCCGAGGCCAGGGCCTTGGCGGACGTGAGGATGTCCGGCGTCACGCCGAAGTGCTGCGCCGCGAACGGCGAGCCCGTGCGGCCCATGCCCGTCTGGATTTCGTCGAAGATGAGCAGCGTGCCGCTCGCGTCGCAGGCCTGGCGCAGCGCGCGCAGCCACTCGACCGTCGCGGTCCGCACGCCCGCCATGGACTGGATGGGCTCGACGATGACCGCGGCCACGTCCGTCAGGTCCACCTGTGCCAGCGCCGCCACGTCGTTGAAGGGCAGCGTCTTCGCGGGCGTCAGCAGACCCGCGAGCGGCTGGGTGATGGGCGCGTCGTCCGTGACGGAGAGCGACAGCAGCGTGCGGCCGTGCCAGCCGCCTTCACAGCCGGCCAGCTTCTTTCGGCCTGTGAGCAGGATGGCGAGCTTCAGCGCGTTCTCGTTCGCCTCCGTTCCCGAGTTGCAGAAGAAGACGGACGCGATGGACTCGGGCGCGAAGTCGACCAGCTTCTGGGCCGCCACGTCCCGCACCGGAAGCGACGCCGCCATGGAGTAGAACATCAGCGAGCGTGCCTGCGTGGCCACCGCCTCGGCCACGCGCGGGTGCGAGTGCCCCGTCGCGCAGACGCAGTGCCCGCCATACCAGTCCAGGTAGGCGTTCCCCTCGGCGTCGAACACGCGGTCCCCCTCTCCGCGATGAACCGCGAAGGGGTAGGGCGCATAGGTCGGCAGGAGCGCCGGGACTTTGGACGACACGGTCATGGACAGAGCCTTCTGCGCGCGAGGGGCGCGGCCACTGGAGAGGTGCCGTGAATATTATGCGGCCTACCCTGGTGCAAGCGGCACGTGAGGCACTGCGTCACAGAGTGCGAGTGGTTCAGGTATGCAGGAATATGCACCGGGCAGCGGTTCTCAGCGCTTCCGTTCCAGGCGGTGCTCCTCGCCGCGCACCAAGGCGCGCGCGACCTCTTCGGAGCCGCTTCGGAGGCGCTCAGGGGGAGGCGCGCACCAGGACTCGAAGCGGAAGGCCTGCCGCCAGAGCTTCTTGGCGGTGTGATCCAACCTCAGGCCTTGCGACTCCAGCAGCCAGTCCAGCGCTTCGTCGGCGAAGAAGTACCAGGCCTCCTCACAGGACGTGGCCTTCTCGGTGAGCTCGACCACGTGCACCAGGGCCTCGGCGATGGCCAGCGCGCGGATGTCCGCGTCGGTCTCCACGGAGGGCAGCTCGCGTGACAGTTTCTCGAACAGCTCCCCGAGCTGGCGCAGCCACGCGTGAGCCCGGCCCAGCGCTTGGAGCATGCGCTGTACGTTGTGCTCCACGCCCAGATTGGTGACGGGCTTCTCGTTGAAGAACGTGTGGCACCAGCAGTAGCCGCCGAGGCTCTCGTTGCCGAGCTCCACGCCCGTCGCCGTGTACCAGGGACCCAGGTTCTCGCGGAGAAGGGCTTGGACGTCGCGGGCCATGCGCTCGCGCTCGGAGTCGGTGAGCTTGCGCGTCCCGGGCGGCACGCGCGGCGTCAGGTACTCGCGCAGCATCGCGGCGATGCGCTCGGGCTGATAGCCATCCAGGCTGGCGTGGAGCGTCTCCCAAGAACCGTTCTGGGCGTGGGACATGGAGAGGTCCTTTCAGGATGCGTTCTGGCACGGAGCGGCGGAGCCCGCGATGGCGCGCGCCATGCGCCGCGCGAACCGGACGTAGCTCTCGGTGTCTCCCGGACGCTTGGGGTGCAACACCAGCGGGTGCAGCGCGGGGGTCGGCAGGCCGGCCCGTCGCAACACGTACTCGAGCCACAGGCGCGCGGCTCGGGCGTTGCCGTCCGGGAACGGGTGGAAGAAACACAGGTCCAAGTACAACCGAGTGGCCTGTGCCACTGGGTGGCATCCATCCCGCGCGTCCTCCTCCACCTTGCGCGCGAACGTCGCCTCCAAGTCGGGGGTGTAGCGATAGCGGTGCGTGCCGCGGTGCGCAAAGGCCTCGCCCTGGCGGAAGTGGACGGGACGCCCCATCAGCAGGGACTGCGTCTCCTCCAGTCGCGCGGAGGTGAGCGCGGCACCCGAATCGGCCAGGGCGCGCACCAGCGCGAGGGCCAATCGGAAGCGCGGACCTCGTGCGTCGTCCACGGGCGCGTGGGCGGGCAGGTCGAAGTGCGTGAGGTAGTCCTCCTGCGCGCCGGTCTCCGCGAAGGGGCGGGAGGAAGCGGCCTCCAGGTCCGCGCGCAGCGAGGGCAGTCGCCAATCGAGCGCGAGCGTGGCGCGGAGGTGGGGCGCGAACTGCTCTGGGGCGTCCGGGGGTTCCATCCAGACTCCGGAGGTGGCGAGGCGACCGGCGCAGCATCGCACGGCCTGGATTTGTGGTCGCGGAGTGGAGCGGGGCGCCACAACCGCGTAAACAGAGGGCCATCTCGGAGGGGCAGGTGACGATGAAGACGTTCCTCGTGGTCAACCCGCGCAGCGCCAACGGGCAGACGGGGAAGCGATGGGCGGAGATCTCCGCTCAGGTGAGCCGGGCGCTGGGCGACTTCGGGCATGCGTTCACCTCGGGCGGCATGGATGCCGCGAGGCTCGCGCGCCAGGCCATCGAGGACGGCTACGAGAGCATCGTCGCGGTGGGCGGAGACGGCACGCTGAACGAGGTCACGAACGGCTTCTTCCGCGACGGGCAAGCCATCAACCCGAACGCGGCGCTGGGGCTGATCCCACGCGGCACGGGAGGCGACTTCCGCCGCACCTTCGGGTGGGATCTGGAGTTGGACTCGGCGCTGGAGCGCTTGCGCACGGACAAGACCGAGCCCTTCGACGTGGGCCGCATCGACTTCACCAACAACGAGGGCCAGCCGGAGACGCGCTACTTCGCGAACATCGCCTCGTTCGGCGTCAGCGGACTGGTGGCGAAGGAGGTGAACCAGAGCAGCAAGGCGCTCGGTGGCAACCTCAGCTTCGTGTGGGGCACGGTGAAGGGCCTGGTGAAATACTCGGACCGCAAGGTGCGCTTGTCCGTGGACGGCGGGCCGGCCGAGTCGGTGTCCATCACCACCGTGGCCGTGGCCAACGGGCGCTACTTCGGCAGCGGCATGTTCGTGGCCCCGGAGGCGGTGACGCACGATGGCTACTTCGACGTCACGCTCTGGTCCGGCTACGGCCTCAGCGACTTCGTGCTGAAGTCGAAGGGCGTCTACAACGGCGACCACGTCACCTGGAAGGGCACGCGCCGGCTGCGCTGCCGCACGCTGCACGCCGAGCCCGAGGATGGGGACGTGTTCCTCGACGTCGATGGCGAGACGCCGGGGCGCCTGCCGTGCACGATGTCGCTGGTCCCCTCGGCCATCCGCCTCAAGGTGTAGCGCGCCGTCGCCGCCCCTGTCGGCGCGCGAGCGGACACGCCCATTCCTTCGCGGACGTGGTGCGTCGCCTCGGTTTGAGGCAACCTCCTGCATTGTGTGCGCCCCGGTGTTGTCCCGAATGGGAGCCCGGGGTGAGGCGGGAAGGAGCAGACCATGGCGCCACAGCGAGGACCGGCACAGCTCGACCTCTTCACCGGAGCCGCCGTGGAGACACCCGCTACCGCCCGCGCTCGGCGCGGACAGCAGGTGGGCCCCGCGGAAGTCTCCGACACCCTTCGCGCGCTGGGCCATGCGCTGCCGCAGGGCATCTACCTGGGCACCTCGTCGTGGACGTTCCCGGGGTGGGCGGGGATCGTCTTCGATCAAGACGCGAGCACGTCCCAGCTCGCGCGCGAGGGGCTGTCCGCCTATGCGCGCCATCCCATCCTGCGCACGGTGGGAATCGATCGGACGTTCTACGCGCCCATCCCCGCCACGGCCTTCGCCGATTACGCCGCGCAGGTGCCCGAGCACTTCCGCTTCCTCGTCAAGGCGCACGAGGCCTGCACGTTGGCCCGCTTCCCCCTGCATGAGCGCTATGGCGCGCAACGGGGCCAGCCCAACGAGCGCTTCCTGCACGCCGCCTACGCGGCCGAGCACGTGGTGGGGCCCTTCGTCGAGGGGCTCGGCGCGAAGGCCGGGCCGCTCGTCTTCCAGTTCCCGCCGCAGGACCCGGCGGCGCTGGGCGGGCCCGCGCGCTTCGTGGAGCGCCTGTATGCCTTCCTCGCCGCTCTGCCGAAAGGGCCGCTCTACGCGGTCGAGGTGCGCAACGAATCCCTGCTCACCGAGGACTTCGCCCAGGCCCTGGCGGAAACCGGGACGAGCCCCGTGCTCGCGGCCTGGAGCCACATGCCTCCGGTGGCCCGACAGGCGCGGCTCACCAAGACGTTCGAGGCGAGAGCGGTGGTGGCGCGTTGGATGCTGCCGCCGAACCTGGGCTACGAGGAGGCACGCGCTCGCTACGCGCCCTTCGACAAGTTGGTGGAGGAGGATGCGCCCACGCGAGACGTGCTCGCCCGCGTGTGTCTGGCCGCGGTGCGCGCAGGTCGCCCCGCCTTCCTCACCATCAACAACAAGGCCGAGGGGAGCGCTCCGCTGTCCGCCATCCGGCTGGCCGAGCGCGTCATGGCCTACCGCGAGCAAGGCAGCCAGCGGGCCGTCCCCGGTCAGTCGTAGCTTGCCTGCGAGCGCATCTGTTGCTTACCGTGAAGCGTCATGAATGCCATCACCGTGGCGGCGCTGCTCATTCAGCTCACGACTGCCGGTGGCGCGAGCGGAACCGGCGCGCGGCCGGCGCCACGTCCCGCGACCCCGGGGCGCGGGGGCGACTTGGGCAAGGACGTCGCGGCCCTGAAGAATGAAATCTCCTCCCTCAAGGAGGAGTACCGCGCCGCGCGCCAGAAGCAGCGCCTGGCCGCTGAGCAGAAGCAGCAGGCCGAGGACGCGCGCTACGCGACGCCGACCTACGAGAGCCAGAAGTAGGCGGAGGCGATCATCGACCGCTTCTCCGTGACGCGGGCCTTGTTGGCCAGCTCCGCGAGCTGCCGGTCCTTGGAGGCATAGCGCTTCTCCTCCTCGTTGCGCAGCGAGGACAGCTTGCGGCGGTAGTCGCGCTCCATGCGGTCCGAGTGCGCTCTCGCCTTGGCCCGCTCCGCGATGTCCTCGGTGTGGGCCACCACCTTGCGCGCCTCGAACCACGCCTCGCGCGCGGTGTCCACGGACTCGCGCGACTCCAGCAGACAGTCCTCCACGTAGCGGTCCGCGCGCTCCTTGGACTTGTCCAGCTCGGTCGCGTTGCGGCGCTCGGCGGCGCGGATGATCTCATCCTTGGCGGCCATGAGCGCCTGCTCGTGCATGAGCTGCACGGACACGGGCGCGGGCTGCCGGCGCTTCTCCTCCTTCGCCGCCAGCTTCACGAAGTGACTGCCGTCCGCCAGGGGCAGGGCGCGGAAGTTGCCATCCCGGTCCTTCACGAGGACCAGGTGCACGAGCTTCTCCTCGGGCTTCAGGCCGGTCGTCTCGAACTTGTAGACGAACCACCAGCCCTCGCTGCCCGCCAGTCGCGCCAGCCGAGACGGCAGACCCGCCGCGTCGAGCTGGAGGTAGCTGATGGCGTCCTGCGTCCGGTCGCGCACCGCGTACGCGGCCTTGGCCACCTGCAGGCGGCCCGAGGCGCGGCTGCCCAGCACGGAGCCGGTCAGCGCGCGCGCCTCCTGCTGGCGCTTGGCCAGGCTCTCCTTGGCCTGATCTCCCGCCACGCGCAGGCGCCGGCGCACGTCGCCGTCGAAGCGCTCCAGCACCACCGAGCGCATCTCCGTCATGCGCTTGCTGATGGTGCCTTCCAGCTCGCCGCGCAGCTTGTCGAAGGCGCTGTTGATCTCATCCGGGTGCCGGCACGACTGGTAGATGTCCAGCACGCGGCGCTCGAAGTCGACGCCGCTCTCCAGCGCGCCCAGGATTTCATCCGAGGCGCCGAACACGCCGTCGAAGAGGCTGAGCTTTCTCTCCAGCAGCTCGAACAGGCGCGCGTCCGCCGCGTTCTGCCGGTTGAGGAAGTTGACCACCAGCACGTCGCGCTGCTGGCCGTAGCGGTGGCAGCGGCCGATGCGCTGCTCCACGCGCTGCGGGTTCCAGGGCAGGTCGTAGTTGACGACCAGGTTGCAGAACTGGAGGTTGAGTCCCTCGGCGCCCGCCTCGGTGCAGATGAGGATCTGCGTCTTGTTGCGGAACTCGTCCACCAGCGCCCGGCGCTCCTCCGGGGTGCCGCCCGCGTCGCCCGATAGGAGGGAGATCTTCCCCCGGTAGCCGTGCGCGGACAGCAGCTCGGTGAGGTACTGCTGCGTGCGCTTGGACTCGGTGAAGATGAGCGCCTTCTCCGGCCAGCTGTGCGCGCGCATCACCGTGAAGGTGCGATCCAGGGCGCGCTTGAGGGCCTCGCCCTTGGCGTTGATCCGGATGGAGTCCGCCAGGTCCGCGTACTGCCGCAGCTCCCAGACCTCCTGCTCCAGCGCGCGCAGGCTGGGCGCCTTCGCGGGATCATCCGACCACTCCTCGCCCTCCTCGACGAACTGCTTGGCCTCCTCGGGCTCGAAGAGCGACAGGGCCTGCTGTCCCAGCCGGGCCGCGTCCAAGCGCTTCTGGAGGTTGTCGGAGAGCCGCCGCAGGGTGGGGGCGATGGCGTACGTCGAGGAGGCCAGCAGCTTGCGGTAGCAGAGCGTCAGCAGCGTCTTCTTGCCCGGCTCGATGGCGCACGACTCCGCCCGCCGGAGGTACTCGCTGACCTTCTCGTAGAGGTCATGCTCCTCGGGCGAGGGCATGAAGTCTTCCACGATGCTGCGCCGGTTGGTGTAGCGCACGTACTCGCGCACCTGTCGGCGCAGCGTGCGCTGGACCACCGGGGCCAGTCGCTCCTTGAGCTCGCAGGCGGCGGACTCGGACATGCCGCCCGCCTCGTCCACGCGGTAGCGGCTGCGGAAGGCGTGCTCGGGCCCGAGGATCTGCTCGTCCAAGAGCGACGTCAGCCCGAACAGCTCCATGAGGTTGTTCTGGAGCGGGGTGGCGGTGAGCAGCAGCTTGGGGCGGCCCGCCAGCGACGCGCGCAGCGCCTGGCCCGTCTTGTTGTTGGGCCGGTGCGCGTTCCGCAGTCGGTGGGCCTCGTCGATGATGACCAGGTCCCACGGAATCTCGGCCACCAGGTGCGACTTGTTGGCGGCGAACGGGTGCGAGCAGATGACGGGGAAGGGTTGATCGAAGCAGTTGCCGTTGGCGCGCACGTTGCGGCCGTCGATCAGCACGCTGTCCAGGTCGAACTTCTCGCGCAGCTCGGCGTTCCACTGCGCGCGCAGCACGGCGGGCGCAAGAATGAGAATGCGCGCCTTGCCCTCGGCCATGAGCTGGCCCACGACGAGGCCCGCCTCGATGGTCTTCCCCAGGCCGACCTCGTCCGCGAGCATGCAGCCGCCGCGCGACAGGGCGTCGAGCGCGAACATGGCCGCCTCGACCTGGTGCGGGTTGAGGTCCACCTTGGCCTCGGACAGCGCGCCCGCGAGCCGGTGCTGAGAGTCCGCGCTCTTCGCCAGCAGCTCCTCCGCGAGCAGCCGCTCATGGAAGGGCGTCAGCGTCCGCGAGGACTCGCCATCACCGCGCGGCGGTGACGCGTCCGCTTCGACCTCGACCCTCAAACCCCTCGCGACCTCCGCCAAGACCCTGTCTCCATCCGTCGTGTCGAGCCCGTCCACCAGCCGGGCGAACCGATAAAGCGCGCCATTTTGTTGACCGCAACATGCATGTAAAGGGGGTCTTCTCCGAGGCCGAAAAATCGGCCTCCGCGCGATCGGCGCTCGCTCGCGTCGGCGGCATCTACACCCTCCGGCGCATGCAGTGGATGAAAAGTTCCAGGGGGCTTGACGAACGGGCTCAGAGCAGTCCGCGAGCCTTGACATCCAGGTACGCGTTGAGCGCCGCGGCGCCGAAGCCGTGTGCGGGGGCTCGCACCACGAGCGCACCCGCGTCGCGCAGGGTGTTGGCGGTGCGGAGGTACTCGCGCTCCAGGCGGCTGGCGACCTGTCGCGCATAAGCGGCGGTGACGTCCGCGGGCACGTCGGTGGCGGCGGCCTCCAGGTCCTCGTCGCGCAGCGAGGCCACCAGTGGCAGGTGGCGCGGACGCAGGGCCAGCGTCCGCGTCAGGAGCGCTCCGGAGGCACCGGGGTCCACCAGGTCGGTGAACAGGACCACCAGCGCGCGGCGCGTCTGGCGAGCGAAGGCGAAGTCGAAGGCCCGGCCGTAGTCGCTCTCTTCCAGGGCTGCTTCGACGCGGTAGAGCGCCTCGGTGATGAGGCGCAGGTGCTCGCGTCCCTGTCTGGGGGGGAGGAACGCGCGCACGTCGCTGGCGAAGGCGAGCACGCCCACGCGGTCGCCCGCGTCGAGGCTCACGCGGGCCAGTCGCAGCGCCGCGTCCACGGCGTGGTCGAGCTTGCGCCGTCCGCCCACTTCACCGGCCATGTGCCGCCCGCAGTCGAGCAGCAGCAGCACGGGTTGGTGCCGCTCGGGTTGCCAGGTGCGCACGCGCATGTCGCCTTGCCGCGCGGAGGCCTTCCAGTCGATGTGGCGGTAGTCGTCGCCGGGCCGGTACTCGCGGAGGGATTCAAACTCGCGTCCCTCGGTGGCCTTGAGGCGGACGGTGCGCGCGGAGGATGCGTCCTCGGCGCGGGTGAGCGCGAGCGCCTCCCGCGAGAGGGCGGTGAGGTCCGGGTACACCTTCACGTCCCGCGCCGCGGGCACGAGGACTTGTCTTGCGCACAGGCCCAAGGGGCCCATCAGCCGCAGGTGCAGGTCGCCGAAGTGGGCATCGCCGCGCGCGGTGGGACGGACGCGGTAGGAGACGGTGGTGGGAACGGGCCCCGGCCGCGCGGCGAAGGGCTGGCGGTGTCCGAGGCTGTCCACCTCGGGTGGGGGCTCGTCGCGCACCTCGCCGCGGATGACGGCGGCGCCTCGCGCGTGGAGCCGCAGGTGCACCCGGTTGTCCACGCCCGAGGAGAGGATGGGCTCCACATCCCGGCGCGCGTCCACGTCCTCGGCGCGGGGGGCGCGAGCGAAGTCCAGCGCGATGAGCGAGACGACCGCGAGGTCCACCGCGAGCACGAGCCACGCGAAGGCGGGCGACACCCCGGCGAGCGCCGCGGGGATGAGGCCCGCGACGAGGAGCGACACCGCGAGGCCCGTGGGGACCGGACGTCCGATGCTCACCTCGGCACTCGCACCCGCTCGAGCGTCTGGCGAAGCACCTCGTCCGCGGTGATGCCTTCGACCTCGGCCTCCGCCTTCAGCAAGAGTCGGTGGTTGAGCACGCTGCCCGCCACGGCCTTCACGTCGTCCGGCGTGACGAAGTCGCTGCCCTGGAGCGCGGCGCGGGCCTTGGATGCCGCCAGGAGCGCCTGGGCCGCGCGAGGGCTGGCGCCCAAGCGCACGCGCGGGTTGGTGCGCGTCTCGCGCGTCACCTGCACGACGTACTGGAGGATGGACTCGTCACACGCGACACGCGCCGCGCGCTGTTGCAGCTCGACCAGGGTGGGCGCATCCAGCACGCGCTCCACGTCGATGGGGCGCCCCTCTCGCTGGTGGAAGGCGCGCAGCATGGCGCCCTCGGCGTCCGCGTCCGGGTAGCTCACGCGCACGCGCATGAGGAACCGGTCGAGCTGCGCCTCGGGCAGCGGATAGGTGCCCTCCAGCTCCAGCGGGTTCTGCGTGGCGACGACGAAGAACTGGGGGGGCAGGGGATGCGTCACCCCGTCGATGGTGACCTGGCGCTCCTCCATGGCCTCCAGCAACGCGGCCTGGGTCTTGGGCGGAGTGCGGTTGATCTCATCCGCGACCAGGACCTCGGTGAAGATGGGTCCCTTCACCAAGCGGAAGCCGTGCTCCTGCGGCTGGAAGACGTTGGTGCCGAGGATGTCCGCCGGCATCAGGTCCGGCGTGAACTGGACGCGCGTGAACAGGAGGCCCAGCGCGCCGGCCATGCTGCGCGCGGTGAGCGTCTTGGCCACGCCGGGCACGCCCTCCAACAACACGTGGCCGCGCGCGAGGAACGCCGTCACCAGGTCCGCGAGCACGCGCGGTTGGCCTTGGACTGCGGCGCCCAGCGAGGCGAGGAGGCGGTCGAGGGGCGTGGCGCTCGTCATGTCGGGAGTCCGCTACTGCGCGGACTTGTCCTTGAGGCCCATGAGCGTGCCGCCCAGGGCGGCCAGGGCACCCAGCACCGCGAGGAACACGCCCATGCTCGGCGAGGAGTTCATCATCTCGGTGTTGCCCATGGGGGTGGGCACGCGCGCGGTGTCCGAGGCCAGCTTCATGAAGATGAGCCCCCAGAGCAGCGTCACGATGGACATGCCGAGCTGCGCGAGCCACGGCACCATCGGGTTGAGCTGCGCGAGCGAGCGACGTACGCGGACGCCGATGGCGATCATCACGCCCACCGACAGCAGGCACGCGCCGACTCCCGAACTCATCAGCCCGAGGATGTCGCCATCCGCGGCCGTCTCCTTCCACGGCAGGAAGCACGAGAGGACGACCGCCGCGGCGCCCCAGAACGCGATGCGATCCGCGCCCTTCAGCTCCCGAAGGAAGTCGCGCCCCTGGAGCATCAGCACCTCGGGGTCCTCGATGGCGCTGCCGCCGGGACGCCGCTCGGAGCGCTCCCACGCGTCCTCGACGTCGGAATACGAGGGCTCGGGAGGCGGAGCCGGAGCGCGGCGCGGCGCGGGGGCAGCGGCGCGGCCTCCGCTGCCCGAGCTGCTCGGTCGGGCCGCTGGAGCGGGGCGCGATGCTGGGCGCTGGGCGCGCTCGCGGGTGATCTGCTCCATGCTCTTCACGTTCGTCGCGTCATCGGACGGCGCGGGGCGAGCGGGCTTGGCGGGACGCGCACGCGCTGCGGGCTTGGCCGCCGTGCGGGGATCCTCCCCCGCGCCGGTGGACTCATCATCTCCCTGCTCGGGCGGCGGTTCGGCGGAGAGGAACGCGGAGTCGATGATGTAGTCGCAGACGGGGCAGATGGACGAGCCTTCCGCCACCTGGGTGTCGCAGCCAGGGCAGTTCAGGGCCGGCGCTCCTGAGAGAGAAAACGTGCGCGCATCTTCGAGGCGCCGGGCCATGGCTGTCAAACCCCGTGAGTCCTAACCCCTGGATTTTCGCGGGGAATTGACCTACGCCAAGCCCATGCGCCGCCTGCCCGTCGCCCTGTTCGTCCGCCTCGCGCTGCTCTCCTCGCTCGCGGGATGTGCTCACTCCAATCCCGCGTCCCCAGGCTCCGCGAGTTCGGCTCGGGCACGCCAGGACATCGCGCGCTGGGAGGATCAGCGCTCGCTCGGGGACGGGCAACTTGTGGCGTGGGCCGTGGGGGGCGAGGACCCATCGGTGCGGGCGCGGGCCCTTCGCGCGCTGGCCCGTATCCAGGATGTCTCCACGCTGACCGCGGTGGTGGCGGGACTGACGGCGCCGGCGGCCGACGTGCGGGACGAAGCGGCCTTCGCGGCGGGCGAGCTGGCGCTGTCCTGGGAGCCACTGCCCGAGACGGCCCGCGAGCAACTCACGACGGCGTTGATCGCCGCCGAGGCCCAAGAGTCCGAGGGGCGCGTGCGGGCCTCGCTCGTGGAGGCGCTCGGGAAGCTGGGCACGGGCGGCGCGATCCGGCACCTCACGGGGCGGATGACGGAAGGCTCCCCGGAGTGGCGTGCCTGCGCGGCGCTGGCCCTGGGCGTGGTGGCGCGGCGCGGTGGCGCGGCGGGCGTGCGCGAGGTGCCGATGGCGCCGGCGGCGCAGCTCCTCGCGGCCGGGCTCCCGGAAGAGGCGCGCTACGCGGGCGCGTACCTCCTGGCGAACCTCCGCCGTGCCGAGACGCTGTCGGCCCTGCGCACGTGCCTGAGCGATTCCTCGCCGGACGTGCGCGCGCTGTGTGCGAAGGGAGTCGGGGACGTGGGGGGCCCCGAGGACGCCGCGACCCTGGGCGCGCTGCTGTCGAGAGAGACGACGCCCCGAGTGGCGGCCGAGGCGGCGCGTGCCCTGGCGAAGCTGACGGCGTCGTGCAGTGGGCCCTGCCTGCCCTTGGATGCGCTGAAGGGCGTGATGCCCAGCCTGGCGCACGTGGCGCGAGGCGAGGCTGCTTGGAGTCATCCGGTGCTGGCGATCGCGCAGCTGGGCCTCCCGGGCTTCGCTCGCCCGCTGTGGGTCGCGCTTCGGAAGGAACTCTCGGGCGCGATGGCGCACGCAGGGTCGGAGGTCGCGCGAGGCGACCTCGCGTGGCTCGATTGTCGGGTGGCCGCGGCGATGGATCATCAGACGGGTGCGCTCTCCGAGGTGCTGCGTTGTGGCGACGGCCGGGTGGCGGAGCCGCGGCGCCTGGCGCTGGGCCTTCGGGAGGTCGCGCGCAGCCAGGGCGCGGGAGGCGCGGACTTCGCGGTCGCGCTGCTGAGCCACCCGGATTCGCGCGTACGCCTCGCCGCGTTGGAGGCCGTCGCCGAGCGCCCCGTGCCGAGCGCGGCCGAGCCCGTGCGCGCGCTGCTCGAGGGCACGGACCTCGTGGAGGCCGGCGCCGCGGCGTCCGTGGCCGGGCGACTGAAGGACGCCCAGGCGCTGCCCGCAGTGGAGCGTCTGGCCGCGCGAGTGGCCCATGCGACGGATCTCGCGGAGCCGGTCGCGGGCGCGCTGGTGGCGCTCAAGGGGAAGGGCGCCGAGCCGCTCCTGCGCGAGTGGCTCCATCATCCCCACGCGAACGTGCGCCGCGTGGCGGCCGACGCACTCACGGAACTCACGGGCCAGCCGGTGCGCTCGGCACGCGTGGCCCTGCTCGGTGAGACCCTCGCGCCCACGCAGCCCGCGGGAGCGCGGCTGCGCTTCCACACCGCGAAGGGGACCTTCGACGTCCGCCTGGATACGGACGAGGCCCCGGTCACCTCGGGCAACCTGCTCGCCCTGGCCCGTCGTGGCTACTTCCAGGGCGTCGCGTTCCACCGCGTCGTCCCGGACTTCGTGGCGCAGGGCGGGGATCCGCGCGGCGATGGGGAAGGGGGGCCTGGCTACTCGATTCGCTGCGAGATGACGCGGCGACTCTACCGCCGGGGCGTCGTGGGCATGGCCCTGTCCGGCAAGGACACGGGCGGCAGCCAGTTCTTCTTCACGCACGCGCCGCAGCCCCACCTGGACGGTCGCTACACCGCGTTCGGCGAGGTCGTCTCGGGGATGGACGTGGTGGACGGGTTGCTGGAGGGCGACGTGATGACCTCGGTGGAGGTCATCGAGCCCGGCGCCTGAATCCGAGCCTCAGCTTCCGCTCGCTCGCGCGGGCGGAACGGGCGGGCCGCCACCGAGCGGCTCGAGGTTCCAGCGGCGGTTCTCCGTCTCTTCCATCTGCTCGACGTCCTGGCGGATGCGGGCCCACTCGCTGTCGGGGATGCGCAGGAACGCCTCGGCGAGCGCCGGATCGAACTGCGTTCCGGAACACCGGCGGATCTCATCCTTGGCCACCGCGAGCGGCCGACCCTTGCGGTAGGGGCGGTCCGACGTGATGGCATCCAGCGTGTCCACCAGACAGAAGATGCGGGCCCCGATGACGATCTCTTCACCGGCCAGGTTCTGCGGGTAGCCCTTGCCGTCCCACCGCTCCTGGTGCTGCATCACGATGAGCGCCGCATCGTGCAGGTAGGGCATCTTCGCGAGCATGCGGTAGCCGAACTCGGGGTGCTTGCGCATCTCCACCCATTCCTCGGGCGTGAGCGGGCCGGGCTTGAGCAGGATGGAGTCGCGCACGCCAATCTTGCCGATGTCGTGCAGCAGCGCGCCTTGCTCCACCACGTCCAGCGCGTAGCCGGACAGGCCAATCTCCTCGGCCACCCGCCGCGAGTAGAGCGAGACGCGACGCGAGTGCCACTGCGTCTCGGTGTCGCGGTAGTCGAGCGCGCTGATGAGTCCGTCCAGCAGGCCCGTGGTGCGCTCCACCACGCGGTGCTCCAACTCTCGATTGATGGCGAGCAGCTCCGCGTTCTTCTCCGCCACCTCGCGCGTCAGCCGCTCGTTGGCCTCCACCAGTCGGTAGTGCTCGAAGGCTTGACGCACGCTGCTGGTCAGCTCGCTGAGCGCCCAGGGCTTGCCCAAGAGGCGGAACACCTCGCCTCGGTTGACCGCCTCGGAGGCGGTGCGGAAGTCCGCCGCCGCCGTCAGCATCAGCCGCACCGCGCGCGGGTTCTTCTCACGCAGTGCGGAGAGCAATTCGATGCCGTTGAGGTACGGCATCATGAAGTCCGTGAGGACGACGTGGAAGCCCACCTCTCGCGCTGCGAGTACGGGATCGCTGTGCGTGACGACGTCGTACCCCTCCGTCTGCAGGATCCGAGACAGCGCGGCCAGGATGAGCACGTCGTCATCCACCACGAGGATGCGGTCCATGTCGGCGAGGTCTCCAGTGCGGCGGGCCTTCTCGCAGGCCGTCCCGCCCTTATACATCCCTTGCCTCCTGCCCATACAGGACCCCCCCTGACGATTCCGGGCCGCCAAGCCATGGAAATCCTTGGAGAATGTTCCAAACTGGAAGTCTGGAGGATCCAAGTGATGCTTGCCTGCCCGGCAATGCGTGGTCTATGGTGACGAAATCGCCTGTTTGTTGATGTAACCCCTTGTAATTCTGGAGCAATCTCCGATGGCTAGAGCCCCCGCAGGGCCGGTGCCGGTGGTGGTGATGGGGCTGGGGTTCATTGGGCAGGAAATTGCCAAGGCAGCCCTGTCTTCGCAGGAGGTCGAGCTCATTGGAGCCGTGGATACCCAGCCGTCATTGGTGGGGCGCGCGCTCGGTGAGGTGCTCGGTCAGCCCGCACCCAAAGTAAAGGTGATGGACTCCCTGGAGCGCGCCGTGGGGCGCCGCCAGGGCGTGGTCCTCTTGCATGCGACGGGCTCGCGGCTGCCCGAGGTGATGGCGCAGCTGCTCGAGGCGGTGAAGCTGGGCCTCCCGGTGGCGAGCACCTGCGAGGAGCTGGCCTTTCCGTACCTGAAGCACCCGGAGCTGGCGGACAAGTTGGATCGCGCCGCGCAGCGCGCCGGCGTGGCGGTGGTGGGCACGGGCGTCAACCCGGGCTTCGTGTTGGATCGGCTCATCGCGACGGCGGGGCAGGTCTGCGGTCCGGTGCGCAAGGTGACGGCGACGCGGGTGGTGGACGCGCGCACGCGCCGCGAGGCGCTCCAGCGCAAGGTGGGCGCGGGGCTGAGCGAGGATGAGTTCTTCGCCCTGGTGGACAGCGAGCAGCTGGGCCACGTGGGCCTGGTGGAGTCCGCCGCGCTCGCCGCGCTGGGGTTGGGGCTGGACTGTGATGATTACGAAGAGGAAGTCGCGCCCGTGTTCGCGGAGGAAGACATCTCCGGGGGCGCGTTCGCGGTGAAGAAGGGACGCGTGGCGGGCATGTTCCAGTCCGTGGTGGGACTGGAGGATGGCCAGGAGCGCGTGCGGCTGGAGTTGACTATCGCTGTAGGGGCGGAAGACCTCAAGGATCGGATCGAAATCGACGCGGATCCAAAGTTGGTGCTGGAAGTTCCGGGGGGGGTGGCGGGGGACCGGGCCACCGCGAATGCGCTGGTGAATGCCGCGCCACGCTTGACGGCCGCCGAAGCAGGGCTCCTCACGGTGCTCGAGCTTCCGGCAGGACGGTAACTGTCAGGAGAGGGACATGCTCGACAAGAACGCGATCGGCCGTGCCTCGCCGCCGACGCTGAATGAAGTGGAGAAGGGGTCCATCCGGCGCTTCGCGGAGGCCATCGGAGACTACAATCCCATCTACTACGACGAGGAGTACGCCCGTGCATCGGGCTACCCCACCATTGTCGCGCCCCCCACCTTCCCGGCATCGTTTCATTCCGCCGCTGACCTGCGCGAGCTGCTCGGCGTAGGCATCAAGAGCTTGCTCCACGCCGAGCAGGGCTTCGACTACGAGCGCCCCATCTTCGCTGGAGACCGCATCTTCGTCTCCACGCGCGTGGCGGACGTCTTCGAGCGGCCTGGCATCGCGGGGAAGATGGACATCGCGGTCATCGAGGATGAGGGCCGCGACGAGGAAGGCAACCTCGTGTTCCGTGCCCGCAGGACCCTGGTGGTGCGTGCTTCCAAGGAGACTCCCTGATGCCCGCGCGCAAGCTCTACTTCGAGACCATCCGCGTCGGTGACGAACTGCCGGCCCTGGCCAAGGCCCCCATCGACCGCGTGCAGCTGTCGCGCTACGCGGGGGCCTCCGGTGACTACAACCCGGTGCACGTGGACGAGCTCTACGCCAAGAGCGTGGGCATGCCTTCCGTCTACGCGCCGGGGATGCTGGTGATGGGCATGCTCGGCCAGCTCATCAGCGACTGGGCCCGGGGCGGCCAGCTGCGGCGCTACAACGTCCGCTTCATCAAGATGGTCTGGCCCGGAGACACCGTGGTCTGCAAGGGCCGCGTGAGCGACCGGCACGGCTCCGGCGGCCGTTACTTCGTGGAGATCGACCTCTGGGCGGAGAACCAGCGGGGCGAGCTCGTCATGAAGGGCGGCTCTCAAATCCAGCTCTTCTACTCGCTCGAGGACGAGAGCCGGCAGCGCTCCGGCCAGGCGCCCATTGTCGTCGAGGTGCCCCGCGAGAGCCTGGCCACCGCCAGCGCCAACGCGGGCGGGTCCTCCGTGCCCCGCGCCCCCGAAGAGGGCGAGGACTCGGGCGAGCCCCGCACTGGCGCCTCGTCCAAGAAGACCGCGCCCCGAGAGAAGCCCGCCGCCAAGACGGCGACCCTGCCCTCGGCGCGCAAGCCCAAGAAGTAGGCCTGCCCGGGGAGCGACCCTGCGTTCAGCCCGGTGGCTCTGACCGCCCCTCAACGCAGGGTGTCATTCAAGGTTGACTCAAAAATCAGGCGACGCCAAACTTCCTGCGTCCTTACCGGGCCTCTGACCCCAAACCGCTCTTCCGCGTGGGGAGCGGCGGGCAGCGAGCCCTCACGCAGGAGTGGCCATGTCCGCCGGCATCAACACCTACAAGACCGACCTTCGAGAGATCTTCTTCACGCTGTTCGAGCAGTTCGGCTTCGGCCAGGTCGCGGGCCAGGTGCCCTACGAGGCCTGGGGCTCGGACGAGGCTCGGGCGGTGTTGACGGAGACGTACCGCTTCGCGCGCGAGGTGCTGGGGCCCCTCAACTCGGTGGGTGACCGCGAGGGCTGCCGCGTGGAGAAGGGCTCCGTGTTCACGCCCACGGGCTTCAAGGACGCGTGGAAGAAGCTCTACGAGCAGGGCTTCAAGACGGTGGCGGTGAGCCCGGACCACGGCGGCCAGGGCGCGCCGATGATGCTCCAGGTGACGGTGGAGGAGATCCTCTCGGGCGCCAACACGGCGTTCAACATGTACCCGGGCCTGGCGTTCGGCGCGGCCGAGGTCATCGCCGAGTGCGGCACGCCCGAGCAGCAGAAGCAGTTCGTGGAGCGCATGCTCAACGGCACGTGGGGCGGCACCATGTGCCTCACCGAGCCGCACGCCGGCTCGGACGTGGGCGCGGCCAAGTCGACGGCGCGTCGCAACCCGGACGGGACGTACAGCATCCGCGGGACGAAGATCTTCATCTCCGGCGGCGACCACGACATGGCGGACAACATCATCCACCTGGTGCTCGCGCGCATCGACGGCGCGTCGCCCGGCACCAAGGGCCTGTCGCTGTTCATCGTCCCCAAGCGCCGCATCAACGCGGACGGCTCGGCGGGCGCCGCCAATGACGTGGCGGTGGGCTCCATCGAGCACAAGATGGGCATCAACGGCTCGGCCACCTGTGTCATCAACTTTGGCGAGAGCGACAACTGTGTCGGCGAGCTGGTGGGCACCGTCGAGCACGTCGGCATGAGCCAGATGTTCAAGATGATGAACGGCGCGCGCATCGCCGTGGGCATCCAGGGCCTCGGCCTCGCGTCGGCCGCGTACTACAACGCGCTCGACTACGCGAAGGACCGCAAGCAGGGCTCGCACTTCACCAAGTGGAAGGACCCCACCGCGCCGCGCGCCGCCATCATCGAGCACCCGGACGTGCGCCGGATGCTGCTGGAGATGAAGGCCCACATCGAGGGCATCCGCTCGCTCATCATCAAGCTGGCCATGCACCTGGACAAGGCGCGCCAGCTCGCCGGCAAGGATGACGACGCGGCCAGCTACCACCGCGGCCAGGTGGAGGTGCTCACCCCGCTGGTGAAGGCGTACTCGTCGGATCAGGCCTTCCGCCTCTGCGCCCAGGCCATCCAGGTGTACGGCGGCGCCGGCTACATCCAGGACTACCCGGTGGAGCAGTACACGCGCGACTCGAAGATCTTCTCCATCTACGAGGGCACCAACCACATCCAGGCCATGGACCTGGTGGGCCGGAAGATGGGCCAGGCGGGCGGCGCGCACTTCCAGCAGTTCATGGGGGACGTGGGCACCTTCGTGGAGACCCACCGCGAGCACGCCATCTTCGGCGACGCGGTGAAGACGCTGGCCGCGGCCCAGGAGGGCCTGATGTCCAGCGCGATGGCGCTGTTCGGCTGGTCGCAGGACGGGGCCAAGTTCCCGCTCATCCCGCTGTCCGCCAACCGCTTCCTCCAGATGATGTCCGAGGTCGCGGTGGGCTGGCTGCTGCTGGACGCCGCCATCGTCGCGGAGAAGGCCGCGGCGTCGCTGTCCGCGGACCACCCGGACAAGGCCTTCTACGACGGCAAGAAGTACAGCGCGCTCTGGTACGCCCGGAACGTGCTGCCCAACGTGGAGCACGCCGCGCGGCTGATCGCCCTCGAGGATACCTCCCCGATGGACATCACCGACGCGGCCTTCGCCTCCGTCTGAGGCGAAGGGCGGGGTGCGCGGGGGCTACTCGCCCTCGCGCACGCCGATGGCGAGCTGGGCCAGCCCGGCCTTCTTCGCCAGCTCCATCACCTGGACCACCGTGCCATGGGGAACCCCCTCGTCCGCCTGGACGATGACCACGGTGTCCGGGTTCTGTCCCCGGGCCTGCTCGAAGGCCTTCTTGAGCTCGTCCTGGGACACCACGTTGCCCGACACGACGAAGCGCCCATCCGCCAGCACCGCCACGGACAGGTCCGTGGTGCGCGCGGTGACGTCGGCGGCGCCGCCCTTGGGCAGGTTCACCTTGAGGCCCGTCTTCACGCCGCCGCCCGGGCCCTGCTGAACGATGACGGTGCTCGTCACCATGAAGATGATGAGGAGCACCAGCATCACGTCCGTGAGCGGCGTGATGTTGATCTCCGCGAACACGCCCTCGTTCTCGTCGTCCGACCCTGGCGTCTTTCCCATGCCCATGGCGCGGTCTCCTTACGTGGACGAGGGCGCCGGCTGCGCGTCCGGGCGGGGAGGGGAGGCGGGGGCTTCCACGGCGGGGGGCACGCCCGCGGCGCGCTCCTTGAGCAGCTCCACGAACTCGTCGCCCAAGAGGCGCAGCTCCACGAGCACGCGAGACAGCCGGGCCTGGAAGTAGTTGTAGAAGACCATGGCCATGACGGCCACGAGGATGCCCACCGCGGTGGCCACGAGCGCCTCGGAGATGCCCGTCATCACCGCCGACGTTCCGCCCGTTCCGCCGGCCTCCACGTCCAGGCCCAGGTCCTTGAACGAGCGCATGATGCCGGCCACGGTGCCGAACAGGCCCACGAAGGGCGTCGTCGAGCCAATGGTGGCGAGGATCCACAGGTTGCGGCGCAGCTTGAGGCCCACCTGGGCGCGCTCGCGCTCCACCGCGGACTCGATGCCCGAGCCGCCCGTGGTGCGGGCGCGCTCCCAGCGCTCGAAGCCCGCGAGGAAGATGTCGGCGGCCACCGCGTCCGAGCGCTCGGCCGTGGTGCGCGCCGCGGGCACGTCACCTCGGAGCAGGTGCTTGTGGATGGTTTCCCCCAGGGCGCGCGAGCGCTCGCTCACTCCCCAGAGGGCGAGCAAACGTTCGATGGCCACGCCCAGTGCGACCACCGAAGCGGCCAGGAGCAGGGCGAGGGTGACACCGCCGAGGCGAAGGTAGTGCAGGAGATCGTTCAGGCTCATGGAGGATGACCGGGCAGGGCCGCCTGGCCCAGACTAGGACATATGAACCGCGCAGCCGCTGCAATCTTCCTGGCCCTGCTTTGTTCGGCCTGCCCCAAGCGACTCGAGTTTGGTCCAGAAGGCCGCATCAGCGACCCGCAGGTGCTCTACCAGCACGTGCGCGAGCGCCAGTCCCAGGTCGTCACCTTGGAGGGCGACGCGAAGGTGCACATCGAGTCCCCGCAGGGCAGCGGCACGCTCAGCATGTTCGTGGGCATCAGCCGCCCCGCGCTCGTCCACCTGGAGACGTTCGACTTCTTCAACCGGCCCGTCGCCTCGCTCACCAGCGACGGCGAGCGGTTCGGCCTGCTCCAGGCGCGCGACAACACCTACTACCAGGGGCCGTCGAGCCCGGAGAACGTCTCTCGCTTCCTGCCCGTGGTGTTGCCGAGCGAGGAGCTGGTCGCCGTCATGCTCGGCCAGACCCCGCTCATTCCTCCGGAGCGGATGACGCTGGAGCTGGATGAGAAGAACCGGGTCTACGTGCTCACGCTCTACCGAGGCCCCGCGCGTCAGACGCTCCGCGTCGATCCGCGCTACCTGCGCGTGGTGAAGAGCGAGGTGAGCGGCGTGCCGGGCTACGACCTGGCATTCGATGACTTCAAGCTGCGCGGCGAGCTGCTCTTTCCAGGAAAGGTCTCCCTGGATGCCGCCTCGGCCAATACGAAGCTGGAGCTGCGGTATCAGCGGGTGACACTCAACGGACGGCCGGACCTCACACTCTACGAGTTGGCGGCCCCGGAAGGCGCGAAGGTGGTGGACGTGGACGCCCAGGGGCGCGAGCTGTCGGGCCCCCACCCGGTGGGTCCTCCGCCACCGGTGCCGGGCTCCTAGGCGGCCGGGCGCGGAAGAATCAGTGGTTTGGCGCAACTCGGGTACACTGGCCCGTACGACATGGCACAGATCAAGCTTGGCGAACTGCTGATCAAGGCGAACGTGCTCCAGGAGAGCCAGCTCAAGGCCGCGCTCGCCGAACAGGCGAAGTGGGGCGGAAAGCTGGGGGAGATCCTGGTCCGGATGAACCTCGTGTCCGAGGACATCCTGGTCCGCGCCCTGTCCAAACAGCTCGGGATGCCCGCCGTGAACCTGGAGGCGGTGCAGAGCGTGCAGCCGCACGTGAAGGCGAAGATCTCCACGCAGACGGCGCGGGACTTCTCCGTGCTGCCGCTCCAGCTTCGGGATGAGGGCAAGACGCTGGTGGTGGCCATGTCGGATCCGCTCAACGTGCGGATGCTCGACGAACTGCGCGCCATCACCAAGTGCCGCATCGTGGTGAACGTGGCGGGCCGGACCTCCATCGCGCGCGCCTTCGCCCGCATCTACGAGGAGACGGCCGAACTGGAGGACGCGGACACCAACTTCAAGGTGGTGGACGCGCAGGGGCGCACCGTCGTCAAGAACCTCAAGGACCTGGATCCCGCCGCGGCCGCGGTGGTGAGCGCCGGTCCTCCTCCGAGCGCGGCGGCCCGGAGCGCCCCGGCGCCACGTCCGCAGGCGCCCGTGGTGGAGTCGCCTCCAGCCCGCGCCGCGGGAGGCAGCCCGGCGGACATGCTCCGCAGCGTCGAGGACGTTCAGCGCAAGGAAGTGGCCGCGCTCAAGGCGATGGTCGAGCTGTGCATCGAGAAGGGCATCTTCTCGCGCGAGGAGTACCTCGCGAAGGTCAAGCGGTAGCCCTCACCCATGCGCAAGAAGATTGGCGAGCTGCTGGTCCAGGCCGGCGTGGTGACCGAGGAGCAGGTCAAGACGGCGCTGGCGTCCGTGCGTCGCGGCCAGGGACGGAAGCTGGGCGAGGTCCTCATCTCCCAAGGCGCGTGCAACACGACGGACATCGCGCGGGCGCTGGCGACTCAGTACGAGCTGCCCTTCGTGGAGCTGCCCGAGAACATCCCCGTCGCGGTGTCGTCGCTCGTGTCGGTGGACTTCCAGACCGAGCACCGCATCCTCCCGTTCCGTCTGGAGTCGGAGGGACGGGGCGAGAAGCTGCACGTGGCGGTGGAGGACCCGGCGGACCTGACCATCGTGGATGAGCTGCGCTTTCAGCTCAGCAAGCAGCTGCGCATCTTCGTCGCGTCGCCGGACGACATGGACACCGCGCTGGCGCGTGCCCGGGGAGAGCCCTTGGACATCGTGGAGGCCGAACCTCTGGACGAGGAGCCCGTCGCTGCGCCTCCGCGTCCGCGCCCCGCCGCGAGTGCCGCGGCGATGCCGTGGGAGCTGCCACCGCCGCCGCCCGCCGAGTCCAACGCTTCTGGCGTCGATGTGTTGGAGGACCTGCTCGGCGCGAAGGCGCGCCCGGGTTCCGTGAAGCCGCCCCCGCCGCCCGTGCCGGACGACGAGCCAGAGCCCGGCTCGGGCAAGCCCCGCGTCCCGGTGGTGATGTTCGGCGGCGCCGCGCAGGGCTCTCGGCCGTCGGTGGTGCTCACGCCCACGCCCAGCTTCTCGGAGGAGGACCTGGCGGTGCTGGATGACCTCGACCGGCTGTCCAAGGGCGAGGAGCCGAGCCTCGACACGGAGAAGGTGAAGCCCGCGCGCATGGTGGCGAGCCTCATCCGGCTGTTGATTCGCAAGGGCCTCATCCAGGAGTTGGAGTTCCTGGAGGAGCTGGCGCGGAAGTGACCGTCGGGACGCACCCCGCCTCCGCCGAGCCCGTGCTGGAGGTGCGCGGGCTGACCACGGAGCTGCGGTTGGAGGACGGCCCGGTGCGCGCGGTGGATGGCGTGTCGTTCTCGGTGCCGGCGGGGAGCACGCTCGGCGTGGTGGGCGAGAGCGGCTGCGGAAAGAGCCTGACGGCGCTGTCCGTGATGCGGCTCGTCCCCGAGCCCCCCGCGCGCATCGTCGCGGGTGAAGTGCGCCTGCGCGGCGTGGACCTCCTGTCGCTCCCCGAGGCGCGGATGCGCGAGGTGCGCGGACGCTCGCTGGGCATGGTGTTCCAGGAGCCGATGACCTCGCTCAATCCCGTGCATACGGTGGGCGAGCAACTCGCCGAAGGACCTCGGCTCCACCTGGGTGAGTCCCGTCGGCGCGCGCGCGAGCGGGCCGTGGAGTTGCTGCGCACCGTGGGCATCCCGGCGCCCGAGGAGCGCGTGGACGCTTATCCGCATCAACTCTCCGGGGGCATGCGCCAGCGGGTGATGATCGCGATGGCGCTCGCGTGTGACCCCTCGCTGCTCATCGCGGACGAGCCGACGACCGCGCTGGACGTCACCGTCCAGGCGCAGATTCTGGAGTTGCTCAAGCGCCTGCAGGCCGAGCGATACATGGCGGTGCTGCTCATCACCCACGACCTCGGCGTGGTGGCAGGGCAGTGCGACACCGTCGCGGTGATGTACGCGGGCAAGGTGGTGGAGTACGCGCCCGTGCGCGAGCTGTTCGCGCATCCCGCGCACCCGTACACGGCGGGGCTGCTGCGCTCGATTCCCTCCTGGGATGCGGCGCGCGGGGGCTCGGCGGAAGGTGCGCGACCTCGGCTGCGAGCCATCCCGGGCATGGTGCCGTCCTTGCGACAGCTGCCGACGGGCTGTGCCTTTCGCGAGCGCTGCGAGCGAGCCGTGGACCGCTGCGCCCAAGTCGCGCCGGCGCTGGAGGTGAAGCGAGGGGCGCAGCTCGCCGCCTGTCATCATCCGGTGCCCACGTCATGACCGCGCCGCTCATCCAAGTCCGTGACTTGAAGGTGCACTTCCCGGTGCGCCGAGGGCTGCTGGGGCGGCCCCGCGGCTGGGTGCGCGCGGTGGACGGCGTGGACTTCGACGTGGCGCGCGGCGAGACGCTCGGCGTGGTGGGGGAGAGTGGCTGCGGCAAGAGCACGCTCGGGCGCGCCTTGCTGCAACTCGTGGACATCACCCATGGCTCGGTCCGCTTCGATGGACAGGAACTCGTGGGGCTCTCGCCGCGCCGCGTTCGGCCGCTGCGGCGGCGCATGCAGCTCGTCTTCCAGGATCCGTTCGCGTCGCTCAATCCTCGGATGACGGTGCGGGACATCCTGAGCGAGCCCTTCGTCATCCACGGCCTGTCGCGCGGCGCGGAGCGGGAGCTGCACGGCCTGCTGGACGTGCTCGGGCTGCCGAAGGACGCGCTGGAGCGCTTTCCGCACGAGTTCTCCGGCGGTCAGCGCCAACGCATCGGGATTGCACGTGCCATTGCGTTGCGCCCGGAGCTGGTGGTGGCGGATGAGCCGCTCAGCGCGCTCGATGTCTCCATCCAGGCGCAGATCGTCAACCTGCTGGTGGAGCTCCAGCGTGATCGCGGGCTGACCTATGTCTTCATCGCGCATGACCTCAAGGTCGTGGAGTACCTGTCCACCCGCGTGGCGGTGATGTACCTGGGCCGCATCGTGGAGCTGGCTCCGGCGCGGCGGTTGTCTCAGGGGGCTCGGCATCCGTACACCCGCGCGCTGCTGTCCGCGGTGCCCGTGCCCGACCCGACGCATCCGCGCACGCGCCAGGTCCTGCCCGGTGAGCCGCCGTCCCCGATGTCTCCGCCGGGCGGGTGCGCGTTCCATCCGCGATGCCCGCAGGCGACGGAGCGGTGCCGGCGCGAGTCACCCCCGCTGTATCCAGTGGCCTCGGGGCATTCGGTCGCTTGCTTCCTCGCGGAAGGCGATGCGCTCGGTTCCACCCAGGCTTCTTCACTCGCAGGAGGTTCCGGTGTTCTGGCTCAGCCATCATCACCCGGATGAGTACAACCGCACCTACCTGCTGGGCGGCGTGCGCGTGTGCGCGCGTTGCCTGGGCACGTACCCCGTCCTGGTCGCGGTCTTCCTCGCGCTCTTCGCCTTGCGCGCGCCGCTGACGTTCGACGCGGAGGTGCCACTGGGGCTCATGCTCGTGTCGCCCGCGCTCATCGACTGGGCGGTGGGACGCTTTCGGCCCGCCGCGGGGTCCAACCTCCTGCGCTCCTTGACGGGCGTCTTGCTGGGGGCGGGGCTGGGGCGCTCGCTGTTCATTCACGTTCAGCGGCCATTGCCCACGGTCCTCCTGGCGCAGAGCGCATGGGTGACAGCCGTCGCGGTCCCTGTCATTCTGGCTACTTACCGGAGGCCACGTCCGGAATAGACCCTGACCGCGCCTTGGTCCGTTAGAGGGCCTGGGCGGTGGGAAAGGGAAGCACCCGTGGCTCCATGAGCAATGGGGGAGTGTTGGGACCGGAGATCTCAGACGAGCGGCTGATGCTCGCCTTCCAGGCGGGAGACGCTCGTGCATTCGAGGCCCTGGTGCGCAGGCACCGAGCGCCGGTCTTCAACTTCATCCTGCGTTTCGTCGGTCACCGGTCGCGGGCGGAGGACGTGCTGCAGGAGACGTGGCTCAAGGTCGTGCGCAGCGCCCGGGAGTACGAGCCCAAGGCCAAGCTGACGACGTGGCTCTACACCATTGCGAGGAACCTCTGCGTGGACAGCACGCGCAAAGAGAGCTACCGCCAGGCCTCCTCCTTGGAGGCGCCCGCCGCCGGCACGGACGGCGACGAGGGGCGTGCGCTCGGGGAGAGCCTTCCCGATGAAGGCGCCAGCCCGGAGCGGGGCGCTCACAATGCGCGGCTGCGTCCCTTGTTGGAGCGCGCGCTCGCCAGCCTTCCGGAAGAGCAACGCGAGGTCTTCATCCTTCGTGAGTACAGCGGCATCCCGTTCAAGGAGATCGCCGAGGTGACAGGCGTGTCCGAGAACACAGTGAAGAGTCGGATGCGCTACGCGCTGGAAGCGCTGCGCCGACGCCTGGGCGAACTGGGCGTGGACGGCGATCTGGCGGAGGATGGAAGGACGGTGGCGGGATGAAAGCGCAGAATCCACACGCGCACGAGGACCGGCTCCTCGACTTCGCCTATGGCGAACTGCCCAGCACCGAGGCTCAGGCCTTGGAGGCGCACCTGCAAGGGTGTGTCCGGTGCGCTCGGGCCCTGGAGGACATCCGGGGCGTCCGCGTCACCATGGCCCAGCTCTCCGACGAGCCCGCGCCCGACGCGGGGCTGGAGTCCTTGCTCGCCTACGCGAACCAGGCCGCCCGTCGCGCGGCGGCGGGCCCCGAGCCCAAGCCCTCGCGGTGGCGCCGCTGGCTGCTGCCCGTGGCGGGACTGGCCGCGGTGGGCACCCTGGGCATCCTGTCCATCACGGTGAACGAGAACCTGAACCTGGCCCCCGCGATGAAGGCGGCGGACGTCGTGGGCGCCAAGTCGCCCGGCGCGGCTCCCGAGGTGAGTGCGCCGTCCGCGCTCGAGGCCAAGGCCGAGGCCGCCCCGGCTCCGGCCGCGGCGCCGCTCGCGGATGACCTCCCACTGGACAAGGCTCCCAAGCGCAGGGACCGAGGGGCCTACCCGGAGCGCTCGGTGGAGTGGATGAACGCCGGCAGCGGGGGCGGTCTGGACACGCGCGCCTCGAAGCTGGCGCCCGCGAAGAAGCAGCTGGCGGACTTCGGCCAGAAGGAGCGGCCGCCGCCGCCGCCTCCGCCCGCGCAGACGGTGGCTGTCGCCGCCGAGCCCCAGCCCGTGGCCCAGGCTGTCGCCGGACCGCGCTATGACGACCTCGCCAAGGAGGAGCGCTCGTCCTTGCGCCTCGGTGGTGCTTCTCTCGCGCGGGAAGTGGCGGATGAAGCGGAAGCGCCCGATGGGCTCATGGCGAATGCCCCCAGTGCGGCCGCGCCAGCGGGCCGAGCCCCGGCCGAGGCTCCGAAGCCCGTCGCCGCATCCAAGTCCGTGAGCAAGGCCGCGCCCGCTGCGTCGCGGGCCGCCGTGGAGGAAGACGCCCCGCGCTCGGCTGTGGGGGGCGCCCTGGCGGGCAAGGCGGATCAGGCCCCCAGCCCGACCCCAGCGTCGCCTCCGGCGCTGTCCTGGCAGGACCTGTCCCGGCAGGCGCAAGCGGCGGCGAGCCAAGGCGATGATCTCCGCGAGCTGCGGTTCTTGCGGGAGGCCTTGAGCGCGGGGGCTCCCAGGACGGAGCGCGTGAGGATTCTCAACCGATTGTGTGAGCTGGAATCCGCCCTGGGGCAGGACTCCGCGGCGGACGAGTCCTGCAATCGCGCCCTGGCCGAGTCCCCCAACTCACGAGCGGCCGAGGTTGCGCTGCGGAAGATGAAGAAGCGGTCCGTGTCGCAGCCAGCTCCTGCTTCTGCCGCGCCCGCGCTTCCTCGAACCGAGCCGCCCAACGGTGGAGCCCGCTGAGAGAATTGATATGCTCAGTGTGAGAATTTGAGACACCCTGGGAGCGAGTGTTGCGCAACAGGCCATTTGACCGATGCGTCATGTGGGCGCTGTTCTCGATAATGACGACATGAGGCGGTCTGAGAAGGTTGGGGCGGGGCGGGAGTCTGGCCAGGTGGCCGTCGAGTCGGCACTCGTGATGCCGCTCATGGTCTTCCTGGCGCTGGGAATCATCCAGCTCACGATGATCCAGCACGCGAAACTGATGACGGAGTACGCGGCGTATCAAGCCGCGCGCGCAGGCATCGTCTGGAACGGCAACAACGAGCGCATGCACGACGCGGCCATCGTCGCGTTGCTGCCCACCATGGGGCGGACCGACGACATCGTCGAGCTGGGAAAGACGTGGGGAAAGCACCAGCTCTATGACAAGGCGATGCGCGCGTTGGCGTGGGGCGGCGGCGTCGTGCCGGAGTCGCTGAACGGCTCCAACCTCTTCGGCATCATCCGGGTGGATACCGTCAACCCGGCCTACTTCACGCCCATCGACACGATTTGGAAGCTGCGCGCGGGCTACAACTGGCAGGAGTTGGACTTCGACGGCGCGGACAGCTTCCCGGAAGTGCCCGGCCTCGAGTCGAAGATCATCAAGTTCTTCAACCTGCCCCAGCCGGATGAGTCCGAGACCGTCTACCGCAAGGCCACGCGTCTCACCATTCGCCTGCGCTACTGGTACGAGATGCGCGTGCCATTCGCCAACTGGGTCATCTTCTACGCGTGGTACGCCTCCAACGCGCAGGTCGCGCTGCGTGGCGCCATTGATCGCCCGACGCTGGAGCAGAAGGCGAACATGACGAACCGCACGAAGGACATCAGCGCCCTGCGTGGCAAGGCTCGCGGAATGGACCACGAAGAGGGCTACAACACGGTCTACGCCCCGGAGATGTGGGTCCTCTGGGGGCTGGCGGATGGCAGCATCCCCCTCGTCTCGAAGCTGGTCGGCAAGCGCTACTTCCTGCCCTTGACGGCCACATACACCATGCGGATGCAGTCCAACTTCCACCGCAAGTGGATCATGCACCTCAAGCCCGACTGGGGCCTGTAAGAGGAATTGCCCCATGTTCACCCGGATCCTCCGACAGAGTTTTCGTCGCCAGGAAGGCCAGGCGCTGGTGCTTGCCGCGCTGCTGGTCCTGGTGATGTCCATCGCGGTCGTCACGACCGTCAACATCGGCCATACCGTCCACGAGCGCATTCGCCTGCAGAACACCGCGGACGCGGCCGCCTACTCCATGTCCGCCATGGAGGCGCGGGCGTTCAACTTCTACGCCTACGCCAACCGCACCCAGGCATCACACTACGTCTCCGCGATGATGTGGCAGTCGCTGCTGTCGCTCATCTACTTCGCGGAGGCCTTCCTCGCGGACACGTATGGGTTCATGAAGACGCTGAACCCATGCGCGGGTAAATCCAAGAATATCTTCTGGAAGGTGGCCTGTCCCATTCTCGAAGCCTTGCCTTACATCGGGCAGGTTTTGAAGATCATAGACAAGGCGATGGATGCCTGGCGGATGATCGTCAAGGCTTTCCATACGCTCATCCGGACGACCAACCCAGACAAGCTCATTGGCAAATTCATCATCCCGACCCACCGGATACTCAACAGCGTCCTGTTCTTCGCCTCACAAGCGGTGATGATGTCGGCGTCCACGCACGTCTTGCAGACCACCGACACGGTCATCGCGGATAACGACAAGAACATCAACTCGCTGGTCAGCCAGGGGGTCACGGGCGTCATCAGCCAATGCCTCTTCGATCAGTCGCACTTCCCAGAGGCAGGTGGGCGCCCGCTGGGCATGCCCGTCAATCCCTTCAAGCCCATCAAACCCGAGGCGTGGCGCCACGATGAGAAGGAGGCCCGCGCCAAGCGCGCCATGGGCGCGGTGGCCAACGCCACCCGCTATGCCTGCGACTCGAAGGGGAGTCTGGGCGTGGGCAGCGTGGACCTCATCTCCTGCCAGGAGCGCTTCATCACGTCCCGGCGCCTGGGGGATCTCATCCCGTTGCCGGACTGGCTGGGCATCCTCCGCGACTGGCTCAACAACGAGATCGACATCCCGGGCGTGTTCAGCTTCGGCAAGCTGGGCCAGACGCGTCTGCTCACGGTCAACAACCCGGACCGCGCGAAGATCGTGAAGACGAACACCGCGCGCAATTACATCCGGGATTGGCGCGAGGGCATCGCTCCGTCGCTCGGCAGCATGGCCCAGGGAGACAACATGGGCTCGGATGACCTGTACTGGCTGAAGTTCGGGCCGGCCAACATCCCGGGCTTCCGCAACCCGCTGTCTTGCAAGACCGACGTGAAGGACCCCAGCGAGTGCTGGGGCGATCCGCGCAAGGGCCTCAAGGACACCGGCGGCAAGTACATGCCGTACCAGTACATGGCCAAGACGAGCATCTGGGCCATGAACGCCACGGAAGGCTCATTCCAGAACGGCGGCGTGCACTGGCGCGTGCATCCGCAGCGCATGCCCACGGGCGACACGACGTGGCGCGGCTACACGCGCCCCAGCGGGCCCGAGGGCGAGGTGGGCGTCACGGAGCACAAGATCTGCACCTTGCCCGTGTGCTTCCTGGGGGCAGGGAAGATCAGCGTGTACACGGCGAACGTGCACCCGGCGGAGGACACCAACCATCCGTGGGGCGGCGTCGTCCCGTTCATGCACTTCGAGCCCGGTCAGTTCGACGGTGTCTGTGATCGCAAGGCGAGCACCGAGACCGCCGCGAAGCGCGACCGGTTCGACTTCAACCAGCCGTCCACCTGGGTGGCGCTGAACAAGTCCCCGGACGAGGTCATGAACAAGGACCTCAAGGACAAGGACGCTGGCACGAACGCGCCCGCGCAGCTCAACGACCAGGGCAAGGTGAAGTTCTCCTTCACGAGCGACACGCACGGCCTGGAGATGAAGAACGACCGGAAGAAGTTCGCCGGCTTCGTCGAGGGGCTCAACGTCATCACCCGCGGCCAGACGTACTACCACCGGCCGGGCAACTGGACGGAGCATCCGAACTTCTTCAACCCCTACTGGCGCCCGCGACTGGCGTCCGTGTACCAGGGGCGAGGGACGCTCCCGCTCATCACGACGCTGGAGTCACAGCTCCCCACCCAGGTGCGCGGCATCGCGGCCAAGGTCATCACCCATTGAGCCCCGCCATGTTCCACGCGCGCACACGGAAGTTGACGCGACGGGGCGCCGCCACCGTCGAGTTCGCGGTCATCGTCCCCGTGCTGGTGATGATCCTGATGTTCAGCATGTACCTCACCGAGTTGGTGCGGGCGAAGCTGAAGCTCTTGGAGATGGCGCGGTACACCACCTTCGAGATGACCAGCTACACGCTGACGGACATCGCCAAGGCGGAGCATGACGCCGCCTTCGATGACGCGAAGAAGGAGGCGCTGGAGGAGGCCCTCGAGCGCTACAAGGACATGGACTCGGTGGAGCCCAATGCCCGCGCGGGCAACTTCATCGCGAACTACACGAACGTGAAGGCCGAGGTCACCAACCGCGAGGTGCCGTTCATCGAGGGCGGCCTGGTGTTGGGCAACTCAGGGGAGGGCTGGGCTTCGGACGTGCTGGGCGCGGTGAATGGTGGCGCCAAGGGCCTGCTCAACTTCTGGAAGCTCAACACCAAGGGGTGGGTGGACACGAGCGTGAGCATGAAGTTCGCCAACTCCATCCTGCCCAAGCGGTACCTGGAGGAGTCCGGGTCGGGGGGCTTCTTCAAGGTGAACACGTTCGGAAATCGCAACCTGGCGAACCTGGAGTTGAAGTCTCACTTCTCCATGTACGCCACGGGTTGGAATCTGCCGGACGGCGGCGACGCGGTCATCAATGGGCGGCGCGCGGGTGGGCACACGGCGGGCGGAGATCCGCACGGCCTCTACCAGCAGGTCAATCGCATGACCTTCCTGGGCGTGAAGGCGAAGATTGAAAGCTCGCCGCTGGGAAGCGTCTTGGACTTCTTCAAGAAGTTCTCGCCCGCGTTCCTGGGCACGTTCGTCATCTCCAAGAACTACGGCCTGCCAGGCACGCTGGAGTGCACGGGCATCAACACGTTCCCCGCCAATGGCGTCCACGGTCTCCAGGACCAGATGACCAAGTCCAAGTCCCTGCTGGACTACGAGCGGCCCCAGTGCTTCGACACCGCGCCGTTCCGCGACCGGGAGCTGGAGAAGTCGCAGTACATCAAGATCTTCGAGGCGCGCGGCGAGAACTTCATGGGCTGCAAGAACGCGCAGGCCGAGGACCCCTCCGCCGCCAACAGCGTGGCCGCCACCAAGGGCGATGAGAACCAGGACATCCGAAATTGTGAGTAGCGCGGCGGCGCGGCGCGGCCTCGTCCTCATGTTGCTGCTGGGTGCGCTCAGCGCGAGCGCTCAGCAGGAGCTGCCCGTGTATCCGGGCACCGTGCACACGCGCATCGGGAACGATCTGGTCATCGCGGGGGAGTACTACCGCATGGCCTACTTCCTCACCGACGACCCGATGGACAAGGTCGTGGACTACTTCGTCAAGCAGTGGCGCTCCCAGGGCTACCCCACCGCGGTGGATGGGGACCTGAAGGAAGAGGCGGTCGTGTCGGCGCTCTACACGCGCGAGGGGCTCCAGCGCGGCGTGGTGCTGCGGCGGCACCTGGGGAAGACGCTGGGCTTCACGGTGCTGCGCGACCTGTGGATGAGCGCGCCCAAGAGTCCCGCGTCGGGGCTGGTGAAGTTGGAGGGCACCTTGTTCAGCGAGGACCTCGCGTCGCGCGACGCGGCTGGAGGGTCTCAGCATCGCTCGGCGCTCGTCGAGGGCGACATGGCCACGGTGCGCCAGCGCGTCGTGCAGGAGATGAGCAAGCAAGGCTATGCGCCCGTGCGCGAGTCCGCGGTCAAGGTCGGCGGACAGACGCGCGTCACGCTGGAGCACGCGCGCAAGGGCGAGCAGGTGGTCACCAACCTCAGCCCCGTGGACGAGGGCGTCACCGCGATGTTGCAGATGTGGGTCGGCTCGGATCGCCCGGACGCGGTCCCCAATGACGCGGCCGTGCGTGAGAGCAAGGCCGCGTACGAGCGCGCGCAGAAGGCTCAGAAGGAGGCGGCGCCGTGAGGGGGCTGGTGGTGATGGTGGCGTTGGCCGTGGGGTTGGTGGCTTCGCCCGGCCGGGCGAGTGCGCCCCCGCCAATGATGCGCGCCCTGATGGACCACATGGCGCGTGGCGTGCGCAGCGCCCAGGTGGGCGACTGGGTGACGTACAAGCTCGATGGCGGTGGGGCACGCGTCCACTACTGGCGGCTGGCCTTCGTGGGGCAGGAGAAGGACCGGCACGGCCGCGACGCGATGTGGCTGGAGATTGAGATTGGCACCCATCCGGCCATGCGCGCGCCGCTGGGGCAGATGAAGATGTTGGTGGCGCTGGAGGGGGCGGGGACGCAGGAGCCCATCACCCGCCTCATCGCCTCGGCGGGGTATGGCAAGCCGCAGGAGTACTCGCCCGAGGCCCTGGAGCACGTGTTGAAAGAGGGGCGCGAGCGTCCGGAGGGGCCTCCCGAGGCCCCGCCCACCCCGGCGGAGCGAGCGCTGCCTCCGCCCGTGATACGGTCGGGCCGCGAGGCGAGGTTGATGACGCAGGCCGGCTCCGTCACCGCGGTGCCGGTCGAGGTGGTGTTGCGGTCCACCGTGTTGAAGCGCATGTGGATGAGCCGAGAGATTCCCATCATGCATCTGGCGAAGATCGAGATTCCGGGGATCGGCCAGAGCATGGAGGTCGTGGAGCATGGCGTGGACGCGCAGCCGCGCATCCGCATGCCCACCCCCAACGAGGTGCCCGTCCGGCTGGAGTATGCGGACCAGGCCTTCGGCAAGCTGCCGTGGTTGCAGGAAGAGGAGCCCCACCCATGAAGCCCGCGAAGTCGTCGCAGCGCGCTGCTCGCCGCGCCCGTCGCGGTCAGGCGATGGTTGAGTACTCCATGCTCAACTGGGTCCTCGTCGTGGCGCTCGTGGTGGGCGCCTCGGTGAAGGTTCGCTGGAGCGCGGACAAGCAAGCCAACGTCATCGACCTCTTCATGGAGGCGTACCAAGTTTATTACGACTCGTATTACTTCGTGCTGAACCTGCCGTTCCCGTGAAGTCGTCTTCGAAGGACGCGCGCGCGACCTCCTCTTCCGCGGGTCTGCGCTGGGTGCACGCCATCATCTTCCTGGGGTTGGCGGCCCTCGTCTTCGGCGCCGCCATTCCCGAGTGGCAGTACCTGGGCGAAGTCGTGGGCTGGCCCTATCACACGGGAGAGCCGCCGCGCGGCGTGCTGCTGGTGGGCTCGGTGCTCGCGGCGGTGGGCGTCCTGAGGTTGGGCGTGGCGTTGGTGCGCTCCGTCTCCGCGCCGCTGTGGGCCTCGGTCTGCATCCTCCTGGGCGTGCTGGCCACGATGCTCACGGGCTCTTGGGGGCCGCCCCTGGAGCGCTCCGAGCGCGCCGCGAACCTGTCCATCCTGTCCTCCGCGCGTCGCGTCCACCTGCGCTGGGTGGGCGTGCTGCAAGAGGAGGGCGAGGTGCCGGCGCGCCCCGAGCCGTGGGTGGAGTCGCTCGGGGCGGTGACTCAGTCCGGCTCGCGCGTCAGCAATCGCTTCTTCCGGCCGGTGTCGCCGCGACTGGTGTGGCTGACCGCGCCGGATGCCCGGCCCACGCCGCTCGTGCCGGGGGACGTCTGGGTCTTCGTGTCACCGGACGGCATCTCGTTCGAGGTCCGCGCGGTGGGGGTGGAGGCGGGGCAGCCCGTGTTCCTCCACGACGAGACGGGCGCCCCCGTCGTCCTGCGCGGCCTGTTCAATCCGGACTTGCCTCCCACCCAGCCTCGCGAGCCCTGAGCCGCGGCCGGGCCCGCACTGTCCTGTTGCGCGGACCGCCTCACTCGGCGACGCTGTGCGAGGCCGGGTCTTGACGGACCCGACATCGCGTGGGTCTCCGGGAGGAATGACGCATGAAGTCGATGACGTGGCTGCGGATGGCGGCGGTGGGCCTGCTGGTGCTGTCGGGGTGCAGCGAAGACAAGGACGGCGGGGGAGGGGGCGGTGGAGGCGCCGGTGACAAGGCCGGGTTCGGGGATGACCGAGGCCGCCCGGTGGGGACGGCGTGGTCGCTGCCGACGGGGCTGCGTCTCGAGGGGGAGCTGACGGGCACGGATGACGACGGCTACTGCGCCCCGGTGCAGTTGGATCCGTTGGGCTCGGGGTTCATGGTTCGCGCGTGCGTGCCGGTTCGCAATGATGGCGTCGTGGGGGTTCCGCTCGACCTGCCGGCGGGGCTCGTGCTCGTGGCGTCGTCTCCCGACTTCCAGCACGGAATCCTGTTGGAGGATGTCCACGTGGTCATCTACCCCGGCGGCGCGGACGCGGGCCCTCAGGTGAAGAGCGGGCCGTTGCCCCTCTACGCCTTCTGCCTCAACCACAACCGCTCCGCCTCTGAGCCGAAGGCGCGCTACACGCTGGGCCCCGTCACCCAGAACGCGCAGGTCAAGGAGCTCATCTCGCTCATCAAGGGCAAGCACATCGCGGAGGATGGCTCCAAGGTAGAGGTGGTCCAGGAGGCCCTCTGGCACATCACCGACGGCAGCGGCCTGACCGCGGATGATCGCGCGGCGCTCGCCGAACTGTGACGTGAGGTGGACGGGGAGGGGATGGCGCGGGAAACTGCTCTGTCGCGAGAGGTGGTTTTGACACCTGCTCTATCACACGGCTAACATCCGCCGCCGTTTGCCGCTGGGCGCCGTACCCCCTTGGAAAGACTCGCCGCCATGACGGCGCCCCCCCGTTCTGGAGGTTCCTGAACCATGCTGAAGGGTAAGACTCCCCTCATCGTCGCGCTCGTGCTTGGACTGCTCGCGGGCGTCGTGGCCTATTCGGCCATCAAGAAGAAGGAAGCCGACGTTCGTCGTGGCTGGAACCTCGTGCCGGTGGTCGTGGCGGCCCAGGACATGCCCGAGGGGACGGTCATCAACTACGAGATGATCTCCCAGCGCTCGGTGCCCGAGCAGTTCGTCACGTCGTCCGTGGTGAAGCCGGACTCCGCGGGCTACATCGTGAACCAGAAGGTGCTGGTGGCGCTGCAGGCCGGCGACCCCATCCTCTGGAGCCAGTTCGAGACGACGAAGGCGGCGGAGCGCCTCTCCACCAAGGTGCAGAAGAAGGCCCGCGCCATCACCATCGAGGCCAAGCCGACCACGGCCGTGGGTGGCTGGATTCGTCCGAACGACCACGTGGACATCATCGGGACGTTCCTGGATCCGCAGTCCCAGGAGAACGTGGCCGTGACGCTGCTGCAGAACATCATCGTGGTGGCGACCGGAAAGATCACCGGTACCACCAACGTGAACCTCATCCCGGAGAACCAGCGCGACTACGCGAACGTGTCGCTGATGGTGCTGCCGGAGGAGGCGGAGATCCTGGTGCTCGCGACGGAGCTGGGGCAGCTCACCCTGTCGCTGCGCAACGAGGACGACGTGGACATGATCGAGGAGCGTGGCCGCGCCACCATCAGCACGCTGTTGTCTGGCGAGCGCACCCGCGTCCTGGAGCAGAAGCGCCGGGAGATCATCCAGATCATCAAGGGCGGCACCTCCGAGAAGGCCGCCGCCGCCGGTTCGCCGTAAGCGCCGCGCGCTGATCGCGACGTCTCGCCCCCGTCCCCCAGGGAACCGCGCGCATGCTTGCAGGAATCGTCCTCCTCCTCGTCACCGGCTCGGTCTTCTTCTTCAGCCTGGTGATCTTCAGCGTCCTGTCGAAGGCGTATGAGCAATACCAGGAGCGGTACGTCGCCAAGTCGATGAACGACTTGAGCGACATGTTCCTCTTCATCGACGCACGGCAGATGTTGGTCCTCAACATCGCGTGCATGTGCTTGCTCGGCATCCTGAGCTACATCGTCTTCAACCCCGTGCTCGCGGTGGCGTCGACGGTGTTCGGCTTCTTCCTGCCGATGATCCTGGTGAAGTACTACCGCAAGCGCCGCATCAAGAAGTTCAACGTCCAGTTGGTGGACGCGCTGCAGGCCATGGCCAACGCGTTCAAGGCGGGTCTCACGTTCCCGCAGGCCATCGAGCACGTGGCCCGCGAGGCGCAGCCGCCGCTGTCCCAGGAGTTCGGCCTCTTCGTCAAAGAGGTGAAGCTGGGCGTGCCGCTGGAGGAGTCGCTCATCAACATGGGGCGCCGCGTGGGCAGTGACGACCTGGAGCTGGTGGTCGTCTCCACGAACATCGCGCGCCAGCTGGGCGGCAACATGGCGGAGATGTTCGAGACCATCTCCGCGGTGATTCGCGAGCGCTTCCGTCTGGAAGGCAAGATCGACGCGCTCACGTCCCAGGGCAAGTTGCAGGGGTGGATTGTGGCGGCCATGCCGGGCGTGCTGGGCATGGTGCTCAACTACATGCGTCCGGACCTGATGGAGCCGATGATGAACCACATCTTCGGCTACGTGTTGGTGACCATCATCGCCATCATGGAGATCCTCGGGATCTTGATCATCCGCCGCATCGTCAACATCGACATCTGAGAGGCGTACCGTGCAGGACATCCTCACAGTCATCCTGATTGTCGGCTCGGCGCTTCTCACCGCTGCGGCGGTGGCGTTCCTGGGAATCGGTCTGTACCAGAACGTCTTCGAGCGCTTCCTGTCGGAGGTCCGCGACGAGTCGGGCGGCGGCATGAAGGGCGCCGGCTCGGTGGCCATCCGCAAGCTGGGCGTCATCAACCGGCGCTTCATGTGGCCGTCGTACGAGGCCAAGGCGCGGCGCAAGCTCATCAAGGCGGGTGAGCCCCAGGGCTACAAGCCCGAGGACATCATGGCCATGCAGGAGGTCAGCGCCGTGCTGGCGCTCATCTTCGGCCTGTTCGCCTGCAATGCGTTCAACGCGACGTTCGCGTGGGCGCTGCTGGTGATGTTGATCGGCCTGTACTACCCGCTCTTGTGGCTGAACGATCAGGTGAAGAAGCGCCACCTGGCCATCAGCCGCGCGCTGCCGTACAGCCTGGACCTGCTGACCCTGTCGGTGGAAGCCGGTCTGGACTTCACGGGCGCGCTCGCGAAGGTGGTGGAGAAGGGCAAGGCGGGCGCGCTGCGCGAGGAGCTGCAGCTGGTGCTCAAGCAGCTCAAGATGGGCAAGACGCGTGAAGAGGCGCTCAAGAGCATGATCGTCCGCGTGGACCTGCCGCCGCTCACCACGTTCGTCACGGCGCTCATCCAGGCGGACAAGATGGGCACCAGCTTGGGCAAGGTGCTGCGCATCCAGTCGACCCAGATGCGCATCGACCGCACCCAGCGCGCGGAGAAGCTGGCCGGCGAGGCCCCGGTGAAGATGCTGTTCCCGCTCATCGCGTGCATCTTCCCTACGGTCTTCATGGTGCTGTTCGGCCCCATCGTCTTCCAGTTCTTCTTCGGCGAGCTCGCGGGGTAGTCCTCTGCCTATCCGGCTCACCATTACCCAGGGGCTCCAGCAGGGGCGGGAGCTCGTCTTCGAGTCGGCCGAGGTGAAGATCGGTCGCACCTCGGAGAACGACCTGGTCCTGCACGACCACGGGGTGTCTCGCCGACATGCGAACCTCGTGGAGCGGGGCGGTCAGTACTTCGCCAGCGACATGGGGAGCTCCAACGGCACCCTGGTCAACGGCCAGAAGCTGACCGCGGAGCAGCAGCTTCGCGACGGCGACCTCATCACCGTGGGGCCCGTGTCGTTCACCTTCGTCTGGGTTCCTCCCGAGGGCGACGAGGACGCCACGCGCCCCATCCGGCGCGAGTTGCTCCGCGCCCAGGTGTCTCCCGCGGGGAAGGGGACCGCGGAGCTGGCCGCGCTGGAAGTCGCGCCCACGGGCTTCCGGCCCGCGCTCGTGATTCCCGAGCCCGCCGCGGCCAGTGGTGGCGCCAGTGCGGGCCCGAGCGCGCTCGACAAGGTCGCGCCTGGCCCGGCGCCGGTCCGGGCCGCGGGCGCGAAGGAGCCGCTGTCCGCCGCGGAGCGCGCGCGCCACCGCCGAGAGTTGAAGGGCTCGGCGCGGGGACAGGTGCGCCTGTGGTGGGAAGGGATGCCCCGGGTGGCCCGCTGGGGCGCCGTGAGCGTCGCCGGCTTGGGATTGCTGTCGCTCGTGGCCGTGGTGCTCTGGGCCGCGGTGTTCCGCTCGGAGGGTGGACTGGGCCGGGGGGCGGAGCCGTCGTTGGTGGGGGCAGAGGCGCTGGCAGACTCCTTCGGCCTGGGCAAGGACGTCACGTGGGAGCGGGTGGACCAGAAGGCGTTCGACTTCACCTTCGTGTCGCCCACGCGCGCGTTGGCGGTGCTCCACTACCAGGCGCGAGACATCTCGAAGGAAGAAGTGAACCTGGTGCTCAACGGCGTGGAGGTGGGCTGGGTGCCCGCGGACACGAACGCCACGGCGGAGCGGGAGATTGAGCAGCTCCTCCCGGTGAACGTGCTGCGCCGGGGACAGCACAACCAGATTCTCTTCGACAACGTCCGCAATCCCCCGGGCCACGAGACGTGGCGCGTGTGGAACCTGCGGCTGGAGGTCATCCCCGTTCCCGAGCTGCCGCCGGATCAACTCCTGGCGAGCGCGCGCCAGTACGCGTCCGCGGGCAAGCAGTTCTACGAGCTGCGGGACGTGGGGGCGGAGAACCTGTTCAAGGCGTGGCAGCAGTACCGCTTCGCCTGGGTGACGTTGGAGGCGCTGGAGACCAAGCCCGACCTGTACGAGGACGTCCGCGACCAGCTGGGCATCATCGTGTCGGAGTTGGATCAGAAGTGCGCCCAGCTGATGCTGGAGTTCCAGCGCCACGTGCAGTACCGGAACCGGAAGAAGGCCAAGGCGGCCCTGGAAGACGTGCGGCGGCGCTTCCCTACCACCGACCATCGCTGCCACAATCTGGCCCTGGAAAAAGCATACGAGCACGAGCTGTGAAGCCCGTGCCCACTTTGTAGGAAGCGGTGAACTCCCATGTCGAACGGCTCCCCTCCTGCGCGCCGCAGGCCCACCTCCGGGACGCCCTCGGGCGGGACCGGACAGCGCCCCGCGGCCCGGCGTCCGGCGCCCGGCGCGTCGGGTGCGCGTCCCGCGGCGGCCCCTCGCTCGTCTCCTCGCCTCGTGGTGACCGCGGGGCCCAAGGAAGGCGAGGAGTTCGTCCTCGATGGCACCGAGTACGTCATCGGACGCTCCACGGATAACCCCATCTGCATCCCCGATACGTCCGTGTCGCGCCGGCACGTCTCCGTGCGCAACGATGGCTCGGGCTGGATGGTCAGTGACCTGGGCTCGGGCAACGGCACGCTGGTCAATGGTGAGCCCATCGCCGAGGAGACCCTCCTGGCCAACGGGGACACCATCACCATGGGGGACACGGAGCTGTCCTTCCAGGACGCCGCGAACTCCACGGCGATGGTGGCGCCTCCAGCGCCGTCCCGGCCACGTCCCGCCGCGGGTGGGCGTGCCGCGGGGGGCGTGCCGCCACGGCCCGGGGCTCGGCCCGAGGGCCGGGTGCGTCCGCAGGGCCGGGGGACCAACGTCGAGCAGCTCAGCCCCGAGGCGATTCGCAAGCGGACGCGGCTGAAGCTGCTGGCCGCGGGCGTGGTGGTGGTGCTCTTCGCCGGCCTGGGCGTGGTGCGCATGCGCGTGCGCCAGCAGGAGTCATTGGAGGCGCAGCGCGCGATGGCGGAGAAGGGCCGCCGCGAGCAGCTCAGCGCCTTCTTCCAGGACGCGAAGAACCTGGTCCGCGAGGGACGCTGGCAGGAGGCCCGCACGAAGCTGGAGGAACTCCAGGCGCAGGCGCCGGATTACCCGGGCGTGGCGGACTACCTGAAGGCGGCGGACAAGGAGATCCCCAACCAGACGCACCTGACGGCCGTCAGCGAGGCGGTGAAGAAGGGGGAGCTGGCCAAGGCCACCGCCGAACTGGGGAAGGTCAGCTCGGACACGCAGCTCTACGAGCAGGTGAAGATCGCGCGCAAGTCCTTGGTCGAGGCCGCGGACAAGCGCGCGCGAGAGGCGCGGGGGCTGCAGGACTCGAAGACGCTGGAGAACATGGAGAAGGCGAAGGCCATCACGGACGACGTGCTGGCGGCCTTCCCGGAGCACCGCGACGCCAAGCTCATCAACGATGAAGCCGTGGTGGCCATCCGCATCGCGAAGGAGCCCAAGCCCACCGGGCCCGTGGTCACGCCCAAGCCCTGGGAGCCCGCGGTGGATCGCTTCCGCGACGGTGACCTGTCGGGCGCGGTGGCCATCCTCAACGCCTGCTCCGCTCGGCAGCCGCGCTGTAAGGCGCTGATGGGGCAGATGACGGAGTTCGGTGGCCTCTACAAGAAGCTGGAGGACCTGGACGCCAAGGGACTGTCGCGGTTGCTCTCGCTCGACAAGGAGATCACCGATGGCAAGGGCAGCAAGATGGCGCGCAACGCGGGCACGCGCGCGGCCACCATCTTCTACAAGAGCGCCAGCGCGGCGAAGGCCTCCGGCCAGTGGGCGCGGGCCATGGAGTACGCGCGCAAGGCGCTCCAGGCCGACCCTGGACACGCGGGCGCGTCCAACATCGTCAACGACCTGAAGACGAAGGCCCGCGACCTGTACCTACAGGCCTACTCCATCAAGGACTCGAGCCCCGAGGACGCGCTTCCCAAGTTCAAGGACGTCGTCTCGATGACGCCCGTGGACGATGAGTTCCACACCAAGGCGCAGACCTGGGTCGAGAAGCTGTCGCGATGAAGAAGCGCAAGGGCGCGGGCGGCGAGTCGCCCCCACCGGTCGACCCGAACCAGGGCGACCTCTTCGGCACGTCGCTCCTGCCACCGCTCCGCCCGGCGCCGCGCGCGGCCTCGAAGAAGGCCGCCAAGGCATCCACGCCCGCTCCCGTGGGGACCGTGGATGCAGCCCCCCCCGCGGCTCCTGCGGCGGCGCCCGTCGCGGCCGCGCCCGTTGTGACGCCGGCGCCTGTTGCGGTGCCCCCTCGCGCGGAGCGGGTGGTGCTGTCGGTGGGCGAGCTCACGCGACAGCTCAAGCACACGGTGGAGTCCCGCTTCCCGCGCGTGGTGGTGCGCGGCGAGGTGTCCGGCTTCCGGGGCGCCAACGCGCGGGGCCATTGGTACTTCACGCTCAAGGACGCCGATGCGTCCATCGACACGAAGGTCTGGGCGTCGATGGCGGGCCGGCTGCGCTTCGCGCTGCGCGACGGCATGGAAGTGCTGGCCGAGGGCAGCGTGGACCTGTACGAGCCGCAGGGCCGCTACAGCCTCATCGTCCATCGGCTGGAGCCGGTAGGCGAGGGCGCGCTGGCGCTGGCCTTCGAGCAGCTCAAGGCACGCCTGGCCGCCGAGGGGTTGATTGGCGACCGACGCGTGCGGCTGCCGCGTCCGTTGCCGTTCCTGCCCCGGCGCGTCGGCGTGGTGACGAGCCGCACCGGCGCCGCGCTTCAAGACTTCCTGCGCGTGCTGCACTCGCGCAACCCGCGCATGGGCGTGCTGCTCGCGGATGCGCGCGTGCAGGGCGAGGGCTCGGCGGAGGAGGTGGCTCGCGCCATCGAGCGCCTGGGCCGCGCCGACGTGGACGTCATCGTGGTGACGCGCGGCGGTGGCTCGGTGGAGGACCTCTGGACGTTCAACGAGGAGCGGGTGGCTCGGGCCATCTTCGCCTCGCCCGTCCCGGTGGTTTCCGCCATTGGCCACGAGATTGACTTCACCATCTCCGACTTCGTGGCGGACTGGCGCGCGCCCACGCCGAGCGCGGCGGCCGAGCGGCTGTCCCCCGTGCTCGCGGACCTGGAGCTGAGCCTCGCCACTCAGGCGGGCCGGCTGCGTCGGGCCATGGAGCGCCGCGTCCTGGAGCTTCGCGAGCGGCAGGGCGCGCTCGGGGCGCGGCTGGCGGATCCCCGCCGCGCCATCAATCAGCAGCGCCTCCACATGTCCGAGCAGGTGGAGGCGATGATGCGCGTGCTGCGCCCCGCCGTGCGCGAGCACCGCGAGCGCTTGCGCGCCTTGCATGAGCGACTCCAGCGGGCGCGACCCCAGGCGCGCCTGAGCGAGCAGCGCGCCCATCTGCACAAGCTGTCTCGCCGGCTGGCGGAGGCGGCGCGCGCGGGAGTGGCCTCGCGGCGCGGGGCCCTGGCGGAGGCTCGGTTAGGGCTGGAGCGAGCGTCCCCCACCGCGCAGGTGGCGCGCGAGCGGATGCGGCTGGCGGCGCAGCATGCCCGCCTGGTCGCTCTGCCGCGTCAATCGCTCTCCGAGGCACGGCGGCGCTTCGAGACGCTGAGCGGGCGGCTGGACGCGATGAGCCCGCTGAAGGTGATGTCTCGAGGCTACGCGGTGGCCTTCCGGCAGCGCGATGGTGCGGTGGTGCGCTCCGTCTCCGACGTGCAGGTCGGGGAGACGCTGGGTATCAAACTGGCCAACAACGGGGCGCAAACGTTGGGTGGCTGTGAGGAAATCGAAGCCACGGTCACGGCCGTGAAAGGGCCGGTGGACTGCTAGCGGGGCACCCTCTAGATTCCCGCGCCCCACAGGGGAGGTGGATGGCCGTGGCGAAGTCGGACAAGGCACCGAAGGCGGATGCGACCGCGGAGGCGGCGGTGCCAGAGCAATATGGGGATGTGGTGGCGCGCCTGGAGGAGACGGTGGCGCGGCTGGAGAGCGGGGACCTGTCCCTGGAGGCCTCGCTGAAGGCCTTCGAGGAGGGCATCCGATTGGTGCGCCGCGGCGAGAAGCTCCTCACCGAGGCCGAGCAGCGCATCGAGCAACTCCTGGTGGACGAGGACGGCAAGGACGTGGCGGCGCCTCTGGCGGTCGCGTCGCGCGGGGCCTCGGCGGTGGCCCCGCGGGCGCCTGTGGCGAAGCCTCCTCCCGAGGACGATGTCCCGTTCTAGCTCGAGCGGGTGGACGCCGGCATGTCGAAGCTGAAAATCACCATCGTCGACGACGACCGGGACACGCGCGACATGCTGTCGGCGGCCCTCGAGGAAGAGGGCTTCGACGTGACGTCGGCCGCGAACGGACTGAGGCTGATTGCCTCGCTCCAATTGCACCGGCCGCACGCCATCCTCCTGGACGTGAACATGTCCTGGATCGACGGCTTCGAGCTGTGCCGGGCCGTGAAGAAGAACGAACACTTCCGGGACATCCCCATCATCTTCATCAGTGGGCGGGGAGACCCCGAGGACAAGCGGCGCGGCATGGAGGCGGGCGCCGCGGATTACTTCGTCAAGCCGCTGGACCTGGAGACGCTCGTGCGCCGCATCCGCGCGCTCATCCCGTCCCGGTCGGCAGAGGAGCCGTGAGGCCCATGGCGTCATTCCAACTGGATTCGTTCCTTCGCGTGCAGCAGGAGCGCGTGGAGGCCCTGCTGAACGACCGCTCCGAGCGGCTCCGCCCGGCGGGGACACCCCCTCGGTTGCTGGAGGCCATGCGCTATTCCTTGATGGCGGGGGGCAAGCGCCTGCGGCCGGTGTTGTGCCTCGCCTTCGCGGACACCGTGGCGCGCGCGAGCGTGTCCGCGCCCGCCGCCGAGGACGCGGCGTGCGCGCTGGAGTACGTGCACACGTACTCACTCATCCATGACGACCTGCCGGCCATGGACGACGATGACCTGCGCCGAGGCCGGCCCACGAACCACAAGGTGTACGGCGAGGCCATGGCCATCCTGGCGGGCGACGCGCTGCTCACCGAGGCGTTCACGCTGGTGGCGTCGGGGACCGAGCCCGTGCGGGCCTCGCTGTGCGCGGAGCTGGCGCAGGCGGCGGGCGCGGCGGGCATGGTGGGCGGACAGGTGTTGGACATCGCCGAGGATCGGCCCGCCGAGTTGGACTACTTGCTGCGGCTGCACCGGCTGAAGACCGGCGCGCTCATCCGGGCCTCGTGCCGCATGGGCGTGCTGGCGGGCGGTGGCGACGCGCAGGCGTTGGCGCGCGCGGACATCTATGGCTCGGCGGTGGGGCTGGCGTTCCAGATCGCCGACGACGTGCTCGACGTGACGAGCAGCGCGGAGGTCATGGGCAAGCCGGTGGGCGCGGACGCCGAGGCCGGGCGCTTCACGTTCCCCGCGGTGCTCGGGCTGGAGGCCTCGCGGCGCATGGCGCGCGAGAAGGTGGACGAGGCGGTGGAGGCGGTGCGCCTCCTGGAGGGCGAGGATGGGCCGCTGGCGGCGCTGGCTCGCTTCACGGTGGAGCGGTCGTCCTGATGGCGGGGGTGCTGGCGCGGGTCGCCTCGCCCTCGGACCTGCGCGCGCTGCCCGAGGCGGAGCTGCCTCGGCTGTGCGAGGAGTTGCGCGAGGCCATCATCACCGTCTGCGGCCGGGTGGGTGGACACCTGGGCGCGTCGCTCGGCGCCGTGGAGCTCATCGTCGCGCTGCACCGCGTGTTCCATTCGCCCTCGGACGCGCTCCTGTTCGACGTGGGCCATCAGGCCTACGCGCACAAGCTGCTGACGGGGCGCGGCGAGCGGATGCACACCCTGCGGCAGGAAGGGGGCATTGGCCCGTTCCTGGACCCGCGCGAGAGCCCACACGATGCGCTGCTCGCGGGACATGCGTGCACGGCCGTGTCCGCGGCGTTGGGGCTCCTAGAAGGGCGCCGCCAACTGGGTCATCGCGGCCACGTCGTGGCGGTGGTGGGCGATGGCGCGCTCACGGGTGGGCTGTCCTTCGAGGGGCTCAACAACGCGGGAGGCAGCCACCTGCCGCTGGTCGTCGTGGTGAACGACAACCAGATGTCCATCAGCGCCAACGTGGGGGCGGTGCCCGCGCTGCTGCGCACCCGCAACGCGCGGGCCTTCTTCGAGGCGCTCGGCTTCACGTACCTGGGGCCCGTGGATGGGCATGACCTGAGCGCGCTCGTGCGGGCGCTGCGCGAGGCCCGGTCCGCGTCCCGTCCCGTCGTGGTGCACGCCATGACGCAGAAGGGGCGCGGCTTTCCACCCGCCGAGGCGGATGAGCAGACGCGTGGCCATGCCATGGGGCCGTATGAGTGGCGCGACGGCAAGCTCGTGCGCTCGCGCGGCGGCCAGCGCACGTTCAGCGAGGCCTTCGCCGCGGTGCTCGAGGAGGCGATGGCCAAGGACCCTCGGGTGGTGGCGGTGACGCCGGCCATGCTGGAGGGCTCGGCGCTCACGGGGCTCAAGCGGCGCTTCCCGGACCGCGTCCACGACGTGGGCATCGCCGAGCAGCACGCGGTCACGTTCTGCGCGGGGCTGGCGGCGGCGGGGGCCCGGCCCGTGTGCGCCATCTACTCGACGTTCCTTCAGCGCGCGTACGATCAGATCATCCACGACGTGTGCCTCCCAGGGCTGCCCGTCGTCTTCGCGGTGGACCGCGCCGGGTTGGTGGGCGCGGATGGGGCCACGCATCAGGGGGCCTATGACGTGTCCTTCCTGCGCCCCATCCCGGGCATGCGGCAGTGGGCGCCCGTGGTGGGCGAGGACCTGGGGGCCATGCTCCAGGCCGCGCTCGACGGTGGAGTCCCCGCGGTGCTCCGCTTCCCGCGCGGGACGTTGGTGCCGCTGCCGCCGGAGCTGCGCGCGGAGCCGACTTCGCCGACGGGCGCGCGGTGGCTGCGCCGCGTCCCGGACGCTCGCCTGACGCTGGTGACGCTGGGACCCTTGGGGCTCGCCGCCTTGGAGGCCGCACGCGAGGAGCCCTCATGGAGCGTGCTGGATGCGCGGAGTGCGTGGCCGCTCGATGAGGCCGCGCTGCTCGAGGCCGCCGCGGGAGGTCACGTGGTGGTGGCCGAGGAGGGCACCGTGCGCGGAGGCCTGGGCAGCGCGGTGCTGGAGCTGTACGCGGCGGCGGGCGTGACGCCGCGCGTGCGCCTGGTGGGCCTGCCGGACCGTTTCATCCCCCATGGCGATGCGCGCACGCAGCGGGCGGAGCTGGGGCTGGATGCCGCGGGGTTGCGGCGCGCGGGCCAGGCCCTGCTGCGCGGAGAGGTCCTTCGATGAAGTCGAGGAAGGAGCGCCTGGACGTCCTGGTGGTGGAGCGCGGGCTGGCCGAGTCACGCACCAAGGCGCAGGCCCTCATCCTGGCCGGGCAGGTGGTGGTGGCGGATCAGCGCGTGGACAAGCCGGGGGCGCAGGTGTCCGTTGACGCCGAGCTGCGCCTCAAGGGCGAGGTGTTGCCCTATGTGTCCCGAGGTGGGCTGAAGCTGAAGGCCGCGCTGGAGCAGTTCCAACTCGACGTCACGGGACGCGTGGGCGCGGACATCGGCGCGAGCACCGGGGGCTTCACGGACTGCCTGCTTCAACATGGCGTCGTGCGCGTGCACGCCATCGACGTGGGCTATGGCCAGCTTCACGAGAAGCTGCGCAAGGACCCGCGGGTGCGCTCGCGCGAGCGCGTCAACGCGCGCTACCTCACGGACGAGGACTTGCCAGAGAAGGTGAGCGTCGTGGTCATCGACGTGAGCTTCATCTCGCTCACGCAGGTGCTGCCCTCGGTGCTGCCGTACCTGGAGCCGGGGGGCCTGCTCGTCGCGTTGGTGAAGCCGCAGTTCGAGGTGGGCCCGGACAAGGTGGGCAAGGGCGGGGTGGTGCGGGACGCCGTCGCGCGCCAGGAGTGCATCGACGCGATGACGGCGTTCGTGGGCACGCAGGGGCTCGCCGTGCGCGGGTGGATGGACTGCCCCGTCCCTGGGCCCGCTGGCAACGTGGAAGCGCTCCTCGTCGCCGAGCGGGCCTGAGGGCCTGCTTCCTACGGGTGGACCTGACGGTATTGGGACAGCGTGAGGGCCTGCACCAGCTTGTTTCCCACGCGGATCCACAGGCGGCCGTCATCATCCACTGAGGCGGCGAGGCTGCTGGCCACCTCGTAGCGGAACACCTCGCCCAACTCGGCCGAGTCCACGCCGACAATCTCCACGGGCAGGGTGGCCGGCCCGGTCGCGCTGCGGGCCGGTCCGTTCAGCAGGTAGAACTCGGAGCTGGTGGAGCGGCTCGTCTGAATCTGGAGGATGCGCAGCGCACCGCTCGCGTCCACGGAGAGCCCGCCCTTGTTCTTGATGGTGCCGGTGGCGGTGTCGAGGAACCAGACGCGCTGCGCGCTGACGACGGCCAGCCGCGTGCCGGCGGCGTAGGGGACGAGCGCCGCGATGGTGCCGGGCAGCGTCCCGCGGGTCCACTTCTGGTTGGTGCCCGCGCAGCCATCCTGGCTGGTGACGCAGGCCATGACCTTGGACTGGTTGTTGGCCTGGACGAAGCCGATATAGGCGACGGCGCCGTCGGGGCTGAAGGCCACGGTGGGGACGTTCTCCAGCAGGCCGTTGTAGTCCGCGAGGGCGTGCTCGGTGACGACGGTGCCCGTCGTGGCGTTGAGCTGCGTGACGACGACCTGGAGGATGTCGGTGGTGCCCTTCTGCCGCGAGACGCCGATGAGCACGTCGGCGCCGCGCTCGATGGGCTGCGCGGCCATTTCATCCAGCAGGGTGGGCGCGTACGTCCAGGTGAAGCTGCCGCTCGTGGCCGTGTGCTTCAGGCGCGAGACGCGCGTGACGCTCTCGGTGATGAGCGCGTCGCCGTTGGACATGACGGACAGGCCCGCGATGTTGAGGCCCGAGGACGTGCGTCCGGTGATGACGAAGCTGTCGTCCACCGCGAGCGCGCCCGAGCCCGGCGTCCACACCCAGCGCTTGCCGGAGGCCTCGTTGCGCGGCGTGACGACGGTGTCCGGGCTGCAGACGATGTCCATGTCCACCGTCTTGAGGACGTTGCCCGCCGAGTCCACGCGGTAGAGGGTGGACTGCCCCGTCGCGGGATTGCCGCAGCCGATGAAGTTGACCTTGGTGCCCCGGCCCTCGGCGAGGAACAGGTCCGTGACGACCTGCTCACCCTTGGGGTCGGTGATGAGCTGCTCCACCGGGAAGAACGTGGCGGACTGGGGCTGCGAGACGTTCTTGCGCCCATCCGAGCAGGTGGCTTGTGCCTTGAGGGCCAGGCTGGCCGCGATGCCGCTGGTGTACTTGATGTCGTTGGAGGCCAGCTCCAACGGCGTATCCGGGCCCGCGTAGGTGAACGTCTTGAGGAACGTGTCGCGGTCGTAGAGGGACAGCTCCGCCACCTTGTCGCAGCCAGACACCGTGACGGTGACCTTCAGCGAGCGGGCCGCCGTGTTGGGCTCGGGGATGGTGAGCGCGACCTGGGGCGGGTCTGGCTGGGGAGGCGGCTTGGGGTCACCGCAGGCGGTGGCCCCCACCAGGGCGAGGCTCAGGAGCGAGGTGCGCAGCGCGCGACGGGATAGGAGAGCGGGGTGCATGGCCCCGCACTCTATCGCCGCGTCGCGTGGCCGGCATCACCGGTCCAGGATGAGCAACTCCACGCGGCGGTTCAGCTCCCGTCCCCTCGGGGTGAGGTTGGGGGCCACCGGCCGGCTGTCGCCATAACCCTCCGACTCCAGGCGCGTCGCGTCGATGCCCGCCCGAGTCAGCGCGCTCACCACGGCCTTCGCCCGGTCCTTGGAGAGCTGGAGGTTGGCGGCCTTGTCGCCCTGGTTGTCCGTGTGGGCCTCCACGCGCACGCGGTGGTTGCCCGCGCGCACGAGCGCATCCACCACCTGGACCAGCACCGCGTCGTTGTCCGGCAAGAGCAGGGCCTTGCCCTCGGCGAAGTGCAGCGGCTGGAGCAGCTCGAGCTTGTTGTCCTTGATGCTCACGAGCTTCTTCTTCGGCTCCGGCTCCAAGTCGAACGCGAGCGTCAGGGGCGCGCCCTCCGCCACCTGCACGGCGCGCGTCTGCGCCAGGTAGCCCGGCGCGGTGACGACGGCCACGTAGGCGCCCGCGGGCAGCTCCGCGAGCGTGGGGCTGGATGCGGACTCGGACAGGTCAAGCTGCGCCGGCTTCGGGCCCTGGAGCGCCACGGTCGCCGTCACGGGCTTCTTCTTCGAGGCCACCGAGACGGAGACCTGGGCAGGCCGCGCCTCGCGCTCCAGCGTCAGCTCCACCACGGACTTCTCTCCAGGCTGGAGGATGAGCTCCCGCGTGAGCGCGTGGTAGCCCTCCTTGCGCACGAGCAGCTTCACCGCGCCGGGCGTCAGCTCATACGTGAGGAATCGGCCGGCCTCGGCGTCCGTGGCCACGGGCGGCAGGCCCGCCACCGCGACGAGGACGCCGCCCACGGGCCTGTGGGTTTCCGCATCCATCACCGTTCCCGATACCTGCGCGAGCTTGGGCGCGGGCGGTGCCACCTTCCGCTCGCGAACCTGCTCCACCACCTTCGTCGGCTCGTGCCCCAGGACGTCCACCGTGTAGGCCGCGCCCACCACGAGGTTGAAGGGCGGCACCGGCGTCACGCCCAGGCCCACGTTGCGCTGGAGGCCGAATTCGGCGACAGCGGTGAACGAGAGGTCCTTCAGGGCCGTGAGGCGTGCGCCCAGCCCGAGCACCTGGGGCGCGACGCTTCCGGCGGACAGGGTGCGCCCATCCGGAGAGACCAGCGGGCCCCCCGTGCCGAGCGGCTGCGCGCGGCTGTACTCCAGGAAGGGCGTCACCCCGGGAAGCGGCGCCTCCACGCCGAGCGCGAGCGCCAGCCGGCTGTAGCGGTTGATGCCCAGCGCGTACTCCTCCGAGGCATTCAGCTTCGCGTCGCCCGCCAGGCTCTGGGTGCCATCGAACAGCAGGCCCAGGTTGGCGTGCACGCGCAGCGGCAGCCGCGCATCGAGCTGGTGCAGGTCATACGTGCCCACCAGCTTGGGCGCGAAGCCCCACGCCGTCTTGTCCACGGACGCGTCGCCCACGCCCGAGAACGTCATCAGGCGCACGTCCACACCGGCCCAGAGTCCCGGCAGCCACTGGCGCGACGCGCGCGCTCCGAATGTCACGTCTCCCAGCGCCTGGATGAGTCGCGGCGAGGTGCGGGAGTTGGTGTTGGCGGACGCGGAGTAGGCCGCGTAGGCCTGGAGGTACTCCACCGGCGTGTACGCCAGGGAGAACGTCCCGGACGTGCGCGAGTTCGTCGCGTCGCGGACCGGGAAATCACTGCCGTGGGAGTACTCGCCCACCACGCCGAAGCGGAGCAGTCCGGGCGACCCCAGATCGGCGCCAGCGATGCGCAGCAGACCCACCCCGCCCGTGCTGCTGGAGCCTCGGCGGAGGTTGCGTGGATCCGCGTAGGCGTTGTGCAGGGTGGCGGGGCTGTGAGGCTCGTTGCCGGCGACGATGACCTCTCGCGTGGAGATGAGCTCCGCGTCGTTCTCGGCTCGGGCGCTCGCGGGGAGCGCGCCGGGGGATTGGCTGGATGCCCGGGGGCCGGGCGACCCGGCGGCCTGGACGTGGGTGGGGAAGGAAGTCGTCTCGTCGACGTTCTGGGCCCGAGCCAGGCCCGCTGCGCAGACGACCGCGGCCGTCAGGCTCAAAGAGGGCACGACGAGACCCTGACGAAGGATTCTAGGGACACGCACGGCGAGCGAGTATATGTCGCGCCCCTTCTCTCACAATTCCCGCCAGGGAGGATCCGTTCGCATGCTGGCTCGCGGACGGGTTAGACGGCATGATCCGGATTCGACCATGACGCCTTACGCACCCACAGGCTTTCAGCAGCGCTCCTCTCTGGCCCGCGCGGGCGGGGAGGCGCCGTGAGGATGGACCTCCTGGCGGAGCAGCGCGGGCGTGTCCTGGTGCTGGCGGAGAAGGGCCCGGGCGCCGCGTTGCTGGAGCGGCTCACCGCGAGTGGCTATCAGTGCGCCGCCGCCGAGAAGGCCACGGGCCTGGAAGAGGTGGTGGATCAGCTTCAGCCCGAGGTGGTGCTGCTCGCGGTGACGGCCAAGCGGGCCGCGGCGCTGCTGGAGTCGGTGCGCAAGGTGGACAAGCTGCAGCGACTGCCCGTGCTGGTGGACCAGGGACGCACGCGCTCGGCGGGGGCCTTCAAGGAACTGCCGGTGGACGACTTCGTTCGCGGCGCGGACGAACTGGTGCCGCGGCTGGAGTCCGCCCTGCGCGCGTGGCGGTTGCGTGAGCGCGAGGAGCGGATCCGCCTGCGCATGGGCATGCTGTTGGAGATCACCCAGGCGGCGACCAGCTCGCTGGAGCTGGAGGAGATCCTCCGCATCGCCGTGGAGAAGGTGGGCCGGGTGACGGGAACGGACCGTTGCTCGGTGGTGCTCGTGGAGGGAAGCCACGCGCGCACCGCCACCGTGGTGGCCACGCAGGAGGATCCGAGCCTCGTTCAGCTCGACATCGAGGTGGCTCGCTATCCGGAGCTGCGGCGCGCGCTGGAGACGCGCCAGCCGGTGTTGATTGAAGAGGCGCAGCGGGATCCGCTGATGGCCGAGGTGCGCACCTCGCTCTTGCCCCTGGGCGTGAAGTCCATCCTGGTGCAGCCGCTCATCTGCCAGGACGATCTGCTGGGCGCGCTGTTCCTGCGCGTGTCGCGAGTGGACGCGTCGTTCGGCCGGGACGAGCAGGAGTTCGCTCAGGCCGTGGCCGGCGTGCTGGCCAACTCCATCCGCAACGCGCGCCTGCACACCGCGGTGAAGAAGAAGCGCGAGGACCTGGAGCTGGCGTACGTCGAGCGCTACCGCGAACTCAACGAAGCCAACCGGCGCCTGAAGGAACTCAACCGGCTCAAGGATGAGATCATCGCGGTGTGCAGCCATGACCTGCGCGCGCCGCTGCAGGTGCTGCTGGGCCATGGCCGCCTGCTCCTCGAAGGGCCGCTGGAGCCCCAGCAGAAGCAGTCCGCCGAGGCGATGATCCGCCAGGGCCGGAAGATCCTCACGCTGGTCGAGTCGCTCTTGGAGAAGGGGAAGGGCGAGGCGGCGCGGTTGTCCATCGAGCCGCGCGTGCTGGACGTGGCGCAGCTGTGCCGCGACGCGGTCAGCGAACTGGAGATCCTCGCGGCCGAGCGCGGCGTGTCGCTGCGCTCCGAGTGCCCGGACAGCCTCATGCTCATCGGCGATGAGATGAAGCTCCACGAGGTGCTCCAGAACCTCATCAGCAACGCCATCCAGCACGCGAGCGCCTCGGGCGAGGTGGTGGTGCGCACGCAGCGGCTGTCGCGCCCGGATGGCGACGCGGTGCGGGTGATGGTGTCCGACGACGGCGTGGGGATTCCGCCGGACGAGCTGCACCTCGTGTTCGACCGCTATCGCCATGGCCCGAAGGGGACGGGGCTGGGGCTGGCCATCTGCAAGGAGTTCGTCGAGCTGCACGGCGGAGAAATCTGGGCGGAGAGCCCGGCCGAGGGCGGCTGCACGTTCGTCTTCACGCTGCCGCTGGCGCAGGAGGCGGCGCGTAACCCCCGGCCGCAGCCCGCGCCCAGCGCCGTGCCCGAGCAGCCGCGCGTGCTGGTGGTCGAGGATGAGCCGGAGATCGCCGCGGTGCTCACCGAGGTGCTGCGCTCCAAGTACCGCGTGGAGGTGGCGCGCGACGGAGCGGAGGGCCTGGCCAAGGCTCGCGCGACGCGGCCGGACCTGGTGGTGATGGACGTGTTCCTGCCGAAGCTGGACGGCCTGGACGCGGCCATGCACCTGAAGTCCTCCTCGGACACGGCGCACATCCCCGTCATCCTGCTGTCCGCCCACCAGGGCGTGGCCGACAAGGTCCGCGCGCTGAACCTGGGCGCGGTGGACTACATGAGCAAGCCGTTCAACGCGGTGGAGCTGCTCAGCCGCACCGAGCGCGCGCTCAAGCTTCGCCAGGGTGAGAAGGAGCAGCAGGAGAAGGCCTCGGCGCTGCAGAAGCGCACGGGGAGCGACCCGTCCACGGGCCTGCACGACCGGCGCGGGCTGCTGCTGCGGCTGGAGCAGGAGGTGGCGCGCAGTCGTCGCTACCACCGCGCGCTCAGTCTGGCGGTGCTGCGCCCGGACCGCTTGGTGGACACGCTGCCGTCGAACATGGGTGACGTCATGCGCAAGCGGGTGCGCCACCCGGATGCAATCGCCCACTTGGGCAGTGGTGTCTTCGCGGTGGTGTTGCCCGAGTGCAACGCCGAGGCCGCGCGCACCGTCATCGGGCGGCTTCTGCCTGATGTCGAAAAGGTGACGTCCATTGAATACCGCTCGGCGGTGGCTGACGTCAGCCAGGACAGTGACCCGGTGGAGAAGCTGCTCGAGAAGTTGGGCGCCCCGCCGCTCGAGGTGGCCTGAGCACCCTGCGCGCGGGCGCCGGGCGGAGTAGAGTTCAGGGGGCGTGCGCCCCGTCCTGACCTCCGCCCGTGTCATCCTGCTGCTGTGCGCCCTCACCGCCGAGGGCGCTTCTGGGGCGGGCCGCGCGAAGCCGCCCCGGGTAGACCGCGAGGCCATGCGCGAGGCCATGGACGCGGCCGCCTCGGACGACGGCTCGACGGCATCGTCCGCCAGCTACGCACACTTCCTCCAGTCCCGACTGATGCACTGGGACGGCGACCACCGGGGCTCGGTGGACGAGCTGCGGCTGGCCCTGGCCACCGATGATGGCAACCCGCTGCTGCTCACCCGCTTGGGCGAGGAGTACGCGCGGGCAGGAGACCTCGACCGCGCCGAGCGCGAGCTGAAGCGCGCCGTGGAGAAGACCCCGACGTATTACGCGGCGCACGTGATGTTGGGGCGCGTGCTGCTCGAAGGGGGCCGCCTGACTCGCGCTCGCCAGCACCTGCGTCGCGCCATGTCATTGCGTCCTCGCGAGCCCGAGGCCTATCTGGTGTTGGCGCAGCTCGAACTGGAGGGCGGGGCGCCCGCCGAAGCCGTGAAGGTCGTGGATGCGCTCGCGGTGGCGCTCCCAGGGGAGGCCTCGGGATACCAAAGACTGGGGTTGGCCCTGGCCGAGCGCGGCGACCCGGCCCGCGCTGAGCGCCTCTTGCAGAAGGCCACGGAGCGCGACCCCGCCGACGTGGACTCGTGGACCGCGCTGGCGCACCTGTATGACGGAGCCGGCCGCGCGGCGGAAGCCGAGGAGGCGCTGGCGAAGGCGCTCCAGGGAGATCCGGATCGCCATGACGTCCTGCTGGCCGCGGGCCGCGCGGCACTCAAGGCGGGGTCGCCCGTTCGAGCGCGCGCGTACTTCGACCGCTTGCTGTCGCTGACGGACGAGCCGGAGACGGCGGTGCGCGTGGCGTTCAGCTATCTGTCCGCACGCCAGACGGACGCCGCCGCCGAGGTGCTGGACACCGCGCGGAAGGTGGCCCCGAGCGAGCCTCGGCTCCCGTACTACCTGGGGCTGGTGCTGGAACGTCAGCGCCGGTTCGGCGATGCGGCCGGCGCCTTCGCGGAGGTCCCCGCCAGCGCCGAGGTCTTCGCGGATGCCCGCACGCGTCGGGCCCGCTGTCTCTCCCTGGCCGGAGAGCACGCGCGGGCGCTCGCGCTGTTTCGCGCCGCGCAGCAGGACGCCCCGGAGGACATGGACCTGCGCGTCCTCTTCGCCCGAGCGCTGGAGCGGGGTGGGGCGCCCGCCAAGGCGGAGGCCCTGCTGCGCGAAGCGCTGACGAGCGCCTCCCCTCCGCTCGTGTACGACGCGTTGGCCGCGACGCTGGAGCGCCAGGGCAAGGGGGCCGAGGCGCTGGCGCTCTTGAATGGGGCGCTCGCGAAGTCGCCGCGAGATCAGGGCCTGCTCTATGCGCTGGCCGCGGCGCTCGAGCGACAGGGGCAGCTTGATGCCGCGCGGGCTCGGATTCGTGAGCTGCTCACGGTGGAGCCGGACCACGCCTCGGCGATGAACTTCCTGGGCTATCTCCTGGCGTCCTCCGGGCGCGAGCTGGACGAGGCCGAGCGGCTGGTCTCACGCGCGCTGCGGCTTCGCCCCGACACGGGGGCGTTCCTCGACTCGTTGGGGTGGGTCTACTTTCGTCGCGGAGAGACCCAACGGGCCGTGGACGCGCTGGAGCGCGCCGTCGAGCTGGCCCCGGACGAGCCCGTCATCCTCGAACACCTCGGTGACGCCTACGCGCAGGCCCGGCGCTCCACGGACGCGGCCCGGGTCTGGCGCCGCGCGGTGGAGGTGTTGGCCCTGGAGCCCGAAGCGGCCGAGCCGGCCGATCAGCGTTTGGGCCTCGAGCGGAAGTTGAAGGCGCTATCCACCGCCGCCACGGGCCGCTAAGGTCTCGCCTCTATGCCGCGTCACGACGAAGGCTTCTTCACCGCGAAGGATCAGACCCGGCTCTTCTGGACGCTGGACCTGCCCGAAGGTGAGCCGAGGGCCCATGTCGCCGTGCTCCATGGCTATGGTGACCACGTGGGCCGCTACCGCCCCGTCATCGACGCGCTCGTGGCGGATGGCTTCGCGGTGCATGGCGTGGACTATCGCGGGCACGGTCGGGCGGATGGTCGTCGCGGGTACTGCGCGAAGTGGCCGGACTATCTGGCCGACCTGGACGGCTTCTGGCAGCGGGTGCGTCGCGAGGCGGGGACGAAGAAGACCTTCCTCCTGGCGCACAGCCACGGTGGCTTGATGGCGGCGCACCAACTGGCGCGCGGCATGGCGGGCCTGTCCGGCGCGGTCCTGTCAGCCCCATACCTCAAGCTGGCCATCACCCCGCCGGCCCTCAAGGTCCTGGCCGCGCGCGTGGTGGGGAAGGCCGTGCCGTGGTTGCAGCTCAAGACGGAGCTCAAGCCAGAGGACCTGAGCCGCGACGTTCAGGTGCAGCGCGCGGTCCGCGAGGACCCGCTGTACAACCCGACCGTGACGCCGCGTTGGTTCATCGAGTCCACCCAGGCCCAGGCCCAGGTGGCGCTGTTGGCGCCGAAGATTCAAGTACCGCTGTTCGTGCTGTGTGGCTCGGAGGATGGGGTGGCGGCGCCGGCGGCGGCGCGAGCCTTCTTCGAGGCGGCGGGTACAGCGGACAAGAAGTTCAAGGAGTATCCCGGCATGCGCCACGAGCCTCTGAACGAGGTGGGGCGCGAAGAGGTGTTCCGGGACATCTCCGGCTGGATCTCCGCGCATCTCTGACATAATCAGAGCGCCCGGCTCCCGACGGAGCAGGCGCTTGACGAGGGTCACCGCATGGCAACGGGTGAGACGGGCATCATCGGCAAGGGCATCGTCATCAAGGGCAACCTCACGGGTGGAGGTGACCTGGTCATCGAAGGGCGGGTGGAGGGGCAGATTGCCCTGAAGAACCACCTCACCATCGAGGGCACGGGTCGCGTCCAGGCGGACATCCGCGCGGAGGAGTTGACCATCAATGGCGAGGCCAGCGGCAACATCGACGCGTCCACGCGCGTGGCCATCAACGCCTCGGCGAAGGTGGCGGGCGACATCAAGGCGCCGCGCGTGGTCATCGAGGACGGCGCCGTGTTCAACGGCTCCATCGAGATGGACGTGAAGTTGCCGGACGACATCTAGCATCCACCGGCCCAACCGGGCTCCCAGGCGCACCACCTTCAAGAGGGGCGGACAACACTCATGGCGAATACGGTCATTGGTTCGAGCATCGTCATCGACGGTGAGATCTCCGGCGACGAGGACCTGGTCATCCAGGGCACCGTCAAGGGGAAGATTTCCCTGAAGGAGAGCCTCTTCGTGGAGGGCTCCGGCGTCGTCGAGGCGGACATCGAGACGCAGAACGTGGACATCGCCGGCCGCGTGACGGGCAACATCGTCGCCAGCGACAAGGTCGAGCTGAAGACGGACTGCCGCGTGGTGGGCGACATCAAGGCCCCGCGCATCCTCATTGCCGACGGGGCCTCCTTCAAGGGCAACGTCGACATGGACATGAAGGAGCGCTGATTCGTGGCCACCGCGAAGGATCTGGGAGCGAGCAACACCGTCGACAACACCGTGGTGGGGCCTTCCATCCTCATCAGCGGCCGTCTGACGGGTGACGAGGACCTCACGGTCCGCGGGCGCGTCGAGGGCGAGCTGACGCTCAGCCGGACCCTCATCGTCGAGCCCTCGGGCGTGGTGAAGGCCAACGTGGCGGTGAGGAACGCCATCGTCAGCGGCGTGGTGGTGGGCAACATCAACGCCACCGAGAGCGTGGAGCTGACCCGCGAAGGCCGCATGGTGGGCGACATCCGCGCCCCGCGCGTCATCATCGTGGACGGCGCCAGCTTCCGCGGCCGCGTGGACATGGGCGACGTGGAGCCGGGCCGTCTGCCGGCCGAGCGCCCCGTGGTGGCGCGTCCGACCACCACCACCCGCCCCACCATTCGCCCGGGCGCCACGCCGCCGCGGCCGCCGGTTCCGCCCGCGCGTCCCGCGCCGACCCCGCCTCCGGCCCCGCGCGCCGCGCCCGCCCCGACGGTCGTCAGCCGCCCGGTCGGTAAGCCGCTGCCTCCGCCTCCGCCTCCGGCCCCCGTCGCGCCGCGGCTCCCTGAGCCCCGTCCGGCGGCTACCGAGCAGGCTGGCGGTGCCAACGCCCCAACGCCCATGCTGATGGGTGCTGGTGCGAAGAAGAAGGTCGTGGTGAAGAAGAAGACCCGCTAGAGCCTGCCCGCGCCGCGAGTTCAAGCGGCGCGGCGGCAGGAAGACGAGGGGTGCCACCATGGACGCCGAGCACAGGGTTGAGGGACAGGAAGGGATGACGGGCACGCCAGAGGGAAGTCCGCCGTCGACCTCCCCCGAGGCGGCGGCCGTGCCGCATTCCCCGGGGGAGTCGCCGCGTCCGGAAGAGACCGCGCAGCCACCACCGGAGGCCGCGCAGTCCGCGTCCGAGGGGGGGCCGCCACCGTCGGGCGAGGGGAGCGCCGCGCCGTCCTCCGTCACGGAGGCCGCGGCGAGCGCGCTCACCGAGGCCGCCAGCCAGGGCACCGAGTCCGTGGGTGACTCGGCGGCGTCCGTGGCCGAGGACTCCGCGCGCTCCGAAGCGGCCGCGCGCTCTGAAGCGGCCGCGCGCTCCGAAGTGGCCGCGCGCTCCGAGGATGCGCCGGCTGCGTCCGAGCCACCGTCCGACGCGGAGCCCTCGCGGGGCGAGCCGCGCCGGGTGGGGCGGGTCTCCACGGTGATGCTCGCGCTGGAGAAGCTGGAGGATGCGCCGCGGTTCCGGTTGCGAGCCGAGGGGGACATCTCCGGGCTGGCCACCGACATCGCGCGGCTGGGGCAGCTCTTCCCCGTGGACGTGCGCCCGGTGGGAGACGACCGCTACCAGCTGGTGTGCGGCTTCCGCCGGGTGGCGGCGCTGCGCTTCTTGAAGCGCGACGAGGTCCAGGCGCGTGTCCACGAGCATCTCTCGGACGAGGACGCGCTGCTCCTGTCGCTGGCCGAGGCCATCCACTCGGAGCCGCTGGACCTGGAGGTCCTCGAGGCGAAGCGCGAGGCGCTGGAGTCCGAGGGCCGGCTGACGGCGCCCGTGCGCGACATGCTGGAGAAGGCGCTCGCGACCGAGGAGTCGCTGGCGCCCGAAGGCGTCGAGGAAGAAGTCGACGCGGATGAGCTGGCAGGGGACGTCGCGCAGCGGATGGGCGCGCTCAACCAGGACCTCTCGCTGCTCGCGGATGTGTTCGCCGCGCTGGATGAATCGCGCAAGGCGGAGTTGTTGATGCAGTTGCGGTACGCGTCCGAGCTCGTGGCGTACCTGGAGGGTCTGTAGTCATGGTGGAGCCACTCGCGCGCGATCGCACCCGTTTGCTGGAGCTGCTCACGGAGCGCTCCTTCGAGCGCCGGCGCGTGGTGCTGTCGTCGGGCAAGGAGTCGGATTTCTACATCGACTGCAAGCGCACGGCGCTGCTCGCCGAGGGGCACTTCCTCATCGGCCGGCTGTTCCTGGACGCCATCCGTCGCGAGGCCCCCACCGCGGTGGGCGCGGGCGGCCTGACGCTCGGCGCGGATCCACTGGCCTCGGCGGTGGCGCTCACCAGCTACCTGGCGGGCCAGCCGCTCCATGCGTTCATCGTGCGCAAGGAGCCCAAGGGGCACGGCACGGGCCAGTGGATCGAGGGGCTCTCGGCCCTGGGCCCGGGTGCACCGGTCGCCATCCTCGAGGACGTCGTGACGACGGGCGGTTCCACGCTCAAGGCCATCGAGCGCGCCCAGTCCGAGGGGCTCAAGGTGCTCGGCGCGTTCGCGCTCGTGGATCGCCTGGAGGGGGGACGCGAGGCGGTGGAGGCCACTGGCCACCGGCTCACCACGCTGTTCACCCGCAAGGACTTCATTCCGTGAGAAGGCTGCTCGTCGCGGTGCTGGTGGTGCTGTCGGGGGCTTGTGCCAGCACGCCGCCGCTCGTCGGTGAGCCCGCCCCCACGCTGGATGACCCCAAGGCCGAGGCGGCCTACCGCACGGTGTTGGATCGCTACTCCGCGCGCGACGAAATCTACGATGGCTTCGACACGCGCATCTTCACGGGCGCGACGCTCCTGACCCCGGCCTTCCGCGAGGCGCGCGTGCGCCGCCAGGGGCTCTTTCAGGTGCTGCCCGCCGCGAAGGTGGAGTCACTGCTCGCGGACGAGCTGTCGGAAGCGGCCAGGTTCCACGAGTTCTTCCTCGGCGTTCACGTCAACGACTACCGCTACGACGACTTCGCGCAGAAGCGCTCCATCTGGCGGTTGGCGCTGGTGACGCCTTCGGGGGAAGTGACTCCGGTGGAGGTGCGCCGTGTAGGCCGCGCCGACCTCAACCTCCGGGCGTACTATCCGTACACCAGCGTGTTCTGGGTGGGCTACCGCGTGCGCTTCCCCACCACGTTCGCCAACGGCCAGCCGGTGATTCCGCCCGGCACCGAGCACGTCATGCTCCGCGTGGCGTCCACGCTGGGACAGGCCGAGCTGAAGGTCTCCGCGCGTTGAGGCGCGGTGCTCGCCCTCAGGTCTGCTCCGGCCGCCGCAGCCACTTCTCCACTCGGGGCAAGGTAGGCCCCTGGAGCAGCCGCTCCACCAGCGAATGGGCCTCCGGGCTCACCGCGTAGGGGATGGACTGCGCCTCGGGGACGAAGCCCGCGTCCACCATGCCGCGCACCATGGCCAGCAGGGGCTGGAAGTAGCCGCCCACGTCCAAGAGCCCCATGGGCTTCTGGTGCAGGCCGAGCTGGGCCCAGGTGGTGATTTCAAACAGCTCGTCCAGCGTCCCGAAGCCGCCGGGCATCGCGATGAAGGCGTCGGAGCGCTCGGCCATCAGCGCCTTCCGCTCGTGCATCGACTCCACGAAGATGAGCTCGCCCAGGTTGCTGTGCGCCAGCTCCTTCTCGCGCATGAAGCGCGGCAGTACGCCCACCACGTGGCCGCCTGCCTTCAGCACGCCATCGGCCACGGCGCCCATCAGCCCCACGCGCGCGCCGCCGTAGACGAGCGTCAGGCCCCGGCGGGCCAGCTCCTGGCCCAGCGCCGTGGCGGCCTCGAGGAACTCAGGCCGTGCCCCTGGCCGCGAGCCACAGAAGACGCAGACGCTGCGGACGTTTTCACCCACGGACTTCGTCACGGAATGCCTCGTCGCTCGGGGTGGGCCGCCAGGAGCGCCACCACCGCGGTGATGAACAGGATGAGCGGCAGCGCGCGGGCGTACACGCGCGGGCCCATGCGCAGCGCCAGGCCGCAGGGGAGCCCGAAGAGGAAGCCGCCCAGGTGTCCGGCCCAGCTCACGCCGGGCAGCAGGCTGATGACGGCCACCTGCGCCAGCCAGAAGCCCAGCTCGCGCCGCCCCTGGCGGGTGGCCACCGGCAGCATGGCGCCGCCCCACCCGAGAATCATCCCCGAGGCGCCCACCGTCACGACGTTGAAGTTGAAGTAGAGGGACGACGCGGCGGCCCCCAGCGCGGTGACGAGCGACAGCCCGAGGAAGCGCAGGCTCCCGATGCCGCGCTCCAGGGTGAAGCCCAGCGTCACCACCACCGACATGTTGAACAGCAGGTGCATGGCGCCGCCGTGCTCGAACACGGCCCCGAGCATCCGCCAGTACTCGCCCCGCTGGACCAGCGGGCCAAAGAGCGCCAGCGGGGCGAGCGAGCCCACCGTCGTCCCGTTCGCATCCACGAGAGGCCGGGCCAGGGAGCGGTCCAACACGAACATCGCCACCGCGCCCGCGATGATGCCGTAGCACACCCAGGGGCGAGGCCGGGGACCGGGACGCGGTTCCGGCGGCGGCGGCTCGCCCGAGGCACCACCGGGCTCATCGAGGATGCGGCGCGGGCGCGACATGGGCGCTCACAGCCCTCGGGACAGGACGGTGTCCCGCTGTCCGAGGTGGTCGTCCGAGTGGGGATAGTCGAGGGTGAAGTGCAGGCCGCGGCTCTCCTTGCGGCGACTGGCGCAGTCGACGATGAGGTGCGCCACCTCGGCGATGTTGCGCAGCTCGATGACGTCGCGGGTGACCTTGAAGCGCCAGTAGTAGTCGCGAATCTCCTCGCGCAACAGCTCCAGGCGCCGGCGCGCGCGCATGAGCCGCTTGTCCGTGCGAACGATGCCGACGTAGTTCCACATCAACCGGCGAATCTCGTCCCAATTGTGGCTCACCACGACGCTCTCGTCCGAGTCCACCGCGCTGCCCGCATCCCAGGGCGGCGGCTCCTCCTTCGGGTGGGGCAGGGAGGCGAGCTCCTCCGACGCGGCGCGCACCGCGCGGTGGCCGAACACCAACCCCTCCAGGAGCGAGTTGGAGGCGAGGCGGTTGGCGCCATGCAATCCCGTGCTGGCCACCTCGCCCACGGCATACAGCCCCGGCACCGAGGTCCGCCCAGTGAGGTCCGTCACCACGCCACCGCACTGATAGTGGGCCGCGGGCACGACGGGAATGGGCTGCGAGGCCATGTCGATGTTGAAGGCCTTGCACGTGGCGTAGATGTTGGGGAAGCGCTCGGTGAGGAACGCCCGCCCCAGGTGCGTCATGTCCAGGTAGACGCACTCATCACCGGTGCGCTTGAGCTCCGCGTCGATGGCGCGCGCCACCACGTCGCGCGGGGCGAGCGCCCCCATGGCGTGGTAGCGCTCCATGAACGTCTGGCCGCCCTTGAGCCGCAGCTTGCCGCCCTCGCCGCGCAGGGCCTCGCTGATGAGGAAGCTCTTGGCCTCGGGGTGATACAGGCAGGTGGGGTGGAACTGGTAGAACTCCATGTTCGCCACCTGCGCCCCGGCCCGGTACGCCATGGCCACGCCGTCGCCCGTCGCCACGTCCGGGTTCGTCGTGTACAGGTACACCTTGCCCGCGCCGCCCGTGGCCAGCACCGTCACGCGCGCCAGGAAGCGCTCGATGACGCCGCTCTCCAACAGCGCGTACACCCCGAGGCAGCGGCTGCGTCCGTGCGACGACGAGCGCGGGTCCAGGATGAGGTCGATGGCCGCCGTGTGGGGGAAGAAGGTGATGTTGGGCTGCTCGTCGCACGCGGCCAGAAGGGCGCGCTCCACCTCGCGGCCGGTGATGTCCCCCGAGTGGATGATGCGCCGGGCGGAGTGGCCGCCCTCACGGGTGAGGTCGAACTCGCCGCCGGTGTGCCGGTTGAACTCCGCGCCGAGCGCCACCAGCTCCTTCACCCGGTCCGGCCCCTCGCGCACCGTCACTTCCACCGCGTCGCGGTGGCACAGCCCGGCGCCCGCCACGAGCGTGTCCTCGATGTGCGCGTCGAACGAGTCCGACGGCGCGAGCACGCTGGCGATGCCTCCCTGGGCGTGAACCGTGTTGCCCTCGCCGCGCGCTCGCTTGGTGAGCACCGCGACCGTCCCGTGCCGGGCCGCCTGCAGGGCGAACGAGAGTCCAGCAACACCACCACCCAGGACCAGGAAGTCGAAGCGATGAGGCATGGACGACAGCCTTAATGGTGGTAAGTGCTGGAAACAAGGCGTTTTCTTGAGGACTTTCCGGCCCTTGTCTAAGGTTCCGGCGCTGCCATGCGTGCCATCTCCGCGCTCATCGCCACGGTCCTCTTCGTCGCGCCTGTCGCGTCGGGGGCGGAGTCCATCTACCGCTACGTCGAGAAGGACGGGACCATCGTCTATACGAACGTCCCGCCCGCCAGTGGGCGCAAGGCTCGGCGGATGCAGGGCGCATTCGCTCCCGCGCCCTCCAAGAGCGCGCCGGTGCAGGCCCGGTCGAAGACCCCGCCGGAGTTGGATCCGCACATCGCCGCGGCGGCCCTGCGCTATCGCATTCCCACGGCGCTCGTGCGCGCCATCATGCACACCGAGAGCAACTACAACCCGAACGCGCTGAGCTCCAAGGGCGCCAGCGGGTTGATGCAGCTCATGCCGGCGACCGCGTCGGACATGTACGTGAAGGACATCTTCGACTCGAAGGACAACATCGAGGGCGGCGTGCGCTACCTGCGCGTGCTCGCGAACATGTTCGACGGGGACATGGTGAAGATGATTGCCGCGTACAACGCGGGCCCGGACGCCGTGCGCAAGTATGGCGGGAAGGTGCCCCCGTACACCGAGACGCAGGAGTACGTGCGCAAGGTGCTCCAGCTCTATTACCACTACAAGGAGCGCGAGCGGCCCGCGCAGGCCGGGGGCCGCGAGCTCACATCCGAGAATGACGACGCGCGCGAAGGGACGGGGGGAGACGAGCCCCGCTGAAGACGAGTTCCTCCAGCAGATGCACCGAGGGGGCGAGCTGCTCGCCGCCAACAAGGTCATCGAGGCGAAGGCGTTCCTGGAGCGAGCCCACCAGCTCCAGCCCCGCAACGAGAAGGCGCAGAACCTGCTGGGCCTGACGTACTTCAAGCTGGGCCTGTTTGACCGCGCGGCCGAGCTCTACGAGATGCTCGTGCGCGACAACCCGGTGGACCCCACGCTGCGGGTCAACCTGGGGCTCGTGTACCTGAAGACGAACGCGCTCCAGCGCGCCGCGCGCGAGTTCGAGACGGCCACGGACCTGGCGCCGGACCACCAGAAGGCCCACAACTACATGGGCCTGACGCTCGCGCAGATGGGCGAGTACGGCCGTGCCCGCGAGCACTTCCTCCTGTCCGGCAGCGATGCCATGGCGGAGAAGATGACGCGCGCCATCGCGGGGGAGGCCTATGCCCGGGCGCCCACCCCCGCGCCTGTCCGCTCCCGTCCGACGCCCGCGCCCATCGAGCCCTCCGCTCCGGCCCCCGCCCCACGCGGTGCCGCGGGAGGTGGAGCGGGCGAGAGCGACTGGGGCGCCCAGTTCGGCCTGGACGAGCGGGCCTCTTCCGGCGCCGCGTCCGCCCCGGTGGAGGAGGAGATCCGCTTCGCCGAGGACGAGGGGCCCAGTGCCCTCGCGGAGACCGACAGCGCGCCGGACGCGCCGATGGACGCCCTGGGGCCCGCCGAGGATGTCTCGGTGTCCGATGACGAGCAGGGGCCGGACGTCACCTTCGAGGAGACCTCCGCGGCGCTCGGAGGCAGTGAGGCGCTTGCTTCGCCCGAGCCTCCCGTGGCGCCGCCCGCCGTGGACGCGGTTTCGCCGCCAGCGGTTCCGGGGCCGGCGATGGTCCTGGCCGAACTGGCCCCCCAGGTCGCCCTCGAGGAAGGCGAGGCGGGGGACCCGTTCGTCCTCGGCTCGCATGGGTTCTCCGTGCGGGTGGAAGGGGAGCTGCTCACCCGACTGGAGGGGCTCATCGCCTGGCGAGGGACGCTCGCGTTCCAGCCTGAGGTGAAGCGCTTCCGCGGCCGGGCCACCGACAAGCCGTTCGGCGAGGGACCCTCCCGGATGGTGCGCGCCAGCGGCCAGGGCGTCCTCTTCATCGAGCCGGCGCCGCATCGGACGTTCCTCGCGGTGGACCTGGGCGAGGAGTCCGCCTACTTCCGCGACGAGTGCGTGTTCGCCTTCGAGGAGCCGGTGATGTTCGAGAACGGGCGCGTCCCGTCGGACATCGCGCCGGACCTGGACCTGGTGCACCTGCGCGGGCAGGGCCGCGTGCTGTTGAGCCTGGGCGGTCCCTTGCGCTCGGTCCCCGTGCGACAGGAGGCGGCGGTGGCGGTGCCGCTGTCGCACCTGGTGGGCTGGCAGGGCAACCTCACGCCGCGCATCGTGCCGCTGCTCAAGTCCCCCTCGGGGGAGACGCTGCGGACGGCGGTGGAGTTGAGCGGTGAAGGTTTTGCCCTCATCGCGCTCGGTGTTCGCTAGAAGGCGCCCATGGCCATAGACCGAGCGACCCGGAAGCAGCGCAGGGAAGAGCGGGCCCGGCGGCGCGCGGAGCGCCGTCCCAGCGTGCTGGTGCAGGAGTTCTGGAACCTGCCCAACATGCTGACCCTGGGGCGCATCCTCCTCATCCCGGTCTTCGTCTGGCTGACCTACGACGCGGATCCGCTCCACTCGCTGGCCGCCGCCGCCGTGTTCGCCGTGGCCTCCATCACCGACGTCATCGATGGCTACCTGGCCCGCCGGTGGAACCTCATCACCGTGGTCGGCAAGTTCATGGATCCCCTGGCCGACAAGCTCATCGCCATGGCGGCCCTGGTGATGATGGTCCGGCTGGGACGAATCGCCGCGTGGGTCGTCATCGTCCTGCTGGCCCGCGAGTTCATCGTCAGCGGCCTGCGCACCATCGCGGCCAGCGAGGGCATGGTCATCGCGGCGGGGCAGGAGGGGAAGTGGAAGACGTCCCTCCAACTCGTCGGCATCATTTCACTGTGCGTCCATTACGTGCACCCCTTGGACCTGGGGTTCCGCACCGTGCCTGTCGACTACAACCAGGTGGGGAAGGTGCTCGTGTATCTCTCGGGCGCGTTTTCACTCTGGAGCGCAGTCGTCTACTTCCGTGCGTTCCTCGCCATGCTCGCCCGCCGTGGCGGGGCGGCGGCGGATGCGAAAAGTGTTTGACGTGTCGGAAGCAGCTCTGTATACCCCATCTCACTTCCGGCGCGGCGCTGCCGAGCGGAAGCGGCGGGCAGCAACGCAGTACCTGATGCGGGAATAGCTCAGCGGTAGAGCATCGCCTTGCCAAGGCGAGGGTCGAGGGTTCAAATCCCTTTTCCCGCTCCAAAACGAAGGCCCCCTGGGAAACCAGGGGGCCTTTTTGTTTTCCGGGGGCCGGGCCGCCGCCGCAGGTCGGGCGAGCCCGTCTCCGAACTCACAAGGTGTGGCAGGGAAGCGAAGCAGGCGACGCGGGGTTCGGTGGCCTGCGTGGTTCCTGGGGAGACGGGCCGGTCCCCAGCGGGAAGGGCGCAGCGCGGGGTCCCCTGTTGCCTCGCATCCTGGCTTCGCCCTGCTATATGAAGGCCGCTCTCATGATCCGCCTCGTCCGTGAGCTGTACCAGTACCGGGGCCTGCTGCTCAGCCTCGTCCAGCGCGAGCTGAAGGCGCGCTACCGTGGCTCGTTCCTAGGGTTCTTGTGGACGTTCCTGAACCCCATGCTGCACATGATGGTGTACGCGCTGCTGTTCACCGTCGTGATGCGCAACAACACGCCCAACTACGCCTACTTCATGTTCGTGGGCCTGTTGCCGTGGATCTGGTTCAGCAGCTCCATTGGTGGCGGCGCGAGCGCCATCAGTGACCGCCGGGACTTGATGACCAAGGTCCGCTTCCCGGCCCAGGTCCTGCCGACCACCGTGGTGGTCACCAACCTGTGCAACTACGTGCTGTCGCTGCCCCTGATGTTCCTGATGGGGGCGCTCTACGGCCAGTGGCCCACGTGGCACATCATCGCCTTCCCGGCGGTGGTCCTCATCCAGCTCTGCTTCACCACGGCGCTGACGTACATCCTGGCCGCGGTGAACGTGACGTTCCGGGACCTCCAGCACATCGTCATGAACCTCATGACGCTGTGGTTCTTCGCCACGCCGGTGTTGTTCCAGCTCTCCACGATTCACAGCGAGAGGATGCGGATGCTGGTGGGCCTGGTCAACCCGATGTCCATCATCATCACGTCCTACCAGGCCATGTTCTACGAGCACCGCCTGCCGGATGGTGAGCCCTTGTTGATCCTGGCCGTGTGCTCGGTCGCGCTCCTCTGGGCCTCTTCCTCCATCTTCGAAGCCCGCCGCGAGGAGTTCGCGGAGTCGATTTGAGTCCCCCCGCCATGCAGACGCTGCCATCCGACGACGCCATCGTCCTGCGCGATGTCGTCAAGAGCTTCAAGAAGCGCACCATCCGGGGCGAGTACACGACCTTCAAGTCCGAGCTGCTGCGGTGGTTGCGCGGCCAGCGCTTGCCCAAGGAGAAGGGGCTCATCACCGCGCTGCGGGGCATCAACCTCGTCATCCCCCGGGGGAAGACGGTCGGCATCATCGGCCGCAATGGCTCGGGGAAGAGCACGCTGCTCAAGCTCATCACCGGCATCTACGCCCCCACGTCCGGAGAGATGCAGATCAACGGTCGCATCTCCGCGCTGTTGGACCTGGGCGCGGGGTTCCACCCGGACTTCTCCGGCCGCGAGAACATCCTCATCAACGGCATCATCCTGGGGATGTCGCGCGCGGAAGTTCGGGCGCGCATGGATGAGATCATCGCCTTCAGCGAACTGGGCGAGTTCATCGACGAGCCGGTGCGCACCTACTCCAGCGGCATGTACATGCGCCTGGCGTTCTCGGTGGCCACGCACGTGGACCCGGACATCCTCATCATCGACGAGATCCTCGCGGTGGGCGACGAGCACTTCGCCAAGAAGAGCCTCGCGAAGATGACCGAGTTCAAGGCGCAGGGAAAGACCATCGTCCTGGTGACCCATGACCTGGGCACGGTGGATCGCTGGTGTGACCTGGTCGCGTGGATCGACGGTGGCTACATGCGCCGCGTGGGCCCGCCGGCGGAGATCACCAAGGAGTACAAGCAGGCCATCGCCCTGGCCGAGGCTCAGTCGGTGGTCTTCACGCCGCCCGCGCTGACCGAGGGGGGCGGCGCCCTGCCTCAGGTGAACGTGACGCCGGAGCCCGCTCCCGTGGCCGCGCCGTCGCCGGTGCGCATCACCGGCGTATGCTGGAAGGGCACGACCGGCGAGCTCGTGGAGGCGCTGACGCCCGAGCAGGGCGCGGAAGTCTGCGTCGAGTACGCGGCGGACGCGGGGTGCTCGGACGCCGAGTTCGAGCTGTCGCTGCTGTCCTCGGATGGCCGCACGCTCTATGAGACGAGCACGCGGATGGAGTCCGTGGCGCTCCCCCAGCACCTGCCGCCCGAGGGGCGCCTTCGCTTCGTGATGGAGCGGGTGGGGTTGCTCGCGGGCGAGTACGTGCTGCGCGTGACGGCGCGATGCGCGGGCTCCACGGTGGTGGAGCGCCGCACGTTCCAGGTGTCCGCGCCGCAGGTGGATCGCGGTGTGTTCCGGCCCGTGCATCGGTGGGTGGTGGAGGACGCGGCCGCGGCGAATCGCCCGGCCTCGACGCAGGCCAACAGCGTGGCCTCGTAGGTCCGGGGCGGCCGTAGCAGGGGAGGGCGCGGTGAAGACGATTCTGGAGAGGCTGGCCGGGGAGCCAGCGGCGCCGGACGCGGCGCCGGACGCGGGGGACCTGGCGCGGATGGTGGCCGTGGTGCGGCGGCTGCTCGACGAGCGCCGGCCGTGCGCCTCCGAGCGGTGTGAGGAGATCACGGCCCTGGAGGCCACGCTGCGCCTGCTCACCCAGGCGCTGCACCAGGCTCGGCCCTCGGGTTCTCTTCCGCTGTCGCCGCTTCAAGAGGCCGCGCGCCTCTCGGTGCCGCACGAGTTCGAAGTGCCCGCGTCCCATCGGGCGCGCTTCGGGCGGGTGGTGACCGCCACCAAGCGTGCCTTCGTCGATGGGCTTCGTCCGCTCCACGTGGAGGCGCTGCGGCCTCAGGCGGACTTCAACAAGGCCGCGGTTCGCGTGTTGGAGCACCTGTCAGTGCACCGCGGGCTGGGCCTGCGCGAGACGTTGGCGCCGTGGGTCCGCCAGCAGTTGGAGGCGAAGGCCGACCCCACGCGCTGGCAGGTGGTGCGCTCGCACCGAGGCGGTGCGTTGGGCTCGGTGGTCCAGGCCGCGAAGCGCTCGTACCTCTCCGCGGTGGGGCCGGTGCTGGAGGCGTTGCTCGAACGTCAGCGGGGTTGGAACACCGCGCTGGTGGAGGCCCTGGTCACCGCGGCGGGGCCCGTGCCTCCAGATGAGGCCACTGCGGCGCGGCTCATCGCGGAGCTGTGTGGCCAGGTGGATCCGCTGCGCGCGGATGCGCTCCCCAAGGTCCTACGGGCCGCCTCTCCCCTGTGGGGAGAGCTGCTGCGCCGTCAGTCGCGCTTCAACGAACAGGTCGTGCTGGCCCTGGCGGGGGTGTTGGGGACGCGCACGCCCGCGCCCCAGCCTCCGGAGCTGGGAGACTTCGCGGGGTGGTGCGCCCGACGTGAGCCGGGGGAGATTGCCGCCGCGCGCGACGCCGTGGCCCAGTTGGAGCGCCGGCCGCTCGTCTCGATTGTCACCCCGGTCTACGACACGCCCGAGCCGTTCTTCCGCGAGTGCCTCGCGTCCGTCCGGGCGCAGCTCTATGGCGAGTGGGAGTGGGTGCTCGTCGATGACGCGAGCCCGGCGCCGCACGTCGCGCGGATGCTGCGTGAGGCCGCCGCGAGCGACTCGCGCATTCGCGTGGTGTCGCTGGAGCGCAACGGCGGAATCGCCCGGGCCACCAACGCGGGGCTCGCCGCCGCGCGGGGCGAGTTCGTGGGCTTCCTCGACCATGACGACACGCTGGCGCCGCATGCGTTGGCGGAGGCCGTGCTCGCCTTCTCGGTGGAGCCGTCGCTGGACGTCGTCTACAGCGATGAGGATCGGCTCGACTCCGAGGGGCGGCGCACCGCGCCCTTTTTCAAGCCGGACTGGTCGCCGGACCTGCTGCGCTCGGTCAATTACATCTGCCACTTCGTGGTGGCGCGCCGCGGCCTCCTGGAGAAGGTGGGCGGGCTGCGCGAGGGCTTCGACGGCTCCCAGGACTACGAGCTGGTGCTGCGCCTGAGCGAGGCCACGCGGGGCATCGGCCATGTGCCTCGGTTGCTGTACCACTGGCGCGCCCATCCCTCCTCGTTCTCCAGTCAGTCCGCGGGGCTGACGCGGGCCTCGGACGCGGGGGCGCGCGCGCTGCGTGAGCACCTGGCGCGCACCGGTGAGGCCGCCGAGGTGTCGAGCCCCGCGCCCACGCAGTATCGGGTTCGGTACCCCGTGCGTGGCGCACCCAAGGTCTCCATCGTCGTTCCGTTCAAGGACCGGCCGGACCTGCTCGACACGCTGGTGACGTCGCTGCTCGGGCTCACCGCGTATCCGAACTACGAGGTGCTGCTCGTCTCCAACAACAGCACGAAGCCGGAGACGTTCGCGCTGCTGGAGCGCCTCACGGATCCACGGCTCGTGAAGCTCACGTGGGACCACCCCTTCAACTACCCGGCCATCAACAACTGGGCGGCGAAGCAGGCGACGGGGGAGCTGCTCCTCTTCCTCAACAATGACATGGAGGTGGTGGACCCTGGCTGGTTGGAGGAACTGGTGTCCCAGGCCCAGCGCCCCGAGGTGGGCGCGGTGGGCTGCAAGCTGCTCTTCCCCGAGGGGACGGTGCAGCACGCGGGCTGCGTCGTGGGGCTCACGGGCTTCGCGGGCCACCCGTTCTGGCGGCTTCCGGACGCGCCCGTGGCCACGCCCTTTGGCCATGCGCAGTGGACGCGCAACTGGCTGTCCGTCACCAGCGCCTGCGTGATGGTGCGCCGGGCCGTCTGGGAGGAGCTGGGCGGCTTCGACGAGCGCTTCCAGGTCTGCGGCAGCGACGTGGAGCTGGGGTTGCGGCTCAACCGCCAGGGGCTGCGCGTGGTGTACACGCCGCACGCGCGCCTCATCCACCATGAGTCCGCCAGCCGCCGCGCGGATGCCATTCCCGAGTCCGACTACTGGTGGTCCTTCGTGGCCTACCGGCCGTGGTTGGGCCCGCGCGGAGACCCGTTCTACAACCCCAACCTCACGCTGCGCGGCACGGACTGCGTGCTGCGCGAGCACGAGGAGGACGGTGAGGCGTTCGCGGTGCGCACCCTCGGCCGCGACGTGCCGAGCGCTCAGGATCCCGCGTTGGAGGAACGCGCCCGCCAGCAGCGGCACCTGGTGGAGCACCTGAGCGAGTTGGACTTCACTCCGGAGGAGGCGCGCCGCTCTCGCGACGAGGCGCCCAGGGCCCTGGCCTCGCTGCGCTCGCGCGGCCGGGTCGAAACGGCGACGTGGTTCGTGCCCGCGTTCGGCCATGTGTACGCGGGCGTTCAGACCCTCTTCCGCTTCGCGGACTTGATGAATCGGCGCCATGGCGTGCGCAACGACTTCGTCATCTACGATCGGCCGGGCGCGCGTCCGGGGGACTTCGAGGCTCGCGTGGCCGCGACGTTCCCCTCCGTCGCGGGGGCGTTCCGCGTGCTGTCTGGCCCCGCGGAGCTGGCCTCGCTGCCCGCGTGCGACCTGGCGGTCGCCACGTATTGGACGTCCGCCTATCAGGTCCTCCGGCACCCGCGCGCGGCCGTGCGCGCGTACTTCGTGCAGGACTACGAGCCGATGTTCTTCGCCGCGGGGACCCAGTGGGCGTTGGCCGAGCAGACGTACCTCTTGGGCTTCCAGGGCCTCTTCAACACGCCGGGCCTGCGTGACCACGTGGCCGCGCAGCACGGAATGGGCGGCTTCGCCTTCGAGCCCGCGGTGGAGGGCGACGTGTTCCATGCGCGGCGCCCGGCCCGCTCGGGGCCCGTGCGCGTGTTCTTCTACGGGCGCCCCGGGAACGAGCGGAATGGGTTCGAGCTGGGGCTCGCGGCGCTGGCACGGCTCAAGCTCGAGCTGGGCTCGGCCGTGGACATCGTCACGGCGGGGGCGGAGTGGAACCCCGAGTCCTACGGCGTCCGAGGGCTGGTGACGAACCTGGGCGTGCTGCCCGCGGAGCGCACCGCCGCGCTCTATCGCGAGTGCGACGTGGGCCTGTGCTTCATGTTCACGAAGCACCCGTCCTATCTGCCCCTGGAGATGATGGCGTGCGGCGTCTGCGTGGTGACCAATGACAATCCCGCCAATCATTGGTTGCTGCAGGACGGGGAGAACTGCCTGCTGGCCGCGCCCACCGCGAGCTCGGTGCTCAGTCAGTTGCGGCGCGCGGTGAGTGATTCCTCGCTGCGTCAGAGATTGGGCGTGAGCGCCGCCGAGCGCGTGCGTCGCACGACCTGGGAGTCAGAGGCGGATCGGATGATGGACCATCTTCTCGGGCGCACGGTCCGGCAGGCATAGGGTCTGCTCGCATCAGGACCTGGGGGCGCGCGTCGATATTGACCCCGGGAGACTGGATGCCCGACACTGCGAGGGCTCGTGCCAATCCCGTGGCGAGCGATCAAGACATGTCCGATTCCATTCCGAGCCCGGGTCCAGAGGGGGAGCCGGCTCCGCTTCCTCTTCTCCACATCCACGACCGTTCGACGGAGCGCGGCACCGCTGTCCCGGAATGGGTCCAGGCTCGGGCGCTTCGCGACGGTCAGGTCGATCCCCAGCAGGAGCGTGTCCTGCTCGGGGTGCTCAACGCCGAGCTGCGGCGGCGCGGCCAGCCACTCGACGTGCTCGAGTTTGGCTGCGGCGCGGGGCACCACGCGACGCTGTTCGAGTCCCTGCCGCTCTTGCGCTACCACGGCTACGACGTGGCGGAGTCGCTCGTGGCGTCGCTGCGCAAGGCCGCGCCCGAGGCGCCTCGGCCGCTGGACGCGCGTCTGTTCTGCGGGCCGGACGCTCGCGCCGCGCTGAAGGGCAAGCGCTTCGACGTCGTCTTCACCGTGTCTGTTCTTCGGCATGAGCCGCCCGCGCGCATTCCGGCGCTGTTGGAGTCGCTGGCGGAGTGGGTGAGCCCCGAGGGCTCCCTGTGTCTGATTGAGAACGAGCACGTGCCGTTCCCGGTCTGGGAGCAGGGCGCGCCGGATGCGTGGTTGCATCCCTTGGCGGACGCGATGCCGAGCGGATGGGATGTCCACCACGGCGTCGGCTTGCTCGCGGGGCGCGACGTCTATGTGTTCCGCCGCAATGGCGAGCGACCTCGGCGCTTCTTCCAGTTCCTCTCGCCCGAGCGCGCGTCCGACGAGGGCCTGCCGGTGACGGCGGAGGCGCTGCAGGCGCAGGCCCTGCCGCGGCTGCGCGTGTGGGCCGAGCGCGCCGAGCAGGGATTGCGTGGCGCGGGGCCGGAGACCGCGACGGCGGGACTGCGCGCCCAGCTTGCCCAGGAGCGCGAGCGCACCGCGCGACGCCAGCGGATGTCCACGCTGGCGGATGCGCTGGTTCGGGTGCGCACCGAAGTCGCCGAGGCGCCCACCCGATTGACCCCGGCCGAGCCCCCCGCGCCGGCGCATGCACCCACGCAGGACGGCGTCGTCATCGATGCCCTCATGGACACGCAGTGGGCCCATGCGGAGCCGCGCCTGTCCCGCCTGGTGCATGTCTTCCATCAGGAATGGCATGGCATCCGCGCGGCCGCGGGATACGCGCCCGGTCGCAAGGTGGCCATCACCGCGGATCGCCCCCTGACGGAGTCGGACCTGCGCCGCGTGGCGGAGGCCTGTGAGCGGTTCGGCTCGCGCGCGGTCCTCTTCCACGGCTTCTCGCCCAATGCGCTGGAAGTGGCGCGGATGCTGCGCCACGTGTTTGGCCATGCGGTGCGGCTGTACTGCGCGTGGCATGGCTCCACGACGCAGTTCCACTTCGACGTGGAGGTGAAGACGTTCTCGCAGCTCCTGGAGTTGCGGGCGGACGGGACGCTGGACGGGCTGGCGTGCGTCAAGCCGGAGATGAGCCTGCTCTCGCCGCTCATCCATCCGCGGACGCTGCTCAACCTGCCGCCCCGCATCGCGCCCGAAGCGCGGCGGTACCGGACGCCGTCCACGCGCGCGGCCTTCGTGCCCACGCCGGCCAACTGGTGGAAGAACTTCTTCACCAACGTCTTCGTCGCGGCGACGTCGTCGAGGCTGGACACGGTCTTCGTCACCAACCCCTTCCACTCGAACCCGGTGATGCCGGTGCGCGCCTCGGTGGTGAACGCGGGGCGGTTGGATCGCGCCGCGCTGTTCCGCCTCATTGGCGAGGTGGATGTGCTCTTCAACGTCACGTTGACGGAGTGCCAGCCGATGACCGCGCTGGAGGGACTGGCGCACGGCGTGGCGTGCCTCACGGGGCCCCTGTCGCTGGGCGCCTTGGATTCCCATCCGTATCAGCGGCTGGTTCAGGTGACGGGGACCGGCTCGCTCGGAGAGATGAGCACGGCCTTGGAGCGGCTCCTGGTGCTCCGCGAGCGCTCGCCCGATGAATATGCACAGACGCTCGACGACTATATCCGCGTCCTCTGCTCCGAGGCCGTCCACCGCTATCTCGAGTTCACGCAGCCATGAGCGTCACGCGCGTCTGCCTCGTCACTGACGAGCTGTACCCCTTCACCGCTGGCGGCATCGGCCGCATCAATCACAACCTCATCCAGGACTCGCTCCAGCACGCCCCGGACGTGGAGTTCCACGTCCTCCTCCCGGACTCGGTGGGCATCCAGCCGGAGCGGGTGGAGCTGTTCTTTGGCGGCCGGGTGAAGGCGCACGTCGTTCGCTATCGGCCGCCGCACCAGCGCACCGCTGACGCGGATGGCACGTACCCACCCCTCGCGGCGTTCCGGCACGCGCGCTGGCATGGCGAGTCACTGGAGTTCATGCGCTTCCTCAAGGCCCGCGAGGCCGAGGGCTTGCGCTTCGATGTCATTGAGTTTCCCGACTTCCACGGGTGGGCCTTCTGCTCGCTGCAGGAGAAGCACCTGGGGCTGGCGTTCCGGGACACCACCATCGCCGTGCGGCTGCACACCAGCTACGGCGTGCTGATGAACCAGGAGCCCAACACCCTGGAGGTGGAGAACGTGGGCCGGTTCGAGATCGAGCGCAAGTCGCTGCTCGACGCGGACCACGTGGTGGCGCACCTGGGCTGCATCGCGGAGTTCAATCGGAGCTACTACGGCTTCGATGCGTCGTGGATGCGCAAGGTGACGGTGGAGTTCCCTCCGGTGGTCGTGGACGCGCCACCGCCCGGGGACGCGCTGGCTCGGGTGCCGCCGCACAAGCGCAACCTGCTGTTCATCACCAAGATTCAGCAGGTGAAGCGGCCGGACATGTTCGTGCGAGCCGCGGTGCTGCTGATGCGAACGTGGAAGGCCTATGAGGGCCTGGCCGTGTTGGCCTGCCACTGCTTCGAGCCGGACTACCTGACGTACATCAAGTCCCTGGTCCCGGCGGATCTCCGCGCTCGCTTCGTCTTCACCAAGCCGGGGCCGGACCGCGAGGCGCTGATGCGCTCGGGGGTGGTGGTCATCACCTCCGACTTCGAGTCGCTCAACCTGACGGCCTACGAGGCGTCCGCGGCGGGCAGTCAGGTGGTCCTCAACGGGAAGTGCCTGGCCTTCGGAGACGACAGCCCGTTCGTCGATGGCGTCAACTGCCAGAAGTACGACGGCGGCTTGGATGGTCTGGCCGAGGCGATGCGGCGCGCGCTGGAGGGGCCCCTGCTGCCGCCGGTGGCATGGAGCGTGGCGCGGCCCTTCTGGGAGACGCGCAAGCCCACGCCCGTGAAGGCGCCCGCGCGCACGCCGCTCGTGAGCGTGGTCATCACGAACTACAACCTGGGCCGCTATCTGCCCGAGGCGATCCGCAGCGTCGCGGCCAGCACCTATCCGGAGGTCGAGGTCATCGTCGTGGACGACGGCTCGACGGACCCCTTCGACGCGCACGTGCTGTCGCGGCTGGAGCGCGCGGGCGACGCGGGGGTTCGAGTGCTCCGCTCGCCCATCAATCGGGGACTGCCGGGGGCGCGCAACCTGGGCCTGCGGGCCGCGCGTGGCGAGTACGTCCTCCCGTTGGATGCCGACGACTGCATCGGGCCGGAGTTCCTCGCGCACGCGGTGGCGGCGCTGGAGGCACGTCAGGACTTCTCGGGCGTGGTGCCCACGGCGGGTTCCTTCCACTCGGACGAGGAGCTGGCGGCGCGGCAGTTCGTGGACTTCATCACCTTCCTGGGGGACTGCCCGACGTACTCCCTGGTGATGAACCGCATGTCGTGCGCCACGGCGCTCCTGCGACGCTCGGTCTTCGAGCAGTACCGCTACAACGAGTCGCTCCACACCTACGAGGATTGGGACCTGTTCCTGCGGCTCGTGCAGGGGGGCCACCGCTTGCTGGTGACGAACCAGGTGCACTTCTTCCACCGGCGTCGCCCTGGCTCGATGCGCTCGCCGATGGACCGGCGGCAGCACTTCCAACTGCTGGTGAGCATGTACGAAGGGCTGACCGGCCCTTTGCATCCTTCGGTGCGTCTGTTCGCGCTGCTGTCGCATTCGCGCGACGCGATGACGGACCCCTTTGGGGCGTTGCACCCCGCCGCTGGAGGGGACGCCGTGCCCGCGCCCGCGTTGGTGCCTCCGAGCGTGGGAGTCGAGGCTCGGCCCCTGCGCTACAACGTGGTGGACATGATGAACTCCGCCATCAAGCAGGTGCCGCTGGTGCACCCCATGCTGAAACAGGTGGTGGGGCTGACGAACCGAGAAGGCTCCGAGAGCGTGCCGCTGCGCTACTCGGTGGTGGATCGGGTGAACACCACGCTCAAGCGCGTGCCCTTCTTGCACCGCAGGCTGAAGAAGGTCGCTGGCCACGACGAGCCGTGACGCGCGCGGGGCTCACGGAGCCCCGCCCTCGTGGAGACCTCAGGTCCGGGCCGTGCCGTTCCGGCCGCCCGCGAGCCACGCGGGGACGAACATCATCGCGATGAGGAATGCTGGATATTGGTAGCGCATGTCCGGCGATGGGATGAACAGGGCAAGTCCCGCGGTGTGCAGCAGCAGCGGGATGAGGACGGTGGCTTGTCGCCACGTCCGTTGCCGGACGCAGACCACGATGCACGCAAGGAGCGCGAGGTAGAGCGGCACCGCGGGGCGCCACAGCACCCACGACACGTCTGGGTTCAGTGAGGCCTCCACACCTGTCAACAGGCGTTGGCCCAGCGCCGGCAGGATGGGGGCGGGGTGCAGCTCGTGTAGCTCCGCGGCCATTCCGACGGGCATGGTCGTGAACTGGCCTGTCGAGTCCCTCCATGCCGGGTTGGTGTTCATCCAGTCGGCTCCTTGGTGGATTCGCCAAAGGACAGAGCTGGCACACGCGAAGTGGTTCATCACGGGCTTTGGATCGCGCAGCGTGAGGCGCCCCAGCAGGGCTGGGAGCTCTGGCGCGTGGCGGCGGAGTGCCTCCACGTTGATGTGCCCGTCGAACAGCGTGAAGACGTTGCTGAAGCAGTGGTAGTTCCACCTGTCCGCGCGCGGACGGATGTCGTCGAGGATGGCGGCCTCCTCGGGGGTCACGGTCGTGCCGCTCGCGACATGGGCGCCCAGGTATCCGAGCAGGGTGGTGCCCGCGGGGCCGGGGACCGCGTCATAGACGCGGAAGATGAGCGCGCGGCTCCCCGCGCTGAGTGCGAAGGTGGTGACGAGCACCAAGACCGCGAGCCTCCACTCGCGCGGGCGAAGCGCGATCAACGCGAGGGCCGTGCCGAGCACCGCGGGAGCGCCATTGTGCCGGGTGAGGAGGGTGAGGGCTCCGGTGATGATCACGCCGGCCCAGAATCCAAGCCCTGGCGTTTCGGTGCGAGTCGCGGCGCGAAACACCAGGAGACTGAGCGCGAGCATCGCCAGGCTGAAGGGAATGTCCTTCCACAAGGTCGAGAGCATCACGCCATTGACCGGCGAGAGCGCCATCACCGCGGCGGTGAGCAGAAGCGCCCACCGGGGCGCGCCAGCTCGCTTCAACAGGAGGGTGCCCCACGCGAGGAGCCCGCCTGCGGTGAGAATCTGCGCGAGCACCGCGATGGCGGGCGTTCGCCACAACACAAAGAGCCAGTGCAGCATGAAGGTGTGGAAGACGGGGTGCGCATCGTTCATGGACCCCCAGTTCGCCTGGTTCCACTGGTCCGCCGAATCCGAGGTCAGCACGCCGGGGTACACCGCGAGAAGCCACAGGCAAGCAACCGCGACCAGGGGCACAGCGTGCGCCGCGTCTTGCCAGCTCGCGGGCGTGGTGAGGCGCGGCTCCCAACTCGGGCGGCTCGACAGCCACAGCCCCAGGAAGAGCAGCAGGGCGCTGAGGGCGAGCACATGCGCGGCGTGGAAGCACAGTCGGTCCAATGTGCTGCTGGGGGGCACAGCCAACGGCACCATCCGCTCCGAGGGCTCGCCCTCGTGCAGGTCCACCCGCTCGGTGCGGTTGTTCCATGTGTACTCGGTGACGCTTGAGTGGGGGGGAGCCTGGAGCACGAGCGTCATCGCGCCGGACACCAATCCATGCCACTGGAGCTTCGTGGGTTGCTGTGGCGTTGAGACCCAGACGCCGTCGTCGCGAAGCTCCCAGCTGTCTGCCTTCTCGGGGCGCCATTCGTTGGGCTCCACCGTGCTCCCATCGGCGCGTCTCAACGCCTTGACCCAGACCTGGCTGTGGCCCGTGGACGGCGCGTGCTCCTGCGTCGCAGTGACCTCCAAGGTCATCGCATCCGGAGACCGGATGAAGTGCAGAGGAAGGGCGCGCAGCAAGCCGAACGACATCACCGCGCAGGTGACGCACCACACCAGCCGGAGCCGGGGGGGACGCGTGGTGAGCTGCGCCGCGATGAAGGGCAGGGCGAAGCGATGCAGCAGGTACGCGAGTGTCAGCCCGATGACGAGGAACGCTCCCCCCTCGAGGGCGCCTGCCGGGCCGCGCCGCGGCCAGGCATGCACGGCGAAGGTCCACAGCACCGCGCCAGACAACAGAAGACTCAGCGGGCCCTGCCATGCGGATGGCCGAGAATGCGCGAGCGAAACAGGTGTGGGAGCCGAGGGCGCGGGGGATTGCATCGCAGGGCTTCGTACCGTAAGGAAGCTTGAATTCAAACGGGAGGATGCGGTGCATCTCCCGCTTGCACGCACGCCTACGGGGCCGGACCGAAGGGCGGGGAGGACTCCATCGTGTCGCTGCTATTCATTTGCGTGGCCGTGGCCTTCTTTGGGTGGATCTTCTCCCAGTTCGGTTCGTGGCTGGCGGCGCGGCATGCCGTCACCTGGTACCTGGTCAGCGGCTTCATCCTGGTGGCGGCCATTCGTCCGGATTGGCTGTTGCCGGTGGCGCATCTGTTGGGCATCACCTTGGTCAGCAACATGGTCCTCGCGGGCCTGACCATGTTCCTGTTCGTGCAGATGCTGGAGCAGTACGCGGAGAACAACGGCCTGCGCCGGCAGATGGTGCGCATGGTGTCTTCACTGGCGGCGGACACGTTCCCGGCCCGTGAGCGTGAGGCCTCGGACCCGCGGACTCGGGTGCTCGTGGTGCTGCCCTGCTACAACGAGTCGGAGAGCCTCCCGGTGCTCGTGCCGCGCCTCACGGCGCTCCAGCGCGCGACGCCTGAGTTGGACCTGGACTTCTGCATCGTCAACGACGGCTCGGTGGATGCGACGCCCGCGGTGCTGCGGCGCCTGGCGCCCCACCAGCACGTGACGCACCACACGAACATCGGCGTGGCGGGCGGCCTGCGCACGGGCTTCCTCATCGCGCAGCGGACAGGCGCGCACTTCGCGGTGCAGTGTGACTCGGATGGCCAGCACCCCATCGAGTCCATCCCGGATGTGGTGCGTGTGGCCCGTGAGCGCTCCGTGGATCTGCTCATCGGCTCGCGGTTCGCGGGGGGGGGCGCCGAGGGCAAGGACACGCTGGCGAGCACCACGCGGATGCGCCGCGCGGGCGGCATTGTCGTCAGCACGCTGCTGGGCCTCTTTGGTCGCGGTGCGCGCGTGTCGGATCCCACGTCGGGCTTCCGCGTCTACTCGCCGCGCGCCATGGCCACGCTGCTTCGCTGGATGCCGGACGAGTACCCGGAGCCCGAGTCCATCGCGCTGGTGGCCTTGAACGGACTGCGCGTGGAGGAGACCGCCGTGGTGATGAGCCCTCGCACGACGGGAACGTCCAGCCTCAGCGGCATCAAGAGCCTGCGCTTCATGACGAAGGTCGCGTCCGCGCTCCTGGGGCTGCGCCTGCGCTCAATGCCGCAAGCCAGCCCGGCCTCCGTCCCCACGGAGTGACGCGAGTCAGCGCTTCGTTGCGCCGCGCCCCTTGGGGCCCGGTTCGAGGCGAGCGAGGCGTGCCTCCACGTCCCGTCGCCACTGCGCCTGCGTGCGCGCATGCTCGCGCTGGTTCTCGATGACGGTGGCAAGGGCGTCGAGGATGGACTCGTTGAACTCCACCTGACGCCGCAGCATCTCGTTGATGAAGGGCTGGAACGTGAAGCGGAAGGCGCGCTTGACGGCCACCAGCACCGGGCCCACGCCGGGACGGTGGGACGTGGCGGGCTCGGCATGGCGCGAGTCCATCTTCCCGCGCGCTTCCTGGAGCAGGGTTGGCCACTCGGCGGCCACGGGGGTCCGCGTGGAGGACTCCAGTGCCTCGCGCAGGGCCTGCTGCGCCTTCGGGTCGGGCTCGGGGAGCTGACGGGTGTGCGCGGCGACGGCCTCGGCCGTGGGCGACTGGGTCAGCAGATCATCCGCGTTCATGCAGGGGGCCGCCTCGGGAAGAGAGGGATTGGAGCAAGGCTTCGACCGTGGCGTCGAGGCTGTCGGGCGCAAGCTCGAACAGGCGTGCTCCCAGTCGCTGGGATGCGTCGCCCTCCGCGCGTGCCTCGGTGGCGGAGCGCGCGCCCCAGGCCGGCGCGGAGGCAAGGGGCAAAAGCGTGGCCGCGACCTCGGTGTCCACGCCCAAGTAGACATGGGGCGCGGACGATGCGCGCGCGGCGGTCTCCATCGCGGACGAGCCAGGCAAGGGCTCCGCGGGAAGTCCCACGGGTTGATCCGCCGTGAAGTGCCACACGGGCGGGCCGTCGATGTGCTCGGGGCCTGGGGCAGCGCGCGGCGCGAGGGTGCGTGGGCGCAGGGCCAGCACGCGCGCTCCGGGCACGCGCGAAGCCAGCGCACGCGTCAGCCGGGACATGGGCGCGTCCGGGCGCAGTGAGTAGCCCGGGCAGATGAGCTCGACGCGGGCGGGCTCCGGGGGCGCGGGAAGGGCGGGCATGCGCCCCTCGAAGCAGGCGGACAAGGCCTCGCGCACCTGCTCGGCGACGAGGTCCTGGGAGAACGCGGCCACGCGGGCCCGCTGCGCGTCGATGACTTGCGTGCGGAGGGGGGCCGAGCGCTCCAGCACGGCGAGGAGCTGCGCGACCTCCATTGGATCTCGCGAGAGGGTGGCGATGCCCGCGCCGGCCATCGTCTCGGGCACGGCGGCCGCGGCGTGGGCCACGACGGGGACGCCTCGGTACATGGCCTCCAGCAAAGGCACGCCGAAGCCTTCATGGCGGCTCATGGACAGGTAGGCCGTGGCCACCGAGAAGCACGCGGAGAGCTGCGCGGCGCTCACGCGGCCGAGGAAGTGGACGCGCTCGGGGCCCAGCAGGTCCTTGAGGCCCAGGAGGAATGCGCCGTAGGGCGAGTCGCGGTTGAGCGCGCCCGCGATGAGCAGGCGGCTTCGGGGCTGGTACAGGCGCTGGTACGCGGTGAAGACGCGCAGCACGTCATCCATGCGCTTGCTGGGCACGGCGCGGCCGACGAAGAGGATGTTGGCGCAGCCGTCGTCCAGCTCGGCCTGGAGCGTGGCGTCCGGGGGCGTGTCGAAGCAGCTCCAGTCAATGGCGAAGGGCAGCACTGCGACGTGGCGGTATCCGGCGGCAGCCAGCTCCTCGGCGCTGAAGCGCGAGTAGGCGAAGGCCGCGTCCATGTGCTCGCGCATGGCGAGCAGCTCCGCGCGGGCCGCGTCGCAGGCGATCGCCACCTTGCGCTCGAAACCCTCGAAGAGTCGGGCGGGCGTGACGTTGTGGTACACGAGCAGCTTGCGGCCAGGCGACCGGGCAATCATCGGCACCATGCGCGACTCGAAGCTGTGGTGGACGATGAGCACCGAGTCTCGCGAGGCCTCGCGGGGGTAATCTCGCGCGGGGCGGACCTGCTCCCGGCACGAGTCGTCCCATTGCTCCGCGTAGATCTCCGAGACATGGCCCCACGAGCGCAGCAGGCTTTGCAGGTAGCGGACCTGGTTGCCGACCGCATCTCCCCAGGCCAACCGGGCAACGAACTGGTGGATGTGCCGGGGCCCGTTGGTCCCCGCCGCCTCTGGCCGAGTCTTCACGGGCGGCACCCTTACAATCCTCCTGTCCCGACGTACAGGGGCGCCTCGCGCGGTGCCTTGACGGGGGGGACCCCCTCCAGTACGCAGGCTCGTCTTCTCACGTGGCGGGCCCTCGGGAATTGGGAATGAACGTTCTGGTGACAGGCGGCTGTGGCTTCATCGGCTCCAACCTCGTGAAGTACCTGCGCCGCGAGCGACCGGACTGGAAGGTCGTCAACCTGGACCGGCTCACCTACGCGGGCAACCTGGAGACGCTCGCGGACCTGGAGGGTGACCCAGGCCACGTCTTCGTGCGCGGAGACATCGGCAACCGCGAGTTGGTGGAGCACCTGATGGCCCAGCACGCCATCGACGCGGTGATGCATCTGGCGGCCGAGAGCCACGTGGACCGCTCCATCCTCGGGCCCGAGGTGTTCATCACCACGAACGTGCTGGGCACCCAGCAGCTCCTGGAGGCGTCTCGCGCGCGCGGCGTGCGTCGCTTCCTCATGGTGTCGACCGACGAGGTCTATGGCTCGCTTGGCCCCACGGGCGCCTTCACCGAGTCCTCGCCGCTGCAGCCCTCCAGCCCCTACTCGGCCTCGAAGACGAGCTCGGACCTGGTGGCGCTCGCGTACCACCATACGTTCCAGCTCGACGTGGTGGTGACGCGCTGCTCGAACAACTACGGGCGCTACCAGTTCCCCGAGAAGCTGATTCCCCTGATGGTCGTCAATGCGCTGCATGACAAGCCGCTGCCTGTGTATGGCGATGGCGGCAACGTGCGCGACTGGCTGCACGTGGAGGACCACTGTCAGGCGTTGCTGCTCGCGCTGGAGAAGGGGCGGGCGGGCGAGGTGTATAACATTGGCGGGGGCGCCGAGCGCCGCAACCTGGAGATCGTCCGGAACATCCTGGCGCTCCTGGGCAAGCCCGAGTCCCTCATCCGCTTCGTGACCGACCGGCCGGGACATGACCGGCGCTATGCCATTGACCCGTCGAAGATTCGCGCGGAGCTGGGCTGGAAGGCGGCGCACACCTTTGAGCAGGGCCTGGAGCAGACGGTGCGTTGGTACGTCGACAACGCGGCCTGGTGGGAGCGCGTGATGAGCGGCGCGTATCGGCAGTACTTCGACACGCAATACCAGACGCGGCTCCACGGCCGGGGAGCCTGAGGCCACCATGCGCTTTCTCGTCACGGGTTCGAACGGACTGGTGGGGCGGCGGGCGTGCGCGCTGCTGGCCCAGGAGGGACACGAAGTGGTGGGCCTGGGCCGAGGCCCGCGCCGAGCCCCCGGCGACTTCCGCTACGCGTCGGTGGACCTGACGCGCGAGGCAGAGGTGGTGGAGGCCTTCCAGGCGGCTTCACCCGAGGTCGTCATCCACTGCGCCTCCATGACCGAAGTGGACGCGTGCGAGAAGGACCCCGAGGCGGCGTATGCCGGCAACGTGTCCGCGACGGCCTTCGTGGCGCGGGCCGCGCAGAAGGCGGGCGCGCATCTGGTGCATGTGTCCACGGACTACGTCTTCGATGGAGACGCGGGGCCGTATGACGAGGCGGCGGTGCCGAACCCTCGGGGCGTGTATGCCATCACCAAGCACATGGGCGAGCAGGCCGCGCGGGTGCTCGCGCCGGGCTGTGCGATTGCGCGTACGGCGGTGGTGTATGGCTGGCCCGCGGTGGAGGGGCGGGTGAACTTCGGGGCGTGGCTGGTGGGCGCGCTGGAGAAGGGCCAGCCGGTGAAGCTCTTCGAGGACCAGGTGGTGTCCCCGAGCCTCGCGGACAACGTGGCGGCCATGCTGGTGGAGTTGGGCACGCGGCGTCTGGGCGGCGTGTGGAACACGTGCGGCGCCGAGGTGTTGGACCGCGTGGCCTTCGGGCGCGCGGTGTGCGCGGTGTTTGGCTTTGACCCGGCGCTGATCGTCCCGACTCGGATGGCGGACCTGAAGCTCCCCGCGCCGAGGCCGCTGCGCAGTGGCCTGAAGACGGACAAGGCGCGGGCCCAGTTGACGCAGCGACCGATGGCGCTCGGCGATTCCCTGTCGCGCTTCCACGCGGCATGGAAGGCGGCGCGCGAGGTGCGGCCATGAAGGGAATCGTCCTGGCGGGAGGCTCGGGCACGCGCCTGTACCCGCTGACGCGCGTGGTGAGCAAGCAGCTGCTGCCCGTGCACGACAAGCCGATGATCTACTACCCGGTGTCCACGCTGATGCTGGCGGGCATCCGAGAGTTGCTCATCATCTCCACGCCGCAGGATCTGCCGCGCTTCCGCGAACTCTTGGGCGATGGCTCCCAGTGGGGCGTGTCCTTCCAGTACGCCGAGCAGCCGCGACCCGAAGGGCTGGCGCAGGCGTTCGTGATTGGGCGCGACTTCGTCGGAAAGGATCCGGTGTCGCTCATCCTGGGCGACAACATCTTCTACGGGCACGGATTGAGCGAGCAGGTGCAGCGCGCGGCGCGGCGGGACTCGGGCGCGACCGTGTTCGGTTACTACGTGAAGGATCCGGAGCGCTACGGCGTGGTGGAGCTGGACGCCCAGCAGCGCGCCCTGAGCATCGAGGAGAAGCCGGCGCGGCCCAAGTCGAACTACGCCGTCACGGGCTTGTACTTCTACGACAACCAGGTGGTGGAGATCGCCCGCGACCTGAAGCCGAGCCGCCGGGGCGAACTGGAGATCACCGACGTGAACGCGGAGTACATGCGTCGGGGGCAGCTCACCGTGGAGTTGATGGGGCGCGGGTATGCGTGGCTGGACACGGGTACGCACGAGTCGCTCATGCAGGCGTCCAACTTCATCCAGATCATCGAGCAGCGGCAGGGCCTGAAGGTGGCGTGCCTGGAAGAGATTGCCTTTCGCATGGGGTACATCGACGCGGTGCAGCTCTCCCGTCTGGCCGAGCCCATGCGCAAGAACGAGTACGGCCAGTACCTGCTGGCGCTCAGCGAGAATCGAGGAGCGGTGTCGTGAAGGTGATTCCCACCGAGCTTCCCGGAGTGCTGCTCCTGGAGCCGAAGGTGTTCGGAGATGACCGGGGCTTCTTCCTGGAGACGTTCCATGCGGGCCGCTATGCGGACGTGGGCATCCCTGGGCCCTTCGTGCAGGACAACCTGTCGCGCTCGGTGAAGGGCACGCTGCGCGGGCTGCACTTCCAGGAGCCGCAGGCGCAGGGGAAGCTCGTGCAGGTCCTCGCGGGCGCGGTGTGGGACGTGGCGGTGGACATCCGCCGCGGGTCGCCGCACTTCGGTCAGTGGATGGCGGTGGAGCTGTCGGCGGACAACAAGCGTCAGCTCTGGGTGCCTCCGGGCTTCGCGCACGGCTTCTGCGTGCTCAGCGACTCGGCGGACTTCTCATACAAGTGCACGGAGCTGTACGCGCCGAACTGCGAGCACGGCATCGCGTGGAATGATCCCGACCTGGGCATTCCCTGGCCCGTGAATCCGCCGCTCCTGTCGCCCAAGGATGCTCGGGCGCCTCGGCTCAAGGATGCTCCCGTGCTGCCCGTGTTCGCTGGGTGAGGGACGGCCCTCAGGGGGCGATCTCGGGCGGCAGGTCGGCGCGGCATCGCGCGATGGCGGACTGGGCATCGCGCGCCTTGGGGAACAGTTTCAGGACCTCGCGATACGTGCGGATGGCGGACTCGCAGGCGCCATCGCGGGCCTGGGTGTTGCCGCGATTCATCAGCGCGGTGGCCTTCGAGACGTTCGTGCGCAGCTCCTCCAGGCGCGGCTCGGCCGCCGCCAGCTCTGGCGCGCTGTCGAGGATGGCCTGGGCATCTCCCAGCTTGCCCGTGGCCAGTTCGAGGTTGGCGCGGAAGAGCAGCTCGCGCGCCTGACGCTGTTCATCGGGCGTCGCGGGGCCTGAAGGGCGAGGCACCGCGTCCGCCGTGGATGGCGCGGAGTCTGCGCCCGGTCCGCCCGTGGGTGCCGTGATGGCGGGCACGGTGTCGGTTGAGGGCGTCACCGTGCGGCCATGGGGCGTCGCGCCCGTCGCCGCCTCGCCTCCGACCGTCGTCGGCGCTGCCGTGGCTGGTTCGGTTCCGGGGGCGGGCCGCGCAGCGCCTTCCTCATGGGGCTCGCGCGTGGGGGCTGACGTGCCGTCTGCGGTAGCCGCGCCTGGCGCTGGAGCCGTCCCCGCCGCGGGGTCGAGCGCGGGCCGCGCAGCCACCTGGGTCGAAGGCCCCGCGGGAGACATGGTGCGCAGGTGCACGATGCCCAGGCCCGCGGCCATCATGATGCCGCCCACCACGATGGCGCTCAGCAGGCCGCCTCGCCGGTTCGCGGGGGGGGCGTAAGGCGACGCGGGGAGGGCGGTCTTGTCCAGCCCGTCGGACATGGGACGGGAGATGGGCATTGCGGAGGTGGGCGTGGCACCCTGGGCGGGCTGTCCGAGGGACGGAGGCCCTGCCTTCCTCGCGGCGTCGGGCGTGGTGCCTGTCGCGGATGGCGCGCGCGCGCCGGACGGCGCCGACGTGGGCGTTGCACCGGGCGCGGGCTGCGTGAGTTGAATGGGCACCGCGGGCATGGCCGCGGCGGGCGTGGCGCCTCGAATGAGGGTGGCTTCGGTGCCATCGCCGTAGAGCAGGGTGCCGGGCGTCTGAGGCGCACCGGGCGCGCCTCCTGGCACCGGGGTGAGGCTGAGCGCCGAGCGCCCCGTCAACGTGGGCAGCGCGTTGCTCAAGTCCGAGGCGAAGGCCTCCATCGTCGCGTAGCGCTCGACGCGGTTCTTCGCGGTGGCCTTCTGGATGACCGCGTCGAGCGCGGGCAGTTGGAGATCCGGGCAGAGCTCCGCCAGCCGGGGCATGGGCTGGTGCACCTGCTTCTGCATGATCTCCGGGATGGTGGTCCCGTCGAAGGGCTGGCGGCCCGTGAGCATCTCGAACAGGACGATGCCCACGGCATACACGTCCGCGCGCGCGTCGGCGTCCAACCCCAGCACCTGCTCCGGCGCCATGTAGCGAGGCGTCCCCGCCACCGCGCCTTGCACCGTGAGGCGAGGCGCGCCGTCCGCGATGCGCGCGATGCCGAAGTCGAGCACCTTCACGTGGAAGCCGCGCAGGCCCTGCCGGACCATGATGTTCTCAGGCTTGAGGTCGCGGTGGATGACCTGTCGTGCATGCGCGTACGCGAGCACGTCCGCGACCTGGAGCATGATGTCGCCCGCCTCATGGGGTGGCCGGCGCCCAGCCGCGTGCAGCACGCGCTTGAGGTCGTCTCCCTCCACATACTCCATGGAAATGTAGAGGCCGCCTTCCTCGTCCTGCCCGAAGTCGTGCAGCATCACCGCGTTGGGGTGCGCCACGCGCGCGTAGCTCTTCGCCTCGTTGAGGAAGCGCCGCGCGACGTCTGGATCCATGGACAAGCCGCTGTTGAGGAACTTGAGCGCCACCTGTTGGCCAATGCCCACCTGCTCGGCCAGATAGACAGAGCCCATGCCGCCCTGACCCAACCGCCGCAGGATGCGGTAGCGCCCGGCCACCACGCGGCCCAACATCCGGTCCTCGGTGGGCGCGAGCGTGAGCAAGTGGGTGCCGCCGCACGCGGGGCAGGCGCCATTCCAGGTGTCGTGCTGGGCCTCGCAGCGCTGGCAGATGTGGATGGGCATAGGTCCGGACGCGCCTCGTCAGCGGGTGGAGGTGGCGGCGTAGCGTTGGAAGAGCAGCCGCTCCAACTCGCGCGCACCGGCTTCGGGAGACTGTGATTGCGCCGTGGCCGCGCGAAGCACGTCGGTGCGCGAGTCCTGGGGCAGCTCCGCTTCCATCACCGCGAGCGCGCCCGGGAGATCTCCCGCCTGTTGGAGCGCGGATGCGCGCCAGACGCGGTACTCGGGACGCGCGGGAGCCGCCGCGGCGGCCTGCGCGAACAGGGCCTGGGCCTTGCGCGCATCGCCCGAGCGCAGCGCCGCCTGACCCTCCAGGAACGGGAGCTGCGAGGCGGCCTGGGCCGCGGGCTCGCCCGTGTCGCGCGCGAGGTCGAACAAGGCGCGAGACTCGCGCAGCCGCTCCGGCTCCACGGCCTCACCGGAGAGCGCGTTGCCATGGAGCGTCTCGGTGGCCGCGCGACACGCCGCGCTCAACCGAGTCCCCATTCCCCCGAGGTCCACGCCCAGGTATCCCTGCGACACGAGCGTGGCCAGCACGTCTCCGGCCGAGCCCGGCCCCACGAGCTTGCCCGCTTCCAGCGCGGCGAAGAACGCGGACTTCAGCTCCACATGGCGCGCGGTGAGGTCGACCGGTGCCTTCTTCCTGCGGTACGCCGCCTTGAACTGCCGCTCGCACAGCTCCAGTTCGCGCTTGGCCTTGCCGCGGTCCTGGATGTCCGGCGCGCTGCGCAGATAGGCGCGGTACGCGACGCACGCGCCCGCAACGTCCTTCGCCCCGAGCCGCGAGCGCGCCAATCCCAGATACGCGGGCAGCGTGGTGGGGCTGGCGCGGGTGGCCTGGAGGAACAGGCGCGAGGACTCCGCATACTTCTTCTTGTTGTAGAGGCGCTGGCCCTCGGCCACGAGCCCGTCGCCGTTGCCCACCGAGGGGCCCACCAGCGGCTCCGCCAGGCTCGCGGTGGACAGCGCGAGGACGGCAAGGAGACACACGCGGCGCAGGTCAGAACGCATAGCCGAATCCTCCGCGGAAGTTGCTGGTGCCCGAGATGTTCTTCGTCAGCGAGAAGCTGTGCTGGTACGCGGCCGAGGCGTAGAGCCCTTCGTAGAGGAACACGCGCAAGGTGGCCTGCCCCATGGCGTGTACGTCCAACGTGTAGAGGCCATCGGAGAAGAGCTGTCCTTCGCCGCGCTCCTTGAGCAGCACGCCTTGCAGCTCCAGCCCCGCTTGCGCGGCCAGGGCCACGGGGCCGACCACCCATCGCAGCTGCGGCTGGAGCGCGCGCACGCGCAGGAACTGCGCCTTCACGTCGAGCGAGCCGCGGCTCTTCACCGCGTCCACGCTCTCTCCAGCGGCCTCGTCCGGCACCGTGACGCCCAGCGTCCAGGTGTCGCCGGTGGTGTAGTAGCTGCCGCCCACCAACATCACGCCGAAGAACTTGCCGTAGCGCCCGTATTCGAGCCCGAACCCTTGAACGCGCTGCCGGCCGGGAGCGCGCACGTCCTGCGTGCGGAAGGCCTGGAGCGGATCCGGCGAGTTGACGGGGCGCGTCTCCACGGAGGACCCGGTGAGGCGGTTCGACTCGATGGAGACCTCCAGGTAGCTCTTCAAGTCATACGTGGCCTCCTGCCGCGCGCGCATGGCGAGTTTGAAGGACTGCAACCCGGTGGGCTTCAAGGCCTGCTCCAGCGTGAAGGTCTCTCCCGGCTGGATGACCGCTTGGACTTCGTGGGGCAGATAGCCTTCCTGCGTCAGCGTGAGCACATGCGTCCCCGGCTGGATGCCCTGGTCCACCGCGTTGATGCCCACGCGCTGCCCGTCCACGAGGATCTCAGTGCCCACGGGCGCGGCCTTCACCACCAGCCGCGCGGGCACTTTCTCCAACGCGCGCTCGACCTTCACCTTCTCGCGCGAGCCCACCTGCCGGGTGACTTCCCAGGGCAGGTGCGACGCGAGCTCGAAGCGAAACGTGTGCTCGCCTGGGAGCAACTCGGCGGTGAAGGGACTGGTGCCCATCTTCACGCCGTCGATGAAGACCGTGGCGCCCGAGGGCTGGCTCACCGCTTCCACCGTGGCGTTGATGGAGAGGAACTTCACCAGCGCGCCCGCGAGCGCCTTCTCGAAGACCGGATTGGCGGCCTCCGCTTGCGTGCGCGCGCCCGTGTCCGTGCGCACGCTGACGGCGCGGAAGCGATAGCCCGCGTCATCCTGTCCGCCTTGCACCAGCACCACGCGCTCGATGCCGAGCGAGGCGACATAGCTCTCCAAGGGCTCACGGCAGCTGGCTGTCCCGGAGACGCAGCGCAGATCGCCGCGTCGTCCCTTGAGCCAGGCGGTGAGCGCGTCGCGGCCCACGCGCTGCGCGTCGCGCGTTTCGGGCGGGAGCAGGGCCGCGATGCCCGATTCGGTGCGCTGCACGAGCGCGTCCTGTCCGGGGTAGAGCGGTTGCACGAGCCACACCGTGGCGGGCTCGGCGGGCGTGGCGCCCGCGGCGAGCGCCAGGCTGACAGTCAGGAGGCATGAGACGAACATGGCGTCCTCTTCAGAAGACACTTCAGACAGGGAGGCATCGCGCCCCAGGCCACCGTCCCCCCCACCAGGGTCTAACGTCCAAGCACGGCACCCTGCCTAGGGGAGCACCGTGCGCATGGCACCTGCCTGGGAGGGATAACATGTTTTGCTTTGCGGGTGGCACGGTGGGCCGGCGACCGGGCGGCCGGGGGCTCGGGGCCGAGGGGGCGGCCTGCGCGGCGGGTGATGCCCATGCTCTTCCAGGTCACTCGCAGGTCGTCTCCCGGAGGAGGCCCCATGGTCCTGCCCGGCAAGGGAATAGGGTGGAAGACATTCCTCGTGGAGCTCAAGAACGAGTGGACACGGGACAATGTCAGCGACGTCGCGGGCTCTCTGACGTTCCGCGGCATCCTGGCCCTCTTTCCGTTCCTCCTGTTCCTTGTCTCGCTGGCGGGGGTGCTCATTGACCCGCATCAAGCCCAGACACTCATTCATGAGCTGTCACGGGTGGCGCCCAAGGAGGTGACGGCCATCCTGAGTCAGCGCATCCAGGCGCTCGCGGACAGCAGGCCGGTGGGGCTCTTGACGGTAGGTGGCGTGGGCGCGGTGTGGGCGGCGTCCGGCGGCATCTCCGCGTTGATGACGGCGCTGAACACGGCCTACGGCGTCCAGGAGACGCGGCCCTTGTGGAAGACGCGCGGCATCGCGGTGGCGACCACGCTGGTCACCGCGCTGGTGGCCATCCTGGCGGCGGTGGTGGCCGTGGCGACGCCCGCCGTCGCGGGCAAGCTGGGCGCGCACGCCCAAGCCGTGCTGCTGTGGCTGCGCCTCCCGGTCGCCGGCTTGATGATGATGTTCCTGTGGGCGGTGCTGTACTACGTGCTGCCGGACGTGGCGCAGCGCTTCCGGTTCATCACCCCGGGCTCGGTCGTGGGTGTCCTCATCTGGCTCGTCGCCTCGTGGGGCTTCTCCACGTACGTGGCCAACTTTGGCAAGTACGACGTGAACTATGGCGCCATTGGAGGCGTCATCGTGTTGCTGTTGTGGATGTGGATCTCCGCGCAGGTCATCCTGCTGGGCGCGGAGATCAACGCCATCCTCGGACGTCGGTCGCGGGAGCCTGGGAGTCCCGCCGCCCCTCGCGCGCATCCTCGGATGTCCGTCACGGAGCAGACCCAGGACGGCGTTCCGGATGAGCCCGAGGCGCAACCCGTGGCCCTCGCGCGCACGCCCTTGGCCGCGGCGGCGAAGTGGGTGGCGGGTCTGGGGGTGGGGCTGTTCCTGTTCCGGCGGGGAGAGAGCCGCTGACGAGAGTGGCCTGCAATCCAAGGTGTTGAGCGTTGACGGGGTTCGGTGAGAGGCTGGCGCGTCCCTGTCTGGCGCGCGGAGCATGCAAGGCGTTGCGCTGGGCTGGGGCGAAGCAAACTGCTCTCCCGGAGATGTGATGCCTCGCCCGTTCGCCGTTCGACTCCTGCCCATCTGGGCTCCGCTGGCGCTCCTGTGTCTGGGGGGATGTGGTGGCAAGAGCGAGCCACCTCCTTCGTCCCAGTCCTCCGATACGAGCGCGCCGAGCACGCACGCCAACCCAACGGCCGGCACGTACTCGAACCAGGTCTCGGTCGAACTGACGTGCAACGATGGCAGCGGCAGCGGGTGCTCGGCCACGTACTTCACGCGCGATGGCTCGACGCCCACGACGCAGTCCTCCCTGTATCAGTCGGCCATCGTGGTGCGCGCGGACACGACCCTGCGCTTCTTCTCGGTGGACAAGGCCGGCAACGCCGAGGCTCCGCGTCAGGAGCAGTACGTCATCGTGCAGAAGCCCGTGGACACGGTGGCGCCCGAGACGAGCGCGTCGCCCGCGGGGGGCGCCTTCAACAGCTCTCGCTTCGTGTCGCTCGAGTGTCGTGACCTGGGGTTGGGGTGCGCGGCCACGTACTACACGGTCGATGGCTCGACACCGACGAAGCAGTCGCCTCGGTACACCGCGCCGCTCATCGTCGGTCAGTCCATGCAGGTGCGGTTCTTCTCCGTGGATCAGGCCGGCAATGTGGAGCAGGTGAAGACGGAGGCGTATGTCATCGACACCCAGGCGCCCTCGGTGTCCGCGGCACGCCCCGGTGGGAAGTTCCAGGGCACGCTGTCCCTGGCGCTGTCCTGCGATGACGGCCAGGGCTCCGGATGCAAGGACCTCTACTTCACGCGCGATGGCTCCACGCCGACCACGTCCTCCGAGCGCTACACCGCGCCGCTCTCCCTGTCAGCGACCACCACGGTGCGCTTCTTCGCGGTGGACCTGGCGGGCAACGCCTCGGCGCCGGTGACGGAAGTGTACGTGTGGGAGCCGCCCTTGCCGGAGGCCGCGGCGAGTCCTCGGGGCGGGGTGTTCAAGGACGGGCCGCAGGTGGCGCTCACGTGCGTGGATGGACCGGGCCTGGGGCCCTGCGCGTCCATTCATTACACCGTGGATGGCGCGGTGCCCACGCCGGCCTCCACGCGCTACACCGCGCCCATCCAGCTCACGAGCAGCACGCAGCTGCGGTTCCTCGCGGTGGGCACCACCGGCAAGGCGGGCGCCGTGGTGAGCGAGATGTACAGCCTGGACACGGTGAGTCCCGTCACGCAGGCCAGCCCCGCGGGCGCGATGTATCGGGACCCGGTGGACGTGAAGCTCCTCTGCACGGACGCCAACGGCTGTCATGCGACCTACGTCACGCGGGATGGCAGCATCCCGACGACGACGTCGCCGCGCTACACCGAGCCGCTGCACCTGACCGAAGAGACCACGCTGCGCTTCTACTCGGTGGATGTGGTGGGCAACGTGGAGGCGGTCCGGAGCGAGCACTACGCGTTCGATCGCCTCCCGCCGACGACCCAGGCGAACCCCGGAGGTGGCACCTACGTGGCGCCCCTCTTCGTCGCGCTCGGCTGCGATGACGCCGTGGGCAGCGGCTGCGCCACGACGCGCTACACGCTGGATGGCTCGGATCCGAACACCAGCTCCACCGCGCTGGTCTATGCGAATCCCATCTCGCTCCGCGGAAAGGTGCAGCTCCGGTATGCCTCGGTGGACAAGCTGGGCAACGTCGAGTCCGCGGGCTCGCAGTCCTATACGGTTCTCGACTCGCCGGGCGCCGTCTCCACGCAGATCGCCGCGGTCCGGACCTCGACCCCTGGCACGGATTTGAAGCTGCCCATCGGGGGCGCCTTCGTCACGGGCGTGACGCCGCAGGGGGGCAACGCGCTCAACGATCCCGCGGGCTTCTTTCTCCAGGCAAGCCAGGGGGGCTCGGCAATCTTCGTCGCGGTGGACCCCACCACCCTCTCGCCGCCCCTGGCCGTGGGAGACCTCGTGGGCCTGACGGTCACCGCGAAGGCGGTCGTCAACGGGATGCAGCGCGCGGTGGCGATCGCCGACCTCCAAGTCTTCGCGCGCAACCAACCCCTGGTGTCGCTCGTTCAGGACGTGAGCGCGGTGGACCTCGTGGGTTCAGCGGCCAATTACGAGGCGAAGCTCATCCATGTGCGAGGGGCGCTCACCGAAGACTTCAGCGGCGCGGGGCCGGGCTTCGTGCAGGCCACCCTCTCCACGGCCGGGACGCCGCAGGGCCCCGCGTCGAGCGCCAACCTGCACTTGCGGATGCTCGCGTCCGTCCAGTCCGCGCAAGCCCTTGGGACGGGGTGCATGGTCTCCGTCCAGGCTCCGCTGTGGCTCTATTCGCCCCCTGCCGGTTCGGTGATGGTCCAGCCCTCGGCCTGGGACTCCTCGGCCGTGTCGTCGGTCACGTGTCCTGCCCCGCGCGTGGTGTCGGCACGGGCCACGAGCCAGGGCGAGGTGACGGTGCGCTTCAGTCGCGCGATTGCGCCCGACAGCGTGGATGCGGCTGGCAGCCAGTTCTCCCTGGCGCCGGCGGGCGTCACGGTGACCTCCGCCACGGTGAACGGCCGGGACGTGAAGCTGACCACGGGCGAGCATTCCCCGACGACGCACTACACCCTCTGGGCGACTCGAACCGTTCGCGACACGCGGGGCACGCCAATGGACCAGGACGGCAGCACGGGCTTCCTGGGCTCCGGCCCTCCGGCCCAGCTGCGGCTGACGGAGGTGGCGCCCAATCTGTATGGCGGTCGCGACCTCTTCGAGCTCTTCGTCGTGAGCGCGGGCAGCGTGGATGGGATGACCCTGGTCGATGGGAGCAGCACGCTCGCCACCTTGCCGGGCGCCTACGTCCAGGCGGGGGACGTCATCGTCATCCACATGCTTCCCGGAACGCCGGCGGCCAATGATCCCCCGCGCTCGGAGCTCCTGAGTCCGCAGGAGTTCGCCTTGGCGCACTACCCCGACAACTACGACACCGCTTGGGACTTCCTGGGCGGGCCCATCAACATCGCCTACCCAGGCAACCATCTGTTCCGCGTCAATGACCCTCAAGGCGTCACGCAGGACGCGCTCGCGGTGGTGAGCGGGGGCACGCAGTACGCGCCCTATCTCGGGTTCCTCCAGGACGCGCAGGCCCAGGGGCTCTGGCTCCCGGCCGATTGCGCGGGCCTGCCTTGCACCTACGGCTCCGCGCCGAGCGCGTTCAACGTGTCAGCGGATTGGGGCATCTCCTCGATGCCGAGCTACGCCGCGTATACGTTCCAGTCCCCGGCAGCGCTCGCCGACCACAGCACGGCTTCGGATTGGTTCGTCGGGCCGAGCACGCTCGGGTTCGAGAGCTTCTGAGCGCCGGGCCCGCGATGGTCTCGCGGGCCCAGCCTCGCGGCACTGGTGCGCCGGCTGACTACCGGCGCTTGAGCGCCGCGTCCGCGTGCTTCTCGCGGAACTCGGAGTAGGGGCCGTTGAAGTCGAGCACTTCCTTGCCCGTCTCGAGGCTCCACACGCGGGTGGCCACCTCGGAGATGAGCTCCTGGTCGTGCGTGACGACGATGACCGTGCCCTCGTACTTCTGGAGGCCCTCGGCCAGGGCGGCGATGGACTCCAGGTCCAGGTGGTTGGTGGGCTCGTCCAGCACGAGCACGTTGTCCTGCATGATCATCAGCTTGGACAACAACAGGCGCACCGTCTCGCCACCGGAGAGGGTGTCCGTGTTCTTCATGCGCTCCTCACCGGAGAAGAGCATGCGGCCCAGCACGCCGGAGATCTCCTCGTTGGTGAGCTTGTCGTGCAGGTCGCGCAGCCAGCCGAAGCAGGTGGTGCCCTTGCGCACGACGCCGTGGTGGTCCTGCGGCAGGTAGCCCACGGAGGCCATGTGGCCCCAGGTGAGCTTGCCGGTGTCGGACTCGAGCTGGCCGGCGATCATCTTCACCAGCGTGGACTTGCCCACGCCGTTGCGGCCGATGACGCAGATCTTCTCGCCCTTGCACACGAGCGCGTTGAAGGGGCGGATGACGGGCGTGCCGTCGAAGCTCTTGCTGATGCCTTCGATCATCAGCGTCTGCTTGCCGCTCACGACCTTCTGATCGAACCGGATGAATGGGCGCGCGATGTTGGAGCGCTTCAAGTCCTCCGTCTTCAGCTTGTCGATCTGCTTGATGCGGCTCTGCACCTGCGAGGCGCGCGTGCCGGCGTGGAAGCGGGCGACGAAGTCCTGGAGCTGGGCGATCTTCTTCTTCTTCTCGGCCGTCTCGGACTCGACGCGCGTGCGCAGCTGCGCCTTCTGCCGGACCATGTCGTCGTAGCCACCCGTGTACTGGATGATGGCCTCGTAATCGATGTCTGCGATGTGCGTGCAGATGGAGTTGAGGAAGTGCCGGTCGTGGCTGATGGTGATGAGCACGCCCTCGTACTCGTGGAGGAACGTCTCCAGCCAGCGGATGGAGTCGATGTCCAGGTTGTTCGTGGGCTCGTCGAGCAGCAGCCCCTCGGGCTTGCCGAACAGCGCCTGCGCGAGCAGCACGCGCAGCTTCAGGCCGCCAGTGAGCTGGCGCATGGGGCCTTCGTGGAAGGACTCCTCGATGCCCAGGCCCGCCAGCAGCGTGGCCGCGTCGCTCTCTGCCGAGTAACCGTCCTCCTCGGCGATGACGCCCTCCAGCTCACCCAGCCGATTGCCGTCCTCCTCGGTGATGTCGGACTTGGCGAGCAGCTGGTTCTTCTCGTGCATCGCGGCCCACAGGCCCTGGTTGCCCATGAGCACGACGTCCAGCACGCGGTCGTTCTCGTAGCGGAAGTGGTCCTGCCGGAGGATGCCCAGCTTGCGGGGGCGGATGATGTTGCCCATGTCCGCTTCCTCGTCTCCGGCGAGGATCTTCATGAAGGTGGACTTGCCGGCCCCGTTCGGACCGGTGAGGCCGTAGCGGCGCCCCGGCGAGAAGGTGACGTTGACCTCCTCGAAGAGCTTCTTGGGCCCAAAGGCCTTGGAGACGTTGATGACGTTGAACATGGCGGCGGCGTTGTAGCGGAAATGGCGCGGCGATCAACGGCGCGCGGTGAGAGCGTCACCGACAAGATGCCGGTGGACTGCCTGTAACCTCCCGGAGGGGCTGGAAAATGCCGGCCGGGCGCCGCGCCGGGGGGCGGACAGGGAGGCGGATGACAGGAAGCGGGTGTCTGACGGGCAGGGGCAGGTATAAGGCGCGGCAATGGCCGTCCGCTTCGAACTGCTCTCCACCGACCCCACCGGCGCCCGCGCGGGCATCCTCCACACCCGGAGGGGCTCGTTCCCCACGCCCATGTTCATGCCGGTGGCCACGCACGCCGGCTTCCGCCACCTGTCCATGGAGGAGGCCAAGGAGGCGGGCGCGATGATCCTCCTGGCGAACACCTACCACCTGATGCTCCGGCCGGGTGCCCAGGTGTTCAAGCGCTTCGGGGGCATCCATCCCTTCATGGGCTGGCAGGGCGGGGTGCTGACCGACTCGGGCGGCTTCCAGATTTTCTCCCTGCCGGAGGACCGGCTCATCACGGAGAAGGGCGCCCACTTCCGCAGCTTCCACGACAACAGCCGCCAGCTCCTCAGCCCTGAGTCGAGCATCGCCATGCAGCAGGCGATCAACTCGGAGATCATGATGGTGCTGGACGTGTGCATCGACTCGCGCACGGACGAGGCGGGCACGCGCGAGGCCATGGAGCGCACCCACCGCTGGGCGGTGCGCAGCCTGGAGGCCAAATCCAAGGTGGACACCGGCCAGGCCCTCTTCGGCATCGTCCAGGGCGGCGTCTTCCCGAACCTGCGCGACGAGAGCGCCGCGTTCCTCACGAAGCTTCCTTTCGACGGGTTCGCCATCGGCGGGCTCGCGGTGGGCGAGACGAAGGCCGAGCGCGAGACGATGACGGCGCGCGCCACCGAGTCCCTCCCGCGCGACAAGCCCCGCTACCTCATGGGCGTGGGCACCCCCACCGACCTCATCGAGGCGGTGCTGCGCGGGGTGGACATGTTCGACTGCATCATCCCCACCAAGATGGCCCAGCAGGGCTACGCCTACACGTTCCAGGGCCTGGTGCGCATCACCCGCTCCGTGTTCCAGCTCTCGGACGAGCCGCTCGACGCGACGTGCGACTGCTACGTCTGCAAGGGGTACACGCGCGGCTATCTCCAGCACCTCATGCGCGGCAAGCACCACCTGGGCTCGCGCATGCTGTCGGTCCACAACGTCCGGCACTACCAGATGCTCATGGCCCGGCTGCGCGCCGGCATCCTCCAGGGCACCTATGCCGAGGTCGCCCGCGAGCTGAAGGCCGCCATCGCCACTCCCAAGGACCTCAAGGACGAGGCGAGTGTTGCAAATGTGACACTCAAGGAAGTCGGCTAAAAGTCGCATATCCAAAATAACCGGCAACGATCGCCTCTCAAGTTCCGATAAACGGGAGAGTCATTTCCCGTTTTCCAGGAGGGGTAGTCATGTCGGTTACTTCCGCTTCCCGAGTTCAGACCAAGACGACCACCACGTTGGGCAAGACCCCGGCCGTGGCCAACAAGACGGCGACCTCTCCGCTGCTCAAGTCGGGCAGTCACGGCGCCAAGGTGTTGGAACTCCAGAAGGAATTGAAGGCGGCGGGCTTCAACCCGGGGCCGCTGGACGGCAAGTTCGGGCCGAAGACGAAGGCGGCCGTGGTGGGTTTCCAGAAAGCCCACCGCTTGACGCAGGACGGCATCGTGGGGCCCAAGACGTGGGGGGCCCTGAAGGGCGACCGGTTCGACCCTGCACACCCGAAGCCGGGCGGCAGCCAGGGCGCGGGGGGCTCCACGGGCGGCAGCCACGGTGCGGGCGGGAGCACGGGCGGCAGCCAGGGCGCGGGGGGCGTCACGCAGCCCTCGAACGCGCCGCAGAGCGAGAAGGTGCAGAAGATGCTGGCCGAGGCGGCCAAGCACATCGGGTTCCACGAGGGCGCGGGCAACGCCAACCCGTTCTCCAAGTTCTTCGGGCGCCCGGGCGAGGCGTGGTGCGCGGACTTCGTGAGCTACGCGGCCACGAAGGCGGGTCTGCACATGAACACGGCGTCCGCCCAGGGCGTGCAGGACGCCATCGCGAAGAAGGGCAACTGGAAGGGCCGCAACAACCCGCAGCCGGGGGACGCCATCACCTTCGATTGGCAGGGCAAGAACGGCCATGCCGACCACGTGGGCCTCGTGGAGAAGGTCTACACCAAGGGCGGCAAGACGTACGTCCAGACCATCGAGGGGAACTCGAGCGACCAGGTGCGCCGCAAGACCTACCTGGCGACGGATCCGGTCATCAAGGGCTACGGGAAGATCACCTGAGCGGCCCGCGCGCCCGTAGAATGGCGCGACATGTTTCCTTCGAAGTCGAGCCCTCCTCGCTGGGGAGGGTGCAGCGCGGGCCCGGCCCAGGTGGCCCTGCGTCATGGCTGAGTCCGAGAATCCCCGCGACGGTGAGTTCGAGCTCGTCACCCTGAGGAATGGCTCCCGCGCCGTGCGGCACCTGGGGCACGGCGAGGTGATGCACCCCTCGGTGGGGCCCTGGAAGGAGGCGCTCGGCCTCTATGTGGATCCACCACGCCTGGCGGACCGCCTTCGCCAGCCTGGAGCCCCCCTGGTCATCCTGGACGTGGGGCTGGGGGCGGCCACCAACGCGGTGGCCGCGCTCACCCGCGCGCGCGAGCTGGGCTCCGAGCGGAGGCGGGAGCTGCACGTCGTCAGCTTCGAGGTGGACCTCGCCCCGTTGCGGCTCGCCCTGGCGGATCCGCAGGGCTTTCCCTTCCTCCAACCGTTCCGCGAGGCCGCCGAGGCCCTCATCCGGGACGGCCGTTGGGAGGAGGACGGACTGCGTTGGGAGCTGAAGCTCGGAGAGGCCCGGGCGTACCTGCGCGGTGTGTTGCCGGTGGCGGACCTGGTGTTCTTCGATCCGTTCTCACCAGCCTCCAACCCGGACATGTGGACCGAGCACGCGCTGGCCGAGGTGCGCCGCCACTGCCGCGAGGAGGGGGAGGGGGCCCTCTTGATGACCTACAGCGCGGCCACCCCCACGCGGGTGACGCTGCTCCTGGCGGGTTTCTACGTGGGTGCGGGGGCCGCCACGGGAACCAAGGGCGAGACGACGGTGGCCTCCACCCGGCTCGAATCCCTGGAAGCCCCCCTCGGGGCCCGGTGGCTGGAGCGTTGGAAGCGCTCCTCCTCCCGAGCCCCGCACGGCGCTGAACTCACGCCCGAGGTCGAGACGCGCCTTCTGGGCCACCCCCAGTGGCGCTGAGGGCCGCCTCGCTGGGCAGCTCGGACCAGCGCACGTGGTAGGTGGCGGACGTACCATCGAACTCCTCGGGGAGCGACACCACGCGCTGCCCGCCGCATAGCTCCACCGCGCGCGCCAGCAGGCCGGCGGCGAACGTGGGCTGATCCGCGAGCACATCGTTCATCCACAGCTCTAGCGACGTGGGGCTCCGCTCAACGATTTTGACCTCACTGAAGTTATTGCCGGCACGAAAGCCCAGTCCCGAGCGCAGCAAGGCTCGGCGCGGTCCCGCGAGGCGAACGACGCCGAGCAGGGCGCGGCCAAAGAACGTCCCGAAGTAGGCGTCCATGAAGCGCTCGCCGAGCGAGTAGTACGCCGCCTCGGCGGGGACGCCTCCGTAGACATGGCCCGCGGCGATGCGCAGGAACTCGCGCCACTGTTCCAGCGTGTAGGCGCGCTCCAACTTTTGATCGAGGTCCAGTCCCGCCCGCCGCAGGTGCTCCCGACACGCGGGAGTCAGGCGGTTCTCGAGGGCGCGAACAAAGAGCGCCTCCACGGTTTGGGCGAAAACGAGCTTCTCTGGATTCATATCGCTCCACCCTACACCGAGCCGCCCATGCGATGCGCCCCCACCGGAGAACTTCCGTTCAGCGGCACTGGATGAGAGTGTCAGGAAGACTGCGGGATGCGGACGGGGCGTGAGGCTCGGGGCGTCCGGGACACACCGGGATTCACACCCGCGGCGCGGGCCACCAGTCCGCGCAGCCACCGGTGGGCCGGGTCGTTCTCGAACCGCTCGTGCCACACCTGCCGGACGTCGAAGGTGCGCAGGGGGATGGGCGGCGGGAAGACGTCGAGGGCGTGGTGGTGCGAGAAGGCCTCCACCATGCGCCGGGGCGCGGTGACGACGCAGTCGGTGCGCTCCAGGATGGCGGGGGTGATGAGGAAGTACGGCAGGCGCAGGGCGATGCGGCGCGACAGGCCGCGCTTGGCCAGCTCCAGGTCCACGATGCCGGGGCCCTGTCCCTGCGGGCTGATGAGGAGGTGGGACAGTTTCAGGTAGGTGTCCAGGTCCAGCCCGCGCCGCACCAGGGGGTGGCCGCGCCGCACCGCGCAGAGGAAGTCCTCGGTGAAGAGCTTCTGCTGGCGCAAGAACGCGGGCGCCTCGTTGTGGGACGGCACCACGGCGAGGTCCACTTCGCCGGTCTCCAGCAGGCTGGGGTAGCTCGCCGTCTCCACGTGCCGCACCATCAGGTCCACTTGGGGCGCCTCGTGGCCGAGCAGGGCCATGGCGGGCGGCAGCATCACCGCGGCGAAGTAGTCCCGCGTGGCCACGGTGAAGCTGCGCACGGCGGTGGCGGGCTCGAAGACGTGCTCGGCGCGCAGCGCGCGTTGCAGCTCCATCAGTCCGTGATGGAGGGGCGCGGTCAGCTGCGAGGCCCTCGGAGTGAGCACCATGCCGCCTCGTCCGCGGATGAGCAGCGGATCCCCCAGGTGCTCGCGCAGGCGCGCCAGCGCGTGGCTCATCGCGGACTGGGTGAGCCCCAATCGCTCGGCCGCCCGCGTGACGTTGACCTCGGCCAACAGTGCGTCGAGTGCCACGAGCAGGTTGAGGTCGATGTCGGTCAGATCCAACTCGCGCGGCTTCTTGGGGGCGGCGCGGGGGCGAGGTGCAGTGGACGCGCGGGCATGCACGGGGCTCATGTCCACATGCGTAGCATGCAGTGGCTTCATGTGCAGCCCGGGGACAGATTGCCGCCATCCCGTCGTTCCTCGGAGGCAGTCATGTCATTCGTCGTCAACACGCCCAACGGCAACATCGGTCGTCCCCTCGTGCAGCGGCTCCTTCAGGCCGGGAAGCGCGTCACCATCATCAGCCGCAAGCCGGAGTCCGTGGCGGATCTGGTGAAGGCGGGCGCGCGGCGGGTGGAGGGTTCGATGGAGGACCGCGCGGTGTTGGATGCGGCCTTCGAGGGCGCGACGGCGCTCTTCTGGCTCAGCCCGCCGCCGAACCGTCCGGACTACGTGGCGTGGTCCGAGGGCGTCGCCCGTGAGGCGGCACGCGCGGCCAGGGCGCATGGCATCGGCCGGGCCGTGGTGCTGTCGAGCGTGGGCGCGCAGAACGGCTCGGGCATCGGGCCCGTCAGCTCCTTGCTCCCGGTGGAGAAGGTGTTCCAGGCGGAGCTTCCGCATGTCTACGCGCTGCGCGCGGGCGTCTTCATGGAGAACCTGCTGCACGATGTGCCTGCGATTGCGCGCACCGGTTCGCTGTTCACCATGATGCCGCCGGAGCGGAAGTTCCCCCTGGTCACGGTGGCGGACATCGCGGCGAAGGCGGCGGAGCTGCTGCAAGACTCCGCGTGGACCGGACATCGCCACGGCGGCGCGCACGGGCCCGAGCACCTGTCGTATCCCGAGGTGGCGGACATCCTCTCCGACGCCCTGGGACGTCCGGTGAAGTACGTGCGGATTCCGGGCGACGGCCTGCGCCAGGCGCTGCTGGGCGTGGGGGCACCCGCGTGGCTCGCGGACGCCATGGTGGAGCTGTACACCGCCGCGGGAGAGGGACGCCTGGACGCCGCCGAGCCTCGCTCGAAGGACACCACCACGCCCACCACGCTGGCTCAGTTCGCGCGCACGGTGCTCCTGCCCGCGGTGGAGAAGGTTGCCCGGGCGGCCTGAACGCGCGCGCGACTGACGACTGGCGTACGAAGCAGACCGCCGGTCGTTGCATCGGTCCGGGGGCATCCGCGAACAAGGGCGAGACCATGGACGAAACGCGCCCTGCCTCGCCCTCGAAGACGGACCCGTCGCTCGACCTGCTGCACGCGCGGAGCCGCCGCCCGCTGGATGTGCTCTTCACGCCGCGCAGCGTGGCGGTGGTGGGCGCCAGCGAGCGCGCGGGGAGCGTGGGGCGCACGGTCCTGTGGAACCTGGTGAGCAGCCCGTTCGGCGGCACGGTCTATCCCATCAACCCCAAGCGCCCGCATGTGCTGGGCATCAAGGCGTGGCCCTCACTGCGGGCGTTGCCGGAGCAGGTGGACCTGGCGGTCATCGTCGTCCCCGCGCCCCAGGTGTTGGACATCGTCCGCGAGTGCGCCGAGCTGGGCGTCCAGGGCGCCATCATCATCTCGGCGGGCTTCAAGGAGACGGGCGAGGCGGGCGCGCGGTTGGAGCGGGACATCCTCCAGGTCGCGCAGTCGGCGCGGCTGCGCATCCTGGGGCCCAACTGTCTGGGCATCATGCGGCCACCGGGTGGGCTCAACGCCACGTTCGCGCGGGGCATGGCGCGGCCGGGCAACGTGGCCTTCATCAGCCAGAGCGGCGCGCTGCTCACCGCCATCTTGGATTGGAGTCAGCGCGAGGCGGTGGGCTTCAGCGCGTTCGTCTCGGTGGGGTCGATGCTGGACGTGGGGTGGGGCGACCTCATCGATTATCTCGCGGATGATCCGATGACGCGCTCCATCCTGCTCTACATGGAGTCCATCGGGGACGCGCGCGCGTTCCTCTCCGCCGCGCGCGAGGTGGCCCTCACCAAGCCCATCATCGTCATCAAGGCGGGGCGAACGGTGCAGGCGGCTCGGGCGGCCACGTCGCACACGGGCTCGCTGGCGGGCAGCGACGAGGTGCTCACCGCCGCGTTCCGCCGCGCGGGCGTGCTGCGCGTGGAGTCCATCGACGACCTCTTCCACATGGCCGAGGTGCTGGCCCGGCAGCCCCGCCCCTCGGGGCGGCGGCTCACGCTGCTCACGAATGCGGGAGGGCCGGGCGTGCTGGCCACGGACGCGCTCGTGTCCGGTGGGGGGGAGCTGGCGGTGCTGTCCGACGACACCCGCGCGAAGCTGGATGCGTTCCTGCCCGCGCAGTGGAGCCGAGGCAACCCGGTGGACATCCTGGGCGACGCGGACCCCGAGCGGTACGCGAAGGCCCTGGAGGTCGCCGGCTCGGATCCGAACAGCGATGGTCTGCTCGTCATCCTCACGCCGCAGGACATGACCGAGCCCACCCAGACCGCGGATCGACTCAAGCCCTATGCGCGACTCACGGATCGCCCGGTGTTGGCGAGCTGGATGGGGGGCTCGGAGGTCGCGGCGGGTGAGCGCATCCTCAACGACGCGGGCATCCCGACGTTCGGCTTCCCGGACACGGCGGCGCGCATCTTCAATTACATGTGGAAGTACACGGACAACCTCGCGGGCCTCTATGAGACGCCCACGCTGGCCGAGGAGCCCACGGGCAGTGGACAGGCGGTGGCGCGCGAGCTGGTCCGCGAGGCCCGCGCCGCGGGCCGGGTGCTGCTGACGGAGTACGAGTCCAAGCAACTGCTCGCGGCCTACGGCATCCCCACGGTGGAGACGTGGCTGGCGAGCAACGAGGACGAGGCCGTGGAGAAGGCCCGTACGCTGGGTTTCCCCGTGGTGCTCAAGCTGCACTCGCGCACGGTGACGCACAAGACGGACGTGGGCGGCGTGAAGCTGGACCTGTGGGACGAGCGGGCCGTGCGCGATGCGTTCGTGGGCATTCGCGAAGCGCTGGCGCAGCGAGGCCTGGGTGACGCGTTCGATGGCGTCACGGTTCAGCCCATGGTGCGGCGCGACGGGGTGGAGCTCATCGTGGGCAGCAGCCTGGACGCGCAGTTCGGGCCGGTGCTGTTGTTCGGAGCAGGGGGCACGTGGGTGGAGGTCTTCAAGGACCGGGCGCTCGGATTGCCACCGTTGAACACCACGCTGGCGCGCCGGCTGATGGAGCGGACGCGAATTCACGAGGCGCTGCGCGGCGTGCGAGGCTCGGCGCCGGTGGACCTGGGGGCGCTGGAGCGGTTGCTCGTGCGCTTCAGTCAGTTGGTCGTCGAGCAGCGCCTCATTCGCGAGCTGGACATCAATCCGCTGCTCGCGTCGTCAGAGCGGCTGGTGGCGCTGGATGCGCGCGTGGTGCTGCACGGCCCAGAGGTCGATGAGGCCACGCTCCCTCCGCTGGTCATCGAGCCCTATCCGCTCCAGTACGTGGGGCGCTTCCGAATGCGAGATGGACAGGACCTGCTCCTGCGTCCCATCCGCCCCGAGGACGAGCCGCGCATGGTGAAGTTCCACCAGACGCTGTCCGAGCAGACCGTGTTCCTGCGCTACGCGGGGCTCATGAAGCTCAGTCAGCGCGTGGCCCACGAGCGGCTCGCGCGAATTTGCTTCATCGACTACGCGAGGGAGATGGCGCTCGTGGCGGAGCAGCGCCCGTCGCTCCGAGAGGCCGGGCCCATCGTGGGGGTGGGGCGGCTGACGCGGTTGCGTGGAACGCAGGACGCGGAGTTCGCCATCACCCTCAGCGATGCGGTGCAGCGGCGGGGCTTGGGGCAAGAGATGCTGCGCCGGCTCGTGGCCATCGGGCGCGACTGGGGATTGCGGCGCATCGTCGCGGACATCCTCGCGCGCAACCACGCGATGCAGCAGGTCAGTCAGGCGCTCGGGTTTCAAATCCTCCCGCACGACGAACTCGCACCGGACATGGTCAAGGCGGTGCTTGTCCTGTGAGCGCAGCGGGTCCGCGCCGCACAGCTCGATTCGGTCGCCGACAGCGGTCCCCCAGCATCAGGCCCTGCTCGCCGCGAGGGCCGCTGCGAGCCCGGGCTTCACAGGTCGATGTGGTAGCGACGGCAGTATTGCTTCACGCGGGGCCGCTCGGAGGAGGGGATTCGCGACCACTGGGCCTTCGCGTTGGCGAGGTCACCTTGGCGGCAGTGCACGCGTGCAATCAACGCGTAGGACGCGCCTGTCACCTGCTTGCGCTGACTCATGCGAATGAGGCGCAGCGCTCCCTCGATGTCGTCGGCGGCCAGGGCTTGCTCCGCCGCCGCGAGGTCCTGGCGCACGGGTTCGCTGATTCGCTCTGCGGCCGCGGGTCGGCTGTTCGGCGTGGTGGAGACGCGAGGTGCTTCCACTCGCGTGGCGACACCGGGTGTCTCCTGCAAGGGATTGCCTGTCGGGACATTCGTCGTGCCGGGTTCGGGCTGCGCGACCTGCGAGGGATGGGCCGGAGGCGCTTCGTGCTCGATGGTTTCGGGCTGTGGCGGCTGCGATGGATTGGCTTGCGGCGCTTCGTTCTGTCCGGGCCCCGGCAGCGCCACCTGCGCGGGATTCTCCTGCAGCGTCTGTGGCTGAGCAGGGTTGCCGTGGGCGTTCTCGCCCGGGCCTGCCCGCGCGCCCGTTGGCGTGGGAGCCGCGGGCGTTGAAGGCGAGCCTGCGCCGTGGGCCGTCGGTGCGACGCGGGGTTCTCCCGCGGTCGCCGAGTCCCCTACGGGGGAGCGCAACCACGCCGCCGCCGCGATGAGCCCGAGCACCCCGGCGGCGACCCAGGGCAGGGCCCGGCGTCGCGCAGTGGCGCGGACTCGGTCGGCGGGCGGCAGCAAGGGGGGGTCGCTGGCGGGGCTGGGGGCCGCGGGCCTCGCGTCCCGAGTGACCGGCGTGGGGGAAGCGGCGGGCGCGACGGGCTCGCTCGGAGGCGCGGCGCGCGGCGTGGTGACGGGCCGGAGCGCGGGAGACGCGGGGGCTCGCAGCTCGAGCGGCGTCCCCGTCAGCTCCGCGATGAAGGTGCTCGCGTCCGCGGGGCGGTCTTCGGGCTTCTTTTGCAGCGCGTGCAGGAGCGCGGCGACGACGGACTCGGGCAACTCGGGCGCGAGCGTGGAGAGGTCCGCGGGCGGCTCGTGCACGATCTGGTACATCAGCTCCGCGACGGAATCTCCCGCGAAGGGGCCTCGCCCGGCGAGCATCTCGTAGACGATGCACCCGAAGGCGAAGAGGTCCGTGCGCGCGTCCACGCTGCTGTTGTGACCCAGGGCTTGCTCGGGAGCCATGTACTGCGGCGTCCCCATCAGCACCGCGTCCAACGTCTGCACCGTCTGCGAGTCGAGAATCTTGGAGATGCCAAAGTCGAGCAGCTTCACCTGCACGGTCACCCGGCCCCCGGCCTCCGTGGGGATGAGGAACACGTTGCCCGGCTTGAGGTCACGGTGGACCACGCCCGCCCGGTGCGCGGCCTGGAGCGCCGAGCCCATCTCGCGCGCCAACACCAGCGTGTCCTGCAAAGGCAGGCGCTTCTGCTTGCGCAGCCGCCGCGAGAGGCTTTCCCCGCGCAGGTACTCCATCACCATGAAGGGACTGCCGTCCTCCAGGGTGTCGAAGTCCAGCACCTCGACGATGTTCGGGTGCGCCAGCCGCGAGGCAATCTCCGCCTCGCGCCGGAACCTCACCGGGATGTCCGCCGGCAATGAGGCCGAGTGGTGGAGAACCTTGATGGCCACCTGCTTGCCCGGCAGCCGCAGGTGCCGCGCCAGGTGCACGGTGCCCATGCCGCCGCGCCCCAGCACCGACTCGATTTCGTAGGTCTGTCGAAGAATCGTTCCACGAGGAAGATCGTCAGCGGTCGATGTAGTCATGGAAGAACGGAATTCTTGCGAAAGCTTGGGTCGCTCTTAACTCGGGACCCACAGCTTGACCAGATGCGTCTGACATGCCCGGCCGGCATTCGTCCACCGTGCGGCATCTGGTGTCCGGAAGGCGTTTTTCCCGGTGGGGCAGGGCGTCCCCGCCTACACTTTTCCTTCTGATGACGGCCCCATCCGACAACCGCGCCCCGCTCGCCGCCCTGCTTCCCCAGCGCGGGGAGCCCCCCCTGGACGCCGACGAAATCCTCAACCGCTTCGTGGGCTACGTGGCCACGAATGGCCTGAGCCTCTATCCCGCGCAGGAGGAGGCCATCCTGGAGTTGCTGGGGGGCAAGCACCTGTTCCTCAAGACGCCGACGGGTTCGGGCAAGTCGCTCGTCGCCACGGCGCTGCACTTCAAGGCCATGGCCGAGGGCAAGGTGTCCTTCTACACCTGTCCCATCAAGGCGCTGGTGAACGAGAAGTTCTTCGCGCTCTCGCACGCGTTCGGCCCGGAGAACGTGGGCATGCTGACCGGCGACGCGAGCATCAACCGCGACGCGCCCATCCTCTGCTGCACGGCGGAGATCCTCGCCAACCTGGCGATGCGCGACGCGAAGGCGCGCGTGGACTACGTGGTGATGGACGAGTTCCATTACTACTCGGACCGCGACCGCGGCGTGGCCTGGCAGATTCCGCTCCTGGCGCTGCCGGACACGACGTTCCTCTTGATGTCCGCCACGCTGGGGGACACGCACGTCATCGAGCAGAGCCTGGAGAAGCTCACCGGCCGCGAGGTGGCGACCGTGCGCAGCGCGCAGCGTCCGGTGCCGCTCGACTTCGACTACCGCGAGACGCCCCTGCACGAGACCTTGCAGGAGCTGGTGAGCCGGGGCCGCTATCCTGTCTACCTGGTGAACTTCACGCAGCGGGCCGCCGCCGAGCAGGCGCAGAACCTGATGAGCGTGGACTTCTGCACCAAGGAGGAGAAGGAGGCCATCCGCCAGGCGCTGCTGGACGCCCAGTTCGACACGCCCTACGGCAAGGACTTCCAGCGCTACCTGCGCCACGGCATCGGCATGCACCACGCCGGCCTGCTGCCCAAGTACCGCCTGCTGGTGGAGAAGCTGGCGCAGAATGGCCTGCTCAAGGTCATCAGCGGCACGGACACGCTGGGCGTGGGCGTGAACATCCCCATCCGCACCGTGCTCTTCACGCAGCTCTTCAAGTTCAACGGCGAGAAGCTCGCCACGTTGAGCGTCCGCGACTTCCAGCAGATCGCCGGCCGCGCGGGCCGCAAGGGGTTCGACACGCAAGGCAGCGTGGTGGCCCAGGCGCCCGAGTACATGATCGAGAACATCCGCCAGTCCGCGAAGGAGGCCGCGGGCAAGAAGAAGTCGCCCAAGGCCAAGCCGCCGCAGAAGGGCTTCGTGCAGTACGACCGCAGCACCTTCGAGCGCCTCCAGACGGGCCTGCCCGAGCCGCTGGAGTCGCGCTTCGAGGTGAGCCACGGCCTGTTGCTCAACCTGCTCCAGAGCGACAAGACGGAGGGCAGCGGCGGCTACCGGCGGCTGGTGCAGCTGGTGATGCGCTCGCACGGCTCGGACTACCTGCGCCGCAAGCACCTGCGCACCGCCGCCTCGCAGTTCCGCACGCTGCGCGCGGCGGGCATCGTCGAGGTGGAGAAGGGCCACGACGGCTCGGGCGGCACGGTGAAGGTGGCTGAGGACCTCCAGCGCGACTTCAGCCTCAACCACACCCTGTCGCTCTACTTGCTGGACACGCTGGAGATGATCGACCCCGCGACGGAGACGTACGCGTTGGACGTCGTGACGCTGGTGGAGTCCATCCTGGAGAATCCAGACGTGGTGCTCTACGCGCAGCTCAACCAGCTCAAGGGCGAGAAGATCCAGGAGCTGAAGGCGCAGGGCGTGGAGTACGACGACCGGATGGAGGAGCTGGAGAAGCTCGAGTGGCCCAAGCCCAATCGAGACTTCATCTACGGCACCTTCAACGCGTTCGCGCGCAAGCACCCGTGGGTGGGCCAGGAGAACATCCGGCCCAAGTCCATCGTGCGCGACATGTTCGAGCGCTTCATGTCCTTCCACGACTACGTGCGCGAGTACGGCCTGCAGCGCAGCGAGGGCGTGCTGCTGCGCTACGTGGGAGACGTCTACAAGACGCTGCTCCAGGCGGTGCCGGAGCGCTTCCGCAACGAGGAGGTGGAGGACATCCTCGACCACCTCCGCGCGACCGTGCGTCAGGTCGACTCCAGCCTCATCGATGAGTGGGAGCGGATGAAGAACCCGGAGGCCGTCATCGAGGCCAAGCCGGTGGTGGACCTGAAGCCCAAGGAGCTCACCGAGGACCCCAAGGCCTTCGCCGCCCGCGTGCGCGAGGAACTGCACCGCCTGCTGCGCGCGCTGGGACAGCGCCGCTACATGGACGCGCTGGGCATGCTCGACAACGCGCTGGGCGAGTGGACCGCGCCCAAGCTGGAGCAGGCCATGGCGCCCTACTTCGAGGAGCACAAGCTGGTGCTCCTCACGCCGCAGGCGCGCAAGCCGGCGCACACGCAGCTCAAGGAGGCGGGGCAGCGCCAGTGGGAGGCGCAGCAGCGCATCATCGATCCGGAGTCCCACGGCGACTGGGTCCTCGACTGTGAGATCGACCTGCGCGGGCGCCGCCTGGATGACGGCCCCATCCTGATGCTCAAGCGGATTGGCGGCGTGTCCGCCTGGACCTGAGCTTCGGGAGTCCGGACCGCGGGGCGCACCGGGCGCCCCGCGAGCGGACCTGCCTTCAGGCGCCCTGGGTCAGGAAGCGGAAGGGCTGCTCGCAAGCCTGCGTGCAGCGGAAGAGGTAGCCCCGGCCCGCGTCACCGAACTCCAGGCCAAACGGCATGGCCGAGAGCTGGGCGACGAAGCGCATGGGCTCCTCGCAGCACATGGGGGCCGCGTCGCCGTTGAGCCAGCCGGGCACGCCGCCGACCTTGCTCTCGGGCGCGGCGTCCAGCGCGCGGTCCAGGGCCTCCAACTGCGCGTCAGTGGCCTCGTTGACATCCACGGACAGGGCGGCGGTGTCCTCCTGGGCGGGCGCGAAGTTCAGCGGCCACTCGGCCTGGGGGACGCGCTTCGAGGGCGCGCCCTCCACGCGAGGCGCACCCGGGCGCACCGCCACGGTGGCGTTGGCGCCCGAGTCCGCGTCCCAGCGGAAGCAGACCGTCTCCGGGTTCTGGCACTGGAAGACGTGGACGCTGCCGAAGGGTGACAGGTCCAGCTTTCCGGGCGTGTGCGGGAGCTGGAAGAGGAACTGCTGGGGCTCACCGCACTGCGCGCACACGGGCCAGTTCAACAGGCCCGTGGGCTCGGGGAAGCCGCCCACCTTGGCGAGCGGCACGCCGGGGCGGCCAGGAATGAGCGCCCACAGCGGCGCGAGGTTCATGGACATGAAACCTCGGGACTCTAGAAGTCCGCGATGCGGTCGGCCAGGGTCGAGTCGTCGACGAACGGGTTGCGGTTCTGCTGGTACTTCTCGATGGCGTCATTGCGGCTCACCTCCGCCGCGTCCACCGCGTCCGCCTTGTTCCACTGCTTGAGGATGGCCTCGTCCTCGGGCGGGATGTGCTTGCTGTAGACGGTGGAGAAGTAGAAGAGGGCGCGCGCGACGTTGCCCTTGTGCTCATCGGGCGGCTCGAAGACGGTGCGGCCCTGGGCGTCCTTGCCGAACTTGGCGCCGTTCTGGCTCCACTTCACGTCCTTCACGATGCCGAACGGATAGTTGCCCCGGATGGAGTTCGCCTTGCTGTCCGTGGGGAACAGGTGGTGCAGATCCGCCTTCGCCGCGCCCGTGGCGCCCTTGGACTGCGGCCAGGTGTGCTCCACGTTCATGTCGCTGCTGGAGGGGATCTTCTTCGTGGTCACCTCGCGGCCGGTGTACACGCACTTCACCTTGCCATCGTGGTTGTCCAACTCGGTGAAGATGACCTTGCGCGCCTGGTTGTAGCCGAGGTCCTTGTGCTTGGAGACCGCGTCGTGCAGCGCGCGGATGAGGGCCTGGTCCTTCAGCCCGTCGTAGCGCGGGTCCTTGCCGGCCGGGGTGAACACGTCCACCGGGCGCTGGGGCTTCTTGGCGGCCGCCGGGGCCTGCGTCGAGGGCCGGGCCGTGCGGGCCTCGGCGGGGGTCGCGGCGCGGGGCGCGGTCGTGGAGCGGGACGGGAGGATGGCCATGCGGTGCCTCGCAGCAAGGTGAGCGATGACCCATTCTCGGCGCGGCGTGGCGCGGGTTGCGTCCCATGTGCGTTTTGTCACCCGCGCGGCACGTCCCCCCCGGTTTCCAACCCGGGGTGGGGGCGGGAGCGCACCCCGGGTGAGCCTGGAGTGACGCGCGCCGCGGGGGGCGCGCGTTCACCTCGGAGGCGAGCCTGCTAGAGCTGGCTCTCGGATGTTTCCGTGAGCGCGGGCGGGGTGAGCGCGGACAGTTCGCCACGGGCATCGATGTCCGAGGCGGGCACCTGGGCCTCCAGGTCCTCACGCAGCGCGCGGGCCTGGGCCCACTGTCCCACGGCCAGCTCGGCGCGCAGCAGCGCGAGCCCGGCCCGGAGCGTGCGGGGCGCGTAAGGGGGCGCGCCATCCGCGACGCGCAGCCCCTCATACAACCGGGCCAGGTGCCGCCGGGCGGCTTCATCGAGCGGTTCGGTGCTCGCTCTGCGCGCCAGCTCCACCGCGGCCTCGTCGTCCACGCGCAGCCTCCCGGTGGCGGTGGGGGCGAGCGCCAGCTCCCACGCCGGGGCGATGAGCTCCACGCGCTCGGGCGTGCAGCGCACCTGGAGGCCTGAGTCCTCGAAGGTCCACGCGCCGACGTGCGCGCGCGTGAGCGCCTCACAGGCGGAGGCGCCGCAGGCGTCGATCTGCTCCAGCCACACCCGGCCGCCCGGTGCGAGGGGGCAGGGCAGGGCGTCCGCATCCCTCAGCCGGGCCTCGGCCTCGTCGGGATCCTCGGGGGTGGCGGACAGGGGCTCAGCGACCGCGGAGGTCGCGGCCAGCCAGCCGCACGTGAGGGTGAAAAGCAGACGATGTGTCGTCTTCATGGCCACGGCTCCCGGGGGCGCACCGTGACGGGCGCTCCCGGAAGCCGTGGATTGCAACGGCCGGGCCCGCGTCAGGGAGGACGCGGCCCCGGCCCGTCGGCGCGGCGGGCTAGTGCAGCTCGGAGGCCGGGTAGACGCGGACCTTCATCAGGTCCGCGGCCGGCTTCTCCTTGACGACCTCGATGATGGTGCCGGTGTGGGGCACCTTGACTCCGGCGTACGGCTGCTCGGGGTACCAGAAGGTGTTCAGGTCGTTGAAGATGGGCTCGGCGGGCATCGAGGGGTAGTTCTCGCGCGGCTGGCCATTGGGCTTGATGGACAGGCCGAGGCTGGGCTGAACGCCGAACGTCGCGTCGTGGATCTGCACGCGGCCGGACCAGTAGCGGCCATCGGCGCGGCGCAGCGGGATGGGGCGCGCGTCGACGGGCAGCAGGCGGCCCTCGCCCGGGTGGTCATACACCTTGTTGTCCGACATGGACGTGTCCCAGTACGTGACGAGCAGGCCCTCGTTGTACGCATAGCGCTCGGCCCACTTGGGCAGGCCGTCCGCGGAGAAGCCGTAGTTGTACGGGCCGGTCTGCAGCGTCTTGTCGTAGCCGAGGTAGCTCCGGTACTCGGCCAGGTAGTAGTTCTCGTAGTAGGTGCTCTGGCCGTCCGTGAGGCGGAACGTCGCCTGGTCCCACGCGTCGGCGCCGCTCTCCGCGCCATCGAAGAAGAGCGTCTTCTTGTCGGTGGTGACGCGCACGTCGTCGAAGAGGAAGCCCGCGCCGAACGAGGCGGGGTCCGTCTTGTAGCGCAGCTTCACGGTGACGCTGTGGCCCGCGTAGGCGCTGAGGTCGAAGCTCAGCGGCACCCAGCCATTGGATGCGCCCGTCATGCCGTTGCCCAGGTTGTTGCCGTTGGGGTTCGTCTGCTTGCTCACCGACGAGGCCAGGTTGACGAAGTCGCCGTCATCCACCGCCAACGAGATATAGCCGTAGTCCCAGTCCTCCTCCGTGTCGAACCACGTCTGGAGCGACAGCGTCGCGGACTGCTTCTTGGGCAGCTTGACGGTCTTCACCAGCACGACGTCCAGGTTGTTGCCCTGGCCGCCCTGCCACGCGTACGTGCCCGTGACGGGCGCGGCGACGGGCTCGGGGCGGGGCTTGAGCGGCAGGTGCACCAGCAGGCCCTGCGCCGCGCGCGAGTTCCACTCCGCGGGGCCCAGGGTGTGGTTCGAGCGCTTGCCCGCGAACGCCTCGTCGTAGTTCAGCCAGCCCAGCTGTAGCTTGTCCCAGGCGAAGAAGTCACCCGGGCGCGAGCCGATGTCCGTGGTGCCGTCGTTCAGGTACGAGCCGCTGGACATGATGCTCCAGAAGCCGGTGCTGTTGTCCGCCAGGTTCGTCGTGTCGTACTGGTCCGGCAGACCCAGGTCGTGGCCGTACTCGTGCGCGAACACGCCCAGGCCGCCGTTCTCTGGCTGCATGGTGTAGTCGCCCACCCAGAAGTCCACGTTCGGCGCGAACCGCGTGCCGCCCTTCTGGTTGTACGCGGGGCCGGGGCCGTCCGCGCTGGCGCGGTTCGAGTACGCGAACCAGCGGTGGCTCCACACGGCGTTGGCACCCTGCGCGCCGCCGCCGACTTCCTCACCCATGCCGGCGTGGACGATCTGGAAGTGGTCGATGTAGCCGTCCGGCTCGTTGAAGTCGCCGTCGCCGTCGTAGTCGTACCGGTCCCACGTGTCGAAGGTGGCCAGGTACGCGGAGATCTCCTCGGGCGTCTTGCCCGCGGCGATCTGGTTCTGCGTCCAGACGTGGATGGCGTCCGAGATGAGGGGCCACACGCCGCTGGAGCAGTTGCTGCCACCGCACAGGTCGTGGCCGTAGCGGGCCTCGTTGTACGGGACCTTCACCCAGTCCGTCACGACGCCGTTGATGGTGTAGCGACCCGAGGAGGCCGCCCGGTAGTAGTTGGCCACCGAGTCGTAGCCGGGCGTGGTCGAGAAGTAGAGGTTCTCGAAGTGCTCGCGGCTGTAGTCCGCCTGCCAGATGGTCGTGTTGTCCTTGGTGCGGTCCGGCGAGACGATCTGATTGTGCAGCGGTCCGGGCAGGTCACCGCCCGGGTTGGTGGCGGGGTTGCCGTAGACCGGGTGCACCTGGTTGCCGAACTCCACGAGGATGACGAACACCTTGTCCTCGCGCTCGAGCCCCAGCTCCACGTACTGGCCCTTGCCCAGCTTGTGGACCTTGCCGTTGCCCTGACCGTGCAGCCGCTCGCGAAGGGCCCGCTGACGCATGGCCTTCTGCCGCTCACCCTGCGGGTGCGGCAGGTCATCCGACACTTCCGGGGAGGCGCGCCGAAGCTGCGTCTGGGCCTCGGCCTCCATCTCCGGCTTCTCGTACCAGGGCTGCTCGGCCAGCGCCGCCGGCGCCGCCAGCGTCATCAGGCTCCATGCGAGCCACGGATTGGGCTTCCTCATTGCTGCTCCTCTTGCGGTGGGTGGGAAGGCGACCTCATGTCCATGTCCGTCCGGGGGGTAATCCGTGTTTCTAATTCGAAACATGAGGTGTTGGAAATACGGCATAGGTGAAACAGTGCCGTATTAGCAGTCAGGTCCGACATGACTTCGATGTGCGAAATGTCGGAGGAGGTGCTTCGTCGAGCGGTGGTCGGTGCGGGTGTTTGGCGACACAGGCCGCGAGGGAAGGGGGTACGGTGCCCGGCGGTATGGCGCGCATCCGACCTGTGGATCCCCCGTTGCGGCGTGATGTCCGGCTGTTGGGCCGGCTGTTGGGCGAAGTGCTCGTGGAGCAGGAGGGGCCCGCGCTGTTCGAGTTGGAGGAGCGGGTGCGGCACCTGGCCATCCAGCGGCGGCGAGGGCCCATGGAGGGGCGCCGGGCGGCGGCGGCGGAGCTGGCGCAGGTGCTCCAGCGGCTGCCCTTGTCCCAGGCGGAGCCGGTGCTGCGGGCGTTCGCGGTGTACTTCCAGCTCGTCAATCTGGCGGAGCAGCACCACCGGATCCGCCGCGCGCGGGCCCACGCCAGCGAGGGCGTGACGCGCCCTCAGCGCGGCTCACTGGAGGCGACGATGCGCGAGCTGAAGCGCGCGGGCGTGCCTCCGGCGCGGGTGCGCGAGGCGCTGGACGGCATGCGGGTGACGCTGACGCTCACGGCCCACCCGACGCAGGCGGTGCGCCGCACGCTGCTGGAGAAGCTGTACCGCCTGGCGCAACTCTTGGAAGAGCGAGACCGCTGCCGCCTCACGCCGCGAGAGCGCGCGGAGAACCTGGCCGCCATGCGCGAGGAGATCACCGCGCTCTGGCAGACGGACGAGCTGCGGCGCGAGCGGCCCACGGTGGGTGACGAGGTGAAGAACGTCCTCTGGTACGTGGAGGAGATGCTGGCGGACGAGGTGGGCTGCGTGCCCGAGTCGCTGGCGTGGGCCTTCGAGCGCGCCTATGGCGAGCCGCTCGGGCCGGTGGCCACGCCCGTGCGGGTGCACTCGTGGGTGGGCGGGGACATGGACGGCAACCCGCTGGTGACGCCCGAGGTGTTCGCGGACACGCTGCGCGCGCACCACGCGCGGGGCCTGCGGCTGCTGTTGCGCGAGGTGGCGCGGCTGGGCGGCATGCTGTCCCAGTCGGTGCGGCACGTGGCCCCGGGTGACGCACTGGAGCGCTCCCTGGCGGAGGATGCGCGCGAGCTGCCCGAGGTGGCGAAGCTCCAGGGCGCGCGGACCGAGGGCGAACCCTGGCGGCGCAAGCTGCGCTTCATGGAGGAGCGGCTCCTGCGTGGCCTGCGCTTCGTCGAAGCCCGGCGCCAGGGGGTGGACGCGAAGCTGCCGGACGCGGCGTACCACTCGCCCGAGGCGCTGATGGCGGACCTGGGCGTGCTGGAGCGCTCCCTGGCCGAGGCCCGGGGAGACCAGGCGGGGCTGCGCGAGGTGCGGCGCATGCACGAGCGCGTGCGCGCGCTGGGCCTGGGGCTGGCCGAGCTGGAGATCCGCGCGCCCGCCGAGGACGCGGTGAGCGCCACGCGGGCCGCTGAGGGCGGCCCCCCCGCGAGCGAGGGGGGCGCGCGCTTGATGGCGGTGCTGGAGCGCTTGAAGGAAGCGCAGGCGGTGGGGAGCGAGGCGGTGTGCCGCACGCTCATCCTCAGCATGGCCAGCACCGCGGAGGACGTGCTGGCGGCGCTCGCGTGCGCCCGCCGCGCGGGCCTCTGGGACGACGCGCGCGGCTGCGCCACGGTGGACGTGGTCCCGCTGTTCGAGCAGCTGGGGGCGCTGGACGCGGGGCCGGACGTGCTGCGCGCGCTCTTCGCCAACCCGGTGTACCGCCGACACCTGCGCGCGCGAGGCGTGCAGGAGGTGATGGTGGGCTACAGCGACTCGGGCAAGGAGGTGGGGCTCCTGGCGGCGAGCGCCGCGCTGTACCGGGCGCAGGTGGCGCTGACCGAGGTGGCGCGAGCGAACGGCGTGACGCTGCGGCTGTTCCACGGCCGAGGCGAGACCGTGGCGCGCGGCGGTGGACCGGCTCAGACGGCCATCCTCGCGCTGCCGCCCGGCACGGTGGCCGGAGCGTACAAGGCCACGGAGCAGGGCGAGGCCATGGACCACAAGTACGCGCGGCCGGAGCTGGCGCGGCGCACGTTGGAGTTGGTGGTGGGCGGCGTGCTGTTGCACACGCTCGATGCGCAGCCCCGGCCCCCGCCCGAGGAGGAGGCCACCTACCGCGCGGCGTTCGATGCGCTGGCCGAGGACGGGCGGCGCGCGTACCGGGCGCTGGTCTGGGACGAGCCGCGCTTCGTCCCGTTCTTCATGGCGGCCACGCCCGTGGAGGAGATCGCCGCGCTGCCCATCGGCTCGCGCCCGAGCAAGCGCAAGGCGGGGGGCCTGGAGACGCTGCGCGCCATCCCCTGGAGCTTCGCGTGGACGCAGTCGCGCGCCATCCTCCCGGGCTGGTACGGGGTGGGCACCGCGCTGGAGGCCCTGGCGGCGCGGCCCGGCGGCGCGGCCCTGTCCCAGCGCATGTACCGGGAGTGGCCCTTCTTCCGCTCCGTCATCGACAACGTGACCATGGTGCTGGCCAAGGCGGACATGGCCATCGCCTCGCGCTACGCGGCGTTGGCGCCCTCGGCCACGCGTCCGCTGTGGCGCGCCATCCGCGCCGAGTACATGCGCACCCGGCGGCAGGTGAAGCGGCTGACCGGCGAGGCGCGGCTGCTCGACAACATGCCGCAGCTCCAGCGCAGCATTTCGTTGCGAAATCCCTACGTGGACCCCATGTCCTTCCTGCAAGTGGAGCTGCTGCGGCGCAAGCGCGAGGGGAGCGGGGACGTGGATCGCCCGCTGCTGTTGACCCTCAATGGCATCGCCGCGGGCATGCGGAACACGGGCTAGCGCTCGGGAAAGTGGACGACGGGATGGCGTCAGGGACGTTCACGGTGGTGGAGCTGAACGCGAAGCACGGCTTCGCGCTGCTGCGGCCGGAGGAGGGCGGGGATGCGCTCCCCACCGCGCTGTATCCGGACTCGGAGGCCGGGGGCCCCTCGCTGCAACAGCTTCGCGTGGGAGACCGGGTCCAGGGCCTGCGCCGCGGGCGGACCGTCTCCGAGGTGGCGTGGGTGCACAAGGCGCCGGTTCCCTACGCGGAGGTGGAGCGGATGGGCGAGCTGCTCGCGCTGCTGGAGCGCTGGTCGCTGCACCTGCCCTTCGAGGCGGTGGCGCTCGCCGAGCACCACTGGCGCGACAGCCGCGAGCACCCGCTGGAGGATGCGCTGCTGACGCAGCTCCCCACCTTCCTGGACCGGGGCGGCACCCACCCCTACGAAGACGCCGGGCTGCTGGAGCGGTTGGTGGCGGCGACACGCCCGCATCTGCCGGAGCTGGCGGTGCATCCGGTGGCGGGGAAGGCGGCGTTCCGCGTGGCGCCCGACGCGGTCGAGGTCGAGGCGCCTCGGGCTTCCAGGGAGGCCCCGGGACCCACCTTCGCGCCGCTGCTCGCGGCGGTGAACGCGCGCTTGGAGGCGCACGGTGCGCCCGTGCGCTGGCTGGCCGTGGGCACGGACTGGGTGCTGGCGCCGCCCGCGCTGGTGGGGGTGCTCGCTCGGTTCGGCGTGCTTGGCGCGCGCTGAGGACTACAGGCCGCCCTTGGCGCGCAGCACGCGGACCACCTCGGCGGCCATCACCTGGTGGCCTTGTTCGCTCGGGTGGATGCCATCGACCGAGAGCCCGGGGAGGAACAGGTCCGGGTTGCTCGGCTGCCGCATCACGGCCTCCAGGTCGATGACGGTCGCACGCGTGAGCTGGCGGATCCACGCATTGAGGGCGTGGCGCTGGGCCTTCACCTGCCCATAGTCGCCGTAGTGCGTCTTCTCCTTGGGAAGCAGCGTGCCCACCCAGAGCCGACAGAAGGGCTCCAGGCTGTCGAGCAGGCGCGTCATCCGGTCCTCGAGCTCCCCCACGCTCAGGCCGCTGCTCAAGTCGTTGGTGCCCAAGAGCACGATGCAGTCCGTGACGCCCTCCAGCGACAGCACCTCTTGCTGGAGGTTGAGCTGGGCGTCCCAGAAGCCCTCGCCGGAGACGCCCGAGTTGACCACGGGGATGCCGAGCTGCTGCTCCACCAGCGACGGCCACGCCTTGCGCGTGTCGCTGTGGCTGCTCATGTAGCCCTCCGTGATGCTGTCTCCAATGGCCACGAAGGCGCGGCCGGGGGGGCCCTCCACGTCCACCGTGGCCACGCCCACGGCCTTCTCCCACGGCGCGCCGCCCATCGGGCCCTGCGTCATCGCGAACGCTCCCGCGCGCGAGAAGCTGCCCGGGAAGGCGTCAATGATGCTGGCGGCCACGTTGCCCTGGGCCTCGAACGAGATGATCACCTCGTCGGACAGCGTCACCGGGAACGCGACGGGGTCCGACGTCACCAGCGTGCGCGCCTCGGTGGAGAAGCCCGCCGTGCCATGGAAGGCGATGGGGACGGGCGTCGAGGCGAGCGCGCCGGAGTCATCGCCCGCCTGGGCGATGGTGGCGCGCTGGAGCGTGAGTCCGCCGTCGCCCGCGCGGAACGTGATGCGCACGCGGTCCCCCGCCCGCCCCAGGCGCAGGCGCAGGCGGAACGTTGTCAGTCCATCGGTGGAGATGGAGCCGCGCAGGGCTTGATGGAAGCCTGGCTGGAACGTGGGCTTCGCGGCGGGCGGTGGGCGAGGCGTGGTGTGCCGGTCATCGCGCAGGTCCAACACGGGCGTGGGCTCCAGCGGAGCCTGGGCCGCGTCCTGCGCGGTGCGCGACGAGAGGCTCGTCGCGAGGGACTCCGTGCGCGAGGTGTCGCCTCCCAGGCCGCAGGCCGCCAACAGCCCGAGCGTCCCCATGACTCCCAGCAGCCTGTCGCTCCACGCCATGTCGCCACCTCCCGGCCCGTCCCGTTGCACGCGGACTGCCAAGGACGGCGCGGCGCGGCGCGGCCCCGCCCAGCGACTCAGGTCTCCTCCTCCCGACGGAAGACGGGAGCGCGCGAGGCTCCGCGCTCCCCACGCGGGGAAGCCCGTTGTCCCTCGAGGTCGCCGGTGTTCCCAGGCCGAGGCGCGAAGGTCAGGGAACGCACGCGCCCACGTTGGGATTGTTGTCCACCGGACGGCAGGTGCCGGAGGCACACGCGGGACTCCCGGTGGGAAAACGACACAGCGGGCGGCACAGGAGTTCCGTTCCCGAGCGAACACACGTGCTGCCCGGGGCGCACTGGTTGCTGAAGTCACAGGCCGCGCCCTCAGAGAGCGTGCCTCGGCTCGCGCAGACGGGCCCCTGGGTGGACGGATAGCAGGCGAGGGGCGCGGCGCAGTCCTGGCCCAGGGCATCGCAGGGCCTGGCGGGCGGGCCGCACAACAGCGGCAGCTCCAGGGTGCCTTGCAGGCGCAGCACGGTGTTGCATTCGGTGCCCGCGCTGCACTGGGTGTTGGCGTCGCACAGCTTGCGGCAGAAGAAGCCCGTGCCGCCGTCCGTCAGCGCCTCGTCCTTGCAGAACAAGCCCTTCTTGCACGTGTCGAACGAGGGGCCGGACACGTCCGGTGACATCGTGCACGCGCCGCCTTCGTCCGTTGTGCCCTCCGCCACGCACTGGCGCTGCGTCACCCCGGCGCTCGTCGTCGCGTAGGTGCACCGCTGCCCCGCCGGACAGTCCTGCCGGACGGCGTCGCACGCGCCCGCGAAGCAGCGGCTGCCGGTGCCACCATCCGCGAGCTGCGCGAAGAGGCAGGTCGTTCCGGCCCCACAACCTTCCTGCTTGGCCACGTTGCACGTGAAATCCGAGGGGGTCGTGTTCAGTCCGCCGTCGGGGAGGGGCGAGCCGCCATCGCCCGCGTCGCGCCCGGGGCCCGAGGGCTGGCCCGAGTCCACCGGTGGACGTCTTCCCACCTCTCCCGTGCACGCGGCCACCCAGAGCGCCACGAGGAGGGCACCACCCGACAACACGGCATGCACACGCATTCGGAACTCCTGGCGTGGAGGTCCGATGGGACTTACACGACGAAATCCATTCGCCGGGGCCTCTTGAACCGGGGCTGGGAACCAGCGGACACTTGCCGCTTGAACCGTGGGGGTAGCGGGTGCGCATGACTACGAAGGCGGATGCACCGGACGCGGCGGGGGAGCCGAATCCGTATGCGAACCGACGCACGGATGAGCGGGTGGCCGCTCGGTTCGAGGTGCGGTTCGAACAGATGCAGGACGCCGCGCGCGCGCTGCGTGCCTATTCGCTCAACGTGTCGGCTGGAGGGCTGTGCCTGCGCACGCGCAAGGCCTACGACGTGGGCGCGCAGGTGCGGCTGGCGATGGTGATTGGTGGCGAGGAGTTCAACCTCACCGGCGTGATCGCGTGGGTGCGGGATGAGGCCGAGGCCATCGGCGTGCGCTTCACCGACCTGAGCGACGAGGACCACGCGCGGCTGTCGCGTGTGCTGCAGTCCTTCAAGCGCTGAGCGCTCGGTGGGGCCCGTCCTCGCCTGGACGGGACACCCCTGGCGGCCCGCGCGCCCCTACTTCGCCACGGGCTTGAGGGTCGCGAGCCGCGCCTTGTCGAGCTTCGCGACCACGCCCACGCTGCGACCCGCCAGGTTGGCCACGACGTACTGCGCGCTGCTGCCCAGCACCTGCGCGCTCTCCGAGAGCGTCAGCCCGTAGTCCTGCTCCAGCCACTGCGTCAGGCCGCTGGTCGCCGCGCGCAAGGCATCATCCAGCGAGCCCGCCTGTCCCAGCACCATGAGGTGCGTGGGCGACTCCACCCGCGGCATCGAGGCGGCCTTGCCGTGCACGACGTCCACGGTCAGCTCGACCTCCATCGAGGTCTCCAGCGCGTACTGCGATGTCTCGCCGTCGCCCTGCGCGGCGTGGCCATCGCCCAGGTAGAGCAGCGCGCCGGGCTGGAACACGGGGAGGTAGACGGTGTTGCCCTCCACCACCTCGTTGAAGTCCATGTTCCCGCCGAAGCGGCTGGTGTCTCCGGTGGAGAACGCGGGCAGCCCGAAGCCCGGCGCCACCGCGAGCCCGCCGAGCATGGGGCGCAGCGGCACCGTGAAGGCCTTGAGGCGCTCCGTGGGTGTCTCGGGGCTCGCCACGCCGCGCTCCAGGTCCAGCTTCCATCGCACGGGCTTGCCCAGGTCCGCCGCCTTGGCGGCCAGCGCTGGCGTGAGCGCCCGCCCGACGACGGTGTCCAGGCTGTCCGCGAAGCGGCGGTTGAGCTTCAGGCGCTTGAGGTGGATGACGAGCGTGTCCCCCGGGCGCGCGTCCCCGATGAAGAACGGCCCGGTTTGCGGATTGCCGAACAGCGCCTGCGTGACGCCGTGCTCGTCCACGCCGCCCGAGTCGAGCGTCGTCGTATGCAGCGTGTCACCTGCCCAGAGGGTGAGGACGGGCTCGCGGCTCGCGGAGAACTCGTTGGAGTAGGTGGTCGGCTTGAAGTCGTGCGTGCGCGGAGGCCCGGCGGGGCGCTCGGGAACCCGCCGCGCGCTGAAGGCGTGCTTCACGCGGACGTTCGGGTGATTGGAGTCGGGCAGGTCCGCGGTGCCGCGCAGCGTGTCGCCGCTCACCTTGCCGGTGTACGTCGCGCGCGCGTGCTGCGCGTCCGTGACGACGAAGCGCACGTCGTTGCCGGTGCGTTCCCCTTCCAGCGCGTCGCCATCGAGCTCGCCGCCGAGCCGCTTGCCCGTGCGCTCCCACGTGAGCCCCTGGTAGAGCGCGTTGCCCCAGAGGTCCGTGGTGACGACCCAGCGCTCCGTCGAGGGAGCCTGCGCGAGCACCAGGGACGGGACACCACAGACGAGGAGCGCCGTGACGAGTCGATGCATGGTGGCGCGCATCGTGCCACCCCGCAGGCGCGCGGGAACCGCTGAACACGGCGAGGGGCCGCGATTCCCGAGAGTGGTACGGCGTGCGTCCCGGATCCGGCACGCGGGCGGCTGACTAGCGGCGCGTCTCCGTCTCGGCGTGGCGGAAGATGCCCGAGTCCATCTCGCTGAACCCGCAGGCCTGGTAGAACTGGCGCGTCTCCGGGGTGGAGGCCAGCGGCGAGATGAGCTGGAGCTGCTTGACGCTCAGCACCCGGCCTCGCTCCACCACCTGCGCGAGCAGCGCCCGCCCCACGCCCCGACGACGCCAGGGCTCGGACACCACCAACTCGTCCACCGTGGCCACGCGCCCGCGCAGCCGCAGCTGCGGGCGGTGAGAGAACGACACCATGCCCACGGGGCGGTCCTGCGCGTCGCCGGCCACGAAGATTTCAATCTCCGGATGGCTGATGACCCAGTGGACCGTCTGTTGATCCGTTCCCTGGGGATAGCCCAGCTCACGAAGCAGCAGCGCCATGGCCTCGGCATCCCCCCGGCGAGCGCGGCGGATGCGGAAGGCGTTGGCCTCGGTACCTACAGGGGTGGCGCGGACGATGGGCGAGGACACGGGACCTGGGATTCTAATGACAGGGCCGCCGGACCTCCAAAGAGGAACGGCGGCCCGCACATCATTGTGTAGGTGCGGCGCTTACGGCTGCTGCACCGCGAGCGCGCGCATCGCCTCGGTGATGTCACCGAGCTGCGGCACCGACGCCATCTCCAGCGTGTCCGCCAGACCGATGCCCGGGATGAACTTGCCCGCGAGCAGCTTGGGCGGCGCGAGCAGCGAGTAGAACAGCTCGTCCACGGTGCGGCGCACCAGGTGCTCTCCGAAGTTCGTCACCTCGGTGTCCTCGTTGACGTAGAGCACGCGGCCCGTCTTCTGGACGGAGGCCTGGATCATCTCCCAGTCGTAGGGCCACAGCGAGCGCAGGTCGATGACCTCCGCGCTGATGCCCTCGTCCGCGAGCGCGGCGGCGGCCTTCGCGCACAGGGGCAGGGTGCGGCCATAGCTCACCACGGTGAGCTGCGTGCCCTCACGGACAATCTTGCCCTTGCCGATGGGGACGGCGAACGCCTCCAGGTTCGGCCACTGCGGCCGCCACTGGCTGCGGTCCCCGAGCGGCGCGTCGATCATCTTCGACAGCGCGCGGTCGTCATCGGGCTCGCCCGGGATGCGCTCCTCGCCCTTCACGCGCAAGAGCGCCTTGGGCTCCAGGAACATGACGGGGTTGGGCTCCTGGCACGCGGAGATGAGCAGCCCGTACGCGTCCAGCGGCGTGGAGGGCATGACGATCTTCCAGCCCGGGATGTGGGTCATCGTCGCGTCGAACGAGTGCGAGTGGTACATCGACCCGCGGATGCCGCTGCCCACCGGCGTGCGCACCACCATGGGCATGTTCCAGTCGCCGTTGCTCGCCCAGCACGTGTTGCCCGCCAGCTTGAGCAGGTCGATGGTGTTGTAGACGTAGTCGCAGAACTGGATCTCCGCGACGGGGCGCGAGCCCGCCATGGCCAACCCCATGGCCATGCCGATGATGCCGCGCTCGTCCAGCGGGCTGTTCCACGCCGTCTTCAGGCCCTGCGTGCACGTGAAGACGCCGCCCAGGGGCGCGCCCACGTCCTCGCCGAAGATGTCCGTGACGCCCAGGTTCTCCTCGGCGTAGTGCAGGGCCATGCGGATGGCCTGTGCCATGTTGGCCATGGTTATTTCTTCTCCGCGTAGATGTGGTTCCAGATGGTCTCGGGGGCGGGCAGCGGCTCGTCGCGCACCAGCCGCGCGGCCGCGGCCATCTCCTCGGCGTAGCGGTTGCGCGTGTCGTCCATCTGCTGGCGCGTGAGCACGCCGTCCTGCTCCAGGCGCGCCTCGAACTGCTTGAGGCAGTCCACCTCCTCGGTCACCAGATTGGCGCCGGACGCGGACGAGTGGCCGTAGAGGCGCGACACGTTGGCCTCCAGGAGGAAGGGCCGGCGCTCCTTGCGCACGTAGGCCATGGCCTCCTTCAGCTCCTGGTAGGCCTCCACCGGGTCATTCCCGTTGATGGTCTTGCACTGGATGCCAAAGGCCCGGCCGCGGTCGGCCACGCGCTGCTCGCCGTGCTGCTCCGCTCCGCTCGTGGAGATGCCCCACTTGTTGTTGGTGACGATCATCAGCACCGGCAGCGGCTCGGCGGGGCGGCTGCACCACACCAGGCAGGAGGCGAAGTCGCCCTCGGCCGTGCCCGCGTCTCCGCCAGTGACGATGGTGATGCTGTCGCCGCCCAGGCGCTTCTGGGCCAGCGCCGTCCCCGGGGCCATCGCGTACTGCACCTCGATGGGCGAGGAGACCGGCACCACGTTCTTGGCGCGGATGGAGAAGTGGCCCGCGAAGTTGCGGCCGCCGGAGTAGGGGTCCGACGCCGTGTTCTTCATCTGCCGCAGCGCCCCGATGGGCTCCTCGCCCATGGCGAGCAGCGTGGCGGACTGACGGTAATGCGCGTGCAGGAAGTCGTAGGCCGGACCCTGGCCCACCTTCATGAGCAACCCGAGGGGGACGTTGAACGCCTCCTCGCCGGGGCCGCCGATCCAGAAGTAGCCGTGGCCCTGCTTGTACATCTGGATGAGGCGCTCTTCGAGCACGCGTGCCTTGACCATCAGGTCATGGATGCGAATGAGCAGCTCCCGCTCGAGCGGGAGCGGCGCGGAGGCTTCTTTGATCAGTCGGGGTCGGGACACGCGCGACATCCTCTGGCTGAAGGCTGAAATGGGATGCCCCTATAACCCGAACGCGGCCCGTCCGCTCAAGCGCGCTGAAGGGCCGCATGCTCGTGCGTCGGGCGTTCATCATCCGTGGCGCGGCGCGGCAATCAGCGCGTCTCATTCTTCTTAGGAGTCCGAGCCGCGGCGACGGCCCTGGCCCGCTGGGCCAGCTCGGACGCGCCGACGGAGTCCGCATGGCGGACGATCTCCTCGAGCGTCGCGTCCGTCAGGTGCGCGACGTGGGCGCCTCGCAGGAGCGTCTCCACCTCGGCGAGTCCTCCGGAGGCGAGCAGCGCCGACACCAGCGCCTGGGCGCCGCGGGGCGAGGGTGCCCGCGTGAACGCCTCGCGCAAGGGACGTACCGCCAGCGTGGCCAACCCGCCTTCCAGCAGCAGGCCGCCCACGAAGCCCGCGTCGGGGGGCGGCTCGGGCCCGTCGTCCGGCCGCGTGAGCGCGCGCGCCGCATCGCGTTGCCCGCGCCCGGTCACGCGAGCCCCCGGCAGGCTGCCGAGCAGGGCGCTCAGCGCGTCCGCCTCCGGGGCCTTGCGCTCGGGTGGATGCGCAGGACGGAACCCGGCGCGGCGGACGGTCGGCTCCAAGCCCGCGGTGGGGCCCGTCCACGCGGGCTCGGGCATGCGCCACCGCTGGAAGAATCGAGCCAGATGCACCACCGCCGCGAGGACCGTCAACAGGGCGAGCCCGTTCAGGGCCTTCACCACCGCGAGGACGCAGAGCCCCACCGCCACCAGGACGCCCACGAGCGCCACGGCCCGCGGGCGGGGTGCGCCCGCGTGCTCCGCCACGAACTCGGCCAGGATGTCCGTGCCGTCCAGGGGCCACAGGGGCAGCAGGTTGATGGCGCTCCAGCCGAAGAAGACCGCGAGGACCTGCCACGCCACGTGGTGGGCGGTGCCGCCCGGCGCCGGCGGCCACACGCGCGTCAGCCCCCAGACCAGGCCGCCCAGCGCGAGCCCCATCATCGGCCCCGCGAGCCCCACCCAGGCCGCCCGCAAGTGCGTCAGCCGGCCTGTGTTCCCGGCCGTGGTCGTCCCTCCCAACCCGTGCAGCGCGATGCGGGCCGCGTGGCCCAGGCGCCGCAGGGCGAGGGCGTGCCCCAGCTCGTGCGCGAGCACCCCGACGAAGGCGATGGCGAGCCAGCTCGCGAGGAAGAGGCCGGACTCACCCAGGGCCCACCCGAGGCCGAGGGCCGTGAGCGCGAAGAGGAAGTGGACGCGGACGGGGAACCCGAGCACGCGGAAATGGGGCGGCATTCAGGACCCATGGTAGTCGCACGCGGCAGGTCCTTGCTTCGTGCGCCACAGCCCCTCGCGTCGCGCGCGAAGTGCGCTAGAGTCCCGGCGCTTCCTTGCCCGCCTCCCGCGCCCGCGCGGCTCTCCCAGGTGCGCCGTGTCCAGACCGAATCCGCACCCTTACTCCGAGTCGGAGTCCGACGACGTTTCCGGCACCGCGCCGGTGCCCACGTCCGTCGAGATTCCGGGCCACACCGGCACGCACTCGCGTGAAATCACCGCCACGCGCGGGGACGCCACGGCCACCCGCCTGACGGGCAGCGTGGGGCTCGCCCAGGAGGCGACGGGCACGCTGCTCGCGCCCCTGGAGGCGGGTGAGCTGCCCAACGTGGCGGCCATCAAGGGGCTCCGGTTGGATCAGCTCCTGCTCCTCACCACCGGCGCGTTGGTGGTGCTCATCGTGGGGCTGCTCGCGGGGCTGTCCGCGGTGTCCACGCAGGCGCAGTTCGAGGAGACCTCCAGCCGCTTCACCCAGCGCCTCCAGGAGCAGGCCCGCGAGTTGGGCCAGACGGTGAGCCACACCCTGGCGCTCACGTCCGCCACCAGCCTGCGCGACAACAACTACGCCTTCCTCACCGAGGTGGCGCGCTCCATCATCGCGGACAACCGCAACATCCTCCGCGTGCAGATGTTCGACGCGGACGGCCTGCTCGTGGCGGACAGCGACGCGGACGCGAAGCTGGGCACCGCCTCGGCGGGGCGCTCCACCGAGCGCCGTTGGGCCAGCGCCTTCTTCCAGGGCCAGCCCGTCTTCGAGTTCCAGGAGCCGCTCGACTACGGCTCGCAGAGCGGCAAGGGCGTGGTCGTCATCAGCTATTCGCTGGAGCAGCTCCAGAAGCAGCTCCAGTCCCTGGAGGAGAGCAAGCGCGCCACGGTGCGCGCCAACACCGTGCGCATGCTGGGGCTGGGCCTGGGCTTCGTGCTGCTCGCGGGCGTGCTGGTGGCGGTGCAGAGCCGCCGCATCACCCGGCCGCTGGGCGTGCTCACCCGCCGCGTCATGCAACTGGCCGCCGGAGACCTGAGCGCCCGCGCGGGGACGTCCCGGGGCGCGGGCCGCGAGGTGACCACGCTCGGCGTGGTGTTCAACCACATGGCCGAGCGCATCAAGGTGCTCTTGGATGACGTGCGCGCCAAGGCGCAGCTGGAGCGCGAGGTGTCGCTCGCGCGCACGGTGCAGGAGACGCTGCTGCCGGGCCGCGACGCGGTGCAGGTGGGCGCGGTGCGCATCGCCGGACTGGTGGTGCCCGCGGACGCGTGCGGAGGGGATTGGTGGTTCCGCGCCGCGCTGGACGAGGTCCGCGTGGTGATTGGCGTGGGCGACGTCACGGGCCACGGCCTGTCCACCTCGCTGGTGGCGACGAGCGCGACGAGCGGGTTCGCCTCCGCCATGACGCTGCGCGAGCCCTCGCAAGTCAACGCGCAGATGCTCATCACCGCGCTCAACGTCACCCTGGCCAACGTGGGCCGGGGCGAGCACCAGATGTCCAGCGCCCTGGCCGTCATCGACACGCGCAGCGGCGTCATCGACTACGCGGCCGGCGGCCACCCGAGCCCCGTGGTCTACAACCGCCACAGCGGGCAGGTCGCGTCGCTGCCCGCGCGCGGCCCGCTCCTGGGCGCCAACGTGGCGTCCCAGTTCACCTCGCGCCAGGCGCAGCTTCGGCCCGGGGACATCGCCGTCTGGTTCACGGACGGCCTCACCGAGGCGCGCGACGGCGCCAACCGCCTCTATGGCACCCAGCGGCTCGCCGCCGCGGTGCAGGCCCACGCGCACCTCTCCATCGAGGCGCTGCGCGACGCCCTGCTCGCGGATGTGCGGGCCTACAGCGCCGGACAGCCGCAGCGCGACGACATCACCGTCGTCGTCGCCGAGTTCAGCCCCGCCACCTGACCCGCCGTGACGAACCGCATGCGCCCACGTTCCTCGTCTTCGCGCCCCGCCGCCGCGCTCGTGCTCCTGGCCGCGCTGGCCGCGCCTCCCGCGCTCGCGCAGTACCGCGAGCCGCCCATGTCCGAGTCTCAGCGGTTGGTGCGCCAGGGCGAGTCCGCCCAGGTGTCCGCCAACGCCGCCAGCGCCTCGGGTGACAAGAAGGGCGCCGAGGAGAAGTTCCGCAAGGCGCTCCAGCTCTATGAGCAGGCGCTCGCGACCGAGCCTCAGTCGGTGGCCGCCGCGGCGGGTGTGGGCGACGCGGCCAACGCGCTGCAGGACTTCCAGCGCACGGTGGACCGGGTGCAGCCGGTGTACGCGGCGCACCCGGAGGAGCTGTCGCTCGCGTATCCGCTCGGCGCGGCGTACTTCAAGCTGCGGCGCTTCCCCGAGGCCGTGCCGGTGCTGGAGAAGGTGGCCGCCGCCGACCAGCCCGAGCAGCTCATCGTCCACTACTACCTGGCCAGCTACTACCTCTACGCGCAGGACGGAGAGCGCGCCGTGACGCGGCTCCAGCGCTACCTGGCGCTGCGTCCGGAGAAGCTCGCGGCCAACGACTTCCAGGTGCAGGAGCTCCTGGGCCGCGCGCACCTGCTGCGGCGGGACGCGGCGCAGGCGCGGGCCTCCTTCGAGAAGGCCCAGGCCGGACGCCCCGAGGCGGTCTCGCTGCAACTGGGGTTGGCCTCGGTGCTGGAGCTGGAGGGCCGGATGCCGGAGTCCACCGCGCTCTTGGAGCGGCTGGCGCCGAAGTTCCCGACCGCGCCGGAGCCCAAGGAGCGGCTGGGGCGGCTGTACCTGGCGGCGGGGGACGTGCCGCGCGCCGAGGCCCAGGCCCAGGCGCTCGTGAAGTTGGGCAACACGTCCGCGGCGCACCTGCTGTTGGGAGACGTGCGGCTCGCGCAGAAGCAGCCGGCGCAAGCGGAGACCGAGTTCCGTCAGGTGCTGACGCTCCAGCCGGGACTGGTGGTGGGGCAGATCGCCGTGGGCAAGTCGCTCCAGGCGCAGGGCCGCCACGAGGAGGCCATCCGGTTCCTGGAGGCCGCGGTGCAGGCGGGCGGCAACAGCCTGGAGCTGTGGTCCACGCTCGGCTCGGTCAACCGGCGCGCGGGCCGATTCCAGCGCGCGGTGGAGGTGCATCGGCGCGTGGTGGAGATGGTGCCGCGACGGGCCCTGGGTTGGGTGCTCTTGGGCGCGGACCACTTCGCCACCGGGCAGTGGGACCAGTGCATCGATGACTACGCGAACGCGCTCCAACTGGAGCCGGACCACGCGGGCGCCAAGCTGTGGCTGGCGCGCGCGCTGGCGCACCGGGCGCGAGACCGCGCGGAGGCGTCGCGGCTGGATGACGCCGTGCGCGACCTGAAGCGCGCGTTCGACCTGGACCGCTCGACCGCGACGGCGCGGCGGCTGGGCGCGGCGCAGCTCGACGCGCGCCAGTACGCGGACGCGCGCAAGACGCTGGAGGCGGGCGTGGCGCTCCCCGGCGCGACGTGGCGCGACCACCTGCTGCTCGGCTACGCGCGGCTGGGGGCGCAGGACGCGCAGGCCTCGCTCGATGCCTTCACCCAGGCGGGCAAGGCCACCGAGGAGCCGGATGAGCAGGCCGAGGCCTCGGTGGGCGCGGCGCTCGCCGAGGTGGAGCTGGGCCAGGTGGACGCGGCCGTGCAGCGGCTGTCCGCGGTGGGCCCGTCCAAGGCCGCGTCCCAGGTGGCCGAGGCCAACCTCCCGCGCGTGCTGGTCCGCCGGGCGCTGAGCCGGCTGGAAGCGGGGGACGCGGCGAGCGCGAACCGCGACCTGGACGCGGTGGATCGGGTGGGCACAGGCAAGCGCGCGGACCTCGCGAAGCTCGCGCAGTTCGCCCGGGCCCTCGCCCGCGCCGAGGAGGGACGCTACGCGGACGCCAGCGCGGGCTTGAAGCGCGCCCTGGTTCCGGCGCAGCGCTGGGCCTGGCCCAACACGCGGCCCCTGGCGGAGGCGTGGGTGCTCTATCGCCAGGGCAAGGTGCCCGCCGCGCGCAAGCTGCTGCCGGGGGCGGCGAAGAAGCCCATGCCCGGGCAGCCCAAGTGGGTGGCCTCGCTCACCGGCGCGCTGCTGCGCCGCGAGGCCTCGCTCGCGTACGGCACGGGCAACATGAAGGGCGCGGAGAAGGCCCTGCGCGCGGCGCTCGCCACCGAGCCCGAGGATGCGTTCGTGCAGCACAACCTGGCGTGCGTCGACTGGCGCAAGGGCCGCGCCGCCGAGGCGCTCACCGTGTGGAAGCGGCTGGAGCCCACCGTGGCCACGGCCTCGCTCAACCTGGGCATCGACGCGCAGGAGCGCCGCCACGAGCCGGCCGAGGCCGTGGACGCGTGGCGCCGCTATCTGGCCTCGGGGCAGGGTGCTCGCGCCGCTCAGGTGCGCGAGTGGAAGGAGCGGCTCCAGGGCCTGTACGGCCTGACGGAGTCCGCGAGCGGTGCGCCGGCCGAGGCCGCCGCGGAGGAGACCCCATGAAGGCCCATCGCATCGTCGCCCTGTTGGGCGCGCTCATCCTCGGCACGCTGGCGACCCCCGCGTTCGCCGCTCCGAAGAAGTCCACGTTGGGCGTCTTCCTGGCCACCACGCTCGCGGATGGCCAGGAGCGCTTCCAGTACGCGGAGGCGCTCGCCTCGAAGTTGGAGGCCGAGCTCGGGCGGCCCGTGGCGGCCAAGAGCTTCGGTCGCTACGAGGACTTCGCCCGCGCGGTGAGCGAGGGCCTGCTGGAGTTCGCGGTGGTGGACGCGTGGGCCGCCGCGCAGCTGGGCGCGCGCGCGGTGCCCGTCGCCTATGCCTCCCGCTCGGGTGAGACGCAGCAGCGCTGGGCCATCGTGGCGCTCCAGAAGGGGACCGTGAAGGAGCTGGCCGGCAAGCGCCTCGCGCTGGTGAAGGGCGCGGGCCCGGCGGATCCGAAGTTCGTCACCCACGTCGTCCTCGGCGGCGACCTGGACGCGCAGAAGCACTTCAAGCTGGTGCCGGTGCCCAACGTCGAGTCCGCCCTGAAGATGCTGGAGGCCAAGGGCGCCGAGGCCGCGCTCGTGCCCGTGTCCCACGTCTCCAAGGACATGCGCGTCCTGTTCCGCAGTGGCCGGGTGCCCGGCGCGGTGCTGGTGGACTTGAAGGGCGGCGCGGAGGCGCTGCGCGGCGCGCTGGGGCGCGTGGGCGCGGTGGCCCCCTTCGATGCGTTCCTCGCCATCCAGGGCAAGGAGTTCGACGACTTCCGCAAGCTCGTGGCGCAGGGCCCGCCCCGGCGTCAGCCCGTGTTCGCGGAGGCCCCCGAGGTGCGCGTGAGTGCCCCGGTGCTCGTGAAGTCCGACGAGCTGGGTCCCGCGCTCCCGCCCTTCACCCAGGACCTCGCCGTCTCCGCGGATCAGCCCGATGACTGACGCCCTGCGTCCAGAGGGCTCGGAGCGCGGCTCGACTTTCAAAATGTCAGAGCTTGAGAGCCGCGACTTGGCCCGAGCGGATTTTCTGCGGTACCGTCAAAACCACAACAGGAGCGTTCTTCGCTTGAACGAGGAATTCCCGGATAAGTCGGGGACGCGCCCGTTGCCAACCGGACGTCCAGGACCACGGCTCTCCCAGCTTGCACCCGTGGAATTGAGAACGATGCACTCGACTGAGCACGGTGGACCGCGGCATGCCGCGGCGAAGGACTTCCCTGGGCGGCGGACGGCGCGCCTGGGCTTCTCCCTGGGTTGCTCTCTGCTGATGGGGGCGCTGCTGGCCCTGACCTCGGCGAGCGCGTCCGCCCAGACGGCGACGACGAAGGCGCCCACGAGCCGGACCGCGAAGAAGCGGACCGCGAAGGACGCCAAGGTCGCCAAGGACCCCAAGGCCGCGAAGGAGGGCAAGACGGCGGCGCCGCGCGTGCCGAGAGATCCCTCGAAGCCGCGCGTGGCCAAGACCCGCAAGGGCGCGAAGGGCGCTCCGGGGACCGTCTCGCCGGCCACGTCGGTGGACCCGGCGACGTCGCTGAGCGGGGGCCCGTCCACGGACGACCCGTTCGCCAGTGACACGCCGCCCGTTCCGCCCGCGTCCGAGCCGCGCCACGCGGTGGGCACGGAGCCGTTGCCGGTGGCCTCGCCGGGCTCACCCTCGCTGGAGACTGTCTCCGGCACGGGCGTGGCGCCCGCGGTGGTGCCGGCCACGGGCTCGCTGCCGCTGGACGCGCCCGCGGCGTCCTCCACGGTTCCGGCCACGGCCACGGTGCCGGCCCACGCGGCGCCCGTGCACGACAACATCCCGGCGAGCGCGCCGTTCTCGCAGCCGACGATGGATCGCCCCATGCCGCCCCCCGCGGGCCTGGCGGGGCTGGATGGACCGGATCCGCTCGCGGGCGCCTCCGCCCTGGAGGAGTCGGTCAGCCGCATGCAGAGCGAGGCCATCGTCACGACGGCCTCCAAGCGCAGGCAGCGCATCTCGGACGTGCCCCTCACCGTGTCGTGGATTCCGGCCGAGGAGTTGGAGGGCACCGGCCAGTTCTCGCTGTGCGAGGCCATCCAGTACTTCCCCGGCATGGAGTGCCGGCGGGGCTCCATGCGCAAGGCGGCGGTCAGCTCGCGCGGCCTGGGCTCCAACTACCTCTCCAACCGTCTCTTGTTGCTGAAGGACGGCCGGCCGTTGACGGACCCGTGGACGGGCCAGTTCTACGCGGACGAGACGACGCCGATGACCAACCTCAAGCAGGTGGAGGTCATCCGAGGCCCGGGCTCCTCGCTCTACGGCTCCAACGCGTTCAGCGGCGTCATCAACCTCATCGAGCGGCAGCCCGCGGACCTCATCCCCGAGGGCCGCAGCGTGGGCATGGACGCGCGCGTGCTGGCGGGGCAGGACAAGACGTGGCGCGTGCAGGCCAACGTGGCGGGCCGCGGCGGGCCGGTGGAGGCGCTGCTCGGGTACTACGGGTACGGCTCGGACGGCCCGCAGCTCTTCAATGACCCTCACACGGGCCAGGTGGACACCAACGAGGACTCGAGGGTCCACCAGGTCAGCGGCAAGATGAAGGTGGGGCCGGTGTCACTCGACGCGGCCTACACCGACGCGAAGCTGGGGCGTCCGGGCGGCACCAACATCTCCACCGTGGGCAACTGCGGCCGGTGCCACTACACGCCGGACGACACCGAGCGCGCGCAGAACCTGAACGCCGCGGCCCAGGTGGATCAGCAGGTGACGGAGAACCTGCGCCTGTTCGCCCAGGCCTATGCCTTCTTCAAGCGCCGCGACGTGACGCTGGAGAGCGCGTTCGACAGCGACCCCACGCGGGCGCTGGGCAAGCGGCGCCGGCTGGGTGGCGAGGCGCGGGCCCTGTTCTCGATGGGCGACCTCAACGTCACGTTCGGCGGTGACGTGAAGAACGACGTGGTGAACAACCCCAACGTCCTGCCCACCCTGACGATGGACGACACGCGGCAGACCATCCTCGGTGGCTTCGTGGACGCGGAGTACCGGCCGATGAGCCGGCTGGTGCTCAGCGCGGGGGCTCGCTACGACCGCTACCAGATTCCGGAGACGGTCTGGCACACGCGCACGGATCAGGTGTCGCCGCGGGCCAGCGTGGTGTTCCACGCCATCCCCGAGCTGCTCACCGTGCGCACCAACTACGGCCGCGCCTTCCGCGCCCCCACGCTGGCGGAGCTGGCCATCAACCAGCAGATGTACGCGGCCACGCTGGTGGGCAACGCGGACCTGCGCGCCGAGACGCTGGACACCTTCGAGGCGGCGGTGGACTTCTGGCCCTTTGACCGGCGGGTGCGCCTGACGGGCACGGGCTTCTTCAACCGCGCGAAGAACTTCATCAACCAGGAGCTGGTGTTCGGCTCGGTGTCCCAGTTCCGCAACATCGGCAACGCGGACGTGGCGGGCGCGGAGCTGGAGGCCGCCGCGCAGGTGCCGGCGCTCAACTCGTCCTTCGACATCGCCTACCAGTTCCTCGACGCGAAGGCGGTGCCCTACGGCGACGGGGAGAAGTCCACCTTGGACTACGCGCCCAGCCACCGGCTGTACCTGCGCGGGCGCACGAACATTGGCAAGGCGGCGTTCGCGGAGCTCTATGCGCTCGTGGTGGGCCCCCGGTTCGACCCGGGCTTCAACGTGGACCCCACCACGGGGCTGGCCACCTCCCGCGTGCGGCTGGCGGGCTTCGTCACGGCCAGCGCCCGCGTCGGTGTCAACATCCACGACGGCATCTCCGTGTCACTGTTGGGAACCAACCTCTTCAACGCCAAGTACGAGGAGTCCCATGGGTTCCCGGCGCCGCCCCTGGCGGTGTTCAGCGAACTCAAGGTGCGCTACTAGATCGTGCATCCCGTTTCCCACCGCAGGCAGGCGGCATCTTGTTGATTCCGGATGAGTCCCTCTCTCCCGCGTTGCTGGCGCAGGCCGTCCCCGTGCTCGCACGGGGCGGTGTGTCGCTCGAGGGCGCAGCCGCCCCGGTGGGCACCACGCGGCGGCTCGTGCTCTTCGACGGGTTGCTGCGCGCGGAGCACGCGGCGCTGCTGGCGCGGGACATCCCCGCGCTGATGTTGGCGCTGCGCGAGTCTTCCGGGATGCCGTCCGCGTGGGAGGCCGGGGTGCTGGGCGCGCTGCTGCGGGGCGCGTCGCTCCTGCCTGAAGGGGCCGAGGTGACGCGACACTCGCTGCGGCGCGTGGCGGAGATTGGCGTCGTGGCGGCGGCGGCGGCGGTCGCGGTGGGGGAGGCCGGGGGCTCGCGGAACGCGGCGGCGCTGGCGGCGGACGTGGTGCACGAGCTGGCGGCGAACGCGCTGCTCGATGCGCCGGCGGGGGAGGACGGGCGCGCTCGGTACGCGCATCGGCGCACCGAGGTGCAGGAAGTGGCGCCCGAGGATGCCTGTGAGCTGGCCTATGCGACGCAGGGCGGTCGCATCTGGCTGGAGGCCGTGGACCGCTTCGGGCGGCTCACGCCGGCGCCGTATGTCCGGGCATTGCAAGGGTGGGGTGGCAAGGTGCGGGTGGACTCGGCGGGAGGCGGCGCGGGCCTGGGGCTGCGGCGCATCCTGGAGCACAGCGATCTGGTGGCCGTCCGCGTGGTGGCCGGCCTGCAATCGCGAGTCGTGAGCGTCGTGGACCTGGGCGAGTCGCGGCGTCGGGCCTCGCGGCCCAAGTCGCTGCTGTTCAGTCAGGAATCGAGGTAGGGCCGGTGGACAGCCACGTGAGCAACGCGAACATCAGCCGGCTCCGGGTGGGGACCATCACCCACGTGCGGATCTCCGGCGTCATCGACGAGACGTTCCCCCTGAACGCCACCAGCGCGGACCTCAATGGCCTGCTGGTGCTGGACCTGGGGCGCGTGGAGCGCATCAGCTCGTTCGGCGTGCGGCGCTGGAGCGAGTTCGCCGCGAAGCTGCCCGCGGGCGCGCTGGGCATGTACGTGGTGCACGCGCCGCCGGTGGTGGTGGATCAGCTCAACATGGTGGAGGGCTTCGCTGGCGTCACGCGCGTGCTGTCCGTGCTGGCGCCCTACACCTGCCGGACCTGCGCCGAGGACCGCCTGCGGGTGGTGAACCTGGTGGACGACGCGGCCGTGCTGGCCGAGGGCAAGGCCCCCGCGCACGCGTGCCCGGTGTGCGCCAACCCGCTGGAGTTCGCGGATCAGCCGAGCGAGTTCTTCGACTACGGCACCCGCCAGCAGTTCGGCACGGTGGACCCGGTGGTGATGCGCTACCTGCGGGCCAGCATGCCCGCGGAGCAGCCGGAGCTGGCCTCGCACCTGAAGATCATCCAGGACGACATCACGTACATCACGCTGGCGAGCGCGCTGAAGGGCGACCTCAACGTGCGCCGGCTGGCGTCCGGGTTGGAGGGCCGCGTCGCCTTCGACTTCAGCCACGTGAAGGTGGTGGAGCCCGAGGCGCTGGGCAAGCTGGAGCAGGTGCTGGAGACGGCGGCGCAGGGCGCGCAGGTGGTGATGTGCCGCGTGCCGCCTCCCGCGCTCGCGGCGCTGGCGCGCTCGTCCAAGCAGCTCCCCGCGCGCATGGCCACGCTGTGGCTGCCCTGCGAGTGCCGTCACTGCGGGCAGCTGAGCCACCAGCGCATCCAGGCCCACGAGTACCTGTCGCGGCTGCGCGCGCAGCAGTCCTTCGAGAGCGCGTGCCCCATCTGCGGTGGCAGCGCGCGCGTGCCCTCGATGCCCCAGCTCCAGGGGTTCTTGGGGCGCACGCCGCTGACGGACCGGCCGCTGGAGGACATCGAGGGGCTGGAGCCGCGCGCGCTCAGTCAGTACCTGTTCGGCACGGCGAACTCGGAGGGCTCGGGGAGCAAGCAGGGCGCCTCCACGGACATCTCCAATTCCCTGAGCGGCACGAAGCTGCAGATCCTGCGCCGGCTGGGGCAGGGCGGCATGGCCGAGGTGTTCCTCGCCAAGCAAGTGGGCGTGAAGGGGTTCGAGAAGTACGTCGTGATGAAGAAGATTCTCGCGCAGTTCGCCGAGAACCCCGAGTTCGTGGACATGCTCTTCGCGGAGGCGCGCGCCAACGCGCGACTGACGCACCCCAACGTGGTGCAGACCTTCGACGTGGGCGTGTCCGACGGCGTGGCGTACATCCTGATGGAGTACGTGCGTGGCCCGGACCTGAAGAAGCTCATCAACGAGCTGCGCCGCAAGGGCCTGGCGCTCCCGCTGGAGCACGCGCTGCGCATCGTGGCCGAGGTGGCCGCGGGCCTGCACTACGCGCACAGCTACGTGGACCCAGGTGGGACGCCGCACCCGGTGGTGCACCGCGATGTGAGCCCGCACAACGTGCTCATCTCACTGGATGGCGCCATCAAGCTGAGCGACTTCGGCATCGCCAAGGTCGCGGGCGAGGAGAACACGCAGGCGGGCGTGCTGAAGGGGAAGATTTCGTACATCTCGCCGGAGGCCGCGTCGGGGCGCCCGCTGGATGCGCGCAACGACGTGTTCGCGTTGGGCGTGGTCCTCTTCGAACTGCTCACCGGTCAGCTCCCGTTCCGTCGCGACCACGACGCGGCCACGCTGACGGCCATCGTGAGGGATCCGGCGCCGGTCCCCTCGCAGCTCAAGCCCGCGATTCCGCAGGACGTCTCGGACCTCATCCTCCGCGCGCTGGTGAAGGACCCGGCGCGGCGCACGCCTTCGGCCGCGGCGATGCGCGAGGAGATCGAGGCGGTGATGGCGCACCACCGCCTCAACTCGTCTCCGGCGGCGGTGGCGCAGTACTTCAAGGACACGCTGGGGGATCGGCTCGCGGAGTTCACCCCTGCCGCCGCCAGCGGGACCGGCAGTCATCCCCGGCCCATGCCGGTGGGGACGGGCAGCGGGAGCATCCCCTCGGCGAGCACGGGCTCGGGCGAGATGGCGGCGCCTGGAGGCCAGCGCGGCTCGGGCAGCGGTCCCCGGCCGGCGGTGACCGGCTCGGGCAGTGGCCCACGTCCCGCGACGGTGGGGACGGGCACGCCCCCGCGCCCGCCGACCACGCCGTCGGGGTCCTCGCGCGTGGCGGCTCCGCCCGCCCCCCCGCTCCCGGAGTTCGATGAGCTGGAGCCCCAGGATCGCACCGAGGTGGTGCCGCTCGACGCCGCGCTGACTCCAGCCGCGCACCCGGTGCCGCCGCGTGCTCCGGTAGCCGCGCCGCCGCGCCCGTCGAATCCGGGCCATGCGCCGGTGCGGCCCTCGGTCGCGGCGCCCGCCGTGGCACCCAGCGCCCCGCGCCCCTCGATGCCCGCCACGCCGGCGGTGGCGCCCGGTGCGCCGCGTCCTTCGTCCCCCGGGGCCCAGGTGGTGGCCCCGAGCACGCCGCGTCCGTCCTCGCCCGCGGCTCCCGCGGTGGCGCCCAACGTGCCGCGTCCCTCGGTGCCCGCGGCTCCGGCCGTGGCGCCCGGGGCGGCGCGCCCCTCGGCATCCGTCGAGCCGGTCGCGGCGAAGCGGTCTCCGTTCCTCTGGGTGGCGCTCGCGGCGGGTGGCTTGTTGGTGGTGGGCGGGGCCGCGGTGCTCTTCAGCGGTGGCCCCAGCTCGCGCTTCGTGGGCGTGGGCTCGGACGAGCATGTCTACGTCGGTGGCATGCGCGCGGATGATGGCGCGGTGCCCGGGGGCGAGGCGGGCTCGACGCTGTTCGTGTCCACGGCGATGGAGGGCAAGCTGCGCCGCTTCGGGACGACCCAGTCTCGGGACCACGTCGATGTGCGGACGCTGGCGGATGCGCCCGCGTCGCTGCCTGCGGCCACGGGGCACCTGACGATCCAAGCGGGTCCGTCCGGGTGCCAGGTGAAGGTGGGCGACGCGGTGTTGCCCACCCCGACGCCGGTGACGAAGGCGCCCATCGAGGCGGGGCGGGAGCTGAAGGTGCTCGTGAGCTGTGCCGGGCAGCCCGCTCGCGAGCTGTGGGTCATGGCGGTGCCCGGGCAGGAAATCACCGTCCCGGCGCGGACGCAGGACTGAGCGCCACCGTCGGGCGCCCCCGCGCCCGCCTCCGAAGGGTGCGTGACGCATGAAGGGCTGGTCCCTCTTCCCCCACGTCGTGGTGCGCACGACGGGCTTCCCGTTTGACTGGCTGGAACGCCTCGGCTGGCCCGAGGCGGTGGCCTGGGCGCGCCGCCTGGAGGCGGAGCGGCGCGCGCTCGACGCGCTTCGTGCGGAGGGGCCGCGCGTGAAGCGCCCGCCGCGCGCGGTGCTCGCGGCGCTGAAGGCCGGCCGTCCCGTGGACACCGAGGGGCTGGAGTCTCCCGAGCGCTTCGCGGCGTGGAACGCGCGAGCGGCCGAGGCCCAGGCGGCGGAGTCCGCTTTCGACGCCGCCGTGGTGCGCGAGCGGGACGCGGCCGATGCGGCGCTGGCGTCCTTCCGCCGCGAGCCTCGCTTCCTGGAGGCCATCGCCAGCTCCAGCCCGCCCGTGGCCAAGGACCTCCTGTCCGGCCGCGAGGGCGCGCGGCTGGAGCGTCAGGTGGCCAGCTACCTGCAACGGGTGTGCGCCAAGAACGAGACGATGGGCTTCTTTGGCCCCATCAACTACGGCGCGCTCGCCCCCGAGGCGGCGACGGGGGTCTCGGTGCGCTGGTCGGGCCCGCGCGTGCTGCGGGGGCGCAATACGTTCGCGGCCTCGTGGCTGGTGCAGGGGCTGGTGCGCGCCGTGGCGTTCGATCCAGACGTGGCGCCGTGGCTGGTGCTGCGCCGCAAGGCCTTCGCGGAAGTCCCCGGTCGCAAGGCCGCGCCCGCGCCCGCGAGCGCCGAGGAGCTGTTGCCTCGGCTGGTGGAGCTGGCGGATGGCACGCGGCCCCTGGCGTCGCTGGCGTCCTCGCTGGGCGTCGAGCCCGGGCTGGCGCGTGAGGCGGCCCGGCTCGGCTGCGACAAGGGATTGCTCACGCACCCGTTGGAAGTCCCCGCCGCCGCGCATCACCCCGTGGATGACCTGTCCGAGCGAGTCGCGGGCCTTCCGGGCGCGGCGTCTCGGCGTCATGCGCGTGGACTCGCGGCGCTGGCGGCGTGCATGGCCCGGTACAGCGCCGCCGATGCCGCCGCGAAGATGACGGTGCAGGAGGACTTCGCGCGGCTGGCCCGGGAGCACTGGGGCGTGGCGCCTCCCACCGCGCGCTCGGCCTCGGGGGAGGCGGCGAGAGGCGGCGCGGAAGCGCACAACTTCTACACGGACCGCCTGCCCCTGCGCGAGGAGTGCGGGGGAGACCTGCGCGTGTCCGTGAGCGGCGAGCGCGCGCGGGAGTTGGAGGCGCGGATGGTGCCCGCGCTGACGCTGATGGGCGAGGCGGCGCGGCGCACGCGCGAGGCGGCGCGGACCGCGCTGGCGGCTCGGCTGGGCGTGCGCACCGTGCCGTTCTGGAAGGTGGTGGCGGCGTATTCGGAGGGGCCGGTGCCCTTCGACACGAGCGTGAGCGACGCCCTGGCCCGGGCAGTCCCGGATGCCGCCGCGCGGGTCGTCGAGGTGGGCGGTGCCCTGGAGGTGGCGCCCCCGGTCGAGGCGCGCACGCTGCCGCTCGTCACGTCCGTGGACGTGCTGGTGGGGGCGGCGAGCGTGGAGGCCTGGGCGCGCGGCGACTACGAGCTGGTCCTGGGCGATGTGCACGACACGGCGCTCGTGTGGGGCTGGGCGCTTCAGTTCCACGAGGCGCGGGCGCGCGTGGAAGGGGACATGGTGCGCGCGCTGGCCACGCTGTCTCGGCCGGGGCCGCTGGTGACGGTGCTGGCGTCGCGGCGCACGGGGCTGCTGCCCGCGGAGCTGCCCGGGCCGGTGGTGGAGCTGGGGGGCGTGAGCGCGCGCGCCTCGGCGTGGCGGCTTCCGTTCGATGACCTGTTCGTGGAGAGTGACGGCAAGGGCGTGCGCCTCGTGTCCAAGCGCCTGGGCTCGGAGGTCTTCCTCCACAACGGCGAGCTGGAGAGCCCGGTGCACACCGCGTTCGCGCTGCCGCGGATCCGCCCGCTGCGAGTGTCGCTGGGGGCGCATACGCCTCGGCTGACGGTGGGCGGCGTGGTGGTGCAGCGCGAGCAGTGGCGCCTGTCCCCCGAGGAGCGGGAGGCGCTCCAGGGGGCGCGCGATGACCGGGCCCGGTTGCGCGCGGCGGTGGCGGTGTGGGACGCCAAGGGGATGCCGGACTGCGTGTTCGCCAAGTTCAAGGACGAGCGAAAACCCGTGTTGGTGGACGTGCGGAGCCCGGTGCTCCTGCGTGTCTTCCTCAATTTGTTGGAGCAGAAGGAAGAAGTCGTGCTGTCGGAGATGCGCCCCGGACCGGAGGCGCTCTGGTTACGCTCGGAAGAGGGGCGACACACCGTCGAGCTCCGATGCACGCTGTTGTGGGGCGCCGAGACGCCCGAGGTCCGCGAATGAACTTGCTCGTGCTTCCGCCCCATCGGGACGTGACACTGCGCGCCGAGGCGCCCGAGGGCTGGCGGGTCCTCGACGTGGCGCGTGACTACTGCCGCCGCGTCTTCGCTTCGGACTCCGTGGCCGCCGAGGCGGAGGCCCGCGCGCACGGGGCGCTGACCCCGCAGTCCTTGCGTGAGCTGCTGCTCCTGAAGGCCGCCCAGGCCTTGCGCGCCCGGGACTCGGACGCCGGGCACGGCACGCTGCGCGCCCTGGGGGCGGTGCTGACCGCGCTCTCGGGTGCGCCGAGCGAGGTGCAGCTGCGGCTCGACGACGTGGCGCTGCATGACGGCTCCACGGAGCGCAGCGAGGACGTGCTGCGCGCGCTGGATGCGCCGCTGCCGTACCAGGAGGACCTGGCGCGGGCGATCCAGGAGTTCACGGGCGCGACGCGCGTGCGGCTGTGGTTGGAGAAAGACCTCCAGCTGCCCGCGGCGGCGTGGCTCGCGCGCGAGTGTCCGCCCGATGTGGCCCTGGAGCTGGCGGGGCCCTTCGTCCATCTGCACCGCGCGGCGCTGGCGCGGCTGAGCCCCTTCCAGCGGGCCACCTTCCCCGAGGGCGGAGAGGTGCCTCGGTGGCGCGTGGCCGCGGGGCTGGACGCGCCCGACGGCGCCATGCCGGTGTGGATCCCCGACCTGATGGAGTTGGTCGTCGTCCCTCCGCCGGAGGAGCGCAAGGGCACGGACCTGGTGTGGACCGAGGCCAGCGTGACGGCGGGTGCGCCGCGCTGGCGTTTGGGGGCGCGCACGGCCAGCGAGGTGCGCGCCTTCACGGGCGGCGCTCCCTGGGCGGGACACGTGGCCCTGGGGACGCTGTTCCGCGCGGAGGCGCTGGTGGAGAGCGGCTGTCAGCTCGCGGTCGTGGGGTTCTGCGCCATCCGGGATGGGCTGGTGATTGATCCGCAGGGCAACGCGCTGTCAGTGGATTTCCTGCGCCGGGGCATGGAGCACCTGCGTCGCGCGGGCGTGTCGGTGGTGGCCGAGTGGTGGGTGGGCGCGCCGGCGGTGGACGAGGGGGCGCTGGAGCAGACGCTCGCGACGCTGCTGGCGGAGCCGCTGTTCGATTGGATCGCCGGCGTGCGGCCCTTCCACTGGGCGCTGGAGCGCGGGCCGGAGGCACGTCGGTTCGATGAGCGCTGGGTGCAGCCCGGCACGCCTCCCGCGGACCGAGACCTCGCGCGGAGCCGGCCCTTCGACGTCCCGGACACGTTGCGAGCCGCGCGGCTTCCAGAAGTCCTGTCCGCGCTCGCGCTGCGCCTGCTGCGACGCCAGCCGCTCAGCCCGGGCCGTGTCGCCGGGGCCTATCTGCGCGTGCCGGCACTCTCTTCCCCGCCGGGCAGCGAGGCGCGGGGGGCGAAGGTGTCCACCCAGGTGCGGCTGGACACGGACTGCGCGGTGGTGGACCTGCCCGCGTCGCTGGATGGCGTGGCGAAGCCCTCGTGGTACGCGGCGAACCTGCGCACCGGCAGCGTGCTCGCGCTGGACACGCGCCTCGCCCCCAAGTTGAGCACCCTGCTGCATGCGACCGAGGTCTCCGAGGCGCTCAGCGAGGTCCCCGAGGCCCACCGCGCGAAGCTGGTGGACGCGCTCGTGGGCAAGGCCGTGTTGGAGCGGGTGCACGCATGAGCGAGCGCTGGACGCTGGGCGACGTGTTCGTGCTGCGGCACGCGGGCTTTCCCTTCGACTGGCTGGAGGCGCTCGGCCTGTCCTCGGCGCTCCAGGCCGAGGCCGCGCGGCTGCTGGACGTCGAGCACGCGCTCGTGGACGCGGTGCGCGCCGAGGCGTCGGAGGCGGATGCGAACGCGCTGCGCGAGGCGCTGGCGCAGGGCCGTGAGCCGGCGCGCAAGCTGCGCGTGGGGCCGGAGCTCCAGGCCGCGCTCGTGCGGCATCGGGAGCAGCGCGCCGCCCTCCAAGCGCGCTATGCCGAGGAGCGCCAGGGGCTGCGCGCGCGGCTGCGCGAGCGGGCAGGGGACGCGGGCATCCAGGAGGCGGTGTTCCTCTCCAGCCCGGCCATGTTCGACAACGTGTGGCGCCGCTACCTGAGCGGAGATGCGCGCCCCGACACGTCCGATGCGCGCCGCGTGGAGCGGCAGGTGTACACGTACCTGCAGCGCTTCTGCGCGAAGAACGAGACGACCAGCTTCTTCGGCCCCATCTCCTACGGGGAGCGCACGTCCGAGGACGCGTTCGATGTGCGCACCGTGCCGAGCGGGGACACGCGCCGGCGCACGTTCTTCTCGTTCTGGGCCGTGACGGAGCTGGCGCGCGCGGTGGGCCGTGAGCGGACCCTGCGCCCGCATCTGCCGCTGCGCCTCAACCCCGTTTTCACGCTCACGCCGGGTCGAGCGGTCTGCGCGCCGCTGGGGCTGGATGTCCCGCTCTCGCAAGAGGCCGAGGCCTTGCTCGCCGTGCTGCGCGAGCATCCGACGCCCACGCAGGCCGCGAAGGTGCTGGGCGTCGCGGCGGAGGCGGTGGAGCGGCTCGCGATTCCGCTCGTGAAGGGCGCGCTGCTGTTGTGGGGCCTGGCCTTCCAGCCGAACGACTTCGGCACCTTCGAGAGCGTCCGCGCCTCGGTGGCCGCGCTGCCCGAGTCCGAGGCCCGGACGCGCTGGCTGGAGCGACTGGACGGACTGGAGCACCTGCGAAGCGAGTTCCAATCGGCGGACCTGACGGGACGGCGCGGGCTGTTGCCGCGCCTGGAGGCCCGCTTCACCGAGGTGACCGGCAAGCCCGCGCGCCGAGGTGAAGGACAGGTCTACGCGGACCGCCTGGTCATCTACGAAGAGGCCAGCTCCCCGTTCCGCCTGCGCTTCGGCCAGCGCTTCACGGAGGCGCTGGAGACCGCGCTGTCGGCTCCCCTCGCGTTGTCCGCGGCGTATGGCGAGCGGGTGCAGCGCGGCTTCCGCGAGCAAGTGCGCGACGCGCTGGGCCCGGATGAGCGCCCGGTGGACTTCCTCGACTACGCGGTGCGCCTGCGCCCGGACAACGTGGCCGGCAGCCGCTTCTCGCCGGTGCCGCCGGTGATGCTGGAGGAGGACGCCGCCCGCGCGCGCACGCTGCCGGTGGACTTCCTGGGCACCTCCGCGCCGGGAGGCCGCTATGCGCTGCCGGACGTGTGCCTCGCGAAGAAGGAGGGCGAGGGCTTCGAGGTGATGCTCGCGCGCGTGCACCACCACCTCCTGCTGTGGAGCTGGCTGGGCGCCTTCTATCCGGACCGCGCGCGCTATGCTGCGGTGGCGGAGCGCTGGCTGAAGGCAGACCCCGCGGCGAAGGGGCTGGTGGGCATGGCCATTCGCCGGCGCAACAAGGGCTTCTATGTGTTCCCGGGCCGGCGCCTCTTGTACTCGGTGTCGGACGTGCTGGACGTGGAGGAGGGCGCGCTGACGCCGGCGGCGGTGAAGGTGCTGCCGACGCGCGAGGGCCCGGTGCTCGTGGACGGGAAGGGCGAGCGGCTCTGGCTCTACATGCCGCTGGACGACTTCTCCTCGTACCCGCCGTTCGCGGCGTTGGCGCATCCGCAGGTGCTGCACGCGCCGCTGCGCACGTCCGGCAGCCACCTGCCGAGACTGAGCGTGGGGGGCGCCGTGTACCAGCGCGAGCGTTGGGAGTTGCCCGCGGAACGGCTCGCGAAGGTGACGGGGTTCGACCTCTTCCTCGCGGTGCAGCGTGAGCGTCGCGCCAAGGGGTGGCCGCGCTTCGTCTTCATGCGCACGTCGAAGGAGCGCAAGCCGTACCTCATCGACACGGCGAGCCCGTTCGCGCTGGACCTGTTGTCGCATCTGGCGCGGGAGGCGGAGCGCCTGTCGCTGGAGGAGATGTATCCCGCGCCGGAGCAGCTGTGGCTGAAGGATGAGCGCGGGCGCTACACCTGCGAGCTGCGCATGCAGTTCACCCGCGCATAGCGCGAGTCAGGGCGTCAGGGCGCGGGTGAGGGCCTGCCTCACCGCGGCGCGGACCGGCGCGGGCACGGCGTCCCCGGGGATGCGACGACACAACGACACCGTGCGCTGGAGCGAGTCACATGCGTCCGAGCAGTTGGGACAGGTGGCGAGGTGCTCCTCCAGGCGGACGCAGGTGGCCTGGTCGATGTCCCCCGCGGCGTCCTGCGCGAGCACGTGGGCCAGCTCGGGACAGCCGTTACCGGTGTCCACGGTGCTCTCTCCGAGGAGCGTGGTCAGGTCCTCGCGCAGCTGGTTGCGCGCGCGGTGCAGGCGGCTCTTGAGCGCCCGCACCTCGATGCCCACCACGCGCGCGGCCTCCTCGGCGCTCAGCCCCTCCACGTCACGCAGGATGAGCGCCTCGCGGTAGGTGTCCGGCAGCGCGAGGATGGCCGTGTGCAGCACCTCGCCGAGCTGCCGCGCGTGCGAGGCCTCGTCCGGTGTGCGCTCGGACGAGGGCACGTGCTGGGCCCCGGGCGCATCCAAGGGCTCGTGCTCCACGGGGGCACCGGCGCGCTGCCGGCGGGCCCGCAGGCAGTGCGTGCGAGCGACCTGGTAGAGCCACGTGGACAGCTCGGCCTCGCCGCGGAACGCGTGGATGCCCTGGAAGGCGGCCAGCAGCGTCTCCTGGAGCACCTCGCGCGCCTGCTCCTCCGAGCCGCACATGCGCAGGCCGAAGCGGTACACCTGCTTCTCGTGCCGGCTGAGCAGCTCCTCGAGCGCCCGCGTGTCCCCCGCCTTCGCGGCCTTCACCAGCTCCATGTCGCTCTTGTCGCCCATGCCCTGTCGCCTCGAAGTCTGGGGGCGCCGCGCCCCGGGGTGAATCCTTTTCCGGCCGCTCTGGCTCTCACGGGTCGGAGGTTCCTGGAATGATTTTTCGCCAACTCTTTGACACCGAGTCTTCTACCTACACCTATCTCATCGGGGATCCGCTCTCACGCCAGGCCGTCCTCATCGACCCCGTGCTCGAGCAGGTGGAGCGCGACCTGCGCCGCGTGTCCGAGCTGGGGCTGAAGCTGACCCACGTCTTGGATACCCACGTCCACGCCGACCACGTCACCGCATCCGGCGTGCTGCGCGAGCGCACGGGCTGCGAGGTGGTGGGCGGGGACGGGGGCGCGCCCTGCGCCAACCGCCACGTCAAGCACGGTGACACCCTCCGAGTGGGAGCGCTGTCGTTCCAGGTGCTCGCGACGCCGGGCCACACCGACGACAGCGTCAGCTATCTCCTGGGCGACCGCGTGTTCACCGGCGACGCGCTGCTCGTGCGCAGCAACGGACGCACCGACTTCCAGAACGGCAACGCGGGCCAGCTCCACGACTCCATCACCCGCGTGCTCTTCGCGCTGCCGGATGACACGCTCGTCTTCCCGGGCCACGACTATCAAGGCCACACGGCGACGAGCATCGCCGAGGAGAAGCAGCACAACCCTCGGCTGGCGGGAAAGAGCCGCGAGGACTTCATCCAGGTGATGGAGAACCTGCGGCTCCCCAACCCCAAGAAGATCCACCTGGCCGTTCCCGCCAATCGCGAGTGTGGACGCCTTCCTTCCACGCCGCCTTCCCCGTGAGTGCGCCCATGACGACCGCTCTCTACCAAGACGTCACCCCCGCCCAACTCGGAACGCTGGGCCCCGAGGTCCGCCGCATCGACGTGCGCGAGCCGGACGAGTTCGTGGGCCCGCTGGGCCATCTGCCCGGCGCGGAGCTCGTCCCGCTGGGGACGCTGGAGTCCGCGGCGGCCTCATGGCGGCGGGACGCACCGCTCCTGCTCATCTGTCGCTCTGGCAAGCGCTCGGTGAGCGCCGCGCGGGTGTTGGCCGCCCAGGGCTTTGTTTCGCTGTACAACCTCGCCGGCGGCATGCTCGCCGTGCGCGAGTCCTCCTGAGTTCGTCATGCCTCTTCTGGGATTCACCCTCGCGGCGCTCATCGGCCTGTCGCTCGGATTGTTGGGCGGTGGCGGCTCCATCCTCACGGTGCCCATCCTCGTGTACGTGCTGGGGTTCGACCCCAAGCAGTCCATCGCGATGGGCCTGGCCGTGGTGGGGATGACGAGCCTGGTGGGCGCCGCCAGCCACTGGCGCAAGGGCAACGTCCGGCTGCGGGCCTCGCTGCCCTTCGCCGCGCTGACCATGGCGGGCACCTACGCGGGCGCGAGGTTCTCCGTGCACGTACCGGGCGTCCTCCAACTCGTCCTCTTCGCCATCATCATGCTGGTGGCCGCGTTCTTCATGTTCCGCAACAGCCGCGCGGACGCCGCCCAGGGCGCGGAGCGCGCCGAGGGCGGACGCCCGGGCAACATCCCGCTCCTGGTCCTGTCCGCGCTGGGCGTGGGCTCCATCACGGGGCTGGTGGGGGTGGGGGGCGGCTTCCTCATCGTCCCCACGCTCGTGCTGCTGCTCGGCCTGCCCATGAAGCAGGCGGTGGGCACGAGCCTGCTCGTCATCGCGCTCAACTCGTTCGTCGGCTTCGCGGGCTACCTCGGGCACGTGGTGGTGCCCTGGGGCTATCTGGCCGGCTTCACCGCGGTCGCGGTGGTGGGAATCCTCGTGGGCACATGGGCGTCCCACTTCGTGTCCCAGGCGTCGCTCAAGCGCGCGTTCTCCGTGTTCCTGGTGGTGATGGGCGCGGGCATCTTGATGAAGAACCGCGACACGCTGGCGCGACTGGGCGGAGCTCAGCCGGTCACCGCCACCGCGCCCGCGCCGGCCGCCGCGGCATCCTCCACTGTCCCCTCGCGCTGAGACGCGCGAGGCTCTCCCTTGTCACTTCTTCGAGGATTCACCTTCATGCATCCGTTTCTCGCCGCGCTCGCGGGCGGGGCCCTCATTGGCCTCTCCGCCTCGCTCCTGCTGCTGTTCAACGGCCGGACCGCTGGCATCAGCGGCATCACCGGAGGACTGCTCGCGCCGGTCGCGGGCGAATGGGGCTGGCGCGCGGCCTTTGTCGGAGGACTCGTCGCGGGTGGGCTCCTCTTGCGCTCGCTCGCGCCGGGGTTGCTGGGCGCGCCCATTGTTTCGGGCGCGATGCTTCCGGTGGCCGCGGGCCTGCTCGTGGGCTTCGGCACGCGGCTGGGCAATGGCTGCACCAGCGGCCACGGTGTCTGCGGCCTGGCCCATGGTGCTCCGCGCTCGCTGGCGGCCACGATGACGTTCATGGCCGCCGGGGCGCTCACCGTCTTCGTCGTGCGTCACGTCCTGGGAGGTGCGGCATGAAGGCCGGACTCATGGCGGCGCTCGCGGGGCTGCTCTTCGCACTGGGCCTGGGCCTGGGGGGCATGACGGACCCCGCCAAGGTGGTGGGCTTCCTGGACTTCTCGGGCGCGTGGGACCCGTCGCTCGCGTTCGTGATGGGCGGCGCGCTGGCGGTGCATGCGCCCCTCCAGTGGCTCATCCGGCGGCGTCGCTCGCCGGTGCTCGCCTCGGAGTTCCCGGCGCGCTCCAAGGCGCGGGTGGACGCGCGGCTGGTGGGCGGCGCCGCGCTGTTCGGGGTGGGCTGGGGCCTCGCGGGTTACTGCCCGGGGCCCGCGCTGGTGTCGCTGGCCTCGGGAACGCGGACGGCGCTCCTGTTCGGCGCGTCCATGCTCGGAGGCATGCTCCTCTTCCGGCTCGTGGAGGGGATGCGCGCGCGCCGCGCGGCCGGACTGGTAACGTCCTCGTCCTGAGCGCGTGCCCCACGGAGGGGCACCGCGGGACGAGGGCCGGACCGAATGGAGCGAGGAACCGACGTCGTCATCCTGGGCGCGGGCGTCGTGGGACTGTCGGCCGCGCGGCGGCTCGCGGCCCTGGGCGCTCGCGTCACCGTCCTGGACGCGGTGGAGCCCGGAGGCCGGGGCTCGCGCGCGGCGGCCGGGGTGGCCATCCCCTCCATCCGCTTGTTCGATGATGGGCCCATGCTCGCCTTCGCCCGGGCGGGCCGCATGCTGCTCGCCGAAGAGCTGGCCACGCTGCCAGACAGCGCGCAGCTTCGACGAGGGCAGGGCATCCTCCGCGTGACGCCGGACTCGAAGAGCCGTGACGCGCTGGCCGAGTCCGCCGCGCGCGACGTCGAGGGCCTGGGCACCTGGGTGGACGCGGTGAAGCTGGCCGAGCTGGAGCCGGCGCTGGAGGGCACGCCGCTGCTCGGCGCCTTCGTGTCCGAGCACGGCCACATGGTGGACACCGAGGGCTACCTGAACGCGCTCCTGCACGAGGCCCTGCGCGCGGGCGTCCGCCTGCGGCTCGGTGAGTCCGGGCGCTCGCTGTCGGAACAGCACGGCCGGGTCCACCTGCAGACGGACCGCGACGTGCTGAGCGCGGAGCACGTGCTGGTCGCCGCGGGCCCCTGGTCCACGAAGATTCCGGGCGTGCCGGGGCTGCCGCTCAAGCCCCTGCGCGGGCAGATGCTGGTGGTGCACGCCCCGGGCTTGAAGCTGTCGCGGGTCGTCTCGGGCTCCACGTACCTGGCGCCGTGGCGCGCGGGCGAGATTGTCGTGGGCGCCACCGAGGAGGACGCGGGCTTCGTCGAGCAGGTGACGCCCGCGGGGCTGCTGCACCTGAGCGCCACCGTGGCCAAGCTGGCGCCCCGACTGCGCGAGGCCCGCTTCGTGCGCGCCTGGGCCGGGCTGCGCGCCGCGACGCCCGATGGCCGTCCCTACCTGGGGCGCTTCCCCGGCATGCGCCAGACGTACGTCGCGACGGGGCTGGGGGGCCAGGGCATCCTCACCGGCGCGCTGGCGGCCGTCGCCCTGGTGGACCTCATCACGCAGGGCCGCAGTGAAATCGCGGCCCCGTTCGATCCCGCGCGGCTCGCGGGCTGAGCGCGGCGGGGTCCGCGCCCCGCGGCCTCAGTACAGCGTCACCGAGTCGAACGGACGGTTCAGCTTCGTGCGCGCGCGAGGCAGCACGGCCTGGACCGCCTGGGCGTCACCGCTCGCGAGCGCGTCCAGCAGCGCCTGCGTCTGCTTGGGCCAGGTGCTGCTCGCGCGGGCGCAGCGCACCGCCTCGCTCCAGTCCGAGCGGCCTCCCGCCACGGCGAGGCCCGCCACGCTCTCCGCTGTCTTGAGCGGCTCGCCGATGGCGCGGGCCTGCTCCTCCGCCTTGGCGAACCAGTCCACGGCCTCGGCGGCCCGGCCTTCGTCGAGGAACAAGCGCCCCAGCTCCGCCGCGATGACCTGCCGGTGGAACGCGTCCTGGAGCTGCTCCGCGCCCGCGTAGGCCTCGATGAAGTGCGTCACGGCCGCGTCTCGCTGACCCGCCGCCAGCTCCAGGCCCGCGAGCCGGTAGCGGTGGTGCTTGGCGAAGTTGACGCCCCAGTTCTCGCTGATCTTCTCGAAGCGCCGCCACGTGGCGATGGACTCCGGGAGCTGCCGCGCCGTCTCCTGGAGATAGCTCGCGTTGGAGATGAGGTTGATCTTCAGGTGCGTGGCGCTGGCGTCGTGCAGGTCGCCCACGCAGCGCATGGCGAGCTTCTCCTCCACCAGCGCCTTGTCCAGCCTGCGCTCGGAGAACCACGTCAACGCGCACACGTTGCGCAGCCACCCCTCCTGGAGCGCGCGGTCCGCGCTCGTGCAGCCGGCCAGCGCGGCCAGCCCCGCCTCCACCTCTTCGCGCGCGTTCGGGAGCTGCCCGAAGCGCTTGGTCAATGTCAGCGCTCGGAACATCCGCAGCCGCGCCACCATCTCGGGGGGCAGCCGGCACTCCAGGCCACGCCCGAACGCCGCCATCGCTTCGTCATGCGCGCCGGTGTACACGTGCACCACGCCCAGGCTGCGCTCCAGGAGCGCCCGCAGCTCGTCGCCGTCGCCCAGGCTGCCTCGGTCAATCTCGATGGCCGGCGTGGCGAAGCCCGTGTCCAGCCGCTCCCACGCCGCGGCCACGCCCTGCGGCGAGGCCCCGTCCGCGCCCGTCCCCAGCAGCGCCAGCCCCTGCTCGGCCGCGAGCGTCGCGCCCTCGTAGTTCGAGGTGAAGAAGCAGGCGCGGATGGCCAGGATGGCCGCCGCCACGCGCTCCTCGCGCGACAGCGACGCGTCCACCACGAGCTGCAGGTAGCGCCCCTCCAGGTCCACCGCGGGCTCCAACTGCCGCGAGGACACCACGCCCAGCCCCTGCGGGCTGGCCGTCCGCATGCGCTCGCACAGCGCCCCCAGGTAGGCGCGACGGCGGGGCTCGAAGCACTCGGCGCCGTAGGGGCGCCGCACGTTCCAGTCCGTGAGGACCACCGTGCCTTCCAGGCCCTCCAGCCGGCCCCACTCGGCGGCGCGCATCACCGCGCGCAGGCTGACGAGGTCGCACTCTCCCGCGCCGTGGATGACCAGGGGCCGCCCGCTGGCGCGCAGCGCCGCCACGATGGCCTGCGCCGCCACGGTGAGGATCCAGAACACCTGCTCGGATTCGCGGTGCAGCCGCCGCTCGGAGGGACTGAGCGCGAGGTCGCCGAGGTCCGGGGCCCCGTCGATGGCGCCCGGGAAGAGTCGATTCCACTCCGCGGGGCGGGCGCGAGCCAGGGCGCGCACCGGCTCGGGCGCGGCATCCTCACAGGCGCGGAGGATCTTCCGAAGTCCCCCGAAGGCCACGGGCAACGCCATGCCCGCGTCCACTTCGATGGCGCGAGAAGGAAGGGAGGACGGACTGCCCCCGGCCACGGACACGGCCAGCGCGCGGCTCACGGGGACACCCAGAACGAGAGGGGGGCGGAACGGAGGGGGAGATCGAAGACGTCGCGCACGGACTGCTCCTCGAGGACCGGGGTGGGGAGCGCCCCCGGCCCGCGCAGTGTCTCATCTCCTGAGGAAGTGACGCAAACGAACCCGGTGCCCGGCCGCGTCACGCGGTGCGGGGGAGCGCCCGGGCGTGGTGGAGGATGAGCCTCGGCAGCCACCCATTGAGGGTGCGACAGCGCCGCAAGGTGGTCGCGTTCATCTCCTTGTACGGCACGCCCCGCGCGCCCCGGCCGAAGTAGTGGAGCACCCAGGCGTTCTCCAGGAGCCAGGCAATCTGGTCCTCGGACAGGCGCAGTTCCCCCGTGAAGCCGCTCTCCGAGGGCCAGTTGAGCCGCCCCGTGGGCAGCGCCTCCACCGCGAAGCGGCGCGAGTCGATGAGGCGGTTGCAGACCGTCTGATCCGTCCAGTGATCCCACACCAGCTCGGGCACGGCCTTCATGGCCTCCAGCCACGCGGCGGCGAACGCGTCCCCGGGCGGACTGGCGCACACGCCCGCGCAGCGACGCCGAGGGTCCCAGCACTCTTCGCCCACGGTGAAGCGCTCCACGGCGGGGAGGGGGCGCAGGGTGAGGGTGTCGAACGCGTCCAGGTACCACCCGCCATGGCGGAACAGCGCGAGCGCCCGCATGCGGCGCGCGGCGATGTCCACCCGCGTCGTGCCCAGCGCCTCGAAGTGCAGGGCCAGATCCTCGAAGCGCACCGAGGGCAGCAGGGGTTGATACAGGGCGAGGGCCGAGGCGTCGCACCACGCGCGCACGGTCGCCTGCGGGTTGTGGGCGATGGCCGAGCGGACGGCGGCGATGGCCGTGGGCCGCAGCGGGCCTCCGTGGAAGCAGAACAAGAGGGAGGGAGTCATGGCGCGGCACCCTGCGAGGCGGAGGCACCCAGCGCCGCCCGTCGATAGTCTTCCCACTCACTCCCCATGAGGGAGCGCAGCGCCTCGGAGGAGTGCGGGTGCCAGAAGCGATGGTGGATGCGCTTGGGATCCGCGTTGGCCCCGTGGATGAAGGCCACCAGGATGGAGGCGTCCTCCACCACGCACAGCCGCCGACGCGGGTCGCTCCACAAGAAGCGCGCGTCCTCTCCGACGTTGATGTCTGGGAAGGGATTGCGGCGCCAGAAAGACTTCTCGTAGCAGAGCGAGTTGCCCGCCACCCAGGGACGGCGCCCTTCGGGATACACATACTGCCAAGAGCGATCCGCCAGGGGCTGATGATAGTAGACGCGGGTGAGGCCGCAGACCTCCGCGCCGCTCTTCTTCAAGCACTCGACCTGCCGAGAGAGCCGTTGCGGCGAGGACCAGTCATCGTCATCCCAGTGCACCACCACGTCGCCCGCGGCGGCCTGGCACGCGAGGTTGCGCTTCGCCCCGATGGTCTGCCGCCGGTCCAGGCGGATGTACCGCACGCGTGAGTCTTTGGGCACGAGGTCCGCGATGGCGTCCTGTCCATCGTCGAGGATGAGCAGCTCCCGTCGAGGCCAGTCCTGCGCGAGGAACGTGCGGAGGGCCAGCGGCACGAACGCACGCCGCTCATGCGTGGGGAGGATGCAGGAGACGAGCGGGCCCTCGGACGTCACCCGCGGAGGGGCCGCCTCGGTGCGCGGCTCGGGCCGAGGTGGAGCCGCGGGGCGCGCGACCCGCTTCTGGAGCACGACGAGGGTCTCCGCTTGATGCACGCGGATGAAGCGCCCTTCGCGCAGCACCTCGCGCACGAGCCGCTGCACGCCCGGGAAGTAGTCCGCGCAGTCGTGGAAGGCGACGAGCCCGCCCTCCACGAGCCAGGGCTCCAGGTGATGGAAGTCCGCCGAGGCGCTGGCGTGGTCATGAAGCCCATCCACCAACAAGAGCCCGATGGGTTCGCTCCACGGCACGCAAGGCGCGGGGGCCACGTGGACCCGCACGCGTGAGTCCAGTCCGGCCATCCGCAGGTTGCGCGCCAGGGTGTCTCGCGTGGGCGCCAGGTTCTGGAGGCCGCGCTGGCGGTCGCCCACCACGCCGTCGCCCGGATCAATGGCATGCACCGGCGCGGACGTCCCGAGCGCCTCGGCGACCCGGCCCAGCACCACCGTCGCCTTGCCGCAGTAGCTGCCCACCTCCACGAGCGCGGGCGCGCCGGGCAGCGCCTGGATGGCGCGCGCGGCGGCGGCGATGAGCAGGTCCGCCTCCACGTCGGAGAGCCAGCCCTCCAGGCGCCGCATCTCCGCGAGGATGGGCCAGGTGAGCAGCAGGCGCGGCGCGGGCTCGGCGGGCGTGGACGGCGCGGTGGCGGTCGCGAGCGGGTATCCGCCGAAGTGGTCCCGGACCTGGGCCCGCAGCGGGTCATCGTGCTTGCGAGGAATGGGGTGTGCCCAGAAGACGGTCGGGTCCGCCAGGGCCGCATCGAGCTGCGCACGCGAGTAGCGCACGCGGTACTTCACCACGTCATACCGGCACGGGTTCTGGAGGACCGGATACCCGAGGAGCGCGACGAGGGTGGGGAAGAGCACCTCCTCCGTGGCCCAGATGCGCGAGCGGCGCAGCGCCTCTTGCAACTGCGTGTCCGAGTCCCACAGCGCGACCAGGTCCTTGGCCGCCGCGGCGGTGAAGACCGTCGCGGGCCAGAAGGTCCAGTGGACGAACTTCGACTCGCCGTCGGGGAACTTGCGCAGGAAGGGGCGCCACAGGTCCAGCTCGCGGCGCGCATTCACGGCGGGCGCGGCGTTGGCGCCTGGGCCCTGGGGTGTCTGGATATTGCCCAGCAGCCCCGCGCCCGGATGCTCCGCGAGGAAGCGCGCCAGGAACTCCGAGTAGCTCGGGCGCAGCCCCAGTTGATCCGAGTCCACGATGGTCATCGTGTCGAAGGGCTCGTGCTGGAGTCCGAAGCGGAAGCAGTCGAGCGCGAAGTCGTGGAGCCAGCCCCACTTCATGGGACGTGGGGTGGGATGGACGACGGCGTTGTATTGCTCCCACGGAAAGTCTTGCAGGAGCGCCGCGTCCTGACCGCCGTTGTAGAGCAGGATGCGCGAGCCTGGATCCAGGTGGTGCAGGTTGCTCACCAGGTCGATGACGCACTCGCGTTGTTCGTGCACGAGACAGGCGAAGGTATTGCGCAGCATGGGCGTCCTCGCGTGGGGGCCGGCTTCAGTCCAACTCGTCGTGGTCCACCGCGCCGTGCAGGGAACTCATCGTGAAGATGACGTGCAGCGTCGCGCGCGCATGGGCGTCATCGGGTGCGAGCCTGCTCGTGTGGTCGTCCACCAAGGCTTTCAACGTCCCCGGCGGAAAGTCCTCGCCCATGGCGAGCCGACGAAACCGGTGAAAGTGCTTCGCATGGCAGAGGTCCTCTTCGTGTCACGACCAGGAGCGATAGCGCAGGGTGTGGTCATCCCCGCCCGAGAACAGCTCGCTTCCGTCAGGTGTGAAGGCAATGTCCCAGACGCGGCGCTTGTGCTCCTTCTCGTTGTAGAGAAGGGCTCCGTCCTTGAGGGATTGGACCCAGACCGCGCCCCCCAAGGTCCCCATGGCGATCTGCTTTCCCGAGGGGGCAAATCGAACGCTCCAGAAGACGGTCAGTTCGTCATTGAAGGTGTCGGGCAGATGCCGCTTGCGGGTCTTGAGATCCCAGACGAACAGTCCGTGAGCATGCGACTCCAGACACGCCACGTAACGCATGGTGGGATCGAATCCCAACCACCGCCCGGAATCAGGCGCGGTCTCTAGCCGGTGGGTGGGGCGTTTGCCGCCGACCTTGTAGAGCAGGACGACACCACGCTCCGAGCCCACGACCGCGACGGTTTCGCCATCCGGGCTGAGGCAGCCGACGAGGGGCACCTCGAGCAGTTCTTGGGCAGGCTCCAACTCCCAGATGAGTCGTTGTTTGGCGTCATCCCAGACATGGAGCCGCTGGCCTCCAATGAGGACGCGGTCACTCGCTCGTGCGTAGTCCAGCCACTGGATGTCGGGATCCTCGAGCGGGATGTCCCGCGTGCTCTTCGTGGCCAGGTGATAGACGCTGGCCCGCTGACGCGTATCCGTGAACGCGACCTTCGAGCCATCCGGAGACCAGCGCGCCCAGAGGACATTCTCGCCTGTCCCCACGTCGAGAGTGTGGGTGACGTTCTGGGTGACGAGACTCATGAGGGTGAGGCGCTCCTGTCCGATGGCCAGTTGCTCACCTCGCGAGTCAACATCGATGCTCTGAATGACTTTCTTGTTGGGCAGGCGAACTGTCCGAGAGCGGGTCGGCATGTGCGGCCTCAATCCAGCGGTTGGTCTTTGTCATCCAAGAGCGGCTTCCCGTCGATGCGGAGCGCGTTGGGGATCCCACCTTCGGCATAGACACTCGTGAAGGTCGATGCCAGCTCGGGCCTGTCCCCGAAGTGATGGCCGAGGCCTCCCTTGCTCGCATTCGCCGATGCCGTGAGCAGTTGGAAGTTGGTGGGGTCGATCGTGGCGCGCCAACGTGCATCGTCGCCGCTCTTGTACCCACCGTTCTTCCAATGCTGCGCGAGCGGACGAATGTGATCGACCTGATGGTCGACTTTGCGGACGTACTTATCGTCCAGCGTGCCCTTGTCGTAGCGCTTCTCCGCCGCCGCGGGCAGCAGGTCCGCCGCGATGAGCGCCAGAACCTGGGTCTTCTTTTTCGTCGTGACGTAGGTGTTGACCTGCGCGACGAGCGTCTTCTTGGCGGAGTCGTGGAAGTCTTGGCGCGCGGACTTCCAGCCACTGCCTCGCTCGTAGAGCTTCGTCCGCACCGGATAACCAGCGGGCAGCTTGCGAACCGCGGGAGGTCCCGCGAGGACCGCATCGAGGGCTTTGATGCCAAGGCCGCCCAGCTTCAGGAGGTCCGCGATCACGGGCGCCAGGCGCGTGTCGATGAACTGCTGGAATCGCAGCTTGAGGTCGCCACGCTTCTTCCCGGTGCCCTCTGCGTCCCAGGCCTTCTTGATGGTCTTCTCGTCCGCATCCGAGGCGGCTTTGCTGAGGACCGCCAGGATCTCGCTCTTCTGTTTCTTGGAGCGCTTCGTGTCTTTCTGAACCTCCGTCGTGGCCGCGCCGATGGCGGGGCGAAGCCTGCGTTCCAGGGAGCTTGCCATCGTGATGACGAGTTCCCCGTTCTCGGTGTTGACCGTGACGGTATGCCCCTCGCCCGCCATCGAGACGGGCTTCTTGATCCTCGCCGCCGGCAACTCCGCCGATTGGGAATCCGAGTCCTGCGCCTTCTTGCCGCTGACGCCGAAGAGCTTCTTGACCCACTCGAAGGCCTTCTTGAGCCAGTTGAGGACGGCGGCGCGGACCTTGGTCTGCACCTTGGTGATGAACTCGCGAATCTTGGCGGAGATGCCGCCCAGGCCGATGAGGCGCGCGAGGAAGCCGATGACAATGGGGATGAGGTTGCCCAACGCCTGCTCAATCCAGTCCGCGGCGCCGCTGATGGCGCCGGAGGCAATGGCGTGCAGGGAGTTCACGATGGCTTCGATGAGGGCGAGGATGCGGGAGGCATTCTCGATGACCCACATGACGACGTTGTAGATGGCGAGGACGGCCTGGATGAAGGCGCCGGCCGGGTTGAACAGGGAGACGACCTTGGCGACGGCCTGCTTGACGATGGTGTCGATGAGCCAGGTTTGAATGGCGTCAATGACCATGGCCTTGAGGTTGGCGAGGTCGTCCTTGAGCTTCTCCCAGAGGGCCTGGGGCCCGCCCTTGAAGGTGACGGAGATGTACTCGACGAGCTTCTCGATGAGGGCGACGTTGCGCTCGCCCACCAGCTTCACGGCCTCGCCGCGCATCCAGGCGTAGGTGAGGCCGAGCACGTCGAGCACCAGCTTGAGGACGGACCAGACATCCAAGTCATTGGGGACTTGGATGCCGGCCTCCGCGAGAGAGCCGAACAGCCACTTCATGAAGCCGCGCTTGAGGTGAGTCCAGATGTTGGCGACGAACTGATGGAAGCCCTGCTTGATGGCGGCGAGCAGGTTGCCCAGGAAGCCAATCGGGTCCTTGAGGATGAGCATGATGGCGTCGGCGCCCTTGCGGAGCACACCCATCAGCTTGTCTTTGAACTCGGCGATGATGCGGATGACTTCCGCGATGGCGTCGACGAGGCCCTTGAGGGCGCCCTTGTTCTCATCCTCGAGCTTCTTGAGTGCGGCGTCGGCCTTGTCGTGGGCTTCCTTGTATTTCTGGGCCAGCTTCTGAGCGAGGTCGTCCTTCTTGGCGTCGATGCCGCTGCGGAGCTCGTCGAAGCGGCTGGCCATCTCCTGCTGTGCCTGGCGCCCGACGGACTGCAAGTCCCTGGGGAGGCTGTCCACGTAGGACTTGATGGCGGCCTGGCCCTTGTTGACCTCGGCCTTGGCGTCGGAGAGTCGGGAGTCGACGGTGGAGGAGATGCGGACGGCGAGCGCATCCATCTTCGAGCCGAAGCGGGTGCGCGCGGCGCGGAGGATGACTTTGATTCCCTCGGGGACGTCGCGGAAGAGGTCGGCAATCCACCGGCCCTTGCCGAGGATGCCGGAGTAGCGGTCATCCTTGTACTTGTCGATTTCGCGGTTGGCGTAGGACTTCATGTCCGAGAGGGCGGCTTCGGCGCCCACGTCGAACATGCGCATGACGTCGGATTCGAGGGTGGAGAGCTTCGTCTCCACCTTGAGCTTCGTCTGCTGGTACAGCTTCTCGATGGTGTCGGTGACTTCCTTGCGCCGCGCCTCGTCCTTCTGCTTGGCGAGCAGCTGGCGAGTCTTGACTTTGGAATTGCCAGACACCTTGACGGCGGCCATCTGGCCGAGGCCCGCCTTGCCGTCCGAGGAGGCCTTGGCGACGGCCTGTCCCAACGTGGCCTTCTCGCTGGAGGTGTACTTGGAGGGAGCGGCGGTAGCGACCTTCTCGACGTTGGCTTTGGCGGAGAGGACGGAGGAGAAGCGCGAGTCATTCGCCTTGGAGAGTTGCTGAGGCGTGAGGTCCGCGTCCTTCATCTGCTGGGTGGCGTCCTGCTTGGGCTGCTGGAGGGCCTGGACTTGCGCGTCGGGGCGTGGCGCGGGCATGGCCTCGCCGGCGGCGACGGGCAGTTGGGCCTCGGCGGGCTCGACAGGCATCGCCTCGGAGGCGCGAGCGGGGACCGCCCCGGTGTCGGGAGGGGCGGCCGTGGCCTGCTCGGTGGGGCCCGCGGCGGTGTCCTTCTGCTCCTGGACGCCTCCGGCGACGGCGCCCTTCACCTGGGCCGTCTCGTTGCCCTTCATGAACTTGTCGGCGTCGTCGAGATTCTTGGGCATCACCTTCTCGATTTCCGCGCGCAGCAGCGCGAGGAAGCCGTTGGGCTCTGCCTTGGGGGCCTCCGCCGACTTCATGGCGTCGACTTGGTTGGCCTGGGCGCCGGCGCTCCGCTCATTCGGCGGAGACACGGCGGCCTTCTGGGCCTCGGAAGCCTTCTGCGACGCGGGAGGGTGCTTGCGAGTCTTCCTGGCGCTCTTCTCCAGTTGCTCGATGACTTTGCGGAACTTGGGGTCCTTCTGCGCGTCACCGCTGACCTTCACCGCGGCTCCGCCCGGAGCGTCCGCGGACGTGGCGCCGCCGCCAGCGCGCGCGGACGCGCCACCCGAGCGGGCGGGGGCGGATGCTCGTGCAGCGGCTCGGGTGGGGGCGGCCATTCGCGTCGTTCCTCGATTCAGCCGCGCAGGGAGGTCGCGCCAGCGCGACGCAGGGGACAGACGTCTCCGGCCTTGCGATACTCGCGATGCACGCCAGCCTCCAGATGCGCCGAGCCCAGGGCCGCGCCTTCCTCCAGGGCGAGCAGGGACGCGTGCAGGACGGCGTTTCGTATCTGCCCGCCACTCAGGTCACACCGCATGGCCACCTCACGCAGCAACGTCACCTCCACTGTGTGCGCGGCGGGCAGGTGCATCTGCCAGATGGCCCAGCGCTCGGTGGCGTCGGGGGCGCGGAAGTCCACCACCACGTCCATGCGCCGCTGGAAGGCCGGGTCGATGGCCTCCGATGCGTTTGTCGTGACGAGGAGGATCCCCTCGAAGGACTCGATGCGCTGGAGCAGATAGTTCGTCTCCAGGTTGGCGTAGCGATCCGTGGACGAGCTGACCTCGGTGCGGCGCGCGAAGAGCGAATCGCCCTCGTCGAACAGCAGCACCACGTCCAACTCCTCCGCGAGCGCGAAGATGCGGGAGAGGTTCTTCTCGGTCTCGCCGATGTACTTGTTCACCACGGAGGACAGCTCGACGCGGTACACGTCGAGTTGGAGCGCCGAGGCGATGAGCCGCGCCGCCAGGGTCTTGCCCGTGCCGCTGGGGCCCTGGAAGAGAGCGCGCACGCCCGAGGTGAGCTGTCGCGCCAGGGAGTCACCCACGGTGGCGCCCAGTCGTTCGCGGCTCCGACAGCGCGCTTCCAGGTGGCGCAGCTCGCGCATCGTCTCGTGGCCCACCGCGAGCTGACCCCAGTCACCCGTGGAGGACAGCCGCACCGCGAGCGTGTCGAGCGCCTGCCGATTCAGTGCGCGTCCTGCCTCGCGTACGTCCTCGGGGAGCACCGCCTCGCGTCCGGCCAGGGCGGCCTGCGCGAGCGCGAGCCGGGCCGCGCGACGGATGTTGCCGCGCGTGTAACGAAAGCGTGCGCCCAGCTCTGAGAGCGCGGGGCAGGGGCGGCCCGCGAGCGCTCGCTCCCAGTGCCGAGTCCGCTCGTCCGGAGCGGGCATGTCCACCGACAGCGTCAGGGCTCGCTCCACGCCCTCGCCACCCACGCCCCCCAGGCGCCCGAGCACCGCGCAGAGCGGCCCGTCCAAACCCGCCAGCCGAGGCACCTCGGCGGCCTCGCCCGGGGCTGGATCGAGCACCGCGATAGGAAGCGCGTGGAGCAGCGTGGCCAGCGGGCCAACCAGTTGCCAGCGGGCATCATCGCGCGTCTGGGGGCCTTCAATCTCCAGGACCCCACGGCCGAGCGCACTGGCCACGCCGCGCAGGAGCGTGCGGCGGCCGTTGTGCCGAGGTCCCCGAATCACCACCGCGCGCACCTCCCCCGTGGCGAGCAGCGCAGGCAGTCGCTCCAGGGCGTCCATCAAGTCCGCGGGAACGAGGAGGGGCTCGTCTCGCTCCAGAGAGCAGAGGGGGTGGTACTTTAACCAGGGCGTCGGGGTCTCGGCGGTCTCCCCGCGCAGCGCGTCCCAGATGACTCCGGGCACGTGCAGCGCCCACTCCGAGCGGGGTGCGTCGCGATTGACGACCTCCACGAGCCCCAGATTCATCAGGCGCCGAAGGGCGGCGCGTGTCTCGCCTCGGTCTTCCTCGGCGCGCCAGCAGGCGTTGAGAAAGCCCAGGGTGGGGCGGTGCACGGTGGGAGTGCCCTGCATCACGGCGAAGAAGGCACCGAAGCGCGCGTCCTCCTCCACCATGCCGGTGGCGAGCAAGAGGGTCAGGGCATCGAACTCCAGGCCCGAGGCCTCGCGCAGTGCGCGAAGGGGCAGGTGCCCGGCGACGTCTGACTCCCAGGTGGTGAGGACCTCGGCCCACAGGCGGGGATCGGTGTCCATCTCCGGCGCGTCCATCCCCAGCTCGACCAGCTCCTGTCGGTAGGCGGAGAGGAATGGGAAGCGCGTGAGCACGGACTCCGCTCCGCCGAGCACGCGTGACGCCTGAGCCAGCATTCGTGCGGTGGCCGCGAAGAAGTGGAGCTTGAAGTGTTCGAGCGTGTCGGACATGACGCCTCGCTCAGTCGAAATGGAAGGTCAGGTGACGCCCGGCGGCGGGGAGCCAGCCGACATCACGGTCCAGGCCCGCCACGCGGACCTCCAGCGGCAGTCGCGCGAGCGAGAGCACCACGTCGACATGTGTCGCCGTCAAATGCAGCAGCGCATCGTGGGCGAAGACCCTGCGCTCCAGCGTCGCTTCCTCCCCCGGCGCCAGGCCCAACGCCCGCGCCAATCGCGCGCGGACATAAGGCATCAGCCAGGCCAACCACCGCTCGAGCGGAGAAGTCGCCTCGGGGGCGGGCACCACTCCAAGCTCGAGCCAGGCCATGTCCGTAACTCCGTAGGGAGCAAGCTCGTTGAGCAGGAGCGCCTCGACTGCGTCGCGAGCGACGACCGAAGCCGCGTCAAGCGAGGCCGTGGCGGCCGTGCTCGGGTGAGGCGCTGTCGTGTCATCGCTTCCAGTCGGTACATCCAGCACGAGGAACCCGCGAGGATGGCGTACGCGCAGCCGCCCGCCTGTGACGCTCCAGGTCCATGGATGTGCTTCAGCCGCGCGGAAGGCGTGTAGCCAGGCGGGTCGAATGCGCCACGTATGGGGCGGCTCAAAGCCATGCCCGGGCGCCTCTCCAGGCCTGCGTCCCGCGAGCTGGGCCAGCACAGTCCACACGGGATCGTTCGGGCGGATGTCGCTCAACAGTCGTCGTCCCACCAGCGCGACGAAGTCCCAGATAGACAGGGACAGGCCCTGGAATCGCGGCTGGGAGAAGTCGCCATACAGCTCCAGGAAGAGCCCCAGATTGACGAGATAGAAGAGACCGCCGAGCGCGGTGGCGATGGGCAGCCCCCAGGCTCTCGCGGAAGGCGGCTCAAGGCGCACAGTCGATGAGGGGGAAAATCCAGAATCGACGGGCGCCTGAACCTGCTCGGATGCAGTCGGCGCGATGCTCGTCGAGCGCGCCTCCACAATGGAGTCGAGAGTCGCAGCAGAGACGCTCCCGTCCGACGACTGTGGCGCGTGCGTGAGCGTTCCAAGGTCGCTACTGGAGCGCGGCGCGGCGGTAACACGGCGAGGACCGGCCTCGCGCCGAATCGGGAGACTCTCGGGTGCCGCCTCCGCGAGCGCCCGCTCCAAGGCATCGGGTGCTCGCCTGGGGGAATCGGCCACCAACGGATAAGGGCTCGGCGCGGAGTCCGCCCCAGTTGCGGAGGAGGCGCGAGGCGCCGCGACACGCTGGGTCGGCTCGAACTCCGGTGAGTTCGCAAGAGGAGTTGCTTCACGGCGTTCGGTTTCGCGTGGCGGTCGAACTGGCTGCCGCCATGCGCGCGCGGCCTCGATGAACGGCGCCAGCCGCATCACGGCTGGAGCCCGCTGAATCATCAGCGAGACTCCGATCCACGCTTGATGCGCAATCGAAGCCCCGAGGCTTTGCGTCTCCGGAGCCCATGACTCCCAAGGCGGGGCGGGCCGCAGTGCAGTCACGGGGCCCGGATGCTCGATTGCGGAAGTGGAAGCCGCCACGGATTCCATTCCCGCGGACAGCGGTTCGTTCATCACCAAGGACAGCGCCGTGAGGCCGTGGACTTCGCAGACCCGCGCGAGCAGCACGCGTGCCTCGTCCTCGCTGAAGCGCGCGGCGACGAGGGACGTCTCGCGGCGACTTGCCACGTGGATGAGCGCGGCGGGGACGTACTCGGGGCGGCGCAGCCACTCCTCGACCATGCACCGAGCGAAATCTGCCGCGGGAAACAGGCCGCGCCACCACCAGTTCAACGCGGCCGTGCCTCGGCAGACATCGCTCGCGAGGCAGGCCAGGAGTTCCGCGCGGTCCAGGAACAGCACGGCCTCGGTGCCCGCGGGCACTGCGCCCTGCGCGGGGCGTGCCGCGCTCGCAACCTGGGCGCGCAGGGCCTTGACCCATGCCTCCTCCCAAAGAGGAGGAGGGCGGACGGCGAGCTGCCTCACCGGCAACATCCCCGGTCGGGGATCCGCCAACCGTCGAATGCAGACGGTTGCCGAGGGAGGCAGCCCGAGAGAAGCGAGGTGGGCGCCGCTCAACAGGCTCTCCAGGCGCAGCTTCGCGGAGAGCGGCTCCAAGTCCGCCCCGCGCAGCTTCAGCCGCCCGATGATCGTCTCGCCCACGCCCGCTCCGTCACGCATCGTCGCGACGACCTCTCCGACGGGCCACGAACGCGAGGAATAGGAGTCCCGTGACGCCCGATGCGCCCGTGGTGGGCGTCCGGCGGCAACCACAGTCCGGCACCGGCTTGCCTCCGTCCTGGGCCTCGGGGAACTCCGCGTGAGTGACCAGGTCCACCGACTCACCCTCGGGGACGTCGATGTAGTAGGTGGCCGGCGTGTCCTTGTCCTCGACTCCCGTCGGCAGCGTCGGCACCGGGCGCGTGGGGAGGTCCGGCAAGGGCCGGGTCGGGATGGGCGCTCGGGTGAGGATGCTCCCGGCGCGGTCACGCGGAAGCGTCGAGATAGGGCCTTGCACCGGAGGCGTGACGGCCAATTGAGGCCGGACCGTCCCGAGGTCCTTCTCGATGGGAGGGCGTCGCGGGAAGAGCACCAGCCGGTCCGGCACGCTCATGAGGTCCAGGCGGGGCAGGGCGCGCACGGGCAACTCGGGCCGCGCGCTCTTCACCTGGAGCTGCCACCTCCGGTTGAGCACCGCCTCCTCCTCGGGAGGTTTGCCCGGGATGATGGGAGGCGTGGTGTGGTCCACCACGTAGCCGAACGAGCCCATCGAATCGAGCAGGCGATACGGCGTGCCCCGGATGGTCACGGTCTGCCCCGTCTCGCGGTAGCCGTGGAACAGCCAGGTCATCCGCGCGACGCGCTTGGGGGTGTCTCCCTTCTGCCCGTCGGTGTTGAGGACCTTCATGCCCTTCACCGTGTCCAGTCGCAGCCGCGTCACCTTCTTCACCGGATCCGTGGGGAGGCCGCGGGTCGCGAGCTGCGCGGTGCGCTCGAACACGGACGCGGTGCCGAAGTCCATGTTCCGGTAGGCGGAGCTGTTGATGAACGTGACCGGGGTCCCTCCCGAGGTCAGGTCCACGAGGATGCATTGATGCGCATGCCCCGTGTAGTCCGTCTGCTCCTGGGCATTGAGGATCCATGACGGAATCTGAAGCGTCTGGGTTCCGCCGTTCTTGGCGATGACTCCCGAGGGTGGGCTCGGGTTGTTCGCCACGGGCACCGCCTTCCAACTCTGATCCGTCTGCAGGCCGAAGTTGGCGATTCGGAACGTCGCTCGCACCCCGGACGCATCCGTGCTTCCGCTGTTGGTGACGACCGCCTGGAACACGTTCTGTCCCGCCACGCCCGGATTCATGATGAGCGTGGGCGAGCTGTTGTTGGTGCGGATGTCCGAGGCCTTGATGGACAGCCCCGTGCACGTTCCGCCTCCTCCCATCGACAGGGCACCCCAGGTGCTCGTGTCAGGCGTGGACGTATCCAGGAACCCGAGCGGCGGCGGAGTCCCCGTCGGCCAGCGCTCCGACAGCACGGAGGCGTCCAGGTTGTTCACGCGCATCACGTTGACGTAGACGCGCGGATTCGTGGCGCCCGCGAGGTTGAGGTTCGCGCTGGGAAGGCGCATCTCCACGAACCAGGAGTTGTCGTTGGCACCCGCGCTGGCCGTGCTCACCTTCGCGTCCAGCCAGAAGCCCCCGGGCGCGTTGGGATCCAACTCGGCGTTCACCTTGTGCATCACCGTGCCCCAGTCCACCACGCCCCCCGTCGCGGTGTCGGACTCGAAGTAGTCGAGCTGCGCGGGGCGCTGGTTGGCCTCCACGCCGTTCCCGTCTTCGACGAGCGGGTAGATGATGAGGCGCCGGTATCGCTTGGGCCCGGCGCCCAGGTCGAACGCGAGGACGATGGCGTCCTCCGCGTCGAAGTGCGGGTCGTTGTTCACCTCCACGGACAGGAAGGCATTGCCGGTGCTGCGCACGGCCTGAATCACGGCGTGCGGCTTGTCGGTGCCGTTGCTGGCCTCGTAGCGGAACGCACCCGTCCATCCCTTGTCGGAGGGGATGAGGCCGTCCACCGTGGGCGGGCCCGGGCTGAACGGGACGCCGCCCGCATCTCGCATGCACATCGCGTTGTCATCCGCGCGCGCTGCGGGGCTCGCCAGCAGCGCGGCGCTCCCCAACGCCAGCGCGGGAAGCCAGCGCGGCACTGCACTCCATCGTGTGTTCATGTGGCTCCTCGGTGGCCCCTCGTCGTCGAGGGGCCGCAGTGTCCTCACGCCGTTATTCGCGCCGGCCCCGGCGGCTCGCCATGAAGCCAAGCATCAGCATGCCCATCAGCCCCACGGTGCTCGCGGACCCCGTGCGCTTGCACCCGCAGCTCTCCCCAATGGTGCCGCCATGGCCCCCCGTACCGCCGTCGGTGCCGCCGGACGTGCCACCGTCCTGTGTCTCGCCGTTGGGCTCCGGGTACTCGGCCCGCGTGGTGATGGCGAGCGTCTTCCCGTCCTCGATATCCGCCAGGTAGTAGCGCATCGTCGGGGGCATCTCACGAGCGCGCGGATTGAGCGGGATGCCCTTCACGTCGAGTCGCCACTTGGAGGCCGGGTTCTCGGTCGTGTCGTTGGGCGACAGCTCGTGACGGATGACGTAGCCGAAGGAACCCACCGGCTCGACGACCTCGAACGCCTTCTTCTTGATGGTGATGCCCGCGCCCAGGTGGCGGTATCCGTGGAAGAGCCACGTCGCCTCGGTGCCGCGTGCCTGACGTGTCCCCTCACTCTGGCGGAGGGGCGCGAACTCGGAGGAGGCGAGCAGCTCGATGCGGTGCGCCTTCGCCTCACGCGGCAGCTTGTAGCCCTGGGTCGCGATCTCCGCCGTGCGCTCGAACGTGGACGCGGTCCCGAAGTCCATGTTGCGCCAGGCGCTCCGATTGATGAACAGCGTGCGCGCGTCGCCCGACTCGACCTCCGCCAGGATGCACTGGTGCGGATGGGCGCTGTAGTCCGCCTGCTGCGCGGCCGTCAGCGTCCAGTCGCCAGTGCTCAGCATCGCGCTGGAGATGGGGGGCACGGAGCCGGGGGGCGTCGGGTTGTTGGCTGCGGGCACGGGCTGCCAGCTCAGCGGTGCCGGCAAGCCGAAGTTGGCGATCTTGAACGTGGCCTTGATGTCATTGGCCGAGAGGCTCACGCCCGTGTCGCTCTCCGAGTTGTTGTGCAGGTTGACGCGGAAGGAGTTGGGGGCATTGAGCTTGATGAGGCCCGACGGCGAGTTGTTCGTGGTGATGTCGTTGTAGTCAAAGGACACGCCGCCGCAGCCGGTCGTCCCGAAGGTACCCGCGCCCCAGTCCGCCGGAGCGGGCGTGGCGTTCTCCAAGTCCACGAAGTTGGCGGGCACCGGCGCGTTGCTCGGCCACTGGAGCGAGGGAGTGATGGCGATCAGCGAGTCCACGCGGAACGCATCCAGGAACAGCTTGAAGTCGGTGCCGGGGGGGAAGTTGATGCCCGGGGCCGCCGCGCTGGCCGCCACAGGAATCTTCATCTCTACGGTCCAACTCTTGTGGCCCACGCCGCCGTCCGTGCTCTTGACCTTCGCGTCGAGCCAGAACGTGCCCGCGACCAGTGAGGCGTGCGGAATGGTCGTCCCCGTGCCCCAGACGACCTTGCCGCTCCCGTCCAGCGTGCCGGATTGCCAGAGCTGAACCTCGCGCAGCCGAGCGTCCGCGGCGGCCCCCGTCCCCGCGAAGAGCGGGAACAGGTGCAGGCGACGATAGCGATTCGTCGCCCCGCCCACGTCGAAGGTGAGCACCAGCACGTCCTCGTCATCGAACGTGGCGTCGTTGTTCACCTCGAACGAGAGATAGACATTGCCGCCATCCCGGCTGCCCTGGATGACGCCGTGGGAGGAACTCGTCCCGTTGCCGAACTCGTAGCGGAACGAGCCCGTCCACCCCAGGTCCCCCGCGACGTTTCCGTCAATCGTGGGCGGCCCAGGAACTCCTGGCACGCCCGTCACGTTGCGGAAGCACAGCTTCTGCGCGGTGGCCGCGTCCGCGCGAGGCGCCGCGGCCAGGAACATGGCCAGGAATAAGGCGCTGAGCGCGCGGATGGTGCCACCTGAATGCTTGTCAGACCGACTCACGATTCCGACCCCCCTTGTTTTGCCCATGGGTGCATGGGCGATTCAGACTCGCTTCAGCTTTTGAGATACCTGCCCGAACTTGGACGAGTCCGTCGTGGACACGACGGTCATCGACAAGTCCGCCGAGGCTGGCGCGGTGGCCCCGGGTTGCACGGTGACGTAGATGTTGGTGGACCCCGCGGCGGACATATTGAATTGCCAGACGAGCGGCGTGCTCGGCGAGGCGCTGGACAGCTTCGCGCCCCACAGGTTGGTGGTGTCCGCGGGCAGGCTCAGCGTCACCTGGTATGTGCCCGCGACGGGGATGTCCGCCGCGAAGCGCAAGGTGACCTGCGTGCCCGGCGACGCCTGGACCTCGTCTGTCGTGGTGTTGAGCGCCCCGGTGGGTGACACCAACGTGCGCGACAGCGGAATGGTGGGCGTCTGGGACGTGCTGCCCACCGTGAAGCCAAAGTCTCCAGACGAGCCGGTGAACTGCACGTTGAGCTTGGAGGTCATCACCAAGCGCAGCTTGGCGCTGCCCGTCACGCCAGCTGGCACGGTGGCGCGGACGACGATCTGCTTCACGGTGCCGTTGGGCGCGTCGCCGCGGGCCATGAACAGCTCGCCGTTGGGCAGGGGCGTCCGCTGGGTCGTGGTGTCCGTCACCTGCGTGACCCACGTGCCCGTCGTGCCCGTGGGCTGCAGCGTGGCCGCCAGCTTGAAGGTCTCGTCCATGTTGGAGATGACCTTGAGCGTGTAGAAGAAGTCGTAGGTGCCGCCCGCGGTGATGGTGCCGGTGGGCGCCTGGGCCATGGTGGCCTGGATGCTTCCGTCCGGAACGGTGGGCAGGGCCTGGCCCACCTGCACCGTGGTGGACGCGAACCCTCGCGCGTTGCTCACCGAGAGGCTGACGGGTCTCCCCTCGGGTGGGACGTTGGGGATGGTGGGCAGGTCGAAGATGAGCTGGCTGTCGGAGCTGCCCGCCTTGAACGCGGTGACCATCACCGTGTCGATGAGCACCGTGTTGAGCCCCGCGGTGCCGAAGCCTCGGCCGAGCACCCGCATCTCCGTGCCCATGCGGATGAGTCCCGCGGGGAGCACGTCCAGGATGGCCAGCACCGCGATGGACGCCTCCAACTGCGTCAATCGCTGGTCCTGTGCCTTCAGGTAGTCGACGAGGTCGTTGAACAGCGCCGAGCTGATGAGATCGCCCGGCTTGACCTTGGAAGGAAGGGACATGGAAGGGTAGCTCCTCGAGGCTCAGGGGCCGGGTTGATCCGCGCTGGGACCGCCAGATGCGTAGTTCGCGTAGTTCCACTTCGACGTGTCGAAGCGCGGGTCACCCCAGTAGGGAATGTGTCCCGTGGCGAAGACGAGATACGGCTGGGGCTTGGGGCCTGTCAGGGCCGACAGTGCCTGCTGGTTCTCGCGCACGACGTAGAGCCAGATGAGCTCCTTGCGGGCCAGCTCGATGGGTGGGTACGCGCGCGCGGTAGAGAGCAGCGACGGAAGCCGCGCGCCCTCGATGTTGATGGGCGCCCGTACAGTGAGCCCCTCGAAGAACTTGAGATAGTCAAAGCCACGCGTGCCCGTGTATCCGCCGAGCGGGAGGATGCCCGCCGCGGGCAGATACGCGAAGTGGTCCGTGGCTCGCACGGTGCCCGGGTTGACCGCGTCGACGCGCAGCCGCTCGATGTGCTCCTGGAACTGGAGATACATCGCCTCGGCTTCCACCTCGCGGCGGTCACCAGGGCCGGCCAGCCACGGAAGGGGGTTGCCCACGCGCGCCACGCGCCGCCGCGCGGCCCACATGTCGATGAACCGGATGCCCGCGCCGTCCTTCCAGTGCAAGAGGGCCAGCGGCACGTCGCAGGGCGTGAGGAAGCGCGAACGGAGCGCGTCCAGCAGGCCGTATCCCCCTGTCGGCTCGGCGAAGGGCCACGTTACGAAGGACGAGGCATCCGGGTCCGTGGTGCCAAAGCACTGATGGGCCACCAGGTTGCGCAGCGTCAGGGCGTTGGAGGCCAGCGCGCTCGTGAGCGCGGCGTCCTGGTCCAACCGCAGCAGCCGGAAGCAGACCCCCGCCACGACCTGCCTGGCATCGCAGCCAGACTGCACGCCACCCAGGCCACTCGCGACGGCGCGTCCCTCGCGTCCGGACGCAGGCGCCATCACCAGGACGTAGATGCCTGTTCCGGACACGTAGGTGCTGCCGGGCAGCGAGCAGGCTCCAAAGGCCCCCGAGCCCGCTGCCGCGCTCGCCGCGCCCTCGACGGCGCCTTGGAGGAGCGAGACCTCCACGGGTTGGAGCAACTCCAGGGCCTCTCCGTCGCGACTGAGGGCCAGGCCTGGTTGCACCGTGACAAGCGGAGTGCTGGGCGAGTTGTCCAGCGAGAGGCCCACCTCCAGGCCATACGCCACGCCCTCGCCCAGCGCACGGCCGAGGCGCTCCTGGGCTGCGTCGCGCGCGGCCTGCTCCCGGCTCAGGTCCTCGGCGGACAGCAATCGTCCGTTGAAGAAGTTCGTCGAGCGGATGCCGTCCTTCAGGAACGGCGTGTCCAATGCAATGCGCATGGGCTACCTCAGCGTGACGGGCTTGAGGAAGTACTGGCTCACCTCCAGGACGACCTGGAGCTTGATGAGCGTGGCGGACGGCACCACGAGGCCCTTGTCGAAGACCTGGAGCGTGAAGCCCTTTTCATCGAAGGCGACGAGGTACACGGTGGGCGCCTGCACCGCCGTGTTCGCCACCAGCAGGGGCTTGATGACGTACTGCCACGTGTCTGGCTTGTTCGCGTAGCCGTTGAAGGTGAACGACACCTTTCCATCCGCGGCGCCCACCGCGTAGGCCTTCAGTCCGTTGTAGGCGCTCTTGGCGTCACCGGCGGGATCCATGGGCACGGTGCCGGCAGCCACCATCAGGTAGTCCGGGAGCGACGCGGGGCGGTGCACCGCGGTGGTGTCTCGCGCGAGGCCCGCGAGCGCCCACTCCTGCATCAGTCGCAAGTGCCAGAGGAAGGGGCGGCTCGCCTCATCGATGACAATGGGCGTGGCGTCCTTCACCTTCCAGTTTCCCCCCCCCAGCTCCTTCACCACCGGCACGTCCACCGCGGCCAACAGGACGCAGTCCACGTCCGAGGCGGGGAGGGCATTCACGGGCTGCTGGCAGCCCTGGGCCTCACCCAGCCAGTTGGGGCGCCACAGCGCGCGCAGCTCCGTCGCCCACACGCGCAGCGCCGCCCGGAGGAATGACTCCACGTCCCCCGCGTAGACGCGCAGCGGTGCGGCCGGAGACGTGTCCAACAGCCAATCCGTCTCCGGACTCAGCGGCGAGGGCTGCACCACGGCGGCGCGAAGGGCGGTGAGAAGATCCGCCAGCGTGGCGGTGCCTGTCGCGTCCGGAACGACCTCCATGTGGGCGCGCAGCCAGCGCACCAGGTCGCGCACCGCCTGCTCCTCCGTGGGCTCCTCGGGGGGCGCGAGGCGGAACTCCAACTTGAAGTCATCCGTGCGCCGCGAGGGCGCCATCGAGTCGTCCTCGGTGCGGCAGGGCTCGCCGGGCACCGGAACCGAGTCCGTCTCGCAGTCCCGGTATGAGAGCACCACCCAGAGCCGCAGGACTCCGGCCACGACGCGGGCGTCCACCGTCGTGCCTTGCGCGAGCAGCCAGTCATTGAGAGACGCGCACTGCGCTGGCGTCACGCGCACCAATTGTCCGCGGGGGCTGAGCGCTACGCCGGGGGCCACGCGCACCTCCGGGCCCCGGCTTCCCAGGCCCGCGGTGATGGCCAAACCCCAGGCCGTGCCGTAGCCCAGCAGGTCACGCGCCAGCCACCGGTCGCGCTCGGACAGGTAGGCGAACTCCTGGGTGAAGTCGTCGACGCCGAGCACCATGCCCAGCACGTAGTTGACGTGCTTCGTCGGGTCGGGCGCGGCGCGCTGCGCAGTGGTGGTACTCGGACCAAAGCCGCTCATTGGATGTCACTCCCCTGAATCGAACGACGCCCGAGCGACTCCCTCCCCAGGATGCGCCGGTCCACGGCGTCCTGCGGGGGCCTCGGGGCCAGATGGCTCTCTGCCAGGTACTCGCGTCCGAGCTGCATGGCGGGCATCAGCTCGGGGGCTCGGCTGCCCAGATTCACCAGCGTGTCCACGCCCAGCCGGGCCTCGCCGACGCGCAACATGGCCCAGTAGAACTTCACGTCGAACACCGTGTGGGCCGGCTTCTCCAACTCCACCACGCGCAGCGCGCGCTCCAGTTGCTCGCGCTGCTCCAGCGCGGCCCCTCCCTCGGGAACGGGGAGCACCACCGTGAAGCGATGCGCCGCAGCGCGCACGGGCAGCACCACCGTCTCGAAGTGGTACCAGTCCACCAGCGCGGCCCCGTCCGCTGGCAGCGCCGTGGGAAGCGCGACCTGCGAGAACTCCGCCGCATGGCTGGCATGCGCGAGCGCGAAGGCGTCGAACTGCTGGTAGCGGCGCGCCAGGAACTCGCGCCAGCGCGGCACGTCCGCGTCGGTGGCGGCGGGAACGAAGCCGAGCGAGAGCACGCAGAAGTCGCGCCAGGCCTCGGCCATGGCTGGATCGGCGGGTGCACGCAGCGGATAGGTGTCCGGCAACGACGCCTCGGTGACGCCCGCGTCCGTCAGGGCCTCGCGGTAGCGCGACACCAGCAGGGCCCGGCCCTGAGTGGGCTCCCAGCGCGGCGCGGGCGCGACGACGCGCAGCCCTCCAGCGGGTGTGGTGAGGGGCGCGATGAAGGGCGTGCGAGCCGCGCGGAACCGCTCGACAATGCGGATCCGCGCGCGGGTCGGGTCCACGTCCTCCGTGAAGAGGGTGGCGTCCACGCACGGGTCCAAGGCGAGGCGCAGCGCCATGCGGAGGCCATGCGCGGTGCCGCGCCACTGGAAGAAGTCCATCGTGTGGCGCAGGAAAAGCCGCCGTCTCGGCTCATCCCAGGCGGGGTCCAGCACCACCGCGAACCAGGAGGCCAACCACTCGAGCGCCTCGGGTGGCGCGCCGCGCGCATCGAAGAGAACCTGGGCCGCGGCGATGCGGTCCTCCAAGGGCGTGAGCAATCCCTCGACGTTGGCCAGGAATCGTTCCAGGAAGCCGGCGGACTCGGGCTGCTCGCGGTAGAGGGCGGGCAGGTAGTTCTCGGCGTAGGAGAAGCGCGGGTACCAGATGCGCAGGGCGAAGAGCCGCGGCGTGGTGCCCCCGCCCCCCGTGAGCGTCAGCTCGACTTGGGCGTAGCGGCCTCGGGCGCGCTGGAAGAGGACCTCGAAGGTGCCGCGGTACTCGCCGCGCGCCGTGGGCGCGAAGGGCTGCTCGGAGCCGCTCGCGCGCTTCAGCAGCGCGGGCTCCTCGGAGAAAGGCTGGGTCTCCAGCTCCGCCACCTCGTTGGCGGCACGGCTTCTCACGGTGACGGAAGCGCCGGGGGGAATCGAGGCATCGAGCATCAGCCGGTGCCACACGCACTCGGGCGTGCGGCCATCCAACACGGGCGTGCGCAGCGTCGCGCTCGGCGCGAAGCGGGGACGCCGCTGCGCCACCAGCGGGATGAAGGTGTCTCCGAAGTCGTAGTAGGCGCACTGCGCGAACGCGATGAGCGCCTTGCCTCCGAACAGCCGCATGGGCAGGTACTCGGCCAGGGGCATGGCCCCGAGCTGCGCGCCCGGTGCGCCGTGAAGCTCGAACGCGAAGGCCTGGTTCCCGTCCCGCGCGACCACCTGCAGGCGGTCTGGCACGCCGCCCTCACCTCGGATGAGCGCCATGTCATGCGCCACCAACGGGAAGCTGAACGACGGGTTCCCCGGCTGCGCGAGGCTGGTGACCTCCAGCGGTACGGGTGTCCCCTCCAGCACACCGTCGCGGAACACGAGCAGCCGGCTATCGGCGAGGCCTCGGTCCAGCACGACGACGCGGCCATCCTGGAGGACCTCCACCGAGATGGGGTCTCGCGCGGCATGGGGGCCCGGGCCGCCCAGGGCCACGGGCTCGGGGAACGTCTCCGCGGCGGTGCGGCGCGTGAAGCCCCCGTCGCGAGGCTGAAATGCGTCCACCTTCGACGCGGTGACGACCGTCTCGGCGCCTGTACGCACCGCGCGCAGCGACGCATCCAGGTACCAGAGCCGCTGATGCGCACGGTCAAGTACGACGGCGCCCCCAGCGGGGGTCGCGGCAAGGTCCCACGGCGTGAAGGGGAGACCGGCGGCTGGCGCGGGCCAGAGGAAGTGCGTCGGAGGGCCACCCGAGTGCAGGTCGAAGACCAGGAGCCCCGCGGGTGCGACCGTGCCCACCACGAGGTAGTGGTGCTCGGTGACCGCGAGTCCCGAGAGAGGCAGCGGCGCGCGCGGGCCGGGCGAGGCCATGGGACCGAACTCTCCCGCGCGAGTCTCGCTCTCTGCGTCCAGAGGCGCCGGCCAGAAGTCGCTCGTGAGTCGAGAGCCGCTGGACAGAACCTTCACGGTGCGACCGTCGCGGTCGATCCAATAGAAGTTCCCGTATCGGTCGCGTGCGGCGCCGCGTCGATCCTCCATCGCGGGTTGCCGGTCACCGGTGCCCGCGACGAACGCGTAGAGCTCCGAGCGCAGGGCCAGCTCGGAGCGCACCGTGTCCCAGGCCAGGTCCACGGGCGTCGCGGGCGAGCCTTCCCAGGCTTGCCCCAGCGGCTGACCGTCGCTCGTGCAGCGACCCCAGTCGTCGCGGCCGAGCAGCAGGTGGAAGCGCGTGCCGTTGGCGTCCATGGTTAGCGGCACTCCTCGGGGACGATCGGGACGGACACGAATGGCCGCTGGGGGCCGCTGGACACCGGGCCCGTGCCGCGCACCGCATCGAGCGAGGGCGCGTCCCCCACGGCCACGGAGAGGCCCGCGAGCCGAGGCAGCTGCATGCCCCGCATTGGCACGCTGTCCTGCTCCGCGCCCGTGGCGAGTCCGAGCCGCACCCCGCGCACCCAGGCCACCCCCGGCACGCGGCTGCACACGGCGGACAACTCCAGCGCCACCACGGTCTTGCGAAGAGGCCAACCCCGGTTCGCTGTCACCTCCAGCAGGTCCGTGTCCTCCGGGGGCAAGGGCGAGAGGAAGTCCTCGAGGGCCGCGCGCACGGCCTCCGTCACCACGGCTTGCGACACACCGGCCACCAGGTCCACCCCCACCGTCACCCAAACAGGCTGGTACTGCGGGCGGCGCACGAAGACCTCTGTCGTCACCAGACGTCGCGGGGCGATCCAACAGGCGATGGCATCCAGGAAGCTGTCGGGTCCAGCCGAGTCTGACGGGTCCGGCGCGTTGCGCGGGATGGCCAGGAGCGTCACGGCGCCCGGCGCGTCGCCCGGCTCGTTGGGGGAGAGCGCAGGGTGGAAGGCGGGGAGCACCTCCACGCGCCCCACGGCGACACCAGGGGTGCGCAGCACGAGCGTCTCGAAGTCTCGCGCCGTCACCAGCCGGTCCCGATGCTGAAGGTATCGAGCGATGTGCTTCTCGCCCTGGCTGGCATCCTCCGCGTCGGCACCTCCCCACGTGGGCAGCGGATTCTCCACGCTCATTCCCGTGGGCAGAGAAGGCCCGCTCGCGATGGCTCCGGGCCCGACGTTGCCAGCGCGGCCAACGCCGTGGTCATAGCTGGCGCGCAACGTGGACCCGAGCGGCGGTCGTGCGCCGTGCGCGCCATCGCCGAAGCGCAGCTCGCCGGACTCCGGATCGACCGTGAACACCTTGGCGGGGGACGTGCTCGCGGCCCACGCGCCTGGAGGCAGGCGAGCGTCAGGGACCGCGACCTCCGGACCCGCGCTCATCAAGTCATCGGTCTCTGTCCACTCCGTCTCCACGTCGTTGACGGACACGGTGAGGCGCACCGAGCCCGGCACCACCGGCACTCGCGCCAGCTTGATGCGCTGGTCCGGCTCGCCCGTGCCCAGCGGCAGCACCTCGCCCGTTACTTGCTCGCACTGCCGGATGGGCGCGGCGTTGAGGCCCACCCATAGCAATCGGGTGGCGGTCGGCGCCGAACTGGTGATGCGCAGCCAGGTCAGCACACGGCCCGCCTGCTCCTCGTTGTCGAGCGCGGGCGGGAAGTCCCGCGTCCCCGCCTCCAGCGGATCGAGGTTCGTCCACAGCCGCAGCTCCTCCTCGGTCGCGGGCAGCGCGATGTCCACCACCGTGGGCGAGGCCGGGACCTCGACGGTGGTCAGCGTGCGCCAGGCCGCGTTGCGCAGCGCCGGGTCCTCGGGCAGCACACCGCCGGGCGGCAGCCGCGGCACCTGGAACTGAAGGACCGCCGAGCCCGTGGGCGTGGCGCGCTCACCCGGTGGCAGCGAGCGCCCATTCGAGGTCTCCGCGGGAACGATGCCGAGCGTCAGGACGCGGCCGCGCAAGGCCTCGCGCGCATGGGTCGCCGCGTCGGGCAGGCGCTTATCCGCGGGCCGCAGCAACAGCGCGACCCACAGCGCCTGGTCCACCGCGTCCGCGCCGAGGTCCAGCGCCTCGGTGCCGCGTGGAGAGAAGGGCGTCGTCGCGTAGAACTGGAGGCTGCTCAGCGGCGCGGGCGGCGGCTGCGTGACGGTGAAGGATGCGTAGAGCTGCTGGTAGTACTCCTTTACGCGCGCCTCGGGCGTGACCGCCTTCTTGTAGAAGAAGGCCGCCTCCACCGGCAGTACGTCGAGCCCGCGCTCGGTGCGGAAGGGGACTTGTCCCGCGCGCACCTCCACGCCATCGCTCAGGGTGAGGGTTTGAGGAGCGCCGCCGCGCTCGTTGCGCAGCACGACCATTCCCCGCGCGGACGCGGCGGGTTGGAGCGGCACCCCGAGGAGCTGAAGAAACTTGAGCCGGTTGCGCTCCGGAATCTGGTTGGCGCGATACAGCAAGCTCTCCGTGAGAAAGGCGAAGAGCTCCAGCAGCGTCACGCCCGGGTCGGACTTATTGAAGTTGGTCCACTCGGGGTTGTGCAGTGGGATGCGCGCGAGCGCTTCATCCAGCAGTTGCTGGTACGTGCGGTCGTCAATCGTGGGGAGGGTCAGTGGCACGGTGTCTTATCCCGCGAGCGTGACGCCCAGGTTGATGCGCTCCTTCGCCCCCGTGGCGACGAGCTTGTAGGTGATGGTGGCGATGGCGCTGCGCGCGTCCGCCGGGTCTTGCTCCACCGTCACGGAGTCCACCGCGATCCGCGGCTCCCATCGAGCGAGGGCGCGACTGATGCGCTCGGCGAGCTGATGACGTGTCGTGACGGTGTTCGGCTCGAACAGCGATTGCGCCAGGTTCCCGCCGAACTCCGGCAACAGGATGCGCTCCCGCTGCTGTGTTCCCAGGATGACCTGGATGGACTCGCGCACATTGCGCTCGCCCTCGGACCACTGGATGCGCCCGTCCGGCCCCACCCGCGGAGGAAAGCTGATGCCACGCCCGAGCAACTTACCGGTGTCCATGCGGCTAGCCCTCCTTCACCTTCGGCAGGCAGATCTTCAGGAAGGGCATCCACCAGAAGATGATGTTGAGCAGGCTGAAGAAGATCATCAGCACGATGAACGCGCACAGCGTGATGATGGGAATGGAGAACATGCACAGCTCCCCCAGGTTGAACGACGTGCCGGCATCCAGCTCTCCGTCCATCGTCTTCTTCAGGTCCTGCACGCGAGACATCTGCTTGCGCAGCCCCTTGGACAACGCGAAGCCGACGTTCTTCTTGAATTTGCGAAGCCCCCGAATGCTCGTGTCGACCGGCAGCACGATTCGCACCGGCCGCCCCGGTGCATCCGGGTCGAAGAACGGCGCGAGCCGGAAGTCTTCTGTCGCGGTACTCACCACCGGCGGACACAGCGGGCCGCACGCCGGCCGCAGGTACACGCAGCGCAGCACATAGTGCGTCTCACCCGGGTCCTGGAGTTTCGCCACCGGCACGGGCTCCGACGGCAGCGTGTACGTCCCCGTTACGACCGCCGCGAGCAACGCGGCCCGCAGGGCATCAGGTGACACGCCGCTCGAACGCAGGTTGAAGTCGAGCCCCGCGCTCTCTCCTCGCCCGAGTTGTGCACGGTGCTCCCAGGCCCACGTGAGCGCGGCGCGCCACGTCGTGGCCGAGCCCGGGACGACGGGTTGATTGGCCAGCAGTTGATACAAATCCGAGCATGCGCCGCCTGGGTTGATGCCTCCCGGAAGCGCGGTCCAGAAGGCCTGCATGCGCGTGGCCAGCAGGGTGGCGAAGTCGAGCAGGAGGAATCGAGACACCTCCTTCTGCGCGGCGGTCTGCTCGTCGCGATCGGCCTGGGCCGCGCCGCCCGGCAAGTCCTTCCAGCGCTTGAGCTGCTCGTAGGTCCCGGCGACCTTCGCCTCGGCCTCCTCCTTCAAGGCCACTTGCGGGTCCGCGGGCTGGAAGGCCTCCGCGGCTTCGAAGGTGGCCTGACTGGACGTGGGGATGAGCCCCACGAGCATGCGCCGGCGCTTCCCCTCCACCGCGAAGTTCACGGGGAAGAGCGGGAGCTGTTCCTCCCCCGTCGCCAGCCGCGAGGCCTGTTCGGACGCCAGGGGCTGCCAGATTCGGCGATTCTTCCGCGCGTCCTTCGTGTCCGGGACCCAGGCCTCTTCGACGCCCCCCGCGCCGCGCCGGCGCAGCACGAAGGCGGCCTTGTCGCCGTGCGCGGTGTCCACCACGTGGTCCGGGAGCCCCGGCAGGCGGCACACCAGGCTGGCGGCGACCAGGTAGAACCGCCCGTGGGCGGGCTGGTAGAGCTTGAGCGGCGTCGTGGGCGGATCGTCCGGCTCGCCCGGGTAGCGCTCGCGGTGACTCTCGTACTTCGCCACCAGGTCGCGCAGGTCCGGCCGCGCCTCGGCCTGGAGTCGCTCGGACAACTCCTCCATGAAGCGATCCGAGTCGAACTGGAGGAGCCCGGGTGCCTGCATGCGCGGGGCGTCGTCTCCGGCGCTTGCCCAGAGCGGCGAGGCGGTCACCCACTGGACCGGATGGGGCAGGGTGGTGGCCATCACCACACGTTCCCCGCGCCCGGCGTGTACGAGGCGCTGACCACGCTGTTGGTGATGACGGTGTCGGCCTGCACCACGCCGCTGAAGCGAGACATGCCCGCGTTGACGGTGAGCTGGCTGGCGGAGATCTCCGCCATGCTCGCGTTGACCGTCACCTTCGCGGACGACGTCACCGTGATTCCGCTCGCCTCCAGCTTGACCGAGTTGCCGTTGCTGTCCTTCACCTCCACTGAGCCAGGCCCGTCCTTCAGCGTCATCGTCTGACCGCCCGGGGTCGTGAGCGTGAGCGTTTCGTGACCGTCCGTGTCGTCCAGGGTGATGACCACGCCGTTGCGCGAGTGGATGACCTTCCGGGCGTTCTTCCCTCCGGTGTCCATCGACTCGGGTGGATGGTCCTTGCCGTTCCACAGCGCGCCCACCACGTAGGGCCGGCGCGGGTCACCGGCCTCGAAGCCGATGAGCACCTCGTCCTCCACGTCGGGGACGAACCAGGTGCCGCGCCCCCCTCCCGCCATCAGCGTGGCCAGTCGAGCCCAGGCCGTGTACTGCTCGCCGCCCGAGTCCGGCGACCAGGGCAGCATCACCTTCACGCGTCCCTGATTGCTCGGATCCTTGATGTCCACGACCTTCGCTGGATAGAGGCCGAAGAAGCGGCCCCCCAGTCCATGCGCGCCGCGTGAGTCCGTCACTTGCTCCCAGGGCGAGTGCTCCGTCATGACGGCCTCCCCAATCCTGGTCGCTCGGCCACGAAGTCGGTGCGCAGTCCCTTGGCACCGTCGAACACGTGCTTCACGTCGACGAGCGTGTACGTCCCCGTGAAGAGGGGCCCCACGCCAGACAGCTCCACCCGCGCCCCCACGCGCAGCTTCACGTCCGTCTGCGCGGTGCCTCGTGCCACCACGAAGCGCCGAGCCATCTGCCGGAAGCAGGCCTCGGCCTGGGCCTTCGCCTCGTCGCTGTTCTGCGGCACGGTGTGCACCACCGACTCCTTGCGCTCGCCCAGCTTCGAGGCGAGCAGGCTCGCGCCGCTCTCGTCCGAGCCCAGCTCCGCGCCCAGGACGGATGGTCCCGCCTCGTGGGTGAGCGCGTCCTTGGCGTGCACGTCCCAGCCGCTCACCTTCACGGCGGAGCGCTGCGTCGCCAGGTCCGCGGTCACCACCACTTCGCGCAGCTCGTTGCCCATCCCCAGCTTGAGTGCCTGTCCTTGGGGGCGCGCGGCGCGATGCCTGGCGTGGAGCGTGCGCCCCTCCATCCACAGCTCCGCGTCCACGGCCCGGCAGCGCTCGCGCAGGAAGGCGAGGTCGCTCTGGTTCACTTGTGCGAGGACCGGATGCGTGGGGCCGCGCACCTGGACGTCCGGCGTGAGGCCATGCTTTCCCGCGAGCCGCTCGATGACCTGCTTGTCCGTCACGTCCACGTACGTCGCGGTGCGCCGGGTCATCCGCAGGTCCTGGAAGCGATCCTCCGCGAGCACGGTGATGGCGGGCGGGGAGCTCTCCAGGAAGAGACCCTCCAGCGCGGTGATGCGCCCCTCGAAGAGGACATCCGGGCCCAGCCACACGGAGAAGGTCTTCCCGAAGTCCAGCAGCCTGCGGTCGAAATAGAGGAAGCCCGTACCGCCGTCCTTGGGCCCGAGGTTCCCGAACGTCGCCTCGCAGCGATAGAGCCCGTCGGTGGACTCCTCCACGCACAGCTCCAACAACGCGGACGCGAGCGGTCCCTGCTCCTGTCCGTCCACCTTGAAGGTGGGCCGGGCGATGCGAAGTCGAGTGGTGGTTCCGTCGGCCATGGGAGGAGGGGCTCGGGGTCAGTGCGCGCGGACGCGCTCGGCGCGGGCGTGGTGGCGGGCCAGGGAGCGGGACAGCTCGGTGGCGTGCTGGGCGCGAGACTTCTCGGGGGACGAGGGGGCGCTCGCGCCGGTGTTCGCCGGCGTGGGCGCGGGCTCGGGCGTGACCTCCATCTCATTGATGACCAGGGCCATGGTGTGTCTCCGCTAGCGCTTCACGCCGACGCTCGCGCCGGCCTGCAAGTCGATGAGCTGTCCGGGAGCCAGTCGCCGGGGGTTCTCGATGCCGTTGGCGCTGGCGATGGCGCGCCAGTCGCTGCCCTTGCCTTGACTCGCGGCCATGCCTTGCAAAGTGGAGCCCTGGGTCGCGGACGTCATGGGCGCGGTGCCTGGGGCCTTGCCGCTCGGCCCTCGGGGCGCGCTGGGCGGCGGCGCGTCCGTGGGGCGAAACACGAAGGCGGTGATCTTCTGCTGTGTGAGCCCGAAGGAGACGCTCGCGCGCAGGGGCTTGCCCTCAGGCGAGAAGAACTCCAGCGACTCCTCCATCGACTCCATGATTCCGTCGAACTGGAAGCTGCCCCACACGAAGCGCACCGCGGGAGGGACGAGCTTGTCGCCGTCCTTCTTGGGCGTGATGAAGAACGCGACCTTCTTGGTGAGCTGCCGCACGTCGTCCACGGCGCCGGACTCACCCTCGGCCTGTCCGGACACATCGAACCAGAGCTGCACCGCGAGCTTCGTGGTCCCGGCCCCTACGAACTGACGCGCGGGCGTGCCGCGCTGGTCGCCGCCACCCGAGGGCGTCTGCACCTGGTTGGCGAAGCTGACCTTCAGCGTCTCCGGGTTGAACTGAACCGTCGCCCAGGTGTCGTTCTCGATCTCGTTCTCGAAGTTGGCGTCGAGCTGTCGCAGCTCGGCCTTCGCGAGGGGAGTGGGTTCCGCCATCACGCACCTCCCCGAGACAGGCGCTTGCGCGTCAGCGACTCGTAGGCGAGCTGAAGTTCCTCGATGGCCACCATGCCGTCCTTGGCATTGAGCGGCGGCGCCTTGAGCTTCACGGGCAGGCAGCGCGACAGGACGAACCGCGCGCGCTCGGTCTGCGCGCGCCCCGGGGCGAAGACGACGACCTCCGCGTTGGCACGCAGGCGAGGCCGGCGCTGCATCTCCTCGAACCAGTCCCACAGGTCGAAGCTGGCGGTCATGCCGCGCTTGAGCGTGAGCTGTCCGAAGTTGAGCGCGCCCGTCAGGCGAATCTGCCGCCCGTTGTTGCCACCCTCGCGGATGGTCTTCACGTCCATTGACATCTCCAGGCCATCGCACTCGGAGAACGCCGCGCTGCAGGCCTTGGGCACCAGATCGGGAATCTCGATCTCCACCGCGAAGGCGAAGGCGGTGAAGGGTGCGATGACGGTCTCGTCCTGCGGGGTGGCCATGGCTAACGCGCCTCCGTGACGAGCCCGCGGTCGCCACTCTGGACGAGCCGCACGTTGAGGAAGGTGAGCGGTTGGGACGGCGCTACCTTGATGTCCACGAAGAAGCGCCCCTGCTCTGTCTGGGCCGGGGTATTGAGCGCGTCCCCCGTCACCACCTGGAAGGCGCCCTCGCGCGTGGTGCCCGCGAAGGCGCCGCGGACGAACAGGTCGCCGAGCAGCGCTTCAAAGCCGCGCTGGACCAGGCGGTGGAAACTGGCGTCGTTGGGCTCGAAGACATACGCGGCGCCCAGCTTGAGTGCCGCGCGACGCAAGAGGCTGAGCAGCCGGCGCACATGAATGGGGCGCACGTCCGAGTCCACGGCGAGCGTGTCGGCGCCAAGCGTGAGGAAGGCCCGGGGCTCCTGCCGCACCACGTTCACCTGCGCGTCCTGAAGGTCCAACCACCGCTCGCGAGCCAAGGGGGGCGTGAGCGCCACCACCGCGCGCCATGGCTCGTTGGCTGGCGCCACCCATGCGCCACGCTCCAGGGCCCTCCGCGCGAGGACTCCGCTCGTCGCCCCATCGGGAGGCATCCGCAGTGGCACGTCCGGCCGCTGCTCCTCGGAGACGAAGGTCCACGGGTGGTAGAGCGCGCCGTAGCTGAGCGCGTTCTCCTCCGCGAAGCCCAGCGCTGGGACTCCCTCGGACGCCCCAGCCATGGGCGACTGCAGCAGCCCTGCATGCGCGATGACATCGTCCTCTCGGTAGTGCGCTGGCACGCTCAGCACGGCCAGGATGTCGCCGCGGGCGCAGGACATGCGCAGCAGGGCCCGCTGCACCGCCAGCAAGGGCTCTGGGGAGTAGGACGCCACGGGCTCCAGCCGCCAGTGCACGGCGGGGACGACGGAGACGAGGACGCCGGGCGCATACGGGCCGGGCGTTCCCGAGCGCTCCGCGTGCACGCGGTAGTACCAGCTCCCGGCCGTGCGGCCATGCAGCGTCCGCGCAAGGTCCACGCCGCGATACAGCTCCACCGCGTCGCGGAAGTCGCGGCGTGTGGCCTCCTCGAGGACGTAGGTGAGGTCCGTGCCCGTGACAGCGCTCCATTGCACGGTGAACGCCTGTCCAACCTCGGGCGTGGAGGGCGTGGCGAGCAGGGCCGTGGGCGCGGGAGGGGCCATGCGCGCGCAGTCGAGGAAGGTGCCCCAGGCGGGCTGTGGCGGCGTGTCCCCGGCCTGCGCGGGCGGGTAGGTGGCCACGGGCTCGCGCACCCAGGGCCGATGCACCAGGTCGGGCACGGCGACGAGCGTGACGTCCGCGCGCCACAGCAGGGAATGGATGCCCCGCGGGGCACGTGGCTGGCTGGCCTGGTACCGCAGGAACGCGGCCTGGGCCATCAGCGTGTCCGTGCCCAGGTCGCGCAGGTCGCGGTCCAGGAACAGCTCCGAGCCGAAGTCATTCAGCCCATCGCGGACCAAGGCCTCGCTCGGGGGCGGCACGCACCCGAGCCACCCGCCCGGCACGTCCGTCATCCCCAGTGGGAACGAGAAGGCCTCGCCCTCCGGCCCAGGACCCGCGAGGGGAAAGCGAGACACAGGGATGCCCTGTCGCCAGTCGCCCGGCAGCCGTACCTCGGGGAGTCGCCCTGGGAGTGACTCGGGCTCCTCGTCCCAGGCTCGGCGGACATCGGTGGGCAGAGACCCCCAGTGCCGAGGATGCGCGGGACACAGTCCGAGCAGGTCCAGGCGCGCTGGCTGCTCGTCGCCACGCCGCGTCCACAGGCTCAGCGTCAGGCGCTCGCAGAACACAGGCGTGGACGAGACATCCAGGGGCGGAGCGGTCAGCGCGCGCGATGCCACGCCCGTCACCTGAACCACGCCAGTGCCCTGGCCCAGCACCCGTGACTCCACCGTCAGCCAGTGCTCACCCGTGCCCGCGGCGACCACTCGCAGCACCGCTCCAGGCTCGGGCGCCAGCTCGGCCGACGTGTCCAGGGTGAGCGTCAGGGTTCGACGGTCCGAGGCCGCGCCTGGGTCATCCACCTGGAGCACGGGAATCGTCACGACCTGGCCGTCTCCGCGCGTCCACTGCGCGAAGAGGGGCAGGGCACCCAGGCCCACTCCTGTCTGGAGCCAGCGCGCGCGGGGGCTGCGCACCCGCAGCGTCACCCGGCGCGGAGCAAGGCCGGGCATGGGCAGGGTCTGGGTCGCGTCCACCGACTCGGCGGCATCGACGGGGACGAGCAGCGCCAGCGAACCGTCGCCGAAGGTGAGGCGGAGCAGATCTCCGGGTGCGACACCTCCGGGGACCGTCACCTCCAGCACGACGTCCGTCCCCACGGCGGACCACGTGCCCAGCTCGAGCAGCTCGCGAGTGAGGCTGGTGGCCACGCGCACGTCGTCGGACCAGCTCCCCTCGGAGCGCGCGTGCGCCACGGCCGCGGTCACCTTGCCGGACTCGGAGCAGCGCACCAGCCCAGGGACGGGGAAGGTGTTGGACTTCGCTCCGTCCCCGGCCACGCGCACCACCCAGCACCGCCGGCCTCCATTGCGGAAGAAGGCCCGGACCGCCGAGGCGAGGTGGGCCATCACCACCTCGCCAGTCACCGGGTCCCTCGCCAGCGTGGGGGCCCCTCCGAACACGGCCTCGAAGTCGGCCGGGTCCTCCACGGCCACGGGCACGTGGAGCGGCCCGGACGCGGCGAAGCCCACGAAGGCCGCCACGTCCATGCGGGGCAGCGCCTCCTCGACGGGAGGCGCTTGCACCTCGAAGCGGATGCCGGGAAGGCGTCTGGCGGCCGGGCGACTCACGTCACTCCATCTCCAGGCGCTCGTACGCGAGGGTCAGCTCTTCCATCGCCACGTCCGTGCCCTTCGCGTTGAAGGGGCCGCTCAAGTGCTTGACGATGCGCGCACGCAAGAGCTTCCACGTCTGCACCACCGCGGTGTGGTCCTCGTTCTGGAGTTGGATGGTGACGGTGCGCAGCGCGTTGGGATCGCCGTTTCGCAGTTGATCCAGCCAGCGATACAGGCTGAGCGAGCCAATCACCCCGCGCTTCATGGTGACGTCCGTCGCCTTGTTCAGGCCGGTGATCTTCCGGACGCTGTTCTCCTTCTCGTTGCCGTTGCGGTACTCCGCCACGGTGACTTCCATGCCCACGTTGCTGATTTCCTGGAACCCGGCATCCGCTCCATCCGTACTGCCGGTTCCCAGGTCGACCAGGAAGTTGAACTGCACATAAGGGCGCTCTCGTTGGACAGCCATTGCTCAATCCTCCCGGGTTACTTCCGGTCTCCGGTCCACTGCCCGATGCGGAAGATGACGAATTCGGCCGGACGCAGCGGCGCCACGCCGATGAGGCAGACCAGCCGACCGTTATCCAGGTCGTTCTGGGTCATGGTGCTGCGGTCGCACTTCACGAAGTACGCCTTGTCCGGCTTGTCTCCGAGCAGCGCGCCCGTCTGCCATTCATTGAGCAGGAAGTCCTCGATGGTGCGCCGCACGCTCGCCCAGAGTTGATCGCCATTGGGCTCGAACACCGCCCACTGCGTCCCCTTGTCGATGGACCGCTCCAGGTAGGCGAAGTATCGGCGCAGGTTCACGTACTTCCACTCGGGATCCGAGCTCACCGTGCGCGCGCCCCAGAGCCGGTAGCCGCGCCCCTCGAAGTAGCGGAAGGCGTTGATACCCTCGGGGTTGAGAACCTCCTGCTGGGACTTGCTCAGGTTGGACTCGAAGCCGAGCGCCAGGTTCACCACCTCGTTGGCGGGGGCCTTGTACACGGCGCGGTTGACGTCGTTGCGCGCGTAGATGCCCGCCACGAAGCCGCTCGGTGGCAGGAAGATGGGCTGGCGCGTCACCGGGTCCAGCACCTTCACCCACGGGTAATAGAGCGCTCCGTAGCTGGAGTCGATCTTCGCGCGCTGGGCGCGCACCTGCCCCAGCGTCTGTCCATTGCCGCTGTCGAGTACCGCGATGCGGTACTTCATCCGCTGGCAATGGCTGATGAGCGCGTTGAGCACCGTGGCCGCGTGCGTGCCGTAGCCGTTCTCGTAGCCGAAGGTGGAGCCCGGCGCGGCGACGATGGAGATGTCCTCCAAGTCCTCGAACTGCACGAGGCCCGTCTTGCGCGTGGTGTTGGGGATCTGCCGGCCCAGGTAGTCATCGCCCTGGGGGCGCTCTCCATCCACGCCGCCCTTGAGCAGCACCTCCAGAGAGCGCTGGGACTCTGGAGAATCAGGATTGTCCAGCGCCAGCTCCAGCGCGGGGCTCATGACCGGGCTGGCGAGGCTCGCGTCGAGGAACGCCTGGAGGACCTCCAGGCCCGTCTTGAGTTGCTGCGTGTCGATGATGACCGGCACATCGCGGTTCTTCGCGGGCTGGGTGGCATCCAGGAGGAATCGGTCGGTGAGCGAATCCGCCGAGCCATTGCGCGCGTGCGTGGGGTCCAGGGCCAGGCCGTCCCAGACCTGCGAGGCCGCGGGCTCATCCGTGGGGATGACCGTCACCGCCAGGGTGAGGACGCGCAGCTCGTAGCCCTCGTCCTTGGTCAGACTGGACAGGGCGATGGGCGAGCCGGGGCCTCCGGTGAAGACCCAGTCCTGGACGTCCTCGCTCCAGGTCGCCAGATAGAACTCTCCGGCGCCCACGGGGCTGGCCAGCGGCGACTGGGTGTCGCGCAGCAACACCACGTCCTTCTCCAGGAGCGCGCCCACCTTGGGCGTGCTGCCCTCGAAGGACAGGACGTTCTGGCCCAGTCGCAACGAGAAGCGCACGCGCAGGTTGCCCGCCGAGCCTGGATAGCGCGCGGTGAGCAGCAGCGTCTTCTTCTTGTTCGTCGCGGCGGGCTCCAGCAGCGCTCTCGCGTGCCCGTCGTTGTAGGCGCTCTGGACGGAGCCCGTGGTGATGTCGATGGTCGCGTCGATGCCGCTGTACGTCGTGTCATCGAGCTGGCGGAACAGGCGGCCCACGTACAGTCGCTTGCCTCCTTCCTCGAAGAAGGCGCGCACGGCGTGCCATGTGTAGTTGTGGAGCGTGCCGGCCTTCTTGAAGTCGAGCTGGCGGCGGTTGCCATAGACGCGCTCGAACTCCACCACGCTGGTGATGAGGTCCGGCTCCAGGTCCACGGGCCCGTAGCGCGCAGGACCCACGAAGCCAGTGGTGGTCGTGCTCACGCCCTCGATGGACTTGGCACGGAACGAGGTCTCTTCGACGAATACGCCGGGAGCAAGATATTCGGGCATCGGTCTTTCCTAGGGAGGTGAACCCGTGGGCGTGATCCACAGCCGGGAACGCGGTGCGCCCTGGGTCTTCAGGACGAGCTCCTGGCCGTATCGCAGCGTGGGCTCGAGCAACTCGAGCGAGGTGCCCGCATCCGGCCAGACCCACGAGGATGGTTGGGACAGGGTGACGCGCAGGTCAGGCCGCGCGGGCACGGGCGAGCGCCGCGCGTAGTGGATTCGCACCGCCAGCGCCCACGATTGTTCGAGCAAGGGTGGACCTGAGGGCAGCGTCGACGCATCCGCGAACGAGCCCGGGGGCAGGTCCACGGGCGCGGGGTACTGAAAGAAGAGGGCGAGCCGGCCCTGCGCGTCCGTCACCCCGCGCGCGACCGGGCCTCCCTCGGGAGTGACCTCCACGCGCGCCCAGGCCGCGGGCGCTCGGGCGTGCGTGTCCCAGAGCTCCGCGCGGAGCACGGCCAGCGGTGTGCCGGTGACGCGCGCGGGCGCGGAGAACAGCGGCACGGACGGCGGCCTCGCCAGAGTGGGTGGCGAGCCCGGCGGTGGGGCTTCGTCCAACTCGAACAGGCCACGGAAAGGCAGCTCCGCGCGGAACGAACACGGCAGGAAGCGTCCCAGCGAATCCTCCACCTCGACGGTGAAGGGCTGGCGCGGCGGGAGCTGGGCCCACCACGCGGCGTCCCCCATCTCCGCGCCGCCGATTTCGAAGGAGCGAAGCCCAGGCAGATCCGACAGGACGTGCACTCCCGAGCGACTGACGCTCGCCCGGCGGCGCAGGTGAGGCTGCCCTTCCGGGTACGCGCTCACGTCGAGCCCGTCGCCCACGAGTGTTCCCATCAACTCGTCGCGGAAGCGCACGCCCAAGGGCGCCACGCGCGACAGCGTCTCCAGCACGCGCGGGGCGGGCCTCATCCCTCGGTCCTCCCCAGGCCGAAGGCGCGCGTCTGCGCGGGCGGGCCCTGCGTGTCGGAGATGGCGGACTCAATCAACACCATGCGCGCGATGTACGTCGCGGACACCTGGATGTTGGGCTTGCCCACCTCCCAGACGTTGAGCATGTCTTGGATGGAGAGCGTGTCCTGCACGAGCGTCACCGTCTCGTCCGGGAGGAAGGTGTCGGGCTCGGGCCGGCCGTGGTGGTTGAGGAAGCCGGCGGTGAGCGTGGGGGTGTCCTCCAGCGTCCGCATGCTCCAGGCGAGCAGCCGGTGCTGCTTCGCGGCGGACTTCGCCCACGGCGTCAGGAGGTAACAGAGGTCCAGCGGAAGCGGCCGTCTCGCGCGGCGGCCGAGTGCGTCCTCCCGTCCGGACAGGTTGCGGCGAACGGTGCTGGGCGCGACGCGATACAGGAAGAGGGAGATGCCCTCGTCCATGGGCGTCTTGAAGTCGCCCGCCTGATACAGCTCGAACTTCGCGCCCTCGAACTCTGGCTTCGGGCACGATTGCTCGAGCAGCGCCAGGATGGCCTGCCCCACCGATGCGATTGCCGCGTACGTCGCCACCCGTTGTGTCCCCCGTGCGTCCGCGCCATCCAGGCTCCGAACCCTCCCTGGAGTTCGTGCCGAGCGTTGGCTCCTCCACAGCAACTGCCGGGCCACGCGTGATGTCGTGGCGGATCCACGGGATTGCGCGCACTTGCTACGTCTCGCGGAGCGCTGCGCGACGGCGCGGTGGACGAAAACATCCACCCCGGTGCGCATAACCTCGCGGGCTTGCTCGGAACGGAGGGGTGGATGAATGCGTCCACCGTCGTGACGGCCCTCGGCCGCCCGGCCCGCGGCAGGGGAAAAGTCGCGTCATGCGTGTGAATGAGGGAGGTCCACGCGGGCGCGGGTGGCCGCGTCATCGCAGTGGATCAGAAAAGTGCAGGTTGGCAGTGCGGCGAGCGTGGCGGTGTTCCGCTGGGAGGCCTGTGATGGCGCCGCGGCTCTGCCTGCGCCCCGGCGTGCACGCTGCCTCAGCTCAGCACGGAGGATGCCCGCGCGAGCCCGGGCGAGCGGGTCATCCTCGCTTGAAGACGGGCGAGGGACGAGTCGCGAGCGATGGGCGGCTCAGCGCGTTCGCAGGGTGAGTCCGTGCCGTCGCATCAGCTCGAAGAAGGCGCGGCGGTGCTTGCCGCTGGCTCGCGCAGCGGCGGCGATGTTGCCGGCGTGCTCGACGAGCGACTCCTCGACATAGGCTCGCTCGAAGGCATCCACCACTTTGCGCTTGGCTTCATGAAACGGCTCGCGCTGCGCGGGGGGGCGAGGACGCGCATCCAGTTCCGGTGTGGCTTTCGCCTGGGGAAGCAGTGGCAGGTCTCCCTCGTCCACGCGCGAGCCCGCGCGAGTGCACAGCAGACAGCGCGCGCAGTTCTCCAACTCGCGCACGTTCCCCGGCCAGGAGTAGGTCCGCAGCCGCTCCAGCGCGGCATCCGAGAAGGTCACGGGGGCCTTGCCGTACTCGGCGGCGTAACGCTGGAGGAAGTGCTCCATCAACAGCGGGATGTCCTCGGGGCGCTCGCGCAGCGCGGGCACCTCCAGAGGCACCACCCGCAGGCGGAAGAAGAGGTCGAAGCGAAAGGTGCCCGCCTGTACCTCCGTGAGCAGGTCCGCATTGGTGGCGGCGATGATGCGCACGTTCGACCGCAAGGCGCGTGACGCCCCCAACGGCCGGTACTCCTTCTGCTGGATGAAGCGCAGCAGCTTCACCTGGGCGGACAGCGGCAGGGCATCCACTTCATCCAGGAACAGCGTGCCGTTCTCCGCCTCGGCCACCAACCCCTGGGCGCGCGCCTTGGCTCCAGTGAAGGCGCCGCTCACGTGCCCGAACAGCTCATTCTCGAAGAGCTCCGGTGGCACGGCTCCGCAGTTCACCGGGACGAAGGGCTGCGTGGTTCGGTGGCTGCGCTCATGGATGTGCCGCGCGTACAGCTCCTTGCCCACCCCGCTGGGCCCTTGGATCAGGACCTCGACGTCGTGCGTCGCAGCGGAGGACACCATGTCCAGCAGTCGGACATGCGCGCGGCTGCGACCAAGGATGGCGACCATGGCTTCCCCCCGTGTCCTACCTGACCGCCTGCGAGGTCATCTCGTCGTTCGAGAAATCAGCGGTCTTTTAAGAAACGTCCGAGTCGCCATTGATTCGGAGGTAGGAGGGGTACTGGGGACCTGTCAGGTCGCTCTCGACACTGCGGGCCCGAGGCCGTCAGTCGTGGGTGCCCACGTGCAGGTCGCCATGCGACTCGCAGACCCAATGAAATGCGCAGGAGCACGCGATGGCGCGGGCGCGGGTGCAGCAGCGTCCGCCAAAGTGCTCCGGCAGCGGCGTGCGGTCCTCGCAAGGAGGCTCGGGCAGCGCGTGTGGCGCGCTGCGTCCGGAGCGCGCGGGGAGGGACTCGCAGCAGCCGCGTGCCATGCACCGGGGGCACAGCGACAGTTCGCAATGCGCGCACCAGTCGAAGATTTCACCCGCACTGCCACGTCGCTCACATCCACCACAGGCGTCGAACATGGTCGGCCTCCTGGCTGACGTGCGGGAAGGTAGAGCAGGGGGCTGACATGCGGGGGCTCGGGTGGGTGGAGCGCCAGGCGAATCAACCGACAACTACGTCACTGTCGAAGGCTGGATCCTTTCGCTGGTGGACGGCCGACGCGTCGGGTCTGGCGGCACGGAGTTCCGGGCGGCGGGGGCCCTGCGCAGCTTGGAGGATTCTTCGGTGGCAGTCAGGAGGCGCGGTCCATGCGCAGTGAACGCCGCATCATCGGGGTCTTCGGCTCGGGAAAGGAGGCGCATGTGCCGGTGGTCGTGCCCCTGGCGAGATGGATCGCCGAGTCCGGATTCGACCTGCTCACGGGAGCGGGTGGCGGGGTCATGGGCGCGGCGGCCGAGGCCTTCGTTCAAGTGCGAGGGCGCCGAGGCATCTCCATTGGCATCGTCCCTGGGGGCATCGCGGGGGGAGGGCGCTACGAGCCCCGGAAGGGCTACCCCCATCGGGCCATCGAGCTGCCCATCTACACGCACCTGCCGCTCAGCGGTGAGCACGGCACCGAACCCATGAGCCGCAATCACATCAACGTCCTCACCCCCCATGCCCTGGTGGGCCTGCCCGGCGGTGAGGGGACCGCCTCCGAGAGCGCCCTGGCCCTGCGCTACGGCAAGCCCATCATCCTCCACGGCCCCCCCGAGGCGTTCCGCCACTTCCCCCCGGAACTGGAGCGCACCGTCTCGCTGGAGCGCGTCACCGAGTTCCTCCTCGCCGCCACCCGCGAGGTGGGCTGACGCCGGAGCCTGAACGCGATGCGTCAGGTCTGGGGTGCGTTTGACCCGCCCCGGCACGGCCGCACGCGCTGGGGTGCGCAAGGCCCACACGCCCCCGGGTGAAACGTCTAGGATGCGACAGCGGGGGGCGGACTTCTGGCGTTCAAGAATCTGGCGCCCGGCCGTTACCCCGTCGCCGCCATGATCAATGCCCAGTATCCCCTGGCCAGCTGGTTCCTCGTCGTCTCCACGTCGTTCTTCCTGTTCGTCTACGCGCTGCCGCTGCTGCTCATCCCCATGCGATGGGCGAAGTGGTTCGGTTGGGAGCTGCCCACGGGGAACAACGACCTGACGGTGTACTTCGGCCGATGCCTGGGCGGCGTGGCCCTGGCGGTCATCATCACGGTGGTGCAGTTCGTCCCGGACCCCAAGAGCCACCGGGCCATCTTCGAACTCATCGGCCTGGTGGGAGGATTGATGGTGGGGGTCCACGTCTGGGGCGCGCTGCGCCGCGCGCAACCGTGGGCGGAGACGGCCGAGATTCCGCTGTATGGCGCGGTCTGTGTCATCGCGTTCTGGCTCCGCTTCTCCACCCTGGCCTGAGCCGAGGAAGACCGCCCGGATGCTCCCGGAGAGCACAGACCCCGTCGTCGCGTCGCTGGTGCCGTACATCCCAGCCGCCGTCCTCGCGCGACTGGCGGACGCGGAGGCGTACACCCTGCCGCCGGTGGAGCCGGTGCGCGGAGCCATCCTCCTGCTGGACATCGCGGGCTTCACGCCCATCGTGGTGGGACTGAGCGGCGCGGGGCCTCGCGGAATCGACGCGCTCCAGCGCCTGCTCACCAGCTACTACACGGAGATGATTGGCGTCGTGCGCCAGCACGGCGGGGACATCTACCAGTTCGCGGGCGACTCCATCCTCACCTGCTTCGAGCCGCTCCCGGACGAGGGCGACGCGCTCGTGGTGCAGCGCGCGGCGGTGTGCGCGCTCCAGGTTCAGCGGCGACTGGCGCGCTTCGCGCAAATCGAGCTCCTGGGCCAGCGCTTCGGCGTGTCGTCACGCATCGGCGTGGGGTTCGGTGAATCGCACCGCATCGTGATGGGCTCCACGGGCCTGTGGATGCACCCGGCGCTCATCGGCGAGCCGCTCGCGCAGGCCGTCCTCGCGGAGAAGCGCGCCGCGGTGGGCGAGGTCATCCTCAGCGCCCAGGCTTGGGCGCTCGTGCCCGAGTCCGCGCGCCGGGGCGAGGTGCGCGACGACGGTTGCTTCCGCTTGGACCCCGCCGCGGCCCTGGAGGCGCGCACAGTGGAGGCGCGGCCCACGCCCGGCGGCCTGGAGCTGGTGGGGCGGTGCGCGCTGCTGCTGAACCCGGTCCTCTTCACGAAGATCACCACGGCGCACCAGCAGTTCTCGGGAGACTTCCGCGACGTCACCTGCTTCTTCCTGCGCTTCACCAGCGCGCGGGGCCCCTCCGAGGCAGAGGCCTTCACCGAGGAACTCAACGCCTTCTACGAGTTCGTGCAGAGGGAGAGCGCGCACCACGGCGGCGTGCTCCTGATGACGGACTTCACGGACAAGGGCAACGTGCTCTACGTCCTCTTCGGCGCGCCCACCGCGCTGCCGAACAAGGAGGTCTTGGCGTGCCGCCTGGCGTGCAAGCTCCAGCGTGAGAAGGACGCCTTCCCGTTCGTGCAGGAGCTGCAGATCGGCATCGCCACGGGCCACGCCTACTGCGGGGACATGGGCTCGCCCTGGCGCAAGGGGTACTCGGCGCTGGGCGAGGTGGTGAACATGGCCGCCCGCCTCATGACGCACGGGCGAGGCAGCGGAATCCACGTGGACGCCCACACCGAGGGGCGGCTCCACCAGGGCGGCTTCATCTCGGAGTTCGTGGGCGCCGCCCAGCTGAAGGGCGTGGCGCGCCCGGTGCCCGTCTATCGCCTCCAGTCGGAGATTCGCCGCAGCCTGTTCATCAAGGGCCGCGGGAGCATCGTCGGACGGCACCGCGAGCAGGACGTGCTGCGGCAGGCCGTGGAGGAGTCGTTGGACGGCGCGGGCCGGCTGTGCGTGGTGTCCGGTGAGGCGGGCATCGGCAAGTCCCGGTTGGGCGCGCGCGTGGTCGAGGACGCCGAGGACCGGGGCGCCCGCTCGCTGTACGGCATCTGCTACTCGTACGAGATGTTCACGCCCTTCTTCCCGTGGAAGGAGGTGTTGATCCAGGCGTTCGGACTCCACGAGGCGAACGATCTGGAGACGCAGCTCGCGCGCCTGCGCCAGGGCCTGGAGGGGTTGGAGGGCGTGGAGGACGAGTGGTTGCCCGTGATGGCGGGCATCCTGGGCCTGCCGGTGGAGGAGGCCGCCGTCACGCGCAACCTGGATGCGCGCAGCAAGCAGCTGCGTGTGTTCCAGATCATCTTCCTGTTGCTGGAGAGGCTCAGCCGCGTGCAGCCGTTGCTCCTCTTCTTCGAGGACCTGCACTGGGCGGACAACATCTCCATCGACCTGCTGGAGCACGTGGCCGCGCGGCTGTCCGAGCTGCGCATCACGCTGCTCGTCACGCTCCGGCCGGGCGGTGAGCAGCTCCGAGGCTTCCAAGGGCTCACCGGGTTGCGCACGCTGGAGCTGTCCAGCCTGGACGATGACGAGACCCGGGAGCTCTTGCGCCTGCACCTGCGCATGACGCCGCCGGACACCGGGCTGGAGGAACTGCTGCTGGCCAAGGTGCAGGGCAACCCGTTCTTCACCGAGTCCATCGTCCAGGGACTGGTGGAGCAGGGCTACGTGGGGCCGGTGGGGTTGGGCGAGGAGCGCATGGAGCTGAAGCGCAGCCTTCAAGGGCTGACGCTGCCGGACTCCATCCAGGACGTGGTGCTCGCGCGCATCGACCTGCTGAGCGAGACGGAGCAGTTGGTGGTGAAGGTGGCCTCGGTGATTGGCCGCATCTTCACGCTGGACGCGGTGGCGGCGCTCGCGCCGGAGTCCGTGGGGGCCTCGCGGATCCGCGAGGCCATCGACACGCTCACGAAGCTGGGCCTCATCCTCCTGGAGATGGAGGAGCCGTTCACCTGCATCTTCAAGCACATCGTCATCCGGGACGTGGCCTACAACACGCTGCTCGTGTCGGGGCGCGAGGATCTGCACCGGCGTCTGGCCCGCTACCTGGAAGCGCGCGCGGGGGACAATCCCTTCCAGTCCGCCGGAATCCTGGCCTACCACTTCCTGGCCGGGAATGATCCGCTCAAGGGCCTGGAGTACACGTTGATGGCGGCGCGCGGCGCGCGGGCGCAGTACGCCAACGACGACGCCCTGCACCACTACAACCGTGCGCTCGAGTTGCTCGGCACCGTCGAGGGAATGGATCCTGACGAGGTGCTGCGGCAGACGCGCACCGTCATGCAGGAGCTGGCCGAGACGCTGCTCCAGGCGGGCAACTACGCGGGCGCCATCCTGATGTTCGAGCAGTGCCTCGCGGACGAGCAGCTCGTCGCGCGGCAGGCGGAGATCCACCTGGGGCTGGGCCGAGCACACCAGGAGAAGGGCGAGTCCAGCCGCGCCACGCAGCACCTGGAGAAGTCCCTGGTGCTGATGGGCCGCAGCCTGCCCGGCAACCTGTTGGCCCTGGGGGTGCGCACGCTGGGCAACCTGCTGCTCCTGGCGCTGACGATGGTGCTGCCCTGGGTGCTGCGACCGCTGCCCTCGGCGCGGCTGTCTCAGTACTTGCGGCAGCTCTCCACGCTCTTCTCGCTCATCCGCATCTACTACTTCGCGGACATCAAGAAGCTCACCTGGGCCACGCTGGTGACGGTGAACATGGCCCGGCGCTCGCGCAGCGACTACGCGGTCAGCCTGGCCAGTGGCTTCTTCGCGTCGCTGCTGTTCGGCTCGGGACAGGTGAAGCGCTCGCTGCGCTACTGCGAGCGGGCTTTGAAGTACGCGCGGCGCGCGAGGGACCCCGTGGCGGAGGGACTCGCGCTCAGTCGCCTGGGCATCCAGGCTTTCTTCCGCAACGAGCTGCGGCGCGCGCGGGACTACCAGGAGCAGGCCGTGGCCACGCTCCGTCTGGTGGGCGAGCGCTGGGAGCGCCAGACGTGCCTCATGATGCAGGCGACAGGCGAGTTCCTCTGCTCGCGCTTCGAGGCGGCCGACCAGCTCTACCAGCAGATGCGCACCATTGGCGTAGAGCTCAATGCGCTGATGCACCAGGGCTGGGCGCACTCCTGGAGCCCCATGTGTCGCTACCTGCTGGGCCAGGGCGACGTGGGGGAGCTGTGCGCCGAGTTGGAGCAGGGGCTGCGCATCAGCGTGGAGGTGGATGACCTGGCCAACCAGTGCGCCAGCCTCAACCACCTGGCCAACGTGACGGTGCGCGAGCACCAGGTGGAGGAGGCGGCGCTGGTGGCCGTGCGCGCCTTCAGCACCATCTGGAGCTATCAGGTGCTGGTGCCCTTCCTTCAGGTGGGCTTGGTGGACGCGGCCGAGGCCGCTCTCTTCGCGCTGGAGGAAGGGGCCACGGTGGTGCCCCGCGCGGAGCTGTGGCGGGTCGTCCGCCGGAGCTGCTTCAAGGCGCGCGCCATCGCTCGGCTGTATCCGTATCTCAAGGGGCCGGCCCTGCGGGTCACCGCGCGGGCGCTGCGGCTGCGCAAGGGTGTGGCGGCCGCCGAACCCGTGTTCCTTCAAGCCATCGCGGTGCTGGAGGCCAGCCCCAACCGGTGGGAGACGGGCGTGGCCTACTTCGATGCCGCGGTGGCGCTGCCGCATCGCCGGGCGGCGTTCCTGGCTCGGGCCCGCGCCCTCTTCACGGACATTGGCGCTCGCGCCGAGCTGCGACGGATCGATCGCCTGGAGGCGGGCACGGCCGCGGGGGTCTCGCTCTCCGCTCCGGAGCGTGCCTCGGCCTGAGCCCTCGCCTCGCGCGGCGCATCCCTTTGTTCCACCCTCCGAGTTCCGTCATGTCCGCTGAGTCACCGCGCTTCCGAGTCAGCCTCATCATCGTCGTGTACATGCTGGTGGTGCATGCCCTGGCGGCGTCGGCCTTCGTCCTGCCCTGGCCACCCCATGCGCTGCCGGTGGCGCTCACGCTCTATGTGGCCATGGGGCTGGGCACGACGGTGGGCCTGCACCGGCTCATCTGCCATCGCGCCTTCGAGTGTCCCCGGTGGGTGGAGTACGGCCTCGTCACGGTGGCCATGCTGACGGGGCAGGGCAGCCCGCTGCTCTGGGCCGCCACGCATCGCATCCATCACGCGAAGGCGGACACGGAGGGCGACGTGCACTCGCCCGAGCGCGGACTCTGGTACGCGCACATGGGGTGGATCCTCAATGAGGCGTCCACGGATGACGACGCGTGGCGCACGTGGTGCAAGGACCTCGCGGGGGACCGGTACTACCACTGGCTCCTGCGCTTCCGCCTGGGGCCCCAGGTCATCGCGGTGCTGGTGCTGGGCTTGACGCTCGGGTGGCGCACGCTGCCCGCGTACTTCTTCCTGCCCATGGTGTCTTGGATGCAGAGCACCTACGCGGTGAACTCGGTGTGCCACGCGCGCGCTTTCGGTACGCGGGTGCACGACACGCGAGATCACAGCCGCAACGTCTGGTGGGTGAGCGTGCTCGCGCTGGGCGAGGGGTGGCACAACAACCACCACGCGTTCCCCGCGTCCGCCCGCCACGGTTGGGTCTGGTGGCAGGTGGACGTGGGCTGGACGTTCATCCGCTGCTTGCGCGCGGTGGGGTTGGCGCGGCAGGTCCACCTGCCCACGCCGAACCTCAGGTAAGCCGCTGGGGCTCCAGGCCCAGCGCGGCCATCTGCCGCACGTCCCACTCCTCCAGCGCATCCATGCCCGCGATGTAGCGGCGCGCCGGGTTCTTCACCGGATTGCGGATGCTGAGGATCTCCGGTCCGGAGAAGAGGATGGTCGTCTTGTAGCGCGGCATGGCGCTCATCGTGAGCTTGGACCAGTAGTGCCTGGCGATGTTGGGCAGGCTCCCCAGTTCGCTGCACAGGCGGTGGAAGTGCTCGATGACCTCGGAGGGGTGGAGCTGCTTGGGGCGGTGGCACAGCGTGTAGCCGTCATAGTCGCGGCTGATGGTGCCCGGGAGCAGGCGTCCCTCGGCCTGCAGCTCGCGGAAGAAGGGCGTCTCGGGATACGGGCAGACAATGCCCAGGAAGGTGATGGAGAAGTAGCGCAGGTCCGCCAGGTACTGCGGCAGCTTGAGCAGGTAGTCGTTGGTGTCGCCGTCCGAGCCGACGATGAGGCCGAAGGACAACAGGATGCCGGCGGAGAAGACGCGCTGGATGACGGCGTCCACCTCCGACAGCTTGTTCTGGCCCTTGTTCATCGCCTTGATGGAGTCCGGGTTGAGCGACTCCAGGCCCGTGTAGACGTACCGGCAGCCCGCCTTCGCCATCAGCCTCACGAGCGACTCGTCCTTGAGGACGTTGAAGGTCAGCGCGCAGCCCCAGGTCTTCTTCAGCGGGATGAGGGCCTCGCACAGCTCCCGCAGGTACTTGGGGGAACCGCCCAGGTTGTTGTCCAGGAAGACGAACGCGTCCTCCATCATCCCGAGGTAGTTCGGGTTCCAGCGCATGCGCGTCTGGATCTCGTCGATGACCTGGGGAATGGGGCGGAAGCGGTAGCGCTCGTTGCCGGTGAGGACGCAGAAATTGCAGGAGAACGGGCACCCGCGTGACGCCTCGATGCCCGGCAGGCGCACCTTGTTGTGCGTGAAGTCGATGAGCTCGTAGCGGTACGGCTGGATGGCCGCCGCGCCCTTCGAGGGCAAGGCGTAGCGCTTCTGGAGCGCGCCCCGCTCGAAGTCCGCGATGAGCGCGGGGACGTTGGACTCGGGCTCGCCGGTGATGACCGCGTCGAAGTACCGCTCGGCGTCGTCGGGGAAGTAGCTGGCGTGGCGCCCTCCGCCCACCGTCTTGATGCCGCGCTGGCGCAGCAGCGTGGAGAGCACCTTGGTGTGCTCGTAGTACGAGTGCAGGTACGAGAAGAAGACGAGATCCCAATCCCGATCCAACGGGATGTCCGTCTCCTTCTCGTTGAAGATCTCCACCTCGGCGTCCACGGGACACAGTCCCGCGATCAGCTCCGGGACGGAGGACTGCATGATGGAGGGTTCCTTGACGCGCAGCCGGGTAGGGTGCGTGTACGTGGCGATGACAGCGATCCGCATGCGGTGGCTTCCAGGCTCTTGGCGAGGAACGCCGGCCTTGGGCCCGTGCTCGGTCGTGAGCCCCCCGGTCATTCCGTGGAATCAGAATGACCCGGTGATTCAACCCTGGCAAAAAACCTCGGACGAAAGCGATATCAGGGCCTGTCTCGGAGTCCCGGATTCAGGGCGTCGGGCTGGGGCGCGCGGCGCCCACGCCGTCCGTCTGGACCCGGACCGCGCCCAGGGCGGCGTCATCTACCTGGATGGTTGTCTTGTTCTTGAGCGACGCGACGAGTGTGTCGACCGCTCCGGTGCGACGCTCCAGGAGCACGCGGCTCTCGATGCGCGGGCGGACCTGCTCCATCGTCAGTTCGAGCGCGGGCTCGCGCACCATGAGCTTGAGCACGTGCATGCCGCGCTCGGACTCCACCAGCGCCAGGTCATGCATGGCCTGGAGGCCGAAGGCCGCGTCCGCCACGGCCTTCCCCCAACGGGCGGAGAGCTGCTCGTGGGTCAGCGTGCCCAGGTCTCCCGAGGCCGCCTTCGACACCGCGTCATCGGAGCGGGCCTTCACCTGTTCGGAGAAGGCTATCTTCGCCGGGCCGGACTCCTTCTTGCGGATGTCCGCGTAGAGCGCCTCTGCCTCGGCCTTCACCGCCGCGTGCTTGGAATCGTTCGCGGCCGACGCCAGGAAGATCTGCAACACGCGTACCTTGGCTGGCTGTACGAACTCGGACAAATGATCCTGGTAATACTTGTTCAATTCCTCTTCGGTGAGCGGCCGGGCCTCCGCCTGCTCCGCTTGCCGTTGGATGAGCCGCTGCACCAGCAGCTTCTCCAGCGTGCCCTTCACCTCGGGGTCCTGCTCCAATCCCTGACGCCGCGCTTCCTGGAGGAGCAGTTCGAAGCGCACCATGTTGTCTAGGAATTCTTTTTTCGCCTCGAGCGTGGCGAAGCGCGAGCGGATAAGGGGGGGCTGGGATTCCAGCTTCGCCTCGATCTGCTGGGCCGTGATGGTTCCCTCGCCCACGCGAGCAACCACGGCGCCTTTCGCCTCGCTGGCCGCTCCGCTACCCGAACCCTTGCATGCACCGAGGAGAAACAGGGCTGTGGCTGACGCTGCGGCTATCTTCAGGATGTTCATGAATTGCAAATCCTAATGGTAATTCCGAACAGGGCGGACCCTCGACGGGGAAACGTGGCCGCCGGCACCGTACCAAAGCGGGCCGACATCACTCAAACGTGCATGGGGTAGGGCATTGAAAATGAATTGGCAGATCGCGCAGACTGCGCGGCGTCCAGCTGCTTTGCGATTCGAGGACATTTTGCGTCAGGCCAACAAGGCGGGGTGGGGATGGGTGGCGTGGTTGGTACTGGCGGGCTGCCAGCCGCCGTCGGCTGCCTCGTCTCCGGCACAGACTGCGTCTTCCTCGGTGGCCGTCGCGGCCCGTTTCAAGGGCGGCGTCATCACGCGCGAGGAGTTTCAGCGCGAGGCATTGCGGCTGCCGCCCGCGCTCCGCACCCAGTTCGAGAATCCGGCCGGCCGGCGCGAGTTCGCGCAATCCCTGGTCGACAAACGACTGCTGGTGGACGAGGCGAAGCGGCGAGGCATCGGGCAGCGTGAGGACATCGCCCGGCAGGTGCGGGAGTTGGAAGAGCGTCTCGTGGTCCAGGCCTTGCTGGCGGATGAGGAGCGGACGGCTCCGGCCCCCACCGAGACGGAGCTGCGGAGCGCCTACTCGGCGAACCGACAGGACTACGCGCAGCCGGAGCGCGTGCATGTGGGGCGAGTGCTGGCGGCGGTGCCGGAAGGAAGCAGTGCCGCGGAGCGCGCGAAGGCGCGGGCCCGCGCGGAGGGCTTCGTCCGTCGCTTCAAGGCGGGGGAAACGCTGGCGCGGATTCAAAGCAGCGGGGATGGGCCAGAGCGGGCGCTGGGGGGGGACCTGGGCCTGTTCGCGCGAGGCGAGTTGAAGGACCGACGCCTGGAGGACGCCGCGTTCGCGCTGCGTGACGTGAGCCAGGTGTCACCGGTGGTGGAGACCGCGGAGGGGTTCGCGGTGCTCCAGCTCATCGAGCGGCGAGAGGGGCGGATTCCGCCGTTCGAAGAGGTGCGGGGAGAGGTCGAGGGGCGGCTGGCGCCAGTGCGTCAGCGCAAGGTTTTCGATTCGCTGCGGGCCCGGCTCCGGGACGCGGCGGACGTTCATATCGAGTAGACGGCGCGTCGGGGACGCGTTGAGGGGAGAGGGGGAAGACCATGCAGTGGCTCTCCACGTGGCGCCTGGGGGCGCTGGGTGTCGTGCTGGCATTCGTGTGCGCGACGCCGGGCCTCGCCGTGGCGCAGTCCGCGCCGTCGGTGGTGGCCATCTATCCGGTGGTGCCTCCGCAGCCAGGGGCTCGCTCGGTGGAGCTGGGCTTCGAGGTCGAGGGGGGCGACGCCCGTCAGGTCGTCGTCAGCGTGCAGGGCACGTCGGTCTCGGCGGGCGCGTTCGCGGACCTGTCGCGGACCGTGGTTTCGCGGGACGAGGCGGGCGCGGTTCCATTCCATGTGTTGGTGCCGCTGAGCGCGCCACTCCCGGTAGATGGCCGCCTCACGGTGCGCGCATCTCCTGTGGTGTCGTCGGGGACGCAGGCCGCGACCGCCCAAGCGGTGCTGGATGCGGGCGCCCCGCCGCCGGGCTTCGCGTCAAACGCAGTGCGCGTACGGGCGTCCTCGGATGCGAGCCAGTTGCTGGTGGATGTTGCCTTCCAGGGGGCTGTGGCGCGCGCCGAGTTGACGGTGACGGGCGCGTCATCCTCCCTGTTGCGCACGGTGAAGGGCGACCTGGATGACGTGGAGGCGAACGCCTTCGTGGTGGCGCGCCGGCTGGTGGCCCATCCCCGTCTGACGTCGCCTGGGCAGGTGACGTTCTCCTTGCCTGTGCGCACGCCTGCCATTCCTCCCGATGGTGTGGTGGTCGCGGACGTGGCGCTGGTGGATCCGTTCGGCCGCACCGTCCACACCTCGACGGTGGAGTTCACGGACTCGAACGCGTTTGATCCGGTGCTCTCCCTGCGGGCTGGCCCCTCGCCCCTGCTGCTGTCCGAGGGGCCCGGGCAGCGAGTCACGCTGACGGCGACGGCGAAGTTCGCAATCGCAGGTGAGGTGAATGTCAGTGGTGCGTCGAGCGGCGCCACGTACACCTCCCAGGACGAGTCCGTGGCGATGGTCACGCGCGATGGGCAGGTGGTGGCGCGTGCCAATGGCACGACGACGGTGACGGTGGCGTATGCCGGCTACACGGCCTCGGTGCCGGTGGTGGTGGACTCCAAAGCGGTCCTCGCGTCGCTGGAGATTCTGCCCGCGCTGCCCGCGACGGCGGCGGTCATCGAGCGGGTAGGCGCAGCACTCCAGCTTCGGCTGGAGGGCGTGCTCACCAATGGCACCCGGGTTGACCTGACGCCCGCGGAGTTGGGGACGCAGTGGAGCTCCGAGGATGCCTCCAATCTGACGGTCTCTCCGGACGGACGGGTGACGTCGCTTCGCGCGGTTCCCACGCGGGTCTTCGCGAAGTATCCCGGACAGGCCCCTGTCTCGCTGAAGGTGGATGCGCGTGACGGGTTGCCAGACGTGACGCTCAGCGCTCCCGCGACGGTGGTCGCCGGGGGCAGTCTGGAGGTGCGGGCGACTGCCTCGGATGATGTGGGCGTCGCGCGGGTGGACTTCCTCGTCAACGGCGTACCGACGGTGTCCGATACCTCTCCGCCCTATGTGTTGCAGGTGAAGGCGCCTCCGTACTCGGGGGGCACGCTGGTGCTCCGCGCCCGGGTGGTGGACACCGCGCACCAGGAGCGGCTGTCGCCAGAGGTTCGGGTCGCGGTGACTGGAGTCCCTGCGCCCAGCGCGCGGCACGTGGTTTACGAGGCGCCTCAGGCAGGGCAGCTGCTCGTCGCCGGGTTGCCGCAGATTCTCCGGGTGACAAGCGGCGATTGGACCTCGGGCGCCTTGGCGCCGGGAGACTTCCAGTCGGTTCGCTTCACGGTGGATGACGCGCCCCTGGGCATGGCCGTCGCGCCGCGCGTCGAGATCCGCATGAAGTCGACGGATAAGGGCCAGGAGCCGGTCCTTGTCCCGCTGTGGGAGGTGAGCTTCGTTCCGCCGAAGACGGCCGCGGGGACCTCGGCCGTCATTCGCGCGGCCGCGGTGGATGGCTCGGGCGCGGAGGTTCCGGTGGAGGCGCTCGCCGTGCGAATCGCCGCGGACACCGCGCCGCTGCTCACCTTGAGTCAGCCAGTGGGGCCCATGACCGATGCGACCGTGGGCGCCCCCCTCGTCGTGGCGGGCTCGCTGGGGGATGACGCGCTCGCCTTTGGTGTGGATGTTCGCTTGTGGGTGGATGGGGCCGTGGTGGCGGGCACCCGGCTGTCGAAGGGCTCGCTGGGGAGTTCGCCCGCGGGCTCGGAGGACTTCGCGTTCACGTGGACGCCGCCCGCGACCAGCCTGGGCAAGCGCGTGAAGATCGAGGTCCAGGCCATCGACGTGGGAGGCAATGAGCGTCGTGTGGCGTTCAACGCGGTGGTGAAGGCGGATTCACCGCCGCAGTTGAGCATCCTGAGCCCTACGCATCAGGGCAGCGTCCTGGCTGGCTCGCATGTGTCCTTGCTCGCTGCGACCCTGGATGATTCGCAGCAGCCCGTCCAGGTGAGCTGGTTCGTGAATGGTGCGCCCGTGGGCTTGTCGAGCGCGGCGCCCTATGCCGTGAGCTATCTGCTGCCTCCCACATCGGCGGGGCAGACGTTCGTCATCGACGCGGTGGCCCGAGACAGCGCGGGCCAGGAGACCCGCCAGTCCGTCACGATCTTCTCCACGCCGGATGTGCAGCCACCGTCGCTGGCGCTCGTCACGCCCTCCCAGGGGGCGAAGGTGGTGCGGACCGAAGAACTCTTGGTGAGCGTGGCGGGGCTCGACGACGTCGAGGTGAGCAAGGTGGAGCTGCTCGTCGACGACGCGGTCGTCTTCACGGACACCGCACCCCCCAAGAACGCTGGGGTTCCGGGCAGCTTCGTCACCCATGCCATCGTGGCGCCTTCCTTGCTCCAGAGTCGGGCGGACCACCGCCTGCGGGCGCGTGCGTATGACGTCTCGGGCAACGTGGGGTTCTCGCCTGAGGTGTTGATCCACGCGTTGGGTGACTCGCCTCCCGAGGTCTCACTGCGCCGCCCCACTTCCGGTCAGCACGTCACGGTGGGCAGCAAGCTCGAGGTCGTGGTGGATGCCTCGGACGACGTGGCGGTCAAGAAGGTGGAGCTCTTCCTGGGCGCTACCTCCGTGGCCACGCGGGCGGTTCCTCCATACCGCTTCGAGGTGCCCATCTCCGGGCCGGCCCGCGGCGTGGTGCTGAAGGCGGTGGCCACGGACAGCGCGGACGCGACGGCTGAGTCCCAGGTCTCGGTGGAGATTGTCGAGGATACGCAGGCACCGCTCGTGGGGTTCCGAGCGCCAGCCGAGGGTGCCCGGGTGTTCGCGGGCCGGACGCTGAGCGTCGAGGTGGTGGCTTCGGACGATGTGGCGGTGGCCTGGGCGGAATTGTACCTGGGGGCGCAGCGCGTGGCCCGGCTGCAAGAGGGCGTGCGGGATGGCCTCTATCAGGTCTTCACCTTCCAGGTGCCCATCCCCGCGCAGCCCCCGACTCAGACGGAGCCTCAGAGTCTGGAGCTGCGAGCCGTGGCCTCCGACACCCATGGCCAGACGGCCGAGCGGAGGATCGCGGTCCTCGCCGTGCGAGACCAACCGCCCACCGTGACCGTGCTCTCCCCTCCGCCGGGCAGTCCCTACCGCGAGGGCGAGGACGTGCCGGTGGCTGTGATGCTCGCGGACGACGATGGCGTCATCGGGTGGGTGGGGGTGTCTGGCGACATCCTCCAGGGAACCCTGCCTGCTACGGGGCCTGCGCGAGATGTGCGCACGCCTCAGGTGGTGACGGTTCGTGCGCCCATCACCCATTTGGGCCAGCCGGAGACGGTGGGGGTCGTAGCGCGCGACACCGGGGGGCAGAACTCGGAGCCGGCGATGGTCGCGCTCCAAGTGACTCGCGATCTGCAGCCACCGACCGCGCTGCTGGTGTCGCCGCTGCCTTCTCGAGAAACCCCGTTGGAGGTGGTGCTGAACGGCTCACTGGGTGCGCGCGTGGAAGTGCGTGACGACGTCCGGGTGTCCCGCGTCGCGGTGCTCGTGGACGGGGTCGTGCGGCAGCAAACGGATGGCTCGGATCCGCTGAGGGTCGCGGAGGAGCGCTTCGAGGAGACCCGCGTTCCGGATCCGCTGGGGCCGGGCAGCATCCTGACCCGCCGAGAGTATGTGGGGAGTTTCGCGGGCACCGTTTCCCTCGGGGCGATAGCGGAGGGAAAGCACACCCTGGTGGCCCGTGCGTTCGACCCCGCAGGGAACGTCACGGAGACCTCGGCGGTGGACTTCGTCGTGAAGCCCCTGCTCGACAAGGAGGCTCCGCGCCTGACGTTGTCGTTGGCTGGAGGGCCGGACGAGCGCGTGTGCGTGGCGGGGACCACCGTGAACCTCACCGTGGCCGCGAGTGATGACGGTGAAGTCCGCGCGTTGGAGGCGAGCTTGGACGGGGAGCCACTTCACCTCCCGGCCTACTCGCCGGGCGCGAGTGTCGCCGTGACGGTTCCGGTTTTGCTGCCAACGCAAGGTGCGGGAACGCGGGTGCTGACATTCTCCGCGCGGGCCGTGGACTCGACCCTCAAGGTCACCGAGGCGAGCCTGACGCGCGTGCTCGTGGCGGATGCGGCCCCCTCGGTCGCGGTCATCCGTCCCCAGTCAGGTACAGCCATCACCGAGGAGCGTCGCGAGCAGATCCAGGTGGAACTGAAGGACGACGTGGGTTTGGAGTCTGGCTTCGTCGTGCTCTCCACCTCGGCCGCGCGGCTTTCTACGGAGACGCCGGATGCAGTGGAGGTCTCGGTCCCCAATGCCCTGCCGGAAGGCACTGCGTCTCAAGTGACGTGGAGCTTCGGGCAGGCCCAGACGTTCCGGGCGTCGGTGGATGCAGGGGCGCTGCGGATCGTTCCCCCGACCTCGGTCGACCTGGGGAATGCCCCGGGCCGCGTCAAGCTGCGAGTGGCGCCGTCCCCGACGGGGAAGGGAGCGCGAGCGCGGGTCGCCTATCGCTACCGCATTCGCGCGGGAGCCGAGACCTCCGCGTCCGTGCGCGACTTCCTCGCGGCGTATCCCCTGGGACGGGGCGAGGTGGTGCTCCGGGCCCCGCTGTACGAGGTGGATCTCGGTTTCCCGGCGACGGATGTCCAAGTCGATGAAGTTGATGTGGAGCTGCTTCCCGAGTCCACGGCGGGTGAGCCCATCGTGGTGTCCCGCACGGGGCTCGTGTTCGATGCCCTGGGTGTCCAGGCACGAGTGGTGGCAGGGGGCGAGTGGGTCGCGCTGGGCCTGCTGGACTCTCATTCAGTGACCCCTGGTCGCACCATTCAGCCACAAGCGCGACTGCGTCCGCCGATGGGCTGGGCGCCGCGTGCTGCGGTGCTGAGCGCGTTCACACGTGACACCGCGAGCAAGCGCGCGATGGCGGCGATTCCCCTGCGCGTGCAGCCAGACACCCAGGTCCCCTCGGTGATGGTGACGGATCCGGCCAATGGGAGCGCGGTCGTCGAGGGCTCGCCGGTGGCGGTGTCCCTGTCGTTCCAGGACAACGTCGAGGTTGAGTCGGCGGACCTGCGGGTGGACGGCCTGACGGTCGAGTCCTTCACGCGTCCAGGTTCCAGCGTCAGCACGTCGCTGGTGCTGCGCCGTCCGGCAAACGGTGCGCCCGTGGCGCTGTCTGTGGTGGCGCGTGATCGCGCTGGCAATGCTTCGGTGTCTGCCTCCACGTTCGTGGATGTGCGCCCGGACGCAGGGCCGTCGGTCCGCTGGAACTCCTTGGCCTCCGACGTGGAGAGCGTCACGGCGCCCGAGTTGGCGAGCGGCTTCGTCCGACTGCTGCAGGGCACCGTGGCGAACCTGGCCTTCGATGCCCTGGATGACGTGGGCGTGGCCTCGGTCGAAGTGCGGTTCCGGGATGCCGTGGTGCTGAGCGAGGTGGTATCGCCCTCGGTCCGGCTGGCCTCTCGGCGCGTTGGGTTCAGTCCACCCGTCGGCCGTGACGGTGAGCCCTCCGTGCTGCTTGTCACTGTGACGGACACCCAAGGGAAGAAGGGGCAGGCCCGGCTCGTAGTGGAGGGACGCCGCGCCAGCGCGCCCGCGGTGGCCATTGCCACGCCCGCGCCGAATGCGACGCTCTCCGAGGGAAGCATCCAGCTCTTCCTTCAGGCTGTCGCAGGCGATGACACGCGCGTGCGCAGCGTGCAGTGGTTCATCAACGGGCAGCCCGTGCTGGAGGTCCTCGAGGCAAACGCGCAGGCCATCCCCGTGCTGGCCGACCATGTGGAGAACGACTTGCCCGTTCCGTTGGATCCGGACGTGCGGGCGGCGGTCCTCCGATTGAACGCACCATTCCAGGACGTGTCCCGCCTGAAGCTCTATGGCGGTCGGGTGCGCTTGCCGCCCGGATTCGTGGCGTTGGACCCGAACCGGACCCAGACGTCGCTCACGCTGCGCGCGGTGGCGACAGACCTGGAGGGCCATGCGTCTTCCGAGGAGCAGGTCGTCGTGGTGGTGGCCGACACGAGCGCGCCCGTCGTCTCCCTCTTGCAGCCGTTGCCCAGCCAGAGCGTGGTTGAGAAGACGCCCTTCCAGGTGGAGGTGTCTGCCTGGGACAACGTCTTCGTGGATCGTGTGGAAATCCTCGCGGGACCGAGCGAAGCCGCGCTCCAGGTCGTGTACGTGGCGGGAGGCTTCCCACCCGAGAACGCGCTGCCCTCGTCGCCGTTCGACGTGTACGCCCCTCCCGTGAGCTACGCGGTGACGGCGCCCACGCTCGCGACGCTGGCCGGGGCGGGCGCTCAGAGCGCGCCGTACTTCGTGGCCGCTCGGGCACGGGACTTGAGCCAGAAGTGGAGCTTGCGGTTCATTCAGCAGGTGAACGTGGTGCGGGACCGCGAGCCGGCGGTCGCCATCATCGCGCCGCCGGATGGTCGCTCGGTGGTCGAGGGCAGCACCGCGACGGTGGTCGTGTCCGCCGAGGATGATGTGGGCATCCACTCGGTCGAGCTGTCGGTGAATGGCTCCGTGACGCCGCTGGTGCTCCGGCGTCCGCCGTTCGCGTTCCAGGTGCCTGTTCCGCGGGGCGCGACGGAGATGACGCTCCAGGCATCCGCGGTGGACTCGTTCCCCCATCGGGTAAACAGCCAGCTCGTGCGCGTGCCAGTCGTGGCGGACAAGGCGCCCACCGTGGCATTGGCGCAGCCACACGCGGGGGACACGCTGACGGAAGGCCGCGACTTCGCCGTGGTGGTCGCAGCCCAGGACGATGTTGACATCTCGTGGGTGGAGGTCCTCGTCGAGGGTGGCGTGGGTGGAACGCTGCGCTACACGGGCACCACGCGTCCGTTCTCCTTCCGCGTGCCGGTGCCGTATGGGTCCGCGGGTCGGACGCTCACGTTGCGCGCGCGGGCTCGGGACACGCTGGGCCAGGAGTCCCTGGCTCCCGTCGTGACGGTGCCAGTCCACGCTGATACCGAGCCGCCCACCGTAGCGTTCCTGGCGCCGGCGGCGGGCTCGGAGATCGTCGAGGGCATGCGCCTGGAGATCGAGGCGAAGGCCGAGGACAACGTGAGTGTGGCCAGCGTGGTGTTCCGTCTGGCGGGGAGTGCTGAGCCGCTCGCCACCATGCCGGTCGCGCCGTATCGCTTCTCGTACCGAGTGCCCATGGGGGCTCGGGGCAGCACCCTGACGTTCATCGCCGAGGCCACCGACAGCTCGCAGTTGAAGTCGCAGCAGCAGGTCTCGGTGAAAGTGGTGAAGGACGAACCGCCGACGGTGGCCCTCCATGGTCCCACGCAGGTGGTCGCGGGGCTGAAGCGCCGGTTCTCGGTGACGGCCGAGGACAGCGTGGGCGTGGCCTCGGTGTCCTTGGATGTGGGGACGGGGGACTCCCTGCCCGAGGTGGCTCGGCGCTACGTGTTGCCCTACGACTTTGACTACGAGGCGCCCGCGTCGCTCGTCGGTACGACGCTGACGGTGCGCGCTCGCGCGGTGGACCTGTCGGGGCAGGAGACGCGCTCCGCGCCGCTCCAGGTCCAGGTGGTTCCGGACGCCCGTCCCGTGGTGGCCATCAAGAAGCCTCTGCCCGGCACGAACGTCTTCGATGGGCGCCCGGTGCGCATGCAGGTCGAGGCCACGGACGCCGATGGGGGCATCCGGCAGGTCATCTTCCTGGTGGACGGAAAGCGCGTGGCGACCGCCGAGACACCCGCGGGCATCCCTGGCGCGCCCAATGTGTATGTCGGTGAGTTCATCGCGCCGGTGGGCAGTGGCAACCGGACCTTCACGCTCACCGCCGTGGCGGTGGACACCGCGGGGCAGGAGACCGTGTCCGTGCCCGTGACGGTGGGCACCGTGCGAGACACCGTGCCTCCCGAAGTGGAGATGGTGGATCCGCCCGCCTATGACCTCGTGACGGAAGGTGAAACCGTTACCTTGTCCGCGGCGGCGCGTGACAACGCGGGGGTCGACTTCGTTGAGTTCTGGGTGGATGGCACGAAGCTCGGATCGACGGCGGAGACGCGTCCGGGCCCCTCGAACCGGCCGTTGCATGCCCTGAACTGGCTCGTGCCCGGGGGGCGGGCGGGCTCACTGGTGACGCTGCATGCGGCGGCGGTGGACCCGTCCGAGAACCGCGCGGAATCCAGCGCCGTGAAGGTGGAGATCGGTCTGCGCCCGTCGCAGCTGTTGAGCCCGTTCAACACGGCCGCACCGCTCGGGCCCGTGGCAGCGAATTCAGCGGGCCTCGTGGCGGTGGGCGGCTTTGGCGTGAGTCCGCAGAGTTCGCCCTCGGGAAATGCGGTGGCGTTTATCCAGGCGACGCAGGGCGACAATCCCTTGGTCGCGCTGGGGCTGGTGCCGCTCGACGCGCCGCCTGCGGCGATGACGATGGCGGGGCAGTACGCGCTGGTGGTGTCCCCTTCGCGGCTCAAGGCGGGAGGGGCCTACGTGCCCCCGACCTTGTCGGTGGTGGACGCAAGCACCCGCGTGCTGCGCGGCAGCGTGGACCTGCCGGGCAACGAGGTGCGGGGCGTGGCCGTGAAGGATCGGCTCGCGTACGTGGCCAATGGCTCGGCGGGGGTCGTGGTGGTGGACGTGGGCGTGCCCACGGCGCCGCAGCGAGTGCTCACGGTGCCCGTGCTCGGTGGCGCGCGCGACGTCTTCGTCGCCGGGGAGCTGCTGCTCGTGGCGGCGGGCGACGCGGGCCTGCTCGTGCTCGACCCGCGGCATCCCAGGCTGAAGCAGCGGGGCTTCGTGGCCGTCCCTGGCGCGGCGCTGACCGTCTCCGCGGTCGGGTCTCGTGCCTTCGTCGGTTGTGATGGCCCGGGGGCGCGGCTCGCGGTGGTGGACCTGACGCGGCCCGAGTCGCCGCGCCTGCTCTCTCTGCTGCCGCATGCGCTGGCGCGCCAGGACGTGTTGGCCACGGGGCTGGCGTCCGTGGCGGCCACGGGCAACCTGGTCCTGGGAACCACCCAACTGGTCGACGCGAATGCCCAGCCCGTGAAGGGGCTGATGGCCGTCTCGATGGTCAATCCGAACGGCTCTGCGAACACGCTGGTTCGCGCCAACTTGCCTCGCGTGGCCCAGGTGGTCCCGGCCGCTGGGGGCGCGGTGACGACGGTGGATGGGTCGTTGGCGCTCTACGGGTTGGAGCGGATGGTCGTCATGTCCGTGAGTCCGCTGGACGGCGCGCGTCAGGTGCCGGTTGCCGCGAATGAACTGAACATTGATGTCGAGTTCTCCACGGCGCCGGACCTTGAGAGCATCAAGCCCGAAACGGTGGTACTGCGCGCGGGAGATCCGGAGCTGGGTCCCCCGGTTCCCATGCGGGTGGAGGTCGTGGGGCGGCTGCTGCGCCTGCGCCCGATGCAGCCGCTGGTGGTCTCCACGGACTACTTCCTCACGGTGCGGCCGGAGGTGGCCACCTCCACACACTTGGTCCTGGGCGAGACCTTCCGATCGCGTTTCACCACGCGCGCGGTGAGTGCGGCACTGCCGTCGGTTCTCGAGGTAGTGCCTGCGTCGGGTCCGCTGGAAGGCGGCACCGTCGTGACGGTGCACGGCACGGGTTTCACGACTGGGGCTCGCGTCCTCTTCTCTGGGGCGGAGGCCTCGGAGGTGGTCGTGGCCGCGGATGGCACGAGCCTGACGGCCCGCACTCCCGCGCAGCTCGAGGGCGCAGCCACGGTGACGGTGGTGAACCCCAATGGACTGGAGGGGTCGCTGTATGGCGGCTTCCTCTTCCTGAAGGTGCTCGAGGTGAACTTCGTTTCCCCGGCCACCGGACCCCTGGCGGGCAACAACACGGTCGAGTTGGTCGGAGGCGGGTTCCAGCGAGGCGCCACCGTGACGGTAGGTGGCAACGCCGCGACCAACGTGCGCGTGCTGTCTCCGGGCTTGATGACGGTGAAGATGCCGTCCGGGAACTTCGGTCCAGCGGATGTCCGCGTGACGAACCCGGACGGCCGCGGCGTGGTCGTGCCCGGCGCCTACCTGTACACGGACCTTGCGGTGTCGTCCGTGGTGGGGCGCCAGGTATCGGGGGAGGGAGGGCCGGTCGCGGGACGCCTCCCGCCGTTGCCGCCCGTGAAGGTGGCGCTGTCGGCCGGCAAGGCCTACGTGCTCTCGCCGGCGGCGGTCGCGACCGGTGCGAAGGACGTGGTGGAGTTGCAGCGGTCGAGCATCCAGGGCGCGCTGTCGGTGGTGAACGTGGCACAGCCCAGCCAGGCCTCGGTGATGGGCGGCATGTCGATGCCCGCTCCTTACGAACCGGTGGCGCTCGCGGTGCGGGGCTCGCGCGCCTACGTGGCGGTGAACGGTGCGAGCCTGCCGTATGTGGACGTGGTGGGCGAAGGCGTCCCGTCGCTGCTCGTTGTCGACGTGACCACTCCGACCTCGCCAGCGCTGGTGGTGGCGGTCCCGGGCGTGGGCAAGGCAACGGGCCTGGCGCTCGCGGGTGACCTGGCGCTGATGGCGTCGGGAGGCTCGGGCGTGACGTTGTTCTCGTTGATGGAGCCGGATCGCCCGGTGCTGCTGGGCAGCGTGACGAAGTTCCTCTTCAAGGGCTCGCAGCGCGAGCCGTCCATCGAGGACGTGGCTGTGTCTGGCCATTACGCGGTGTTGAGGGCGCTGTGGGGCGGTGAGCGGCGCCTGCTCGTCGCCGACCTCGCGATGCCGGGGCTGCCCGTCGTGGGCGAGCTGGGTGGAGGCAGTTCTGCGATCGCGCTCTCGGGCCGGCGAGGTCTGTCCGTAGTGGGGGAGGCGCTGCGCACGTTGTCCCTGGCACCGCCGACCCGTCCTCACGAGGTCTCGACGGTGACGCCGCTGGTGGCCGGCATGCGCTTCACGTCGGCCGCGCTCGGGGCCCAGTTGGGCGTGGCGGGCGCTTCCGGTAACACGGCGCTCCTCCAGGTGATGATGGCGTCGGATCCGACGCGCCCCGAAGCTGTCGACGCGGTGGACCTGTTCCCTGCGGCGAAGCTGTCCGATGTGGCGGTGGATGGGGATGTGGTCGTGGGGACCGTGTCCGAGACGGTGCCTGTGCCTATCGGAGCTCAGGTCCCGGGCGATGCGCTGGTCGTCGTGGGAGTGCCGTTCCCCGTGGTCACGGGGAGCGTGCCCGCGGATGGAGAGACCGCTGTCTACGTGGGCACCACTCCGCACGTTCTGTTGAGCCAATCCGTCCTGGATGCGGATGCGTCCACGGTGAAGTTGGTGCAGATGAACGGCTCGGCGGCGGGCGTGCCTGTGCCCTTGTCGCGCGTTGAAGCCGATACGGCGGGAACCACGCTGACGCTCGTTCCTCGGGATGGATTGGCCGTCAACCAGACGTACCGGATTCGCGTCGAGGGGCTCCATGCCCGGAAGAACTCGACGCCCATGCCTGGGACCTTCGTGGCGGAGTTCACCACTGCTACGCAGCCCTCGGCGGTGCCAGTCACCGTCTCCACGCTCACGCCCCGTCAGGGGCCGTCCGCGGGAGGGACCCTGGTCACGCTGTCAGGTACGGGCTTCGGGACGGGGATGGAGGTCCGGTTCAACGATGTCCCCGCGCAGCTCGTGTCGCTCGTGTCGAGCACCCAGGCGGTCGTGAAGGCGCCTGCGGGTGGAGCGGGGGCCGCCACGCTCACGGTGGTCGCGCCGGGCGGTAGTCGTGCGGACCTCGTGGGTGCATTCCTCTACGTGGATCCGCTCTCGGTCGCGTCGGTGACGCCAGCGCGTGGGCCCACGTCCGGCGGCACGCGGGTGCTCATCGCAGGCACGGGCTTCGCGCCAGATGGTGGCGTGCAGGTGAAGTTTGGCGGTCGGCTCGCGGACCAAGTGCGCGTGCTCGGGTTGGGGCTTATCCAGGCCTACACGCCGGATGGGCTGCGCGGGCCAGTGGATGTGGCGGTCACCAACCCGGACGGAACCACGCGCACGCTGGTGCGTGGCTTCACATTCGATCAACCCACGGGCGCCGCCGTTGCACTGGGGCATCCGCTGCGGGATGCGGTGGTGGTGGGCGACCTGGCCTTCACGGTGGGTGGCTCGGCGCTGGAGGTCATCGACCTGTCGGGACTGCGGCGCTTCGGACCTCTGGTGGGCATGCCCATTCCCCCGGACCAGCGGGGCAGATTGGTGGATGACAACGGTGACCAGCGTGATGACCGCCGACTGGGGAGCCTGACCCTCCCTGGGGAGGCAACGTCCATCGCGTATCCGCCCGAGGGGGGAGACCTGCTGTACGTGGGCCTCGTCATTCCATCGGCTGCGGCGGGCGGAACGAAACAGGGGGCGGTGGCGGTGGTGGATGTGGATCATCCCGAATCCCCCGTCCTGCGCCGCGTGACGCGTGCGGGAGAGCATGGCGTCTTCGGCGTGGATGCGCGAGGCGACCGCTTGCTCGCGGCCGCCGCGGCCAGCGGCCTGCGTTCGTTTGATATCTCGGTGGAGGCATTCCCGGTTCATGAAGTGGAGGCTCCTCCGGGAGCGCAGGCCGTGGCGGTTTGGGGTGACCGGGCGGTGCTCGGGACGGGGACGCGTGACGCGGACTTCCGCGTGAGCGCGGGCGCCATGCAGGTCTGGTCCATGTCGGGCGCGCCCGTGCCCGTGAGCGCCTTGGCTCAGCCCATCTCGGCGCAGCGCGTGAGGATGCTGGGAGATGTGGCGGTGGTGGCGGCGGGGGCCGAGGGACTGGTGCTGGTGGACGTGTCGTCCACGGTGCCGGTTCGCCTGGCCGCAGTGGACGTGAAGGGCTTTGCCTGGGATGTGCGGCTCGCCGGGCGGGTGGCCTATGTGGCAGCCGGGAGCGCGGGTGTGGCGGTCGTGGACCTCAGCGACCTGCTCGACCCGAAGCTGCTCTACCACGTCGCTGGGAATGACGGAGGTGACGCTCGGTCAGTGGCGCTCGGCGGGGGCCGCCTCGTGAGCATGCGCGAGCGCGGCGCTCGCGGCTGGTCCTTGGAGTTTGGCGATGCGTCCGAACTGTCCGTGGTGGGCGCCAGTGTGGCCGAGGGAGATCGGGTCCCGAGGACGCTGCCGTCCGTCACGGTCTTCCTGTCAGCGGCGTTCGATCCCGCCACGGCGCCGGGGGCCTTCTCGCTGACGGCCAATGGTGTGCCCGTCGAGGGGCCGGCGCCGGAGGTGGGCGGCGAGGGAGATCTGCGCAGCACGATGGTGTTCCGGCCATCGCAGCCGTTGCCCGCGGGCGCGGTGATGCGGTTGTCCGTGTCGAAGGCGCTCAAGACGCCCGGGGGGGCCGCGCTCATCGCCCCGTTCTCGGTGTCCTTCATCGCCGCGGCGGACCTGGGGGCCGCACCGGTGATTTCGCAGGTGGTTCCTCGCGTGGGCCCCGTGCTGGGTGGCCAGCGGGTGCAGGTGCTGGGCAGCCACTTCACCTCGGACTCGACGGTGTGGATTGGCGGGTTGCCGGCGCAGGTGTGGGCCGCATCGTCCACTCGCCTCGAGGTCATGACGCCTCCGGGAGCAGTGGGCCTGGCGGACGTGGAAGTCAGGCAGGAGTTGTCTGGGCTGCAGGCTCGGCGTTCGGGCGGGTTCTTGTATGCGGCCCCGCTGCGAGCGACCGAGGCCACTCCGCGCTTCCTCAACCCGAGAGGCGGTAGCACGGTGAGTGTCGTGGGTGATGGTTTCCTGCCTGCCTGGGCGGATCCGCTCGGGGCCACGCGGGTGCTGGTGCGAGGGCTGCCCGCGTCGGACGTCCAGGTGACGTCCTTCCACACGCTGACGGCGGTGGCTCCGGCGGGTTCTTTCGGTGCCGCCGAGGTGGCGGTGGTGGCGCCCGATGGGATGTCTCGCGCCAGCGCGGCGAGCAAGATGGGCTACGGCTTGCCCTTCTCCGGAGAGGAGCGCACGGTGGCCACCGCGCCCCAGGCGCTGGTGGCCAATCCCGCCCAGCCGTTGCAGGTGTTCGTTGCGGCTGGTGCCAGTGGTAACGGGAACCGCTTCGCGCAGGACTACGTCGGCCCCATCACGAAGCAGGGGACGATTCCGGAGTCGTACCGCGCCTTCGTGCTGGATGCGACGCGGCCCGGGGCTCCGCGCACGTCTGCCGCTCAGGTGGTGGATCCGCCGGATGTGCTGGTTGACCGCTACTTCGCGGTGCGCATGCGCTACGTGAACGACACCGCGCTGCCGGACATCGAAGTCATGCCGGACTCGCTGGATGTCGCGGCCCGCGATGGCCGGCTGTACGTGGCCAACGGCCAGAGTGGCTTGACGGTACTCGACGCGACGGACACGCGGAGCCTGCCGCTGCTGGGGCGAGCCGCGCTCAACGGACGCGGGAGCGGCGAGACGATGCTGGCCACTCGCGTGCTCCCCACGCCGACGGGGGCGTGGGTGCTTGGCACGGAGTTGCACAAGCTCATGAACGAGCAGTGTCCTGGCTCGCTGCGCGCATACGGAGAGGCGGGTTCCGTCGCGCTCTTTGATGCGCGCGTCCCGCAGGATCCGGTGCTCCTCGGTTCATTGGGGGAACTCCCGGATGTCTTCGGCGCGACCGTCGCGGAGGGGCGTGCCTTCGTGGTGACGGGCTCGCACGAGGGGCTCTACTACTGCCCGCCGGACTCCGGTGATCCGCGCGATCTGCCTCCGCCTCCGGAGACTTCGCTGACGGGGCATGGCGCGGGAGATCAGGCTCTGCCCCATGTGGGCTGGGCGTCGACGGGGCAGTTGCTCGTCTATGGCTCAGCGCGGCCTGGGGCGGGGGTGGTGGGACAGCTCCCGCTCCCCTACATCCTCACGGATGTGGTCGTGGTGCGAGGCGTGGCCATCGTGGCCGCTGCGGACTTCGGCCTGTTGTTCGTGAACGTGGCGGATCCCTCGGTGCCCGTGCTGCTTCCGAATGCGTCCATTCCGTTCGATTCGAAGCTCTCGAATGCGCCAGGGCACCCGCAGCGCCTGCGGCTCTTGGGCGACATGCTCTTCGTGGCATCGGCCGAAGGTGGCGTGGTGCTGGTGGATGTATCGGACCCCACCAATCCGCAGCTCGTGAGCGGTGGCAACGTGGAGCGTGCCTGGGACGTGGTGTCCGTACAGGACCGCTTGCTGCTGGCCAGTCGTGACCGTGTGTCTGAGCTGTCCGTGCCGTTCCTGTTCGTGACGGGCTTTGCCCCGGAGCGACAGGCTGCGGTGCCGCCCGAGAGCGTGGTGCTGACGGTGCAGTTCAATCGGGCGATGGCGACCTCGGGAGTGACGTCGCGCAACGTGCGACTGGTGGGTCCGGGCGACGAGGACGTGCCGGTGACGTTGGAGGTCTCGGACGCGGTGCTCACTGTGCGCGCGGGCGGCGCGTTGAGCCCGGGTCGGGACTACCACCTGTCCGTGGACTCCACCGTGACGGACCAGCGCGGGGGGGCATTGCTTGTCCCGTTCCGACTGGACTTCCGGACCGCGGCGGCGAACAGCCATGTGCCGAAGCCGCTGGCGGTCTCTCGGTCCACGGCTGACCTCGCGGGCGGCACGCTCCTCACCGTGACGGGAGCGGGCTTCACGGGTACGGCTCGAGTCATGGTCGGCGGCGCGTCCGCGACCTTCGAGGTACTGTCCGATACGGAGCTGCGCGTGACGGTGCCCGGGGCAACGCTCGCGGGGCCGGCGGACCTGACCGTTGAGAACAGGGGCGGGCCCACGGGCACGCTGCCGTCCGCGGTGCTGTACCTGGACTCGCTCGCGGGAGCCCCCGTGACGCTGACGCCGGACCATGGCCCGGTGGAGGGTGGCACCCGGGTGACGCTGGCTCTGTCCGGCGCGCGCGCGCTGGCTCCTGGGACGAAGGTGTTTGTCGGTGACGCGCCCGCGGTGGACGTGGACATCCGAGACCTGTCGGCGTTGCGTTTCACGACGCCCGCGGTGGACGGTGCGGCGCTCGTGCCTGTGAAGGTTCAGCGGCCCGACGAGGCGCCTGTCCAGGTGGGCCTCTTCTCGTACGACATGCCGGTGGGGACCTCGCTGTCCCTGCCGGGCTTCCCGCCGCGTGTGGCCTCGGAGATTCGCCTGCGCGGGGATACGCTGTACGCGGGCGTGTCGACGCCGGGGCTCGCAGGGCTGGAGATCTTCGACGTGAAGGTCGAGGAGCGTCCCTTGCGGCTGGGTGGGGTGCTCACCGAGACGTCGGTGCGAGGCCTCGATGTGTCGGGCTCGGTCGCGTTCCTGGCGACGGATGCGCTGGGCCTATCGGTGGTGGATGTCTCCGAGCCCGCGTTCCCCTTCGTGGCGGATCACGCGACCACGTTCGGATGGGCGACAGGTGTGCGCGTGGTGGGGCCGGAGGTTTTCGTCAGCGTGACGGACCCGCAGGCGGCCCCGGGCGCCATCCAGGTCTTCCAGGCGAGCGGGCCCCGGTTGTCCACGCCGACCTCGGTCCCGCTGGACGCGGATGCTCTGGCGCTCGACGTCGGCCCTGGCCGCCTCTACGCGCTCACCTCGCAAGTGGTGAACGGCACGGGCGCGGGTTTGTCGCTGACGGTGTACGACCGACAGGGAGCGCGCTTGGGCAGCGCGACCGTGCTGAGCGGAACGAGAAGCTATGAGCAGCTCGTTGCGAGTCGCCTGCTGGTCCGCGGCGGGCAAGCCTTCGTCACGGTCGGGACGAAGGTGCATGTCTTCGATTTGAGTGACGAAGGCCATCCTCGGTTGCTCCAGGCAACGGACCTGGGGGCGCCAGTGACTGGCTTGACGGAGGTGGGCGGCTCGCTGTTCGCGGCGACATCTGGAAGCTCGACCATCATCGAGGTGCCTCCCACGGATCTGCTGGCTGTGGATGTGACTCCCGCGGAGGGCGCCGTCGTCCCGGTGGGAACTCCCATTCAGGTCCGGTTCACGTTGCCGGTGGCAGAGGACTCGGTGACGAGCTCCACGTTCTTCGTGCGTGCTCGACATGGGGGCGCGTGGCGCGACGTCTCGGGAACGCTCGAGAAGGTCTACGCGGTGCGGGGATCCACTGTGATGTTCACCCCGCAGCCGGGGACCCTCGCAGAAGGTGACGAGTTGCAGGTCTCCGTGACGTCGGGCGTGCGCGCCTTCGACACGCGGCCGCTGGCTGTGCCGGTGTCGGTGCATTTCACGCTCGCACCCGCAGGCGCGCTCCAGCCTGTGTTGGGCTCGTTGACGCCCGCCTCGGGATTGGCGAACGCGAATACGGTGGTCCGAATGACTGGGGCGGGCTTCCGCCCCGCCCAGGGCACCACGCCTGGGACACGCGTCTTGGTGGGCGGCCAGGAGGCCACAGTTGCGTGGATTGCCGCGGACACCCTGTCCGTGACAGTGCCCCCGTCGCTTGGCGCCGCGGCTGGCCCCGCGCGGGTGGAGGTCATCGACGGGCCGTCTGGCTTGAGCGCTTCTCGGCTGGGTGGCTTCTTGTACCGAGACCCGCTGCGCTTGCTCGTGGTGGCGCCGACGCAGTCGCCGCAGCAGGGCGGTGTTGGGGTCACGCTCACGGGCAAGGGGTTCCAGCCGGGCATGTCCGTCTCGTTTGGCGATACCCCTTCGTTCGAAGTGCGCGTGCTGTCGATGGAGCAGGCGGTGGCGCGAGTGCCTCCGCACACGGCGGGATTGGTGGACGTCTCGGTGTCCGTGGTGGGGCAGTCGTTCGCGCTGCCGCAGTCCTTCTTGTACGGCGCGGGTGCAGTGGCGCGGCTACCTACGCTGCCCGTGGCGCACGTCCTGGTGGACAACGGTGTTGCATACGCGGCGCTGGGGGGGGAATCGCCCATCGTGGGAGAGGATGGGACGGTCTACGAGGCCTCTCGCGCCACGGATGAGGGTGGGTTGCTCATCGCTCGACTGAATGAGTTGCCCTCGCTGCGTGAAGAGAAGACGCTGCGCTTCCCTGCGGCGGGAGGTGGGCGGCGGCTCGCGATGACGGGCAGCATGCTTTACATGGCGGCGGGGGCAGCGGGCCTCAAGCGCTGGAATGTCTCGCTGCCCGCGGCACCGGTGGAGCAGCCGGCCATCGTGACGACCGGCGCGGCGATGGATGTGGTGGTCCAGGACCGGCTCTTGTTCGTCGCGGACGCGGCGGGCGTGTCTCAGTATCGGCTCGGCGAGACCGAGGCGCCCTTGCCAGTGGGCAAGCGGGCGGTGGTCGGAGGCGCTACGGCGCTCGCGCTCCATGGCACCTATCTGCTGGTCGCGGACGGAAACGCGGCGGCGCCACGGCTGCATGTTCTGGATGCGACCCGAGGCGATCTGCCGGAAGTGGGGACAGGGTTCCCTCTGTCCGCGCCCGCGCGTCACATCACGGTGAACGGTTCACGCGCCTTCGCCTCGCTGGGTCGTGTGCGGCAGGTGGCGATCGTGGAGATGGCGGACCCGCTGAATCCGGCCCCAGCGGGGAGTCTGGTGCTGAGCGACCCCCAGGGCCGTACTTGGATGTCCGCCGAGCAGACGTGGGTGAGCGGCGGCGTGGCTTATGTCGCTGCGGGCGGTGGGAAGGTCCAGCGCTTCGCGGTTCCCGTGGGGCAGTCTCCGACTGCGCTGGAGCGGGCGTGGGTCGTGGGGGATGCGAGGACCCTGGCTTTCGCGGATGACCATCTGCTCGTGGGCACCATGTTCCTGGACGTCGCGGGCCAGGCCGTGGAGCTGCCGCTCCAGAAGGAGGCGTCGCGCCTGGGTGTCCTGGCGGGTGCCCTGGCCGCGGTGGCGATGGACCACCTGGAGTTGGTGGGGTCGACCCCAGCGCAAGGCGAGCGGGTGGCGGTAGGGACTCCGATGCGTCTGCGTCTGACGGCGTTCCCGGACATGAACACCGCGGGGGCCGTCACGCTCGTCTCGGAGGACGGCGTGGCGACGCCGGTCCGGGTTGCGCGGCGTGCGGTCTCGACAACGGAGGGCGCGGAGCTTCTCCTCGAGCCCTATGCGCCGCTCCTCAGCGGCACGCGCTACCGCTTGCATGTGGGGAAGGACCTCTCGGACCTGGCGGGCGGCAAGCTCGGGGTGGATGTGGAGATCCGCTTCAGCACGGCCTCCACCGCGAGCGCCGAGCGTCCGCTCATCACCGGAGTGACTCCGGGATACGGCCTGGAGGCAGGCGGGGACACCGTCCTCATTCAGGGTGAGCAGTTCGTGGACGGCTGTCTGGTGAGCATCGGGGGGACCCCGGTCCTGCAGAGGACCGTGGCTCCGGATGGGCGCTCCATCACGGTGAAGGTGCCTCCGGGGGTGGCGGGGCCCGCAGCGGTCCGCGTGGAGAACGTGGGTGGGCTGTCGGATGTGAAGCTCGGGGCGTATCGCTATCTGGTCGCGCCGGTCCTCGCGGGCGTGTCGCCGGCCTCCGCCCCCTTCAACAGCCAAGCGTACGTCACATTGACGGGCCAGGGCTTGTTCTCGGATTCGCTGGTGACGTTCGGGGGCCTGCCGGCCACCGAGGTTCGGCTGCTGTCCGCGACCACATTGCAGGTGCGGGTGCCGGATGGAATCACGGGCGCCGCGGAGGTGCGGATCGCAACGCCAGCGCCGGCAGGTCCAGTGGGGGCATCGTGGAACGGCGCGTTCATGTTCACGCTCCAGCCTCGTGGCCCCTTTGGCGTGGGCGCCGAGGCCATGGCTCGGGTGGGCAATGCCTTGCTCGTCGCGAATGCGGGGCAGCTCTCGGCGCTGGACTTGTCCGTGGCGGAGGTGCCGTACGAATTGGGCGCGGTCTCGGGAGTGCCCCAAGCCACGGCCCTGCGTGTGAGTGGGGACGAGGCCTTCCTGGCGGGCGCAGGCGTGGTGGTTCGTTACACGCTGGGCTCGTGTGGAATGGGTCCCCGCGTGCCGTGTGTGCCGCAGAAGCAGGAGAGCATCTTCCTGTCTCCGGCCGATGTGACGCCCACGGCCATTGTCGCCACGCCTGGCGCGGCCTACGTGGCCATGGGGGGCGGCAATGAGCTGGCGCTGTTGGGACGCGTGGACGGTGTGTTCCGCGTGGTCGCGCGTGCCTATGTGTTTGGGGGAAACATCCGCGCGATGGAGCGGATCCGCGGGGGCTTGGCCATCCTCGTCGATGACGGCACGATGTCTCGTCTCGAGATTCGCAGCTTCGATGATGCCCAGTTGGAGCTTCTGGGCCAGTTGGATGGACTGCCTGCGCCAGCCCACTCGATGGCGGCGGATGGCAACCGATTGTTGCTGGGCTTGGGAGTGGGCGCGCGCCTGGTCGACGCGACCGAGTTGGACGCTCCCGAACTGGTGGGGACGTGGGATTCGGGCTCCGCGGGGAATGACGCGTTGTCGGTGTCGCTGTTCGGGCCGTGGGCCTGGGTGGGGGGCCGCCAGCGCTTGTCGTGGGTGGACACCACGAATGGACTGGTGGAGCGCACGTGGGCGCCCGCGCTCGACTTCGCGGGCCAGCACGTCGCGGTGGTGGCGGGCGTGGCGGTGGCGGCGAACGCCACGCGCATGGAGGTGTACCACCTGCCGTATCCCGTGACGGTGGGGACCCAGCCTTCGCCCGGAGGTGAGGTGCCTGCGGAGGGCTTGAGCTCCGTGACGGTGTCGCCGTTGCTTTCCCAGGCGCAGGCCGAGGCGAGCTACGTGCTCGTCAAGTCCTACCTTGGGAATGTGCCCGTGGCGGGCACTGCGGCGAACTCGGGCTTCACGCGTGGCTTCAAGCCGTCCCCGTCGCTTGCAGTGGGCCAGCGCTACACGGTCGAAGCGACGCTCGCGCCCACCGATGTTCGGGGCGGCGTGCTGGCGGCCCCGTGGCGCTACTCGGTTCTGGGCAGCGCGGCCGAGACTCGGATGCAGGTGGCCTCTCTGACGCCGGATCATGGTGACGTGGCGGGAGGCGTCCTGGTGGATATCACGGGGATGCGGCTCGACGCTGTGTCAGACGTGCGCTTCGGTGGTGTGCCCGCCGTGCTGCTCCAACCTGCGACCGCATCGCTGGTGCGGGTGCGCGCCCCGGCGGCAGCGGGAGCGGGACCTGTGACGGTGGAGTTGCGCTCGGCGGCTGGCGACCGGGTGCTCGTGGAGGGTGGCTTCGTCTATGTCGCGCCACTGTCGGTGACGGCGGTGGCTCCGTCGAAGGTCGCCCAGCAAGGCGGTTGGGTGACCCTGACGGGAACGGGTTTCACGCGCGGCATCGTGGTCACGGTGGACGGCGGTCAGGTGCCGAGCAACGCAGTGAGCCCGACTGAGCTGCGCCTGTTCGTGCCAGAGGGGCCGCTGGGGGCCGTCACGATCAAGCTCGTTCAGCCGGGGGGACCCACGGTGGAGTTGGTGGGTTCCGTGGAGCGCACGGATATGCGGCCCCCGCTGGTGGTGGCTTGGGCGCCTGCGGAGGTCGTGGGTGGGCAGAACCTGCCTCTCACCAGCCGGTTCACGGTCCGGTTCGATGAGCCCATCGACGCGGCGAGCGTCGCTCAGGCGAAGTTGTGGCGTGGAACGATTGCCGAGCCGGCGACCGTGTCCATGACCGCGGATGGCATGGGACTGACCCTGATGCCCTCGGTCTCGCTGCTGTCCACCACGCAGTACGTGCTGAGTGTGCAGGGCGTCCGAGACTTGAAGGGGAACGCCATCACCCAGGGGGGCACCACGTCGTTCCGAACGGTGGACGTCACCAGCCCGATGGTGACCTTGGTCGTGAAGAACTCAGGTCGGCCCGTCGAGATGGGCGAGCTGTTCACGGCCCAGATCGAATGGCTGCTCGAGGTTCGAGTGACGGACGACTCCGGCATCGTGGGCCCGAGGGCCTTGACCGTGGATGGCGTGCCTCTGGTCGGGAGCAACGGTGTCTTCGCGTACACGTGGTCGCCTGACAAGGTGGGCAAGACGTCGCAGTTGCTCGCGCGCGCAGAAGACGGGGCCGGAAACTCAACCGAGGTGCAGGTGACGGTGCAAATCGTCAACGACGTCCCGCCGACGGTGACATTCACCCAACCCTCGGTTGCGGCGCTGACGATTGAGGAGGGCGCGACGCTGGATGTCGCCGTCTCCGCCACGGACAACACGAAGCTCAGCGCGATGGAGCTTCGCCTGGACGGTGCATCCCTCACGCGTGATACGTCGCTGACGACAGAGCGCGGAACGCTGACACATCGCGTGCGCATGCCCCGGATGGTGTCGGGCGCGGAGGCTCACGTGCTGACCGCGTCGGCGACGGACGAAGGTGGCCTGACGGGCAGCGCCGTTCCGGTGGCGCTCACCGTGATGCCGGATTTCACGCCTCCCGTGGTGTCGGTGCTGTCGCCGGCGGATGGCACGCGCGTGGTGTCAGGCACGATGCTGGACCTGCGCGTCAACGCCACGGATACCAACCCGGTGCGCTCGGTGCGCTTCGAGATCGATGGCGTGGCGGTGGCAACGCTGACGAGCTCGCCGTGGATTGCTCGGTGGCACGCGCCGGTCGTCACTGCGGACAGGAACGTGGTGGTGACGGTGAGCGCGCGGGATGAGCGCGGCAACATCGGCACGACGACCTCGCGACTCACGATCGAGCCGAGCACGGCGCCCATGTACGTCGCCTTCTCCAGTCCGGGGATGGGGACCGAGTTCGTGGAGGGGAGTCCGGTGGCGGTGTCATTGTATCCGGTCGCCCCCGCGGGGATCCGCCGCGTGAGGCTGTCCATGGATACGAACGAGGTCGTCCTCACCCAGCCACCGTGGAGCTACACCTTCGTGGCTCCCACGGTTGGCGCCGCGGGCGGTTCCGCCATGTTGCGGGCGGTGGTTGAGGACCAGGGGGGCGTGGAGAGCGCCCCCGCGACGCTGCAGATCCGCGTGCGTGACAGTGGAACGACGGCGCCGGTGGTGACCCTGACGGCTGACCCCGAAGGGCCGGTGTTCGCAGGAGGTTCACAGGTTTCCGTAGTCGCATCCGCGACCACGGGGGCCAGCCTCACACCGCATGTCCAGGTGGCTGGCTCCGACATCGCAGACTCCTCGGGCCGCGCCGTGCTGCCGCTGGGCCCCGAGGGCGCGAGCGTTCGAGTGTCCGCCGAGGCATCGGGTCTGGGAGGAACGGCGACCGCCGAGTCGACAGGCGCATTGGCTGTGTTCGCGGCGGGCACCGCCGTGCAACTCCCGTTGGAAGGACCTGCGTCGGTTTCGGACCTGTCGCTCATGGGCGAGCACCTGTGGGTCCTGCGCGATGACGGCGGTGGGCGCAGCCGCATCGAGGGGCATGCGCGTGTGGATGGGGCCCTGCTCGTGGCTCGGACGCTCGAGGGCGACAGTGGGGTCCTGGCGACGCGAGGAGACCAGGTCGCGGTGGCGCTGCGGGTCGCGGGAGCTGGTGAGCTGGCCTTGCTACCGCCCGACCTGTCGACGGTGGTCCGGATTCCGCTGCGCCGCGAGCCTTCCGCGTTGGCCGCCTTCCGGGGTGGCTGGCTCGTGGGTACGGACGAGGGAATCGAAGTTCGCGATGCCGTGGGCGCTTTGCAGGCGCGCCTCATACTGGGAGCCGTGAAGGGGATCTCCGCGCAGGGCGAGCGGCTGTATGTCCTGGCGGGGGGAGAAGTCGCCGTGGTTGACCTGTCGGTACCTCCGGCGCCTGAGGTGGTCGCCTCGGTTGATGCGACGGGCGCGGTCGTGGTGACGGCGCTGGGCGCTGACCGAGTGTGTGTCGCGGGCGCCTTGGTGAAGTGTTTCACCTGGAGCGGGAATGGCTTGACGCCTTCAGGAGAGAAGGGCCTGCCGACGCCGGCTGTCTCGGTGACGGCACTGGGCCCGTGGTTGTTGGTGGGCACGGATACGGGCCTGACGGTGCTGGATGCTCGCTCTGCGCCACGTGTCGCTGGCCGGTACTCAGAGGTTCGGGGGCGGGCGGTGGCCATGGGCGGAACGGTGTTCGCAGCTCGCGGGGAGACGGTGTCTCGTCTGGGATTGGCGCGAGGACCGGGCTTGCCGCAGCTCACGCTGTCGACAGCGAGCACGGCTGCACCCGGGGCACGGCTTGCGTTGTCTACGACCTGGGCGGATGAGGTTGATCCTCTCAATGCGTACACGGCGGAGCTGCTCGTCGACGGGCGAGTCATCGAGGTGCTCGACAGCCGTCTGCCGAGCACGGTGGATCTGCCTCGGCTGGGAACCTCCACGCAGCTCACGCTGCGCGTTCGTGACCTGGCGGGGAATGGGGTGACCGCGCAGCGGACCGTGTCCTTGCTGGATGATGGCGTGGGGCCCGTGCTGTTGGGGTTGGGGCTGCCCGGCTCGGTCCTGGAGGGGACGGAGTTCCAGGTTCGCCCCATGGCGAAGGAGCCGGCACGAGTGGCAGCGGTCGAAGTGACGGTCTCGGGCCAATCGCCGGTCACGTTCACTGCGCCCACTTGGGCGGGTGTCATGCGGGCTCCGGTGGTCACCTCGAGCACGTCCGTTACGGTGACGGCAGTGGCCATCGATGCTCAGGGGCGCAGAGGCCCGGTTGTCCAGGCTCAGCTCCCGGTCATGGACGATGTGACGCCGGCGCCGGTGCCTCAGGTGACGGCCTTGGCGCGGCAGGGGACGGGTCCCATTCTGGAGGGGGCGCGCGTGAGCGTGCTGGCCACGACGTCGCCGGCTACGGTCCGTGAAGTCCGTTTCCGGGTGGGCCATGTCGAGCAGCAGCGAGTGCCGAGCGCCCCCTACGTGGCATCGCTGCTGATGCCGACGGGGACGGGTTCTCGTGATGTCGTGGTGGAGGCTGTGGCAGTGGATCTGCAAGGCCGAGAGTCTGATCCAGTCTCGCTGTCTCTCATTGTGGTGGATGACACCGCGGAGCCGAGTCTGTCCCTCGCGCTGGAGCCATCCGAAGGTCGCATTGCCGCAGGCTCGCTGCTCACGGCGATGGTGACGGCCTCTGACGCGGGAGGGGTGCTGCATGTCGAGCAGCGACTGATTCAGGGGGGCACAGAGCTCACGACAGGAGGAGCGGCGATTCGCTACACGGTGCCCGAGGCGACGCCGGTGGGCACGTCGCTACAGTTGTTTGTGACGGTGACCGACCGGATGGGCAACGTCACGAACAAGACGGTGAAATGGGAAGTGATTGCCCCAATGCTCTCCGCGACAGGACAGCTCTTCACATCTTCGTTCGAAGGGGCCGAGCAACTCGTGGTGCACGGAGACCGCGTCTACGTCCGGACGGCGACGGGGTTCACGGTTGGAGCCCTGACGCGAGGCGCTCCGGTGTCCCTGAACGTGCAGGGACGATTCGTGGCGACGAACCGGCCGCTCTCGATGGCGGTGACAGGTGACACAGTCGTGTTGGCTTATGGCGCCGGTGGTGTGGACATTGTGAATGCAGCCGAGCCGACTGCGCCTGTGGTTGTGAGTCACTTGGGTAACGAGTTCGGAGTCGTGGCTGCCTTTGGAGGCGCGGTCTATGCGTCAACGGTGACGCCAAACTCTGTCGCGGCGTTGGACTTGTCCGACCTCGAGCATCCACTCGTCAAGTACCCGTATGGTGGAACTGGCGTGCTGGTGGGGGCGGAGGTCGATGGGGCGATGCAGAAGTCGGGGAATGGTTTGTATGTTCCTGCCCGCACAGGGTTGACCGCGAGTGACAGCGCCAGTGGGGCAACCTCGTGGGTTGAACCCAATGAGAACATCATTGCCGCAGAGCGAGAGTTTGGTCGTGTTGTGATTGCCACGGAGCGGTCCATTCGAGTGCACGCCCTGCGATACGGAACGTTCTTGTCGTCGGTCCCGCTGCCTGCAACACCTCGTGCACTTCGCGTCATGAATGGATTGGCGTACGTGTTGTGCGCGGATGGGCGCATGCGGATCGTGGATGTCCGCGAGCCCATTGCTGCAACGCTTCTGGCATCGGAACATCTCGAAGGGGCGGACATCGCGATCTCGAGCGGAGTTCTCCTGACCGCGTCTCGATGGGGAATCGAGGCTCGAACGCTGACTCACGATACAGTGCTGCCGACAGACACCCCGTCTGCCGCCATGTTGTTCTCGGACGCTCCGATGGGGCTCACGGATTATCGAGGAGGCGTTGTCGTTGCGGCGGGCAATGCCGGGTTCCGATACCTCGATGCTTCTTCGCCAACGCGATTCGTCGAACGCTCGCAGTTGACGAGGGATTCGGCCCGCCAGATCGAGCGGACGGGGAATGACCTCTATTACTTGCTCGGAAGTAGGGTGGAGTGGAGCGATGAGCAAGATGATGGTCGACTGTCTTTGAGCATGGGCGGCTGGTACAGAAACTACTGGTTGGCCCAGATGGGACCTATCACGCGCTTCGCGGTCTCCAAGGGGCGGTTCTGGGCGATGAATGGTGGCAGGATTTCCACTCTCGCTTTGCCCGATGGAACGGGTGTCCCCTCCATGCTGATGTCGAGCGGGGCCGTTGACATCGCGGGTGATGATTCTCACGGTGCCGTGGCACATGATGCAGGTGGGTGGAGCTTGCTGGGCGTCGATGCTTCAGGGAGCATGCGCAAGCTGGCGAGCTATCCCGGAGTCGCTGTGCGTGCGGTTGCTCTGCGAGGCGATCTGGCCGTGACGGCCAATGCCACGACGGTCACCGCGTGGACTGTCGGTGAGACATCTGCGACCCAACGGGTGACGCTGGCTACTGCAGGGGCTGTTGTCCGAGCCAGGCTCTATGGCCGCATTGCCGTCCTGAGTGAGGCAGACAAGGGTGTGCAGGTATTCGACTTCACGCAGGTCGATGTCCCGATGTTGGTGGCCTCGTTCCCTGCGGGACGCGCGGATGATGCGGTCCTTAGTGGTGAGGACATTGTTGTAGCTGATGCAATCCACGGTGTGAGGCGCTTCCCGTTGCCACGTATGAGCGCTGCGCCATCAGTCCGTCTCACGCTACCTGTGTCGGGGTCGGAACTGCGTCCGGGTGACAGGTTCGTTGTCTTGGGCGAGGCATCTGGCGTCGATGTCGAGAGCTTCGACCTGTTGATTGACGGTGAAATCGTGGGGACCAGCTCGGACCGCGAGCTCCGCTACATCCATCAAGTGCCTATGCGAGCAAGCCCGGGGACTGAACTGTCTGTGCAGCTTCTTGCGAGAAGCGCGAATGGCAAGGCGGCAATGTCACCACCTGCCCGCGTCCGAGTCGCTCAGGTCGTGAGCACCACCCCTTCCATTACAGTGGATGTTTATAATGGGACGACCTATCACTCCGGCCAGTTCGTAGAACTCACGGTACGTCACAATGACTTGGTTGCTCCTGCTCAGATTGCGCTTCGGCTGGGCTCTCGGTTGCTAGGCGTCATGCATCCGCAGCCGGGCACTCTTTGGACAGTTCTTGCCATTCGGATGCCAGCGGTTGAGACCGCGCTCAGTGAGACGCTGTCAGCGGAACTCGTGGATGGGACCGGACGGATGGCGAGGTCTCAGGTGACAGTCAACGTCGAGCCGCCTCCAGCATTCACCGCCGCTCCGGGGGGCTTGCCCACGCAGCTTCGCGCCCTGCCATACGTGAATCGCATCAATACTTCATACTATTGGCCTTACGGTCCGTATGTGTACTCGCTGCAGGTGGATGGTGCGGTGGTTGCGACGCAGGATATTCCGTATGCCAACTACTACGGCTATCCGTTGTTCTACGATCTGCGCATCCCCGAGCCGCAGGTGGGCCAGAGTGTCACGTTGGCGTTGGAGGTGAAGGATCCTCTTGGTCGCGCACTGAGTTCGACTCGGACCTACACGGTGCTTCCGGCGAGCGACAGCGCACCAAGTCTCGCGGTTTCATCCGTGCCGTCGATAGTTCCCGGCCTGTCCTCGTTGAACACGACGGAGTCGCCGCTGTCTGAAGTTGTGGGGGCCTCGACCGCGGTGCCCTCGGTGTCACTGGATGCGATTGATTACCTGGTCGTCGGGCGCCCCATTCCGTTGTCTGCCGCTTGGTCGAGTCGGGACCTGGTGCTCAGCTGGGCGGAGTTCCGCGTCGATGGGGACGTGATTCCAGGCGGGCGGCTCGACGCCATTGGGCCGCCAGCAGTTCAGGTGCCCTATACGGCCTCGACGACAGGTCCGGCGCGCGTCGAGGTTGAAGTCGTGGACAGCTCGGGCGGGCGCGCGATCGCGTCCCGACAGGTGGAGCGCTTGCCGGCGGGATCAGGAGCCTCCTGCGAACTACCCATCCCGTTGAAGCCGGGCGAAACGTCGGTCCCCGTGACAAGCGTCGCCGACTCGCCCAACTGCTACGCCGGCATGGCGGGAGCTTGGCTGTCGCTGCCGTTCGACGGAGCGGTCGAGAGCCTCACGTTCTCTGCCACGGATGTCGCTTTCGCCCAAGATGGCTGCGGCGCGGTACCTCTGGCCTGCATGGCGGGAACACAGACGGTGGGCCCGCTGTCGACAGGGGCTCGACTCTTCGTGCGGCGTGCGCACCAAGGCAGTGACACTCCGCGCGTCACCCTCCAGAGGGCTCGACTTGGAGTAGGGGCTCGGTGTGAGCCAGAGTCGACGGCTTTCGTCTGCGCCTCGGGACGGTGTGAGCAGGATTCGGCTGGGGCGTTCCGGTGCCACGAACTAGGGGCGGGCTCTTGGGCCGACGGGCAGGACGCCTGGGACGGTGGGGCCTGGTTGATACCCGACGCATCAGCCGGAGCGTCACGCCTGCGCGGGGCATTCACGCCGGGCGTCTGGAAGCCGGGCTCCGCGGGCCGATGTACTGCGAGCGTTGTGAGTGGTGCCACCAGCACCATGACTTGTGATGATGGCGACTGCGTGGCCGGAACGGCCTGCGAGTTCCTGGGAGGCGGACAGTGAATCAGGGGCTGTTGGGGGTGGTTCTGGTGGGTGTGTTGGGGTGGGGGGGCGTGGGGTGCGACTCCGCCGACGTGGTGGCGAAGGTGGGGCGAACGCCGGTGACTCGGGCGGATGTGGCGCTGTGGCTTCAGACGCACGAAGGGGCTGGGGCGGTGGAGGGTGCGCTCGATGCCGTGGTCGAGCGGACGCTGCTCGTCGAGAAGGCTCGGGAGGACGAGTTCCTGAAGGACCCCGAGGTTGCGGCACGGGTTGAGGCTGCACGTCGCGAGGTGATCGCGAATGCGTACCTCGACCGCGTCGCGCGTGAGACCTCTACCGAAGAGTCCCTGAGCGCGCGGTATGAGGCGCGTCGAGAAGGATTGGCGCGTCGGGAAGTGCATGTGGCCCACATTGTGGTCCGGCTCGCCATGGGCGCGGATCGTCGGGCGCGGGCTGAGGCGCAAGCGAAGATCAATGCGGCGCATGCCCGCATTGTGAGCGGGGCGGACTTCGCAGCCGTTGCGCGCGAATTGTCCGAGGACACCGTGACAGGGGCGCTGGGCGGAGACCTGGGACTCGTGCGCGAGGGACAGGTTGATGCCCGCTTCTTCGGCGCTGTGGTCGCCCTGAAGCCAGGTGAAGTGTCCGAGCCATTCGAGACGGACTTCGGGCTCCACGTCGCACGAGCCTTGGAAGCGCCGCGGACCGTGCTTCCGACGTTCCAGGAGGTGCGTGGGCAGATGGCAGCAGAGGCTCGTCATGAGGCCGAGGAGATGCTCATGCGCCGGTTGCGAGAAGACATTCCGGTTCGGCGCTACCCGGAGCGGCTGTCGGGTGTGGTGGGGACGAAGAAGGCTGAGGGGGAGCAGTGATGAAGAGCCGAGCTTGGGTGTGGGGTTGGGGAGTCCTGGCACTGGTGCTGCTCGCGGGATGTCCGCGGAAGTCTGAGCCCGTCGAGCCGAAGTCCCGGGCGACGAAGGCCTCCACGCGGATGAAGCTCTCGGCTCAGGACCTCGCGCCTGCCTGTGCGGCCGAGGTCCTCGAATCTGTCGATATGTCTTGGCTGGGCGGTGTAATGGTTGTGCCGGGCGGTAGCCAGGGGACAGCACAGTTTCATCGCCTGCTCGGAGAGCCAGTTATTGTTGTTGTTCAGAATGGAGATGGTCAGGGGCACGATGAGGTGCAGTCTGCGACCGTGCAGCTTAACGGGGAGTCCCTTGGCTCTATTTCGTCAGGGACTCCCTTGTTTGTTCGAGGGGCAGCTGTCCCGACCGCGGGACTCAATCAGTTGGTCGTCTCTGCAACAGGGGGCGGCCGGGTTCGCGTCGCAGTGGCATCTCTGGACCTGCTTCCATGTGTCATGGCTGACACCGGAACGCTGCGTGAACTCAAGAACTCGATCACGCAGACGTTCTATTCACATGGGCCTGGGTCATTGCCTGTTTTGATGTTGGCGCCGGTCGGGGCTGTTGGGTCAGTCCAAATTGCACTCAATGGGGCGAATATTGAGCTGCCTGAATCGGGGGACGCAGTCCGACTGGTGCCCGTAACGCTGGAAGAGGGGGAGAATACATTATTCGTGTTTGCTCGGAATGCGCAGGGCTCGAGTGTGCGTGTGTCTGTGTTTGATGTTGATACGCTGCCTCCGATGCTGACGATGTACGAGCCGTCGAATGGCTCTTTCTTTACGAGTTCTCCCATCTCCGCATCAGGTACATTCGGTCCGGAGGCAACTGAAGTTCTCGTCGCAGGGGCACCCGCGAGTATTGTTGGTGACCATGGGTATCAGGCTGATGTTCCCCTCGTTGAGGGGCTGAATGCCGTTACTGCATCCGCGATGGATGCCTGCGGGAACATCTCCCGTGTGTGTCGGGCAGTGGTGTTGGAAGGGCAGGCGCCCGTCATTGAGGTATCGGGTGTAACGGAAGGGCTGGTAACACGGGGGCCCGTGACGCCGTCCTGGTCGGTGACTGGAGGCTATTTGGCCACGTCGTCGGCGACGCTAGATGGTAATCCCTGGATGCAGGGAACCGCGGTGAGTGCTCATGGACCGCACGAGCTGTTGGTGACGGCGACAGATCAGGTAGGACGCGTGGCGATCAAGCGCGTCCGCTTCACCATTCTCGTCACGGGGCCGGTCATCACTGTCTCGGGCATCCAGGATGGGGCGTTTGCGAGGGGGCCAGTCACGCCCGCCATCAACATTGAGACTCAGTTCCTTGAGGTGGATACCTACACCCTCGATGGAGTGGGGTACGTCAAAGGAACGCCCATCAGTGGTGATGGGTTGCACACTCTGGAGATCGTCGCGAAGGACCGGGCTGGGAATTTCAGTGTGACCACGCTGCGTTTCACGCTCGATTCTGTTCCCCCGAGCGTGACGGTGCTCGGCCCCGAAGAGGGGAGCCATCGGAATCAGCCTGTGGTCGTCACGTACACTGTGGACGACGCGAACCTCGTGGACGCGGCGCCGGTGGCGACCCTGGATGGCCAGCCATTCGTGAGTGGAGACCTGGTCTCGACCGAGGGCGCGCACAGTTTTGAAGTCACCGCGACGGACAAGGCGGGGAACCAGACGAAGGCCACACGCCACTTCACGCTCGACTTCACGCCTCCGGTGGTCGCGCTGGCGGGGGTCATCGAGAACAGTCTGGTGGCCGAGGCGGTGACGCCCACCTTCAGCGCATCGGATGCGAACCTGAAGCTGGTCGGGGCGACTTTGAATGGGGCGCCGTTCGTGAGCGGAACTCGCGTCACCGCGGATGGTGCGTATCTGTTGGAAGTGAGGGCGGAGGATCTGGCGGGCAATCAGCGGACCGCCGTGGCGCATTTCACGATCGATGCGACTGCGCCCGAGATCTCCATCGTGGGTGTGGCTGACGGCGCTCGCTACCGAGTCCCCGTTCAGGTGACGTTCTCCGCGACGGATGCCCATGCGGCGGAGGTCTCGGCGACGCTGGATGGCCAGCCCTTCATCAATGGTGGCCATATCTCTGCCACGGGGACTCACTTGCTGGTCGTCACGGCTCGGGACGCATTGGGGAACGAGCGCGGAGTGACGGTCCACTTCGCGGTCGACACGGTGGCTCCAACGGTGGTGCTGGAGTCGCCCTCGACAAACCTTGTGACGCAATCGTCCGAGGTCAGCGTCGTGGTTCGCGCGACCGATGACGGCCCCCTGGGGGAAGTGCGACTGGGTGGTATCCCGATGGTTCGGGGACCGGACAGCAAATACCGAGCGGTGGTGCCACTCATGGAAGGTGGCAATGCGTTCGAGGTGATTGCTTTTGACGATGCGGGCAACTCGACCGCGTTGTCGTTTCAATTGGTGAAAGACACCGTGGCGCCGGCGTTGACTGTGACTGCGCCCATTGATCATTTCCCGGTGACGGGAAACTCGGTGGCGGTATCCGGAACCGCAACCGACTTGACTGAGTTGACAGTGAAGATCGGGGGCTCGCCGGTGGTGCTGGAGGGGGGCGGGGCCTTCTCCACCACGTATGTCCTGCAGTCCGGCCAGCGCGAGGTGGTGGTGAGCGCGACCGACGCGGCGGGCAATACCTCCACCGTCACGCGGGTTCTCTCGGTGGGCACGGCTGCTCCCACCTTGGTGGTGACGGATCCTCCCGAGGGGTACCGGTTTACGGAGTCCTTCGTCACGGTACGGGGGGAGGCGACCGTTGGGGACCCCACGGACACACCTCGGCTCACGGTCGATGGTGTCGCGGTTCCAGTGGGCGCAGGCGGTCGCTTCGCGCACACGTTGGATGTGCCCGTAGGCCCCAGGGCGGTGCTCGTTCGTGTGGAGGACCGGCTGGGGCAGTCCGCGCAGTCCACGTTGAACCTGGTCCGCTTGGGGAGTGCCGATGCAGGAACGCCGCCCCAGCAGGATGCTGGAGTTTCGGGGACGGATGCGGGCACTCCCGTACGGGATGCCGGCACCGTCGAGGCGCCCCCGTCACTGGTGGTGGAGGCTCCCGCGGACGGCACCATGGTGGGAGGAATGCGCTTCGCCGTGACAGGCCGGGTGGACGAGGGCGTGCTCCCGCTCCAGGTGACGGTGAATGGCGCGCCCGCCGCAGTGTCGTCTCGGCACTTCAGCGCCTCCCTGGCGCTGTTGGAAGGAACGCAATCCCTGTCCATTCAAGTAACGGACGCGATGGGGCGAACAGCTGCGGCTCAGCGCACAGTGACGGTGGATCGCACGGCGCCCTATCTCCAGGTGACTCGGCCTGCGAGCAACCCCGCGTTGGTCTCGGAGAGCCCGTATCTCCTCCAAGGGACCGTGGGGGACGCGAACCTCGCGAGCCTGACGGTGCGGGGCATTTCGGTGCCGGTTGTGGCCGGAGGCTTCTCGGTGGCGCTGTCGCTCCAAGCGGGCAACAACGACATTGAGCTCGTCGCGGAGGATCTGGCGGGGAACCACCGCGAGCTGGTGCAACACCTGTTCATTCCAAGCGTTGCCCCGGTGGTGACGATCTTGTCGCCGCTGGATGGCACACAGGCCGAGCAGCCCATTGTCATGGTGCGCGCTCGGGTGTCCTCCGCGTCGCAGGTGTCCTCGGTTTCCATCGGCACGGGAGCCGCGGCATTGGTGTCGCCCGGTGTCTATGAGGCGCAGGTGCCCCTGTCCCTGGGCGAGAACGCGATTGATGTCACCGCGACGGATGCGCAGGGGCTCTCTAGCTCGGCGCGAGTGACGGTGCGCTACCGCGACGCGACGCAGGAGCCACTGGCAGTGACCGGGGTGGATCCGGCCTCGGGCACGGAGGGCGTGGAGACGGATGCGCTGGTGAGCGTGGCCTTCAACAAGCCCGTGGATGAGACGACCGCAGCGCAACACTTCGAAGTGCGGGCACGCGGCGAACTCCTGGAGGGCGGCTATTCGCTGGCGCCCGGAGGTCAGACGATGACCTTCGTGGCGCGCAAGGCCCTCCCCGTGGGCGAGCGCGTCATCGTGAAGGTGAGCGGCATGAAGGCCGGCCAAGGGCCAGACCAGCAGGCCACGTTCTCTAGCGAGTTCACGGTGCGTCGCCCGTTGACGGTGGTTCGTGGCGTGGTGCTGGACGAGCGTTTTCAGCCGCTGTCGGGCGTCCGCGTGCAAGTCGTGGGACAGGACGCGTCGGATCGGACGGGACCAGACGGCAACTGGGCGCTGCTGGGCATCCAGCCGGGCGTGGTGGTGCTTCGGTTCGAGGGGGGGACGACCTCGGATGGCAGGGTGCTGCCCACGGTTCGGCGCAGTCTTGTCGTCTCGGCGGGGCAGGAGACGAAGGACCGGCCGATCATGTTGGTGGCCGTGAACAGTGCTTCCGCGCAGGCTGTGGATGGCACGAGTGGTGGAACGGTTCGCTTCAACGGCACGCAGGGGGCCATGACGTTGGAGGTGCCAGCTGGCGGCGTGTCCTTCGTGGACGGCTCGTTATCGGGCTTCCTCACTGCGACGGAGTTGCCGCCGTACGCGCGGCCAGTGCCCATTGAGGACCGCGCTGCGGTGGCGGCGTTGTGGCAACTGGGGCCCGAGCAGGTTCACTTCATGAAGTCCGTGAAGTTGACGCTGCCCAATCGGACATCGCTCGCGGTGGGGCGGATGGTGGTGCTGCTCGCGCAGGATGAGAAGCGCCTCGCGCTCAAGCGAGTGGGCTTCGGGCATGTCACCCCCGAGGGGATTGTCTCAGACGGTGACGTGGCCTCGGCCTCATTCGAGTACTTCGGCTACATGGAGATAACGCCGGAGCAGCAGCTCCAGGTCGAGGCCGCGATCGCTCGGGCCGGTGGCGTACCGGGAAGCACTGGTGGTGGGACGGATGGCGGACTGGGGTTCAATGAACTCCTGCCAGCCCGCTCTCCGCCCACGCTGTGGCAGCGGATGAGCGAGGCCGTGCTTGGTACGGCCCATGCTCAATGGGGCGCTGCGCTGGGAGTGGGGCTGGGAGTCCTGGACACGTTCCCTGGCGGGACGTCTCGCGTCTGGGGCGTCGTGCGTACACCGAGAGAAGACCTCACCGCGCTGACGCTGAAGACACCTGCTGCCGAGTCGTTGTCGAAGACGGTGGAGGTGGAGCTGCCCTACACGCTCCCGCTTGAGTTCTCTGCGCAGTATTCATCGACGAGGACACCGGGAGGCGCGCCGACGGTCGTTACCGCGACAGTGGAGGGCATCTCTCCGACGGGCGGGCGTCTGGCTCCAGAGGCAGGGGAAGAGTGGCACGTCCAGGGCGAGGACGAGGTTTACCTCTTCACGGAGGTGACGCTTGCGCCTGGGGCCACCACGTTCACCCTGACGGGGACGACGCGGTTTGACACGCGTGCCATCCGTCTGAAGGCGCAGCTAGAGCCCATTGTCGAGGACGCCGGCAGTGGGCCTCCTCGGCGCGCGAAGCTGACTCTCGTGAAGGAGTCGGACAGCTCGGAGGAGGGAGAGAAGGACCCGCTGCAGGGCTCCGCTCGGTTCCAGGGCGTCCGGGTGGACATCACCAGCACGGTCGACACCTCGGCGACGACGGCGGCTTCGGGCCAGTACTCCACGTTGGTCCCGCTGCTCGCGTCGAACACGATGAGCATTGCGTGCGCGGACATCCCCTTGGGGCCTCGGTGGGTGGCGCGTCTGGATGCCAATGGCAACACCCGCTTCGACAGCGTGGGGAGTTCCTTCTCGACCTGCTCACCTGATTTCTGGCTGTCTCCGGGGGGAACGACGCGGGCGGACGTCCTCGTGGATGTTCGGTTGTTGCATGGTCGCGTCACGTTCAAGACCAAGGACGGCAGTCCTGTCCCTGGCATTTGCAAGGGCGTGACGCAGACCACGGTGGATCCAGTCTCAGGCCAGCTCCGCACCGTGTCGGAGGACGATGCGGCGACGACCGAGGTGCACTTCTTCCGTGAGGATGACCTGGAGCACCCGCTGGCGAAGTACGCGGTGACGCGGCCGCTGGCAGAGGTGTGCGAGGACGCTCAACACCCGCCGCAGAGAGCGCAGGGCGAGTATTCGCGCGTGAGGCTCGGGCCCACCCATGGCGTGTCGCGTGCGACCCGAGAGCGATGTCAGGAGTTGGAGGCCTCGGGGCAAAAGACCGAGGCGGACAAGCAGTTCTTCCGGGCCGAGTGTGGAGGAACCTCGGGGAGCTTCTTGTGGTTGGTTCCGGGGGACCGGCTGGTGGTCTTCGCGGTGAACCACGCCACCGGTTACGCGGGCATGTCGACGGTGACGGTGCCCCCCGCTAGCACCTCGACCCGTGGGGCGGACGGCCTGTGCGCGGCGGATGCAAATGGCCTCCTGAAGATTCAGGAAGGAGACCAGACGTTCTCCATCTCCCACTGCACCCAGGCGGAGCTGGGCATCCCCGGAGACGTGGACCTCTATCCGCCCGAAATCGACGTCCGCGTGCAGCGGCGCGCCCAGGATGACGGCTTCAAGCAGAGCGCGGCGGCGCATCTCATCCGGACGGGGGGCGCTGGGACGACGCGGGATGACGCGGTGCAGGTGGTGACGCATTGGCGGGTGCGCCGCGCGAAGCAGGGGGCGCCTCGGACGGGAGAGGACGGCGGAGTCCCTGGCGCTGACGCTGGCGGAGCGACGTGCGTCCGAGGATTCATGTCGGACGGTGGCATCTGTGCTCCCGGAGTCCTGACCGACGATGACGCTCGGGATGGCACTCCGCTGGAGGTCTACTGCTCCGAGCTCGCGCCCACAGCCTCTCCAGTGCAGTGGGCGACGTGTCTGAAGGACGATCAGGAGCTGCGTGACGTGCCCAAGGGGGTACCCGCGCTCGAGGGGCAGATTGTCCGCGTGACGGGGACGGCGGTGGAGCAGCCGGCTGTCACGACATTCCAGGTGGCTCCAGGCCAGAATACGGTCAACATCCAAGCGTCGCTGCGAATGGTCAATCAGGAGGGGAAGCAGAAGACCCTCAACAACCTGGTCCGCGCGAACTACTACCTGCACGTGGTGGGCAATCGCCTGCTCGAGCGAGACCGGGACGGCGACGGCTACGTCAGCCCGGCCGAGAACGAGGCAACGCCGCCGCACTTCGAGGAGCCGAACCCGCGTGGAACGAATCCACCGGGCCTGCCTGCACGGGCTCTGTTCCTGAAGAGCGTGTTCCGTCGTCTCGACTCGGCTGGCGCGGTTTCAGATCAGTACGACTATGCGCGGGAGCACGAGTTCCGAGTGCTGGCTCTGGATTCCCCGAAGGTGACCGCGACAGGGAGCGCTGGCTCACGGCCGCTGGAGACGGGACCCAACGCCTTGCCCGAGAGTAGCCCGCAGGACCTCTCGTATGAATTCCTGGCGAGCCTCCTGGCTCCTGAGGATCCGGGGCGCGCGGGAACTCTGAGTGGTGATTACCGGGTGCGCTTGGGGTCGGATCAATTCGGCATCGACTGCCCGCTGACGCTGGACGCATCCGCGCATACCATCACCGCGAGCTGTGGAGGTGACTCGCTTGCGGACGTCCTCAGTGCGAGCGACATCCTCTACGTCGAGCTGTACCTGAGCGGCAATGCCGAGAACGTGTTGTACCGCTTCAACTTCCAGGGGTTGGCGGCGCGCAAGGATGACCTGACCGTCTCCATGTCGTACACGGCCGACGCCGCGGTGGAGAAGTCCCTGCCGGATGGAACGCCAGCGGTGGGGCGCCCCATCTCGAGGCCCGCGATGGCTGACTTCATGCTCGACCCCGCGAAGATCACCGCGGGAGTGGTCAAGCTGTGCCTCAATGAAGGGTGTGCCCCCGAGGCCGAGAATCTCTTGAAGGAGGTCTCTGTCCAGCGCCAGCCTGATGGCAAGTACACCGTGACCGACACCGGGCGCGGCAGCATCAAGGCCGAACTCCAGCAATCGCGAAGCATGACGGCGGCGGGGACGCGGCGGTTCCGCCTGCCACTGCCTGCCTATCTGGCGCGCGGGCGCATGCCGGGGAACAAGGAGGCCGCGTTTGCCCTGTACTTGGTTGTGGATCCCGTTGCGCCGAAGAAGGAGCGTCTTGTCCGTGGGCTGGGGCGCCCCCTGGGCTCATTCACGAGTTCGAATGCCGCGCCTGTGGGGCAGCCGACGCTGAATGGCGTCAATCTGGCATCGGGGCTCCTGTCCTTCACGCATGAGGACTTCTCGGTTCCATTCCTCGCGGGCAGCATGGGATTTACTCGCACGTACAACAATCAGAGCAACGAGATGCGCCCACTCGGAGTGGGGTGGACGCACAACTACGAAGGTTGGGTGCGTGAAGAGGAAGTGGGTCGCTACCTGGTCGTCATCAACGGCCAGGCATTTGCCTTCCCCGCGTGTGCGAAGGACGTGCGCGCTGGACACGCTGGGAGCGTGACTTCCTGCAAGACGGACAACTCGCATGGGCACGAGTTGACGGTAGATGCGCCGCTGGAGTTGCCGGACGAAACGCAGCGAGCTGACAAGGTCGTCTTCACGACGTCCACGGGCGAGCGCTTCGAGTTCAACCGTCCCGCGCAGGGGGCGCAGTCGGAGGGACGTCGACGATGGTTGCTGACCCGCTACGCGGATGCGCACGGTCGAGAGAATGGTCTGGGCTGGACGACGCTGACGTACGACGGCCAGACGGACATGGTCCGCACTGTCCAACGCTTGGGCGAGAAAGGCAGCCTCGCACTGAGCTTCGAGTATGAGCCCATTGTCGCCGCCGGTCCGCATCCCCTCCCAGAGTTGGTGCAGCTCTCCAAACAGAGCGTGGTGCAATGGTTGAAGTCTGTCTCGCTCATGTCTGGGGTGACGGAACTCTACAAGGTGACATTCAGCCGAGACGACCGTGGCAATCTCACGCGGGCGGTCCGGACTCCAGGAGAGCCCTCTCAGATCTACGCATACTCCTATGTCCCGCTCTCGTCGTCCGTGAGCGCGAATGATCGGTGGAATTCCAGCAACGAACTGGAGACCGCGCGAATCATCCACGGTGCTACCGAGACCGCGGATGAGCCAACGGTTTGGCGTGCGGCCTATTATCGAAATGTCACGAGCCCACCCTACGTGCATCTGACCGCATTGGAGCTTGTCTCAGGGGTCAAGGAATCGGGGATGAAGGATGGGCAGTTGAGCATCAACTATGGCGCAAGAACGCGAAGCGTGACGTTGCCCGACAACGTCCCGGTGAGCCTGACGCTGAATGACTCGGGAAACTACAAAGTCATGGCTACGCCTGCGGGCGCTGGAACAGCGAGATGGGGCAGCGATGATCGGGGTGGCCCAGTCTTCCAGACTGCTTCGATTGCGCGGTCTTTGCGAACTGTGGAGCGCACGCCCAATGACCGCTTGCAGTTGCTTGAACAGCGTCTGACCAGAGTCCCCGCAGGAAGTGCGCCGGTGCGCGGATTGCCCACGGACGGCACGCTGACCCAGCATGTGTGGAATCCGCAGTTTGGTGTGCCAGAGGCCACTTCCGTCTCGACGGGGGAGGGCTTGGTCACGATGCAGTCGCCCCGCTCCGCGAACGGTGAACTCCAGTCGCTTTCGGTCAAGAAAGGTCAGGATACTCAGACCGTTATGTCCAATGCGGTGTACGACGCGGACGGTATCCTGTTGTCGTATCGGGACTCGGCGGGACGGTTGGTTCAGTTCGCTCAGTTCAATGCGCTAGGGCAGCCGCAGCTTTCGGTGCTGACACTGGCTCCGGTTACCACGGGCCTCGCCACGCTGACGCGCACATTGACGTATGACAGCTATGGCCGCCTGCTCTCTGCTTCTGAGAATGAGACAGGGGCTTTGACTGCCTATCGTTATGATGCACTGGGCCGGCAACTCGGGTTCACGCGGCAAGGAACTCCGTCGGAGAGCTGGAGTTATGCCTATCAAGAGACCTCGGAGCCGGACGGGACCTTGGTCCTGGCTGTGACCGAGGCCCTCAACAAGGCGACGTCGGGAACGAGCGCAAACCATCAACGAACGATGAGGTATGTTGATGGAGTACTTGATTCTGAATCCTTTCAAGTGGGAAACCCTGCCCGCGAGGTCACACGCTCCTATGCGTACGCGCAGGGAGGACGGTTGGCCAGGGTGGTCGACGAGATGGGGCACCCTCACCACTATTTCTATGACGAGTCGGGCAACCTGACTCAGGTGAAAGTGGAATTACGGGAGGGCCTGTTGAGCGAGGCGGTGTACTCGCGAGACGTCGAGGGCAACCCTATCGAGACGACCGATAGCCTGGGGCGGAAGACCAAGATTGATTATGACGGACTCGGGCGCCCTGTGTCGTGGGACTGGGGCGAGAACGATGTCGAGACCGTGCAGTTGGATGCGCAAGGAAATGAACTGCGCCGCACCCAGGGATCGCATGGGCAGGTGATGACGACGTTGGACCCGATGGGGCATTCACAACGTGTCGACAGCGTGAGTCCGACGGGTGCGGTCCACGCCAGTCGACTGTTCGACAGCGCAGGACGGCTGACCCGGCTGGAAGACCGAGAGTCGGGCCTGGTCGAAACGTATGTCTATGGGGACGTGCTGGGCCGCCTGACTGAGCGCAAGCGGGTCGTGAAGACAACGACAGGCGAACTGACGCAGTTGGAGACCCGAACCTACACGACGGGGCCGCTGAAGGTCGTGGTGTCGCGCGTCATCGACGAGAACGCGCAGGCGAAGCGGACGGAGACCGAGACGCAGTTCTTGGACCCCGCGGGCCGCGTTCTGGAGGTGCACCGCAGCGTTGATGGCCAGCCGTCCGTGGAGAAGTTCGAGTACACGGAGCGGGGGCAGGTTTGGTCTTATACCTCCCCGACGAACGCTGTCACCAAGACCTACTACGACCCGCTTGGGAACAAGACACAAGAGGTCGACGCTGAGGGGTTTTCCTCGGTCTACGAACTCGACAATGCCGGACGGGTGCATGTCGAGAATCGGCCTGACGTGCACTTCACGTGCACTTACGACTACGACGAACTCGGGCGTCTCTCGACGAAGACGATCGCCGCGTACAAGTCGACGCCGCAGATGAAGTGGGCCTATGACTACAGCGTCGCGGATCAGCAGGTCACGGAGACAGCGATCCTTGGGGACGGGAACACGATCATCACCAAGCGAAAGGAGAACTCGCGCGGGCGTCTGGTGAACCTCGAGGTCTCGGGGGGAGGAACGACGCGCACGCTGGACGTGACGTGGGATGGGCCTTGGGCGTTGTCCCGCGAAGTGAAGGAAGGCTCAGGGTGGACCGCGAAGACCGAGTACCGGGAGCGGGATGACCAGGGCCGGGCGCTCCATGAACTGGAGACCTGGGCATCTGGGACCCAGTCGTATCTCTACGAGACGACGACGGCCTGGATGAATCGCACGGCCACTCAGACGCAGAAAGACACCGTGAGCGGGGAGACCTACACGCAGGTGTCGACCTACAAGATGGACTCTTTGGGGAACGTTCTCTCCCGGGCGATCGGCTCAGAGACAGACACCTGGGAGTATGACGCTTCTGGCAAGGTGCTGAAGGCGCAACCCTCGGGAGCGCAGCCAACGACGTATTCGTATGTCGACGGTGTCTTGAAAACCGAGAGGTTTGGCGCGGCCGCGGCCACGGGGCTCGAAGAGACAAAGTACACCTACTACAACGACGGCCAACTCCAGAAGCGTGAGGACCCAGACGGGCGCGAAACGCTTTACGAGTACTGGCCGCGAGGGCTGCTCAAGACCAGGCGATACGGGAAGCTGGGGGACTACGACGGCACCCAGTACGCGTACGACGCCAATGGTAGCGTCGTGAAGGTATCGTTTGCCTATGGAACGGCTGACGAGAAGGTCTGGGAGTACGAGCGAGGTGCGCGAGGCGAACTGCTGGGTGTAACCCAGTCGGGAAGTACCAATTCCTTTGAGTACGCGTACGATGGTCTCCTGCGGCTGACCAAGGTGACGCCACCCATCGGGAGCCCAACGGCCGAGCAGACGTATGCCTATGACAGTTTGGGGCGGCAGGTGTTGCGGACGCGGGGAAGCGCTCGCTGGCAGACGACCTGGGCCGCGGGTGTTGCGGTACAGGTCGACGGCAACGGAGACACGATCCGCACGCTCATGGACGGGCGAGGCAGAGCCTCGACTGTGACCTACGAACCAGGGCCCGCGAGTGCTGGGAACACCACGCTGACTTCGGTGACGCTGAGGTACACGGGCGCGGACCAACCGTGGAAAATGCTGGAGTCGCGCGGGGCGAGCGGGACGGTGGAGAGCGCATATCACTACGACGCACGCAGGCGACTGTGGAAACAGTCGCGAGGCACGGAGGATGTCACTTTCGGATACGCCACGAACGGCCAGCGGAACAGCGTAAAGTCGGCGGCTGGAACCGTGGGGTATGGATTCGATTCTCTGGACCGGATCAATGCCGTAACGGGGCCTGCAGGGATTTCGGCGCTCGAATGGGAAGCCGGTGGCGCACGTTTGCTTGCTGTCAAGGGGAGCAATGTGGTGGAGCGCCGTTGCTACGACTCGCGCGGCCGGATGAAGGCCATCCTGAATGGCACGAAAGACGCCGCCTGCAGTGTTCTGAGTTCCGCACCGGATCGCTACAGTCTGTTTGAGTATGAGTATGATGGGCGAGGTAACCGACTCAAGGAGACGTATCAGGGGGCGGCGGGTACGGACACAGAAGTCACGGAGTATGGCTACGACGACGCAGACCGGCTGGCCGGAGTCCGATACCCAGGCGGAAAGGCTGTGCTTTACCGTCTGGCCGATGATGGCACGCGACTGCAAGAGAAAGAGACCGCGTCAGGCTATGCAGGGGCATTGTCGTTGTCGTCGTCGAGTTTCGGCAACCAGATAGCCGACCGCCATTGGCGTTACACCTTCGACGCGCGAGGCGGACTGGAAGGGGTCTTCAACGAGCTCGAGTCGGATGAGTCTCGCAAACGGCTCGTAACCTATGTGACGGACGTCTCGGGCCGAGTGACGTCTGAGAAGTCCGCCAGCATTCAAAAGGCATACGGCTGGGATGGAGCGGGGCGGCTGGCCAAGGTTGTCGTGACGCCAACTGGAGGTAGCAGCGTCACGACTGCATACACCTACGGCTGGGACGGCCTCCGAGTCCAGCGAAAGACGGGCACTGCGTCTCTATCGACTTACCAGTGGGGCGACGGAGAGCTGCTCGAGGAACGCCTGCCTGGACCGTCCGCGTTGGTGTACACACGCGCATTGGGCCTCGTGATTGGCGTGGGCTCCGAGCGCATTCTCCACGATGGACTTGGCAGTGCAGTGGGGCGGGTGAATGCAGGTGGTATCCTAGCTGAGTCGCGGTACGACGCATGGGGTGGGTACCGGAGTGACACGGCGCCGACTTCAACTCAGTCCAGTATTGGGTACACGGGCCATGCCTGGGACGCGGATGTGGGCCTTACCTACGCTCAGCAGCGGTGGTACAACTCAGGGACAGGGCGCTTCCTATCTGAGGACCCAATCGGAGCCGGTAGCTTTCTGGCCGTACCAACGGGTATGCAAACCTGGCTGTATGCCAACGGCAACCCGATTCGATTTATTGATCCGGATGGACAAGCGCCTGGCGACACAATTGAAGACTATCGAAGAGCCCTGACGGCGAAGAAACTTGCTGACCAAGGGATGCTTGCTCATCCAAGTCAGTCGCGTGAACAGTTGGAAGCAGCCGCCACGTGGGCTCACGCAGGATTCCCCCTTGCAACTTTGTTAACTCAGAGCGAGCAGGCCGTTCAGGACACCCGTGAAGCTGTGATTGGTGCCTCAAAAGGGCTGATTATTGCGGCGACAATGGGGTTGGTGGGTGGCGCCGGGACTGCAGCGGAGAGCTTGGCTACGCGTTGGGGGTTGGGTCGCGCTGCAACGCTAGCGTTGGGGGTAGGACTGGAAGCAGGTGAGGGCTTCCTCCTTGGAGGCCTTGGTGACTCGGCGGAGCAGGGAGTCGAACTGGCTGTTGATGGGCGCAACTCGTTCGACCTCTCGCAGACGCTCGATGTCAGCATCCGTGGAGCGGTACTGGGCGGCGGATTTCGCTTGGCTCTCGGTTCGCTAAGATTCCTACCGGCGGCAAGAACCGAGCCTGGCTCAGGAGTCATGTCGCGTTCCGAAGGCGCGAAGGCTCTTGTAGGTGAAGCTTCTGGTGAAGTCAGTTCATCAGTCGCGACAGGTGTCCTCCGGGAGCCCGGAGACCCTGTTGGTGACTTGCTTTATGGAGGTAAGGTCGGCGAGAATCTGCCAGGTTCTCGTGGTGTGCGAATTCCACGACGCCCGACCGTGGCTGAAATGCGGAACCTAACGCGAAAGCACAATGGTATTGAATTTTCTGTTACCTACACCTACGGCCCCGGAAGGAATGGTGGTGGTGGGTACTATACACTATACTCTGGAGATGCGGGGGCAGTGTCAGCGGGGGCGATAGATGCGAAGACAATGTTGATTTTTCATACTCATCCTAGAGGAGTGACGGTTGCTAGTGGTGATGTTGTTTTCCGGAATGGTATGTTGGTGGCCTTTGAGGGAGACCAGGCCGCTCTCTGGGAGAAGCAATGGGTTGGATCTCCCCAGCGGAGTTCAGTGGTGGTCCCTCTGGAGGATGTGCGAGGCAATGTTAATCCGCCATTTAGGTTTTCGATCGATGAGCATAATATGGATTACGATCGAAATGCTGGCGGCGCGGTGAAGTGGCTTAGAAGTCAGGCTGAACGAGGAACAATTCGTTAGTGGAGGGATGGTATGGAGTTGTCTGTCTATTTTGATGCATGGTGTCGCTTGAAGGCGGGGGGGGAGTCTGAGGTTGTTAAGTGGATTATGAGAACGCGCGATGTTTTGGTGGCCGAGGCGCTGGAGGAGCTGGGGTTGATTGTTGGATCGGGAGGATGGGTGCGTGTTTGTCATTTCTGTGGTTGGGTTGATGCCGTGGAGGTATTGAGGGTCCTTCCTGGATTTGCCGAGGCGGATTCTGGAGTGATCTCGGAGATGGATTGCCGTCCGGTAGATTGTGTCAATCGCTGTGCTATTCATGGGGTGTTGTATTCAGGGCGGGAGTGTCCAGTTTGCAGTGGGAGATATATTGTGACAACTAAGGGGGGAGTGCATGTTGCCTCTGATGGCAAATGAGGCATGGTTCTCCTTCAGGGACTTGCGGGAGGTGGGTGGGATTGTGTTGTGTGGGCGTGTGGGTTTTATTTTGTCTTTTGTCTTGGTGTTTGTTTTGTTTTTTTGGTGGGGTTGGTCTTGGGCGGTTGGTTGGTTTTTGTCTCTGCGGGCTGGCCTGGAGATGCTGCGGCGGACTATTGTGCGGGCCTTCTGGGATGAAGGATTGCCGGTTGCTTGGATTTTCCGCAGGCGGGGTTGTTGTGAGAGACATGAGATGCCGTGCCTCGATCGATGGGTGGCCGCAACTGATTGCCCACTTCGAGGCAAGATAGCCACCACGCTGAGTTGGTTGGTGGCGCATTTGACGAACGCGACGGTGTGACATGTTCTGGGATTTTCGGATCAGTTGAAGCTCGAGAAGGTGCCGCTCCGGGAACAGCGGAGGCAGGCGGTGCAGAAGGGTCGGTTCAGCGAAGATCAGATGATCGCGATTCTGCGCGAGGTGGAGCGAGCCTCGGTGCCGGAGACCGCGAAGAGTCACGGAGTGAGCGAGCCGACGGTGTATGCGTGGCGCAATCGCTTCGTAACCGACCGACGGGTGGCGTTCGAAGGACGCACCTTTCCGTTCGCGCCGCATGCTCGCCGCGCGTTGGTGTTGGCCGGATGCAAAGGCATGCATCACCTCAAGAGGAGTCAGGCGCGGGGGCGGAGGACGGCTGCCAGCGGTGCGGCAGCAACTCGTCCAAGCGCGACGCGGAGTGGCTGCCAAGGTGCATCAGGACGTCGGCGAGGTACGCCTCGGGATTGACGCCGTTCGCTTCGCACGTCGCGACCAGGGAACTGAGCCCCGCCAGATTGCGACCTGCCTCGTCATTGCCGACGAAGAGGTAGTTCTTCCTGCCAAGGGCCATGGCGCGCAACGCCCGCTCCGCGGCGTTGTTGTCGGTAACCGTCCGGCGAGTGACGTGTGGAGAGCGGTTGAAGACGGATGGGTGCCGTGTTCGGCGGTAACCGTCCGGCGAGTGACGTGTGGAGAGCGGTTGAAGACGGATGGGTGCCGTGTTCGGCGAGCGCCGCGACCGGAAGGTAACCGTCCGGCGAGTGACGTGTGGAGAGCGGTTGAAGACGGATGGGTGCCGTGTTCGGCGAGCGCCGCGACCGGAAGGGTGTTCAGGGCGGAGGTAGGAGGTGCGCCTGGGGCGGGTCCGTGGTC
>NZ_JAHNZT010000089.1 GCF_019039035.1 Citreicoccus inhibens | reverse complement strand
TGCGGCGCGCCAGCCCACCCGTGGCCTCCGCCTTCCAACTCTCGGCGTAGAAGTTCGCGTCCCGCACGAGCGGCAGCGCGCCTCGAGGCTGAAGGTTGGACACGTCCGCGTCCACCACCGCGCCAGGCGACAGCCCCGACGCCACCTCCTGCTCCAGTGCCTCGTCTCGCGTCCATTGCACGCGCCCGGGCGGCAACTCGGTACGAGACGGGCTTGTCACGCGGAAGATGCGCAGCACGGAGCGCTCGGCATCCACGCGACTGCCCGCGATGACATAGCGGGTGAACGTGGCCGGCGTGGATCCGCCCATGGGCTCGGCGCGCCAGTCGGTCCTCGGCAGACCGCCCTCGCGCTCCGGCTCGAACCGCAGCCCCCGAGCATCCAGCAGCGCACGCGCTCGCGCTGCCGCGTCCTGCCACGTCAGGGCCAGGACGTGCTCGGACGAGAGCGGCGACTCCGGCTCCACCGGCGCCACCGGCCGCACGTTCCGGGCACATCCACCCAACACCAGCGAGACACCCACGCCGCACGCGAACCACCGAAACCAAGCCATCCAGTCCCTCCGTTCACCACGCAGTGTGACAGGTGAAACCCTGGGCGCAATCTGGCGCACCTCCCTCGCGGCGCTACCCGACGCGGTGCGGGTCAACGTTCCGGTTGGCTTGACAAGCCCACCCTGCCCCGGCCCATCGACACCTCCCGCGGAACCCACGCGCAGCCCGCTCTCGCCTAGCAGGGTGTTGAAGAAGCCCGGTTTGCAGGCATGAGACCGGGCCTCTCGTTGCGTCTGTTCTCAACCTTGTCTTTTGGGGTGGCGGAGGGCGAAGGGAGCCTATGCGGCGGTCAACCCCGCCATCCGCACCAGGTTGTACGCGGCACCCACCAGGTAGGCCGCCAACTCCGTCCGCTCCCAGCCTTTGAAACGCGTCTTGCGGAAGCCGCCCACCGTCTTCATCCAGCCCCAGACCTCTTCGATTCGCTTCCGTATCCGCTGGCTGAGGGCGTAGCCGGCGGGCCTCGTCGTTCGCCTGTCGATGGCCGAGCGCCGTCGAGTGTCCGTGGTTTGGGCAATGTAGGGCGTCACTCCCATGCGTCGGCAGTCGGCGACGAAGTCCGCCGTGTCGTAGCCCTTGTCCGCGCCCACGGAAGCGCGCTCGTTTCGGGACTTCAGCCCTTCGAGCATCATCACCGCCGCATCGCGCACGGCTCTCCTCCGGAATACCCGGAGGGCCTCTAAGCTGTTGCACATTCAGGACCAGCCTTCCAACAACAACACAGGCTAGCCAACCCAAGGTCAGAACTGCCCCGGGCCCACACGACCCTCCGCTACTGCAATTCGCACAATTCAGACAGCTTGCACGAGTCCATTTGCCCTATTGTTCTGACAAATTTCCGAGAGATGCTCTCTGCGGCGCCGCATGGATTTTGGAATCCCAGTCCTTCGGCGCATTCCTCGCAGTCAGAAACTCAAGAGGCCCCATGCTCAAGAAGACAGTTTTCCTCGTCGCTGCCTGTAGCGCATTGCTGCTCGGTTGTGGCGGAGCCCCTGAGACGGAGCAAGACGTCAATGAGGAGGTCATCTCCAACCTGCTTGAGGCTGGCTTTCCCCTCAACGACATCATGGTCGCCGACGGCAACGTGTACGTCGGGCGCGACGCCCATATCACCCTCCAAGCTTCGCGCGAGATGCTCCAGGCAAACGAGACGAGTGAGGAGCAATACCGCACCACCAACCAAGTGGGCACGGGCGTAACGAAAATCTGCGTCAATCCCACCGCCGATTTCAACACTTATCCCATGCTGAGCCAGGGGCTCGACCTAGCCATTGCCAATTACAACGCGCGAGCACTCCGGCTCACATTCGCGCGTGGACCGACTACGGGCTGCACCGCGAATATCACTGCGCAAACCATGGCCGGCACTGGCGGCTCCGCGGGCTTCCCCTCAGGTGGTCTACCCTACGGAGTCATCAACATCGGAACAGGACTTAACACGTACAGCCTAAACGTGAACAAGCACGTCATCACCCACGAGTTGGGCCATACCATCGGATTCCGCCATTCGGACTACTACAATCGCAGCATCAGCTGCGGCTCCGGCGGAGATGAGGGGGATTCGGGCGTTGGAGCCATCCTCATCCCCGGGACGCCTGCCACTGCCGTCGTCGGCGGGTCGATCATGAACTCCTGTTTCCGGTCAACTGAAACTGGCGAATGGACCAGCACCGACATCACCGCACTGGGTTATCTCTATGGCACCGGCGGCGTCGCAGCCTGCTCCAGCCTCAACTTCGTGGCATACCGCGGTCAGAACGGGACGCAAATCAGCTGCAGTTGTCCCGGCGCAGGCTCTGGCTCCGTTTGGGGGACGGACACTTATACCGATGACTCGGATGTCTGCGCGGCTGCGGTGCACACCGCCGCAATTCCCTCCAGCGGAGGGACAGTCCTCGTCACCATCCGACCGGGACAGAGCAGCTACACGGGCAGCACCCGCAATGGAATCACCACGCTCTCCTACGGCGCATGGAACGGAAGTCTCTCCATCGCCAGCGTGACGCCACCCGCTAATTGCACGAGCTACGACTTCACGTCGTACCGCGGACAGAATGGGACGGCGCTCCGTTGCAGCTGCCCCACAGTTAGCGGTGGAACGGTATGGGGGACGGATACCTATACGGACGACTCCAGTGTCTGCGCGGCAGCGGTACACGCGGGCGTAATCTCCACCGGCGGCGGAGTGGTGCTCATCACCATCCGGCCAGGACAAGGCAGCTATACGGGCAGTACTCGTAATGGCATCACCACGCTCTCTTACGGGGCATGGAGCGGAAGCTACTCGGTCAGCCCGTAACTCCGCCGACAAGGCCCTCCGGGAGGAGCATCTTCCGGAGGGCCAAGCGACCGGCCCGACGCTGATGTAGCCTCCCCCCGCATTGCCGCAGCAGTGCGCGAAGCTCAAGACAACTCATTCCCACTCGGAAGTCGCCCTCAGGAACCACACCAGCTCATTCAGGTGCAGCTCATTCCGGACGCCCCCTTTCGCGGAGAGGGCAGCCGAGCTAAGGAATCAGCGGTTGGCGTCCACCACACAGGGAGGAAGCCCCAGTCAGGGCCGGTACCGCTCCGCCTCTTTGAAATACTGAGTGAGAGAGAACTCCAGCAGCGACTGGCGGGACTGCATGTATCGGCGCGCCCGGAGGAAGGGCAGCCAGACGCGCTTGCCCACCCGCACCTGGGACTCATCCATCTTCTCGCGCAACACCCACGTCCCGCCCAACCGTCGCACGAGGACATCTCCCAGGTAGACGCCTAACGCCGGTATCGTATGCCCTTCGATGACGTCGCGCGTATAGCGCTCGGGAAAATGGGTTTTCCAGAAGTGGAAGTCGAGGTCCGTGAGCGACTCGGGCGTCTCGTCCATGATGGAGGGCACTTCCGTGTGAAGGACAGCCACGAGACCTTCGGACAAGTCTCCATAGGATTCGAGGATACGCTCTGGACTCGCTACGTCTGACGGCAACGCGACTGGCATCCATTCCTCAGGTTCGGGGGGCCGGAAGGCGTTGAGTTCGGCAATCTTCCGTTGCCGTTCGCTGATGGCGAACTCGTCCGGCAGTCGCGACAGGAGCGGCGCAATATCCGGGTGGAAGAGCGGCTCGACGGGTACGAGCGCGGCGCTGCGCTCCCGCAGCGTGCGGAGCACCGTGTCGAAGTCGAGGTCCGGCCGCAGGTGAACATGGGCCCGGGCCTGCACCACGCGCGCCTCCTCGCTGGCGAATTCGGCGGGAGTTGGCCACAGCACCAGGAGGACAGAGCCGTTGGGAAGCTCCTCCACGAGATGCGCGGGCGTCGACAGCATTCGCTCGCGGCCAACGGACGCCACCAACTTCGGACCGAAGATGTTCAGCCAGAATAGCTCATAAATCTTGTCGAACCCATCCCGCTTCCATGTCTCATCGTCGCGACCGAAAGCGGGGGCATCCGCAAGCTCTAGATCAGCCAAGCTGTGCGCTGTGGCGTACTCCGAAGGGTACCAGGAAGCCCAAGCACGGGCCGCTGCCTCAAAGCCGCGACAAGTCTCCACCTCGTCGAAGAATGAGAGTGGCTGCGCACTAAGGCTAGCTCTCAGAGTGGAATGTTCGTCCACCGGCCCGAGATTGAGAACCAACGACACGTTGGGATTCTCCGTGCGAATGAGGCCGATGATCGCTCCGTACTCATTTCGCCGCTCCTCTAGCGCTCGCCACACCGCCTCTCGCGAGTACTTCCGCTTCCGGGATGTCTTGACGAAATTCGGCACACATCCGTTGGCGTATTTTTCTAGGGCATCAAGGAACGGCGCCACTGCGCGCTCAAGCCCATTCCGCGGGTCATAGGCTCCAGCAAACGAAAAGCGCAGGCTATCCACCTTATTCAGGTCACGCAGCGTCAGCACTTTCATTGAAACAGCACCTCGACGCCCTTGACGTTGCTCTGCGTCGCGTCAACCGCGTTGTTTAGAACTACTCGCTTTGGGGGCAGCAGCGCCCTACCCTCATACACAAGGCGCACCCGCCGCACCTCCGCTTGCTGTCGCATACCGTCCCGAAGAATCTGCAGCGTTCCGCCGTAGTACTTCATGGCGTTACTAGCGTCCGTATTCAACTGCACTGGCAGCGCGTCCTCGTCCAGAGCAGCGAGGTTTCGACTCTTGAAGCTGAAGGTCTCCACTCGAGGCGGCTGACTAGGTGAGGGGCGCTCCTCGATAACGAGGACATCGGCATAGCGGAGGTCTGCCTTCGACACGCCCACGTGCGTCTCGATACGCGGCTGATCGAAGTTGCCGAGCCAGCGCCGCTGCGCCCGGGGCAACGCTGCGTCCGCCTCCAGGATGGCGACCATGGTCCGCTCGAAGGCCATACCCCGAGCATAGTAGGCGCGCATCCCCTGGTAGCCCTCCCATTTCAAG
>NZ_JAHNZT010000088.1 GCF_019039035.1 Citreicoccus inhibens | reverse complement strand
CTTCTGCGTCAAGCCGCTCGCTTCGAACTCCTCGGCGACCTGGAACCACTCTTCACTCGCAACCGGCTTTGACATTCCGGCCAGGGTCCACCACCACCTCTACCCCTTCAATCCCTCCCGCCACGTCGCTCGCCGGACGGTTACGGTCGCACTTGAGCCTTCGGAGGCGGCTGCGCACGTTGGTTCAGCGAATGGTGCTCGCATCTCACAGTTCAACCAAACGGGAGGGATTCGAAATTGTGCGAATTGTGTTCGTGATTTCTTGGAAGTGTTCGCAATGGTACGCTGAGCCTTGATGTCGCAATGGAGCCGGTTCGCGAGAGTGGAGGGAGTATCGCCAAGGCGATTTCACAGATTCGCAGCCAAGTAGGAGTTCGTTTTGGTGATCCGCAGTCGAATACGCTGTTGACAGGATGGAGGGAGTGATTTTTTGATGTGTTTCGTGGAAGTAGCGCAACTTTGTCGGATCATGTACTTATTGGAGTGACAAAGAACGGGCGCTCATGGTTTTATGACTCGCAGAGTTCTCGGAAGTTCGTGAGGCTCACCGATTTTGGTGGCTTTGCGGCGCATTCATTGATCTTTAAGTGAGGTTTGGGCTGTGTTTGTGGATAATCGTCTTGTTGCTGAATTTGTTCGATGGTGGACTGATCCTGAGGGCAATCCTGGGTTCTCCAGGTGCTTCGCGCCTGGATTTGAGTATCGCAGTGAGCCGTTGGGGGTGAGTGGGGTGGATGCGGTTTGGCTTGTTGAGCAGAAGATGTCTTGGGGTGATGTTTCTGTTGTTTCGGAGGAAATGGATGGAGATGTGGCTCGGGTTGTTGTTGAGGGGGTAGATCCTGTGACGCTCTTGCGGCATCGTGTTGGTTGGAGGATTGTTGTCCGGGGCGGGTTGATATTGTCTGTGGAGGAGTCGAATGTGGTTGTTGGGTGATTTGTGCGCAGTTTCTGTGGTCTCGGATTGGGGCGGGCGCCGTGAGTTCTGTAATGGCAGGTGATGGCGGCGTTAGTGACTTCACGCCAAGATGTCTTCATTTGGGGCGACAGCACGCCGGATCAGGACCGGCAGTAGCCCGTGCGCCTCTCGGACGGAACAGCGGGCAAGGAGTGTCAATGCAGGCCACGCCGACTGGAGATGAGCTTGAGAGGGGCGGCGTTTCGAACGCGTGAGCCGCAATCGGTGAGAGCAGGACGGCCGGTAGAGCGATCGCGAGAGCGCGAGGCTTGCCGGCCGTCAGGATTGAGGAGGGCTTGAATCAGGCCGCGTCGAGCTCTTGCTCCTGGTCGGAGTGAGAAGACTTGCGAGAAATCCGGACGGGCAGTCCCCTTGTGCCGGTGAGCGTCAAGGTAGTTGTCGCGTGAGTGGGTTCAGCCGACGGACCGCGCGTCCTGCAGAATCGGGGTGAGATTGGGAGAGGGGTTGAGGCGCACGGGGCCTATCGGCGTCCAGCCGCGAGTGCCGCGACTCCAGCGCGCGGGATGTCGGCGCCGGGCGCGCTGGTACACCTGGTGGCGCCGGGAGACCAGCGAGGCTTCGCGCCGGGAGTCTCTGTCATCGGGAGTGACGAAGCGGATAGCCGAGTGGCGGTGCTCGGTGTTGTACCAGTCGGTGAAGCGCGTCACCCAGGCATGGGCGTCCTTGATGGACGTGAAGGGCCGCTGTAGAAAGCAGGGGCGATACCCCCCTGTGTCAGGGAAGTTGTCGCCTCGGCCGAGATGCCGAGCCGATGACGCCTTGGGGGCGAGAGCAGGCAGGACGCGGTGTCGTATACGGCTGCATTCAAGTTGCAGATGGTGAAGCGGATGGTGGGCCCGGGCGCGGTGAGCGCCGCGGCGCTGGCCCGACAAGTGGGAGTGTCCCAGCCGACGTTGTCGCAGTGGCTGCGCGAGGCGAATAGGGTGGCGGCGATGACGCCTCCTCCCGAAGAGAAGAAGCCCGTTGCGCCGGCAGGGCCGAAGAAGTGGACGCCCGAGGAGAAACTGCGCGTGCTGGCGGCGACGCAGGGGCTTGTCGGTGAGGAACTAGGAGCGCTCCTTCGCAGTGAGGGGTTGCACGAGGCGCAGCTGAAGGAGTGGCAGCAGGCAGCCGCCGGAGCCCTCTCGGGCACATCGACGGAGCCCCTGCCGGCCAAAGAGCGCAAGCGACTGGCCGCCGCCGAGAAGCGGGTGAAGGAGCTCGAGCGGGAACTGCAGCGCAAGGAGAAGGCGCTGGCGGAGACGGCGGCGCTGCTGGTGCTCGAAAAAAAACTTCAGGCGATGGGCTGGGACCAGAGGCACCCGGAAGACGAGGACGACTCCGGAGACGAGAAGAGCGAGAAATGACGCTCGCCCACGTCGACGAGGCGCTGGAAAAGGGAGTACGGCTGGAGGTCGTCTGCGAGCGGCTCGGGGTGGCCCCGCGAACGATTCAACGCTGGAGAAAGCCCGCCACGGCCGAGGACCGGAGGTGCGGCCCCCATACCCGGCCCTCGAATCGACTCTCCGAGGTGGAGCGGCGTCGCATCCTCGCCGTGGCCAACAGCGAGGAGTTCCGCGACGCCTCGCCCAAGCAGATTGTCCCCCGGCTGGCGGACCGGGGAGAGTACGTGGCCAGCGAGGCGAGCTTCTACCGGGTGCTGCGCGAAGCCGGACAGTTGACCCACCGAGGCCATGCCAAGGCGCCCACGCCCAGGCCTCGGGCCGAGCACACCACCACCGCACCCAACCAGGTGTGGAGCTGGGACATCACGTACCTGAAGGGCCCGGTGAGGGGCACCTTCCTCTATCTCTACCTGGTGGTGGACATCTTCAGTCGGCGCATCATGGGATTCGAGGTGCACGAGGAGGAGTCCGCTGAGCACGCCGCGGTCCTCATCTGCCGCTGCTGGCAGGACGCCGGTTGCCCCGAGGGGTTGGTGCTGCACTCAGACAACGGAGGCCCGATGAAGGGCGCCACGTTGCTGGCCACCCTGCAATGGCTGGGTGTCACGCCCTCCTTCAGTCGGCCCCGCGTCTCGGACGACAACGCCTTCTCCGAAGCGCTCTTCCGGACGCTGAAGTACCGCCCCTGTTTTCCACAGCGCCCCTTCGCATCCGTCAAGGAGGCCCGTGTCTGGGTGACGCGCTTCACCGCCTGGTACAACACCGAGCACCGCCACTCAGCCATCCGCTTCGTCACTCCCGACGACAGACACTTCCGGCGCGAAGCCTCGCTCCTCGCCCTGCGCCACCAAGTGTACCAGCGCGCCCGGCGCCGCCATCCCGAGCGCTGGAGTCGCGGCACGCGCGACTGGACGCCGGTAGGCCCCGTGCGCCTCAATCCCACTCCCAACCTCACCCCGCTTCCGCAGGAGATACGGTCCGTCGGCTGAACCCTCTCACGCGACAACTACCTTGACGCTCACCGATGCTTCAGCGTCCGGAAAAGCGCTTCGCAGAAAGCGTTGTCGTCCGAGAGGCGGGGCCGACTGAAGGAGGGCGTGACGCCGAACCCCTGCAGGGTGGCCAGCAGCGTGGCGCCCTTCATCGGGCCTCCGTTGTCCGAGTGCAGCACCAGCCCCTCGGGGCAACCGGCGTCCTGCCAGCAGCGGCGGATGAGGACCGCGGCGTGCGCAGCGGACTCCTCCTCATGCACCTCGAATCCCATGCCATGATGCGCTGACTGAAGATCTCCACCGCCATGTAGAGATAGAGGAAGGTGCCCCTCACCGGGCCCTTCAGGTAGGTGATGTACCAGCTCCACACTTGGTTGGGCGCGGTGGTGGTGTGCTCGGCCCGGGGCCTGGACGTGGGCGCCTTGGCATGTCCGCGATGGACCAACTGTCCGGCTTCGCGCAGCACCCGGTAGAAGCTCGCCTCGCTGGCCACGTACTCGCCCCGGTCCGCCAGCCGAGGGACAATCTGCTTGGGCGAGGCGTCGCGGAACTCCTCGCTGTTGGCGACGGCGAGGATGCGGCGCCGCTCCACCTCGGAGAGTCGATTGGCCGGCCGGGTATGGGGACCGCACCGCCGGTCCTCGACCGTCGCTGGTTTTCTCCAGCGTTGAATCGTTCGCGGGGCTACCCCGAGCCGCTCGCAGACAGCCTCCAGCCGTACGCCCTTCTCCAGCGCCTCGTCGACGTGGGCGAGTGTCATCTCTCGCTCTTCTCGCCCCCGGAATCGTCCTCGTCTTCCGGGTGCCTCTGGTCCCAGCCCATCGCCTGAAGTTTTTCGAGCACCAGTTGCGCCGCCGTCTCCGCCAGCGCTTTCTCCTTGCGCTGCAGCTCCCGCTCGAGCTCCTTCACCGTACCCGTCCGGGTTTGGCTGTCCTGACGAGGGATGAGTCCCGCCCGGAGCCAGGGGCAGTGTCGTGGTGACGCTCTCGGATGGGATGGAGGTCCGTCGCGTGCGTCAGGAGGTGTGCGTGACGAGGCGACGATTTCAGGGGCCTGGCAGGAGTTCATCCAGGCGGCATGCCGGGTGGTACTGCACGCGGAGCAAGACGTCGGAGAGGTATTCGCGCGGATTGATGCCGTTCGCCGAGCAGGTGGCGACCAGCGAGTAGAGCCCCGCGAGGTTGCGGCCCGCGCGGTCATGTCCGACAAACAGAAAGTTCTTCCGCCCCAGGGCTGCGACACGCAGGGCTCGCTCCGAGGCGTTGTTGTCCAAGGGGAGTCGCACGTCATCGACAAAGCGGGTGAGCGCGTCCCACTGGCCAAGCGCATAGGTGATTGCCGTGCCCAGCGGGCCGCGAGGTGGATGCAGAGGCCTGTTCTCCTCGAGCCAGGAGCGGATTGCGGCCAACGCCGGGGAAGACTGCTCCTTGCGCATGGCCAGGTGAGCGGGAGTCCTGGCCAGCCCCGCCTCCTTCACCGCGGCCTCCACCCGGTAGAGTTGGAGGATGAGCTTCAGCATCGTAACCGTCCGGCGAGTGACGTGGCGGGAGGGATTGAAGGGGTAGAGGTGGTGGTGGACCCTGGCCGGAATGTCAAAGCCGGTTGCGAGTGAAGAGTGGTTCCAGGTCGCCGAGGAGTTCGAAGCGAGCGGCTTGACGCAGAAG
>NZ_JAHNZT010000087.1:2500-5434 GCF_019039035.1 Citreicoccus inhibens | reverse complement strand
CCCTTACACCCCTCGAGGGGGCATGCAAGAGATAGGGGGAAGTAAGCCTCACGACTTATTAGTACCGGTTAGCTGAGCATGTTACCACGCTTACACACCCGGCCTATCAACGTGGTAGTCTACCACGAGTCTTCAGGGGCTTGCGCCCGGGATACCTGGTCTTGAGGTCGGTTTCCCGCTTAGATGCTTTCAGCGGTTATCCAATCGGCACATGGCTACCCAGCGATGCCTCTGGCGAGACAACTGGTACACCAGCGGTGCCTCCAACCCGGTCCTCTCGTACTAAGGTCAGAGCCTCTCAAGTATCCTACGCCCACAGCAGATAGGGACCAAACTGTCTCACGACGTTTTGAACCCAGCTCGCGTACCGCTTTAATTGGCGAACAGCCAAACCCTTGGGACCTGCTCCAGCCCCAGGATGCGATGAGCCGACATCGAGGTGCCAAACCTCCCCGTCGATGTGAACTCTTGGGGGAGATAAGCCTGTTATCCCCGGAGTACCTTTTATCCGTTGAGCGATGGCCCTTCCATTCAGGACCACCGGATCACTATGACCTGCTTTCGCACCTGCTCGACCTGTCGGTCTCGCAGTCAAGCTCCCTTATGCCATTGCACTCGACGCCCGGTTTCCAATCGGGCTGAGGGAACCATCGCGCGCCTCCGTTACTTTTTGGGAGGCGACCGCCCCAGTCAAACTACCCACCAGACAGTGTCCCAATCCCGGCTAACGGGACATGGTTAGACACCAGAAATCAACAGGGTGGTATTTCACCGTTGCCTCCACCGAACCTAGCGGCCCGGCTTCAAAGGCTCCCACCTATCCTACACAGTCAATCCCTAGTGTCACTGTCAAGTTGTAGTAAAGGTTCACGGGGTCTTTCCGTCTTGCTGCGGGTAAACTGCATCGGCACAGCTATTTCAATTTCGCTGAGTCCCTCTCCGAGACAGCGCGGAAGTCGTTACTCCATTCGTGCAGGTCGGAACTTACCCGACAAGGAATTTCGCTACCTTAGGACCGTTATAGTTACGGCCGCCGTTTACTGGGGCTTCGGATCATCGCTTCGCCTTGCGGCTGACGAATCCCCTTAACCTTCCAGCACCGGGCAGGAGTCAGACCCTATACGTCGGCTTGTCGCCTTCGCAGAGTCCTGTGTTTTTGGTAAACAGTCGCTACCGCCATTTCTCTGCAACCCCTCTCGGCTCCAGCTGTACGCCTTCACCTACCAGGGGCCCACCTTCTTCCGAAGTTACGGTGGAAATTTGCCTAGTTCCTTGGAGGAGAGTTCTCTCAAGCGCCTTAGGATTTTCTCCTCACCCACCTGTGTCGGTTTGCGGTACGGACACCCTGCAGACTCCCTACGGGACTTTTCTTGGAAGCCGAGCATCAGCGACTTACCCCTAACGGGGCGCACTCAGGTCTCGGAGATGACTGCCGCGCCTTTAATCGTACGCGACACCCCTACACCCTTGGACTGACACAACCGCCGGTCAGCTCGCCTAGCTTTCTCCGTCCTCCCTTAGTTCAACGTCTGCAAGATGGCGCAGGAATATTAACCTGCTTGCCATCACCTACGCCTTTCGGCCTCGGCTTAGGACCCGGCTAACCCTGGGAAGATTAACTTGACCCAGGAAACCTTGGGTTTACGGCGAGGGGGTTTCTCACCCCCTTTATCGCTACTCATTTCGGCATCAGCACTCCCAGCCGCTCCAGCAGCCCTTTCGGTCTACCTTCACTGCAACTGGGACGCTCCCCTACCGCCATACGCGCCTGACGCGTATGACCCGAAGCTTCGGCACTAGTCTTGAGCCCCGTTACATTTTCGGCGCGGCCTGTCTTGACCAGTGAGCTATTACGCTTTCTTTAAAGGATGGCTGCTTCTAAGCCAACCTCCTGGTTGTCAATGACCTGCCACATCCTTTCTAGTGTTCACTTAGACTAGATTTGGGGGCCTTAGCTGTCGGTCTGGGTTATTCCCCTCTTGCCAATGGACGTTATCACCCACTGACTGCGTCCCGGGATAACAATTACCGGCATTCGGAGTTTGGTACGGTTTGGTAATCTGGTGAGACCCCTAGCCGTTCCAGTGCTCTACCTCCGGTATTGAATTACCCGAGCCGATACCTAAATATCTTTCGGGGAGAACCAGCTATCACGGAGTTTGATTGGCCTTTCACCCCTACACACAGCTCATCCCAGAAATTTTCAACTTTCATGAGTTCGGACCTCCATGCGGTGTTACCCGCACTTCATCCTGGCCATGTGTAGATCACCCCGCTTCGGGTTATAATACACGCAACTACTCGCCCTATTCGGACTCGCTTTCGCTCCGGCTCCACCTATCGGCTTAGCCTCGCTACGTATATTAAGTCGCCGAATCATGATGCAAAAGGTACGCTCTCGCACTGCCTTGCGGCGTAGTGCTCGAACTGCTTGTAGACATGCGGTTTCAGGTTCTTTTGACTCCCCTCACCGGGGTTCTTTTCACCTTTCCCTCGCGGTACTTGTTCACTATCGGTCGCCAAGGAGTATTTAGGCTTACCGGATGGTCCCGGCAGATTCAGACAGGATTGCACGTGTCCCGTCTTACTTGGGTAACCCGCTCAGCTCCAACCGACTTTCGCGTACGCGACTATCACGCTCTTTGGTGCGCCTTTCCAGACGCTTCCGCTAGTCAGTCAAAGTCCTACCGCGGACCCGCTACCCCGACGCCACTTGCGTGACGCCGGTTTGGCCTCTTCCCATTTCGCTCGCCACTACTTTGGGAATCACTCGTTGTTTTCTCTTCCTCAGGGTACTGAGATGTTTCACTTCCCCTGGTTCGCTCTACCTGCCCTATGAATTCAGGCAGGAGTAACACGGCTATTCGCCGTGCTGGGTTTCCCCATTCGGACATCCCCGGGTCAACGCTTGGTTGGCAGCTCACCGAGGCTTTT
>NZ_JAHNZT010000086.1 GCF_019039035.1 Citreicoccus inhibens | reverse complement strand
CTCATGGCCGAGGTGGATGCCTACCTGGAAGCGCGCAACGCGCAACAGACGTCAAGTCCGCTGCTGCGCGTCGCTCCCACTCGACGCGCAGCATGAGACCATTCGAGAATCACGGTTCGTCGTTTAGTGGGAACTACTGTTAGTTCTTGCAGTGTTGGCGAACATCCTCGCTCCGCGTTCTGCGCCTGACACCCTGGAGCTGGTGGAGTAGCCGCAGACGGTCATTCAGAGAAGAGCCAAGGGCCGTTGCTCGACGAGTTAGGCTACGCGCAAAGCATGCTTTTCTCGACTTCCGATTTCGACCACGATGACGACCTCCTCGCCACTGTTGCCCGGCGCGATAAGCTGCGTGCCTACGTTAGCCGCCTCGTCGCAGGTGATGGAGCCAAGGCCGAGCGGACGTACCAGCGGTTGAAGCGCCTGCGCATGCTGCTGAGGCAACGCCTGCGCACCCAGGCTGTGGACAACGTGACGCAGCCCTTCGGAAGCTGCGGATGGCAGGCATGGCCTGGAAGAAGCCCCACAAGAAGCTGGAGCTCCCACCAAGGCAGAAGGCCCTCGGCTACCCCATGACGAAGTGGACAAGCTTCTCGTCGAAAGCGAGTTGGCTGAGTGCTTCGGCGTTGCGACCTCCCTCGTCGCGAACTACGGCAAGGAGCACAACTGCCTGCGCCGCCGCGACGAGGCCAAGACGCGCATCGCCACCAAGGCGGACCAGAAGTTGATTGAGCTGCGCGTCACGGCCATCGCCCTCTCGAAGGACGACGCCCTTGTGGCATCACCCACGGACGTCTCGCCCCCCCGCCGACCCCGTTTGAAAGTGTCCACCGGTAAGTGAACGCGGGCACTTTCGCGATCAGTTTCGCCGTTCACTTTCGCCGCGCCAGGCCGCGCCTGGTCACTTTTCCCCCGGGAGTTCTACCTGGCGCCCAGAAGCACACGCCTGGCGCCACAGCCTTCGTAGTTCCGCGAGGTTAGGGCGGACAGCCACCAGGTCCATGAGCGCCGCGGTACGAGTTCGGGCCTGAAATTGCGCCCGGAAGCACACTCTGCAGCAGGCCGGACTCCAGCGAGCCGTTCACTTCCCAGGCCCGGACCGCCCTGCGCCGCTGCGCCCCGCTGGCCGCCGCGTGGCCCACCTGGCGCTCGGCCCCGACGAGCTCGCCGCGTGGCGCCCCATTCGTGCGCGCGTGTCCCCGCGCGCTTCGCGTCGCAGGCCTTTGTCTTCCTCGTGAGCCCCACGAGTCCGCGAGCTGCCCTCGAAGCACCGGCCCCCCGCCCCGCGCGCACCTGGGCCCGCGTGCCGTTACCAGGGCCGAGCCGAATGGCCGGAAATGCGTAAAGCCGGCCATTCGGCGTCACCTCACCCACGCTGTTTCGCGCGCTTACGAGCCCTCGTGAAGGGCCGAAGCGCCGAGGCTCATGGCCGCTTTCCCTGGGTACGCGCCCCCTGCCGCCCGCCCTCGCGGCCAGTGCCTCCCGTCACCTTCGCCGCCTGCCCTGGCCGGCCTCAACCATGCCCACCGATGACGCCAGCACTCCTACCCCGCCTACCCCTGACGCCAGGGTGGGGGGTGGTGCGATCTTTCGTGGGGCTGGCCTCGCCGGAGCATGTACCTGGGGCCCTTTTCGAGAGAGTCCCCCCCGAAAAAGTGAACAGTCCGCCCTTGTTCATTTTCACTCGGTAAGTGAACAGCTCGCCCTGTTCACTTTCGCCAGCGGCGCCTGCGAGAGCCCGAGAGGGCCCCAGAAACCGCCGCCCCTTACCGCCTCCGCGCGCCTCCCCCTGGCCCAACCAGGGTGTCGCGGGCGCCCGGCACGGAGGCGGCACGCCCCATCAGCAGGGCAGGTCCTGAGTCACCCGCACCAGTTCGTCATCCGAGGGGTGCGTGTAGATGACAGTGGAGTCGATGGAGCGTTGTCGCGCGAAGCGCTGGGTGAGGCGGATGTCCTTCGTGCGCCGGTACACCCCGGTGCACGCGGTGTGGCGCACGGCGTGGAAGTTGAGGTGCCGCTCCAGTCCTGCGCGCTGCTGCCACACCGAGAAGCCGTGGCGCACCTGTCGCGTGGACAGGCGCAGCCCCTTGCGGCTCAGGAAGAGCGGCGCCTGGGGCCCCACGTCGTGCCCCTGCGCGCGCTTGAGGCGCAGCAACTTCTCCAACTTTCGCCGCACCGTCTCCGAGAGGACGACTTCCTGCGGTTCCGGGTGGCGAGCGCTCCCCTTGAAGACAGTCAGCATCACGTACAGGTGCGCGCGCTCGCGCTCGTCGAAGATGTCCCCGATGTTGAGGGCTACCAGCTCATGCTCACGCAGGCCCGTTGCGAGCGCGAGGCTGTACAGGCAGTGGTCCCGGAAGCCGTCCCGGTGCAACCCCGTGGTGCGCAAGAGCAGCGCCACCTCCTTCTCCGTGAGGGTGCGCGGGGCGCGGGCGACAGCGGCATAGGCAGACATGGCGACTCCGTCGTGAAGAGGACGCGGCAATACGCGCTCTGTCGCCCCCACAAGACAAGTCATTAACCACGCTGTGCATTCTTGAGCCGGGCCCCGCGCGGTCTCGGCACGTCCCAAGAGGAGTCGCCGTGCATCCGCTGGCCCATTTCAACTTCGAGGCACACCGCAAGACGGGAAGCCACACGGCGCCAGGTACTCCGTCACCACAGCCACGATTGGCCGCCGTCTCACCGCTCCAGGACCTGGTGCTGGCCCACATGGAAGTGGCCAGAGCACTCGTCACCTTCGTGCCGGACCTCAAGCCGGAGCTGGCAGCGGCCCGCGCACTCGACGCCATCCACACGGACACAGGGCTGACGATGGAGCCCCATCGCCAGGGGCTGTTTGTCGCCTCCTCGCTTCCTGCGCGACTCACGGCCGAGCAGCTTGGCCAGCAGGTCGGGCTGTCGGCCCAGACGATGAACCTCCGCCTGTCGGCATGCGGCCTCCAGCGGCAAGCCGCGAGTGGCGAGTGGGAGCTGACGGACGCGGGCTGGGAGTACGCCGCAGCGGCCCCCCTCACCCACGACGAAGACTCCCCCTGCGAGCTGCTCTGGCGCGCCGAGGTGCTCGGCGTCCTGGAGGATGCCGCGCGTTCCTCGTCGATGAGCGTCGGCCTCGGCTGAAGGAGGACAGCGTGACGCTCGGCATCGTCAAACGCACCGAGGATGACCTCACCCAGTGGCTGGCCACCGAGTCCGGATTCATTGCCGGGCTGTGCCAGTACGACAACGAGCCCGTGGTGCTGGAGCCGTACCAGCAGTCCTTCCTGGCCAATCACTCCCGCTTCCGCTGGGTGGCGAAGAGCCGCCAGGTGGGCTTCTCCTTCCTCTTCGCGCTGGAAGCCCTCGCCCGCTGCCACCTGCGCGACGGCCACACAGCCGTCTTCGTCTCGTACAACCTCTCGGACGCCGTGGAGAAGGTGCTCATCGCCCGGCAGGTGTATGAGGAGCTGCCGCTCGCCTACCAGAAGAAGCTGGTGACGGACGCGAAGACGGAGCTGGCCTTCGAGTCGAACTCCCGAGGCCGGCGACTGTCGCGCATCATCAGCGTGCCGGCCAAGCCTCCGCGCGGCAAGCGCGGTGATGTGTACCTGGATGAGTTGGCACACCTAGTCAACGACCGCGAAGTCTACACCGGCAGCACTGCCCTCATCCTGCGCTCTCATGGACAGCTCACGGGGGGAAGCACCCCGCTCGGCCGGCGCGGCATCTTCTGGGAGATTGACTCGCAGGAGCTACGCAAGTACCCGCACCACACCCGTCAGTTGGTGCCCTGGTGGCTGTGCCGCTTCTTCAGCCTGGACGTGAAGCGCGCCTCGGTAGAGGCCCCCTTCATGCCCACCGAGGAGCGCGTCGCGCGCTTCGGGCGCCCCGTCCTCGTGGAGCAGTTCGACTCCCTGCCGCTGGAGGACTTTCAGCAGGAGTTCGAATGCCTTTTACGTGGACGAATCGTACTCCTTCCTCCCGTACGAACTCATCCTCCCGTGCACCACCGACGAGTTGGTGTTGGCCCAGGATGCCTCCGACGTGCCCGTGCCCCAGGGGCGCCTGGTGGCGGGCTTCGACGTCGGCCGCACGAGAGACCGCTCGGAGCTGGCCGTCTTCGAAGAGGTGGCGGGCCGCTTCACGTGCCGCATGCTGCGCAGCTTCGAAGGCGTGCCCTTCGCGGAACAGGAGGCGCACCTCCGGCGTCTGCTGTCCGTCCTGCCCGTGGCGCGCCTCTCGGTCGACCGGAGCGGCATTGGCATGAACCTCGCCGAGAACCTGGCCCGCGACTTTCCGCAGGTGGTCGCGGAGAACTTCACCAACGAGGGCAAGGAGCGCTGGGCCACCGACTTCAAGATTCTGCTCCAGCGCCGCGACGTCACCTTGCCGCGTGAACGCGAACTCGTCGGACAGATTCACTCCATCAAGCGGCGAGTCCTGCCCTCCGGCAAGGTGTCCTTCGACGCCGAGCGCACCAACCGCGGGCACGCGGACAAGTTCTGGGCCGTCGTCCTCGCCTGTCAGCGAGAGCGCGGACCGGAGCGACGAGGGACCGGGGAGATTGGTGTGCGCGTAATCGGGTGACCCTGGAGCGGCCATTCCCCTCTCCTGGTCATGACCAGTGCTCTCGGGGACGTGAGGCATTCCATCATTTCCAATCCTCGCTCGCCCTTGTGCCAGGGAAGTTGGCGCCTCGTATGACATGTCAAGCTGACATTCCCTTCCGCGCGTCGCCCTCTCGATACACTGCACACCATGGCCGTGACGTACCCATGACGCAATGACCGAATCGTGGGCAGGTACAGGATAGCGAACTCTTCCGAACTACAACTGCAGGGCTACACAAAGGCCCTGCCAACTCACAGGGCCCTTCAAGCAGTTCATTAAACGAATCCCTGCTCGAACTCGTACTTGCCCCAGTCTCAAGAGACTACGATGAAACACACGAGCAACATCTTGTGGTTTGTCTCTTACTGCGAGCGAACGTACTGGCCCCAAGAGCCAGTACGGCGAGGTCAAGAGGGCATCCTCATTTCAATTGAGATGCACGCGAACACCTGCATTCGCGAAGCCGACGATGTCCGCTCGGCCATCGCCGTTGACGTCCGCCGAGACTCGCGGATGCCTCTCCACGAGCCAACCTCCGGCGTTGTAGCCGAAGTCGGCCAGCCAGAGCAGGGGTTGAGCGAATCCGGTACCCGTGGACAGCGCGACAAGCACCCCCGCATCCGAGAAGCCGATGATGTCCGCACGGCCGTCACCGTTGACGTCCGCCGAGACTCGTGGATGCCTCTCCACGCGCCAACCTCCGGCGTTGTAGCCGAAGTCGGCCAGCCAGAGCCGGGGTTGGGCGAATCCGGTCCCCGTGGACAGCGCGACGAGCACACCCGCATCCGAGAAGCCGATGATGTCCGCACGACCGTCACCGTTGACGTCCGCCGAGACTCGCGGATGCCTCTCCACAAGCCAACCTCCGGCGTTGTAGCCGA
>NZ_JAHNZT010000085.1 GCF_019039035.1 Citreicoccus inhibens | reverse complement strand
CGTCCACTTCAGGGAACTCCTCGGCCTCCTCGCCAAAGGAGGACCGTCTCGGTTGGTTTCTCCGAGGAGCTTCCCTCTTTCCCGCTCAGCCCTGCTCGCCGACTACACACTTATAGGGACACGACCCCATGAAGCGCTTGGTGGCCTTGGCCTGGTTCGCGCGCATGGTGGTGTAGGCCCGGAATGCGGTGGTGCTTTTGATTCTCATCGACGTCCTCGCGTTTTGCGCGGGCGTGGTTGCCCGTCGCGAAAGACATACACGCTCTTGTTTTCAGGTAAGGCAAGTCCTCATCGTCTGGTGGGCGTGAGTCGAGTGGGGTTAGGGTCGATGCGCAACTATCCCGTGATTCTGAGAGGTTTTCTCCTGGGGACTTGGAAGTACTCGACTGGGCGCGAACGCAGTGGCGCGGCGCTCTGCGAGCCGTAGGGAGTTCGTGTGGTTTTTCGCCGCGGATTCCCTCTCCGCCGCTGTTCAGCCCAGCAGGGTGTTCAGGAGCTTCATCCCGCGCCTGGCTTCCGCCTCGTCGCCCTCGGCGAGCTCCAGGTAGAGGCGGCCGTGGTTTGGCTCCGAGAGGCGCTCAGTCTGGACGAGCCACCGCTCGTTGGCGGGGGTATTCAGCTCCAGCCTGGCGGCAAAGGCATGGAGCAGCGCGCTCAGTTGCCGGTGGGAGGCGCCGGGCGGAAGGCGGACGTCGAGTTGGGGTTGGGCTGTGCCGTACCGGCTCTTGCTGAGGCTCGGACTCAGCGCTGCGTTGTGGAGGTCAACCATCTTCAACTCGGTGAGGTGAGAAGGGAGGGGCGTGGCGCTCATGGTGGGAATTCCTATGGAGTGGCACGGTGCTGGGGTGCCCGTCGCAAAATGCATACACGCTCTGGTTGGCGCGCGTATCAAGTCCCCTCTGGTTTTTTGGTGTTGTGTGTATTGGGTTGGCGGCGGGCTTGGTGCCGCCGCCTGTATTCCCAAATGTCAGCGAAGGGCGTTGCGGAGGACCTGCAGCCCGCGCTCGGCTTCCTCGCGGGCTGGCCGAGGGCCGCCGACGCCGAGCAGCACCACGTAGACGCGGCCCCGGGTTCCGTCGTCGAGGACGTCCGATGCCGCGAGCCAGTGCTCACTCGGTGGCGTGAGCAGCTCCACGCGCGCGGACAGCAGCAGGAGGGCGGTGTTGCGTTGGCGCGAGGACGTCCCCGGAGGGAAGGCGACCTCGACTTCAGGCTGTAACTCGCAGCCGCTGCTGTGAAGGGCCAGCTTCACCTCCACACGGATGCCTGCGAGCGCCTTGCGGAGGGCCTCCTTGACGAGGGCTTCAAGGCCCTGTTGCTTCGTCGTCATGGCGGGCCTCACTCCGCATCCTGGGCAAAGAGGGCTGCGGCCTCCGGGGCGCCCATGTCGACGAGGTAGCGGCGGATGGCGCGGCGGAAGAACTCCGTCCGACTCGGCATGCCGGCGTTGCGCCAAGTCTTGTCGAGGCCCTCCAGTGCTTCTGCCCCGAAAGAGAGGGGGATGACGCGCTTGCCGTCCTCGCGCACTTTCGCCTCGCGCGCGAGGCGTGGCCCCACCGGCACACGCCCAGCCTCCGCCTCCCGAATTTTCCACCGGAGGTAGCCAACATTGCTGCTACTGGTGGGCCGGCCGAGGACTTTGCGGTACTCCGCCTGCAACGCCTCCAGCGGCATGTTGGCGAAGCGCCCGCGCTGGGGAGAGGGTGGGGTGGCCTCCGCGGACGAGGGCGTGGCCTGGGCAGCGGGCGTCGCAAGGGGCGTGCTGGGCGCGATGGCTGCCCCTTGGCGGGAGGGGCTGCGCTGCTTCTTCGCGGCGAGGCTCTCCTCGATGCGGCGGATGAGGTGCACCTTGTTGGGGCTGCGCGTCTCCTCGCCCACCACTTCACGGTAGCGGGCGCGCAGCTCCGTCAGATTCAGGGACTCCAGCTTCTTCGTCTTGGCGGTGGTACGGGGCATGGCGGTGCTGTCCTGGTTGGGCCGTGGGTACACGTTTGGCGTCCGCGAGGGTGGCCTGGAGGCCCTCGCGTGCGGCTGCTCTCGTTGGGTGGGAAGGGGCTACGTGCTGCGGGAGTTTCGGGCGGCCTTCGCGCTGCCTCGCAAGGAGGCCTTACGGAGCCTCATGGACTCATTCTGCGGGCGCGCAGTAGGCCTTCGTGCGTGAGGCATACGCGCTCTGTTTCGCGTGGAAGGCAAGTCATTGTGCGCCAGGCGCGCGCAGGTGCGCGAAGCACTCCAAGTCGATGGCGCGCGGGCCGACATGCACGAAGGGGGTGGAGCCGTCCGGGAGGACGGGGGCCGCGTCGATGCAGTCCTCGGCGGTGACGCCCCCGAGACGGGCCAGCGTCTCGTTGTCACAGACGTAGTAGTCGTCTGCGTCTGGGTTTGAGTCGGGCCGGAGGCTGCCGCGCAAGACGCCGAAGATGCGAACCTGCTGCCCGTGGAGGCCGGGGATTTCGTTGCCGAGGTAGGTGGTGGTGCTGCCGATGAGCATGGGTGTCCCCCAACGGCGCCGTGGGCGGCGCGTGAGGGCATACACGCTCTGCTGCGCGGACATGGCAAGTTGAGAGGGAGAGAGTTGTGGTGGCCAGTGCGAGGGCGTCTGTCTTGCTTCAAGCCCCGTGGTGGGAGGCGCGCCGAGGGGGCTTTCAGTTTTCCCTCGGTTGTTTGGCGGCGGAGTGCGCCTGTGTGGAAGCGGGAGGCCCTGGGGAAGAATCAGCTGTGTCAGAACGGCGACGCGCCGACAGGATGACGCCCGGCACCGGGGGGAACTGGTGCCGGGCGTCACGTCTCGCTGGAGTGAGGTCCGCGGGACTTCAGAAAGCCGCCACAGTGCTTGGCTGCATGGGCGTGTCGCCCTCGCGCTGGGAGGCGATGGAGCGGCGCAAGTCCACCTGCGCCCCTGCGTGACGGCGAGGCGCCAGGAGGGCGCGAGTCACCTCGGAGCGGAAAAAAGGGGGGCGGCGGTGTCGCCCTCGAGCGTGTCAGGCTTGAGGCAGTCGTTGGAGGATGCGGGCTTCGAATCGAGAGGGTGTGCGGAGTCGCAATGCCAATGGGTGCCGATGGGCCACTTCTCTGTGTGCGCAATGGGCTATAGCGCGACGGGCGATGTCGGGTGGGGCAGGGCGCATGGTAGCCGGGGAGGGCGAAGGCGCACCTCTTCGACGCGGGCCCGTCATGCCGCAGTTTTGCCGCTAACGGTGCCTCCAGAGGAAGACTCGAGGACTTTGGGGACTGCAGTTTCGTCTTCCAAGGGTTGAGGTGTGCTGCTGATTGGGAGCACCCCGCCTCTCGGTTAGGTGCTCCCCTAGTCGTGGCTCACATGAGTCGAGCGCGGAACCTGCTCGCGCTCGACTGCATGTTGAGTCAATCCTCGGGCTTGGTGAATTCAATGCGCGGTCGAGGGCTAACACTCATCATTGCACTGCGTGAGTTGGCACCCATAGTTCACAGCTTTCGCATCGGCGTCCCGTCGCGCGAACCGGCACGCTTTCTTGCACCCTCCGAGGAACGTGGTGCTACCGAACCCAACGACACCACAGGCGCCGCCGCTGGCGGTGTTGCCCGAGCAGGTTGTCTTGCAGTTGCGTGCGAACTGCGTGACGTCGTTCTCCTCGGATGAGAACTCCTCCGAGGGGAGTTGTTGCGATGCCTCATCCGAGGCGGGTGGGGGTTGTCCGTCCGTCCCGGGCCCGCAGCTTGCGCCAGCGAGTCCCAGGGTGCCGAGGAGGGTTAGCAGAATGAGGTGCCGCTTCATGATAGCTCCTTCATGGCCTGTCTGGTGTGGGTGGTGAGTCAGACGGCGAGGGTGGCCTAAATGCTTTTGAGGTGTCCGTCAATGAAGCGAGTTTGAGGGTGTTTGTTATTGGTGGGGTTTTGTGAGAGTCCGAGAAGAAGCGCCTCCGAATCTCGCGGGGGATGGGAATGTAGCGGCGTGGTTTGGGGTGTAGGACGATTGGGTGCACTGCGGGGTGTCCTGGAGTCCTCGGACCGCCTGGTGCTTGGGCGGGCGCCGCTTCGGCCGTGACGGCGGCCGATGGTGAAGAGGCCCTTGGGTGTCGAGGGGGCTGTCGCCTTGGCGGACGTGTCGAGCAGAGGACGGGAGGCGACTTCGAGAAAGCGAGGTGCTTCGAGTGCGAGAGTCGCGAACGCCAGAGTCCCCCGCTTTGGGGTTGAGCGCTGCTGAATATGGGGGTGGCTCACCAGCTTGGAGTCTGGGACTTCCGTCTCCCATGGCGCTCGCTGCTTTTGGTCGGACTGCCCATGCTGGTAAACAAGGAAAAGGCAGGCCCTCCTCGATGAGGGCCGCTCTGGACTGCCCCAACTGCAACTTGCCTTGTCTTGCCGAGCGCCCCTCGTCGCGTCGTAGTCCGTTCGCCTCACGGATGATTGGGCCATTGGTGCTGGTAGGCCCCATGTCTTCGCGCGCTGCTCGAAAGCTCGCGCTCTTGGGGAGTCGGCTCCGGCCGTGGGTGTGCGTCTCAGGTTGACGCAATTCAAGTGTCGACGCATATGCGTTCCTGGAGTGGCGGGCCCGCCACTGCCTCCGCTGGGGAGAGAATGCAGACCGCGTTCGTCGTGAAGCACGAGGGTGCGCCCGTCCTGGACTTCCAGGTGGAGCTGCCAAGGTTGGAGGCGGTGTCCGCCAGGCAGGAGGCACTCGGTGCGCGCATTCGCGCGCGGTCGCTGACGGCTGTCCTTCAGCGCCTCGTCAGCGCGCCAGGCCGCGCAAAGCAGCTCCGGGAGAACCCACGTGAGGCCGGGTTGCTGGTGGACGCATTTGTTGCCAGCGTCCAGCGCCTGCAGTCCGCGAGGTGGTGGATTCAAGCGGGCAGCACGGACGGAGTGTGGGAGGCGCTGCAACCTCGACTCCGTGCGGCGTTTGAGGGGGCGCCAATCCCCGCCGCGCCGGAGTCCTCGGGGTTTCTTGGTGTCCTCGTCGCCACCGTGGGTGACGTCTTGCGCGTCACCGCGCCATGGCCCCCTGCCTTTACGGCTCGGGCCAAATCGCTCGCAGGCCGCTGCCACTCCGCGGAAGAGGGCGAAGGCTGCTACGAGTTTGAGCGCGCTGACGAGAGGGCTGTCCGCGACCTCCTCCTGTCCGTATTCGGGACGAATGGGGCCAAAGTGCCAACCGTCACCGTGCATCGCCGCGTCACGACGGAGGAGGGTTGGGGAGAGGAGTTGTGGGGGGCTCGGCAGGCGCCTTGTGGTGCGCGGTGGCCGGTACGAGGAGTATCGACTCGGCCCCGGCGTCACCGTCATCGCGGGCAGCTTTCCGGAGGGCCTGCCGAGAGGCGCGGCCAATGCCCTCGGCAACAAGGAGGACGTCACGCTGGAGGTCCGCGACGTCCCCTTGGCACTGGCCGAGCGAATGGCGCAGGCGCTCCCGAGCGCCTACGAAATCATCCGCAAGCCCTCGTGGCGCCACGCGCTTGAGGCTGAGCGCAAAGGACTCCAATCCCGGCTTGCTGACATTGAAGCCGCGCTGTCAGGGCTTCCTCCGGACGAGGGGGAGGCGCCACGCTAAACGACGAGGCGTGATTCCCGATCGGCCCGGAGGGTAGGCAGGCGCTGGACGAGTGGGGAAGCGGCAGGAACCCACTCCGTTCGGCCCTGTGTGAGCAAGTACCAGAAGAAGAAGCGAGCCCTG
>NZ_JAHNZT010000084.1 GCF_019039035.1 Citreicoccus inhibens | reverse complement strand
ACCACGGACCCGCCCCAGGCGCACCTCCTACCTCCGCCCTGAACACCCTTCCGGTCGCGGCGCTCGCCGAACACGGCACCCATCCGTCTTCAACCGCTCTCCACACGTCACTCGCCGGACGGTTACCCTCGATGGGCCCGTGTTGTCGCATGCGACATACGTGCAACATGGACAGGAGGCAGTAGCCTAGAAATGAAAAAAGCCCCAAGTCACAAGGACTTGGAGGCTTAATTCGGAGTGCCCAGGGCGGGATTCGAACCCGCTGCACCGAACAACCCAATCCCGAGGCAGGATCGCCTTGATCCGCGATTTCACTGGGGATTTTGGCCAGTTGTTGTCCCGCCCTGTCCCGCCTCCTGCCGCCCGATTCCACCCTGGAGGGGCTATATGGGGGCAATCGGTGAGCCCACCAGTAGAACGAAGCGACGGACTGATGGGGCGGCCAGTCGCCCCCATCACGGTTCTACCCTGGGGGCAGGAGTGACTTCAGGAGCCCTGCTCGATCGAGAAGGTCGTGGACACGCGCGGCAAGAGCTACGTGCTCCAGGTTTGTAGCCGAGAAACGTTCGGGAGTGATGACGATGAGCGTTCCCTGATCTCCAACTGGCTCAACCTGTACTGGAGAAGGAAGGGGCGGCACTTCACCTCGCTGGCGAGAGAAGTACATCACCCATCCAGCGAACGTTCCGGGGTCTGCCTCCTCCGACACGTTGTCACGATGAGCGACAGAGGTAGCAACGCCCCACTCTGGCTCCCACGCAAGCACCATTGACCTCATGATCTCGGCCATAACGGGCGCGGAGAGCAGCCGTTCTGCGGCCCCCCCTTTTGAGGGAAGAGTTACGGTGCATCGGTCCAGCACATGCCGCGAGCGCGAGCCACAGGTGATGCTCGCCACAGTGCCGCCCTCGGACTCGCCGTTCCATGCGGCGAAGGCAACGTCTCCGGCTCCTTGACGGTACTTCCCTTCAGCAAACAGCGCGGACAGTGCGTCTTGCGTAGGCTCGAACCTGCTCGCCAACGCGGCCGTGCGAGACGATGATTGTTCGAACCACTGAGCAAAGGTTGGATCCAAGGCGACCAACCCTCGGAAGAAGGCGCCAGCACGGCGCGCATGCTCTTCCGCCACTCCACGTCGTCCTGACCAGTAGACACCAGCGTAGTACCGTTCAGTCATTGGGCTCTGCACCTAGAGGGATGGCGGGGTATAGACGACTTTGATCCTTCCAAGCCCTTCGGTCCTGAAGATCTCGCGGACAAAATCCGCCGCCTCACGCTCCGCAAAGTGCCACCGGATAGGAGTGCCGTTGGCGACTTCGAGCTGTCGTTCCGCCTGATTCACGATCTTCCTAAAGCCCTGAAACCAGCCGCCGCTCTCTGCCGCGTCCGGAATGAACTTGGCATAGCCGGGCCCCTTGGCCTCCAGCAAGACTCCATCTTTGTACCCGTCGAACTTCACGTCCCCGACAACGTAGGACTGGCCGTCCGGAGCCCCGGTCACCTCTTTCTCGTAGCGACGCGCGGATTCTTCCATTGATTCCCTGGCGAACTCCCATCTCCCCGGGCCATCTGAGGGCGCCTCCTGATTCCCCTGCGCACCAACCCGCTGGAGGATGATGGCCGCCCCAGGTCCACCACCGAGCACCGCCGCCGCTCGCCCGACAGGAATGGCCACTCGCTCGATGGTGAGCGCACCCTGCGCCGAGAGAGACAGCACCGGCACCGTTGCTTCGGCTCCCGCCATCAACCCAGTCACAGTGCGAGTCGCGGCCGAAGCCGTCCCCGTCGTGAGGAGGAGGTTCGTGGCCAGCTCGGCCACGGCTTGAATCTGCTCCCCCTTCGTCATCCACCGAAAGCGCTCGAAGTATTCCGGCGACGACTCGATGAGCGCCGCCACACCAGCTGGCAAGTTCTTGAGGGAAGCAATGCTGTCCAGCGGGTAGGTGAAGAAATAGCCGATGGAGAGCGCCAGCTTCACGAACGCGGCTTCAGCTCCGTCGAGCGTGCGGCCCACATAGTCTGCATCGCTGTAGACCTCTCCCACTGGGTGGCGATCGACAATCTGAAGGTCGTCACCCATGAGGCGAAAGACGGCTGTACGCCCGTCGTAGAAGCGCCCCAGTTCGAAACCGTGGGCGCGGAAGGCACCGTCTCGCCACTCGACGGGCGCGACCCGCTGTTGCGTCGCACCGTTTCGCACCCACGCGAGACACCCATCTGGCCGCAGGACTGCAACCCCAGCGAAGCGTTCGACCTGGCGCACCAATTCGGCGCGTGGCATCTCGCCCCGCTCCAGAACCTTGCGCAGCAGATAGCCGGCCGCGAGGCGCGCGGGGAACTGCCCCAACGAAACGGGCTTCCCCAGGAGTCCTCTCAGCAAGCGATCCGCCTGGGTCGGAGTGAGCGGACCTCCAGGCATGGGGCGTTCGTCACGAGCCTCAAGTCCTGCACTCGTGAGCAGCAGCTCCCACGCGTCCAGTTGCGTAGTGCCGCCAGAAACACCACCAATCGACAGGCCGCCCACCGCCGGAGCCACAGTGCCCCCTCCGGCCCCCGTAGCTTCCTCACGAGGGACCCGACGACGACCAAGCCGCGACGACTCGCCGGAGTCCGCAATCGAGACCGGCAGGGAACCCGAGCTGCGGGGACGCTCGTCGAGCAGAGGCGTCCCCAACGCTGGAGTGGTGAGGACATGAGGCGCGTAGCTCAGGTTTCGACCCCGGCCCGATGCAGGCGCGACGCTGACACACCCGGTAAAGAGCCAGACCAGCATCAGGGAGAAAGCATCAGCGCGCACTGTCCACCCCCAGGCCCACCGAGGCGAAGGCCCCCGGTCGCAGCGAGCCTTCCGCCGTGGGGAACAGCAACGTGCCCGCTGTGCCCATCGCGTAGAGCTTCCCGTTGAGGAAGCGCCAACGCACTTCGGCCCCGCCGAGGTAGCGCGCTCCGGGCTGTCCCATGCCCACACCGAGGCCCTTCAGCGCCACTTCCAAGCTGCGCTCGAAGAGCTGCACCGCTACGCGCCCATCCACGTCGAAGCGGCCCCAGGTGAAGGCTTCCGCGCCGAGCGTCAGCTTCAGGTGCTTGGAGAGGCCGCCGTAGTGGACCGCATCCCAGCCCACCACAGCCTCGCCATAGAGTGAGTAGCCACTCGGGAATGGAGACTCCGCGAGCGGCACGCCGTCAGGCCCCGCAGCACGGAATCGCGCCAGCTCATAGTCCGGGCCGAAGAAGCCCTGACGGAAGCCGCCGTGCTGCCTGCGCACCTCCAGCCGCAACGTCATGTCCAGCGTCGGCGTCACCGTGTCGACGCCCACGCCCAACACCGCGCCCCAGGCGCCGCCCTCTCCGGGCCTGCCACCCCAGCCGGCAATCACGAGGGCCTCGAAGCCCGGCCGCACCACCGCAATCGCCGTGGCGTCCAGGTGCGCCAGCGTCACCGAGGGCGCGCGTCCTCCTGCCCGTCCCCAGTCGTGCACCGCCGACAACGCCAGCGTGTAGCAACCTCGATTCTCCGGCTTGCCGAAGAGGAGATGCTCCACGTCCAACGAGAACTCCGCCCCCATCAACCGAGCGCCCAGCACATCCGACACGAAGGCTTCCGTGTACAGAGGCCCCAGCGTGCCGGTGAGGAAGCCGCCTGCCGGGTGGTAGTCCGGATTCATCCGGTTGGAGTAGCGGCGCACCAGATGCGCGGAGAGAAGGCTGTAGCTCTCCAAGGCACCGAACCACACGCCCAGCGGCGCGTTGTCCGAGCCGAACTTGAGGCCGCGAATCACCTGCCCCCAGTCCGAGAGGGTGTCCCAATCCTCGCGGCGCACGAGCCCTGCACCTTCACCACCGCCCCACATGCGAAAGCGCACGGGAGCACCCACGTTGACGCCGAACTCCGGCCCGCCGTCGAGGATGAACGTGGGCTCCACCTGCGCGAAGCCCTCTTCCACTCCCGAGCCCGCGCGCGGCAGGAGTGTCCACGCCGTCGCCTCGACGCGTGCCAGGTACGCCCATGGGATTGCAGGTGAGTCCGAGGGTGGGGGCAACTCCTCGAGAGCAGAAAGCTCCGAGGCCCATCCCGAGAGGGGCAACAGCAACAGCACCAACACGGACAGCCAGCTTCGCACTCTCTGCATACACGCCTCCTGTGCGTGCCCCGACATGAGGCACACGAAACGCACGTCTCCCGGTCGGCTCGGCAGTTCGCGCCGCTCCGGTGGTGAATCAGCGGGGTTGAAGGGAAAGAGGTGCCGCCGCTACGCGGTCGGCTGTTTCGTCAGTCTGCGATTGCGCGGGGGAACACCGGGCTCCGTCGGCGTGTCATCCGACAGCTTCGACCGCCGCCCTCCCGCCCTCGGGGTACCGGACGCAGTGGAAACCGCATCAGCCCCATACGCTTCAGGCACAGGGGGAGTGATTCCTCCTTCATCACTCGGCAACTCGAAGTCCCACAGCCCGGCACCGATATCCCCGAGGGCAGTCTGGACTTCCTTCAGCGCATCCGCCCCCGTGTAGGGCCCCAGCGCAGACAGTCTCGCTCGCATGACGAGTTCCAACTCCCTCGCCGTGCCGAATCTGTCGGAGGGGTTGCGGCACAGGAGCGTGTGAATGATGTCCCGGAGCGGAACCGCGAGTCCGCGCGCGGCGTGCTCGATGTCCCCTGAGCGATAGGCCATGGCACACCAGATGGCATCCTCGGCAAACGGAGGCAGCTCCGTCACGAGCGACGCCACCGAGGCCGCGAGCACGCGCTCTCGTTCCTCTGTCGAGAGGCGCGCTTCCACTTCCTCGATTCGAAGGTGGCTCGGGTCGTAGAGGTGGCGTCCCGTCGCGAACTCCAAAAGCGTGAGCCCCAGGGAGAACAAGTCCGCACGAGCGTCCACCCCCTCCCCTAGCAACACCTCGGGGGCCGAGTAGAGGACTTCGCCTTGGGGGCGAGGCAGGGAGGTGGCCAGTCGCCCCGAGAGGCGCGAGAGGGCCACTCCGAAGTCCGTCAGCCGCACCTCACCGTGAGGCCCCAGGCGGATGCGCGTGGGGTTGATGTCGCGGTTGACGATGCCCAGCGGAATGCCCGCGTCGTCCGTGCACGTATGCACGTAGGAGAGGGCCGCAGCGGCCTCCGCGCCCACGTACAGGATGAACGCCTCGGAGAAGTAGCGACCGCGCGCCTGGGCGACCGCAAGCAGCGTGTTGAGCGACAGTCCCTCGACGCTCTCCATCGCCACGCACAGGCCATTCTCCAGCGCAAAGAGGCCATACACGCGGGCAATGCTCGGGTGCTGGAGGTACTGCGCCAGCCGGACTTCCTCCTCCAGCCGAGCACGGGCGCGCTGATGCTTCTCCGTCGTGTCCGCCGCTTTCGGCAAGGGCAGGCACTTGAGCACCACACAGTCACCGAGGCCCCTCGGCGTGCGCGTCTGGGCCAGGAGAATGCGCTCACCGACGCGCCCCTCTCCCAAGTCGCGGAAGAACTCGTAGGCGGTGTCGCCGTTCGTGAATAGGACAACCCTCCCGGCAGGCCGAGAGTCAGACGGATTGGACATGGGCAGGGAACTCCAAGGGCCTGCGCGAGAGGGATTCGCGCAACGGCAAGCTCAAGGTACCGGCAGCCCAGTCCAAGCGGAACGACGTGATAGGTACAAAAACCTCGAAATCCCATTCACTCCGAGTGCGACCTCGAAGCCCTAGAATGTATCGTTTTGTTACATTCGCCCGCGCAACCGCCTGGAATGACTAGGGCCAGCGCTCAACTGGGTATGCGGGAAGGGCCTTGTTCAGATAGGCAGCCCCTGGCTTGGACTCGGTCGTGTCCCTATAAGTGTGTAGTCGGCGAACAGAGGTGAGCGGGAAAGAGGGAAGCTCCTCGGAGAAACCAACCGAGACGGTCTCCCCCTGGCAGGGGAGCCGAGGAGTTCCCGTCGTGGACGA
>NZ_JAHNZT010000083.1 GCF_019039035.1 Citreicoccus inhibens | reverse complement strand
TGAATGGGTGTGGACAGCGTGGACAGCTGTGGACAGCCTTCTGTCCACACTTATCTTCATGATTTTCCTAACGAAAACCTCACTGTGGACAAGGTGGACAGATTCTATGGGGAGACACACGTATGCGCGCGCGCCCATATTTAATATTCAATACGCGTACACACACGTATACGTATGAGTACCCTTCAAAAGTTGTCCACGCTGTCCACAGTGGACCATCCCCTCGCAACCACTCACGAAAACCGTGGACAGACACCTGTCCATTGACTGTCCCCGGGGTGTCCACAGGACACTGGCAGTGAGGAGGGCGTGGGCATGTGCCCGGCCGACTGCCACTGCCTCTCTCGGGCCCTTGGAGTGAAATCGAAAATAAAATCGGCCGAAATTATTTCTTGTCCCAAACCGAAGGGCTGGGGTGCTTTTAGAGTGTATCGGCAAACACGCGCTGCCGACTTCCGCGCATGGCCCTTACACGCTACCTCCAGCCCACCCCTGCCCAACAACGCCCGCCTGGCGTGACGTGTGAAGACTACGTCCGCGGCGAGGACACCCGCTGCCTGCACTACCGTCCTCGCGGTGTCTGCGTGCTGGCCAGCAGCTCCATGTGCACCGAGTGGATGAAGGTGAATCGACAGGCACCGTTGCGCCCCAATGTGCCGGCGGAGCTTGCTCCAGCGCCTGCGTTGTCCCGTATTGAGCCCACGCAGGCCCGTGTCGATCTCTTCGGCCATCCGCTGGCTGAGACTGGGTCGAAGAAGCTCGCCCAGGTCCCAGCCTCCAAGCCCTCGCAGCCAGCTCCACCTCTCGTCGATGTGAAGGAGCCAGACGCGCTCGCTGCGGAGTCCCAGGCAGCCTTCTTGCGCGGCCTCACCGATGAGGCCATCGCCAGCTTCAGAGCCCTCCGCACCGAGGTGTGCTTCGCCTCGGAAACCTACGGTGAGGTGTGGCTCGTCCCGGCCTACACCGGCCAGTCCCGGAAGGAGCTCACTCCGGAGCATGCCGCCACGCTGGTGCGCGTCCTCTCCGCCTTCCCCGGTTCGCGTGTCACGTCTTTCGAACGGGCCGCCCCTCCTCGTGACGGAGTGGTGCCGTGAGACAGGCATGCGACTGTGAAACACACGCAAGGGCCTGCCCTGGCGCCCAGCTTCGACTTGATGTGTCTCTCGAAAAGAGCGTGATGACTGTCTCGCAACACGCCACCGCATCGGCCCCAGGGAGGCTCACGCCATGAGCGGAATGCGAAACACGCACCTGTCATACAGCCGGCTCAGCCGCTTCGAGTCCTGCCCGCTGTCCTACCAACTCCACTACCTCGACAAGCACACCGCCGAGCCGGGCATTCCTCTGAGCTTCGGCAAGGCGCTGCACAGCGTCCTCGAGCGACTTCTCCAAGACGTCATCGACACCGAGTATGCAGGCCCGCTCTCCGAGGAGCGCGCCCTCCAGCTCTACCGCGAGGCGTGGACTGCGGAAGGACTCTCGGGCCTGGACCTCTTCCAGCAGGGACTCTGCATCCTCCAGGACTTCGTCCGCCAACAGGGGCGCGTCGACGCCCGAGACATCCTGGCCATCGAGAAGGAGTTCCGCCTGCCGGTAGGGCCCTTCACCGTCCTAGGCTTCATCGACCGCGTCGACTGGGTGGACGACGAGACAGTCCACGTCATTGACTATAAATCCAACCACCAGCTCTTCTCTCGTGACGAGTTGGACGCAAGCCTCCAGCTCAGCCTCTACTCGCTTGCCGCACGCAGACTCTGGCCCTGGGCCAAGCGCGTTCGCCTGTCCATGTGGATGCTCCGCCACGGCGTGCTGCAGGAGACGACGCGCACCGAAGAGCAGTTGGAGGCGGCCCTCGCCTACGTCGAGACGCTGGGCCAGCAGATGGAGTCCTCGGAGGCCTTCCCTGCCCGGCTCAACCCCAACTGCGTGCACTGCGACCACCGGCGCCACTGCCCCGCCTACGCCCGTGCGCTGACAGGCCAGCGCAGCGTCGTCTGCGAGGACGCCTCCGACTTGGAGTCTGTCGCACGCGAGCGCGAAGAAGTCAGCCACCTCGCGAAGATTCTCACCGCCCGCAAGGCGGAGCTGGAGGAGGTCCTCCGCGCCCACCTCACGGCGAAGGAGGAGCTCGTCCTCGCCGGCACGCGCTACCGCATGTTCAACACCACCAGCCTCGACTACCCGCTGGAGCCCACCGTCGAGGTGCTGGCCCGGGCCACCGGCCTCTCCCGTGACGAGTTGGTGCAGCACCTCGCCAGCGTCGACAAGAAGTCCCTCGACGCGCTCCTGAAGGACGCGGGCAAACGCCTGGGCAGCGCTCGCGTCGCGTTGCTGAAGGCGGAGCTGGGCTCCCTGGCCACCAAACACCACTCCCCCCGCTTCTGGGCGAAGGAGGTCGCATAGTGCTGCTCGCATCCTCTGCTTCCGAGACGACTCCCACCCCCGTCATCCACCGTCCGCAACGCCCCAGCCTCCCACCGCACCTACGGACGCTCGCCTTCATCGACTTGGAGACGACGGGGTTGGACTCCTCTCGGCACGAGGTGTTGGAGGTGGCAGTGCTGCGTGTCGACGCCCGCAGCCTCGAGGTGCTGGCGGAGTATGAGGCGCGCGTGCAGCCCACTCGGCTGGCCGACGCACAGCCCGAGGCCCTGGCCGTGTGCGGCTACTCCGACGAGGAGTGGCGGGACGCGATTTCCCTGCAGGAAGTCTTGGCCACGGTGACGCCGCTGCTCGCCGGCACCCTCGTCGCCGGCCACAACACCAGCTTCGACTGGGGCTTCCTCACCACAAGCTACGCCCGCTCCGGGCTGGCCCTGCCCAGCGTCGACTACCACCGCCTCGACACCGCCAGCCTCGCGTGGCCGCTGCTTGCCTCGGGTGAGGTGGAGTCCCTCTCCCTCAACGCCCTGGCCAAGCGCTTCGGCCTCCACCGCCCCTCGCCCCACCGCGCCATGGTGGACGCTCGCTGCACGCTGGAGGTGGCCCGTTGCCTCGCCGTCCGCATGTCCCGAGGAGGGCACATGGAGCGGCTCCTCGAAGAGACGGGAGGCCTCTCGTGAGTGGCGCCGCCTCTCGTCGCAAGGGTGCGGACTTCGAGCGGGCACTCGTCCACCGCTTCCGGGAAGCGATGCCCGAGGCCCTCATCCGCCGCGGCCTCCAGTACCGCAGCGGCGAGGAAGTGCCGGACGTCGAGGTGCCTTGCTTTTGGGTGGAGTCGAAAGCCCATCGGCGCACCAACGTCCGCGAGGCCATGCGACAGGCCGTGGAGACGTGCCCGCCGGGCCGGTGGCCGCTGGCCGTGTGCAAGGACGACGGGCAGCCGCCCCTCGTCGCCATGCAGTTGGAAGACTTCCTCGAGCTGCTTCGCGAGTGGTGGGAGGCACGTCCTCGGTGAGTGACTTCTTCGCCCACCTCCTGGGCCTGCTGCGCGTGGAGGCGCTCGCCCCTCGGCACCAGCCCGTCTTCGCGGCTGCGCGCCTGGGGCAGCCGGCCTTCGCTCGCCACGACGGCCTCGAGTCGGTGTTGGCTGCGCTGGAGGACGTGCGTGAAGCGACATACCCGGAGCGAGAGTCCCTCACCCGGGCGCTGGTGGCTGAGTGTCAGGCCGCGTCCAGCTCCGCGTGGCCAGCAACCCTCGCCTCTGCCTACTCGCCCATGTTGCGCCGCCTGCGCCACCGCCTCCGCAGCACGGCTGTGCCGAAAGAGGACCTGGACCAGCTCGTCCTCGCCACCTTCCTCTCCGTCGCGCGCAGCTTCCCCCTCCCCCGCTGGCACAACTGGACGGCGGTCCGCCTGCGCCAGCAGACGGCGCGCGAGGTGTTCCGCTACCTGCGCAAGGAGCACGCGGAGCACCACGACACGTACTCGCCGGAGCAGCTTGCCGCGTGGGTGCCCGACGCCCCTCGCACCAACCCAGTGGAGAGCCCCAGGCGTCCCAGCATCCGGCGCAGCTTTGTGCGGCGCGACGCCGTGCTGGTGCAACTTGCTCGCGCCACCCTGCCGCGCAGCGACGTCGATGTCCTCATGGCCACCGTCGTCCGCCGCGAGAAGCTGCGCGCCTACGCCACCCGCCTCGTCGAAGGCGACACCACCGAGGTCGAGCGGACGTACCAGCGCCTGAAGCGCCAGCGCACGCGGCTGATGCAGCGCCTGCGCACCCAGTCCGCGGACACCACAGCGCAGCCCTCCAGCGGCTGCTGAGGGAAGGCATGTCCCAGAAGAAGCCCCTGAAGAAGCTGGGGCGCCCCACCAAGGCCGAAGGCCCTCGGCTTCCCCACGACGAGGTGGACCGGCTCCTCGTGGAAGGCGAGGAGGTGCCCACCACGCGAGGCCGTGTGAAGCGCCGCTTCCCCTCTCTCCGCGAGCTGGCCGAGCGCTTCGGTGTCGCGCACAGCGCCGTCGCCCGGTACGCCCAGCAGCACGACTGCCTCGGGCGTCGCAAGCGCCTCCTCGCAGGCCAGCCGCCGGACGAGACACCCGCGCCGGACGACGCGCTAGCCGAGGCTCCTCCGAAGCGGAAGACGGGCCGCCCCCGCAAGTCCGAGGAGCCCGCGCTCCCGCGCCAGGAGCTAGACCGCGCCCTCGTCTTCGGCGACGTGAAGACCTTGCCGGACGGATCCACCACGACGTCCTTCGCCTCGTACCGCGAGCTGGCCGACCGCTTCGGCGTGGCCACCTCGCTCGTCGCCAACTACGCGAAGGAGCACAACTGCCTGCGCCGCCGCGACGAGGCCAAGACGCGCATCGCCACCAAGGCGGACCAGAAGTTGATTGAGCTGCGCGCCACGGCCATCGCCGTCTCGAAGGACGACGCGCTGAAGATGATTGACGGCTACCTCCTCGGCTTCGAGGAGGCCCTGTCCGAGGGCCGCGTGCGCGTCGACAACCCCACCGACTTCAACACCATGGTGCGCCTCAAGGAGTTCGTCCAAGGCGGCGCCGACTCCCGCCAGGAGCTGCACGCCACCTTCTCGCTGGAGGGCTTGCAGGCGCGGCACGCCCAGGCCCTGCGCGCCGCGCGTGAGACGACGCCCGCCGAGCGCGGCGAGGTGGATGCAGAGACAGTGAGCATCGACAGAACATGACAGGCCGAAACTCAGCAAAGGCTGAGAGACAACCCCCAGCCAGCACGCCAACCGTCAGCACTGAAGCCTCACTTCACATCAGACACAGCGGACACCCGCACAGGTATTACATCCTGCTTAACCCAGAAAGGATAAAAAGTAGGTCGACTGAGCTGTGTCACCCCACTGAATTGAGTGTTAAGCGTTTTCTTGAATTCACGAGAAGCGGAAAACGAAACGTTCGCAGACAACAACTTACCCTTGTCTGCAGGACTAACCGCAGCAGCAGTCACCGCAGCATCAAACGCTCTCTGAAATGTCTCCCCCGTAATGGAGTTAATATTTATTTGCAAACCCTCAAGAAGTACGCCCGAGACACCCACGAACACAGACTTTCCACTGCAACTAGCAAGAGCCTTGAATTGATCCTGAATAGGATTCACCTTATCTCCAGCATTTCGCTGGAACCAAATCTTCACATAAGTAGCCTTCCCCTTTGTTGACTCAGTCGTCTTCATCAATTTTGTCATTTCGGAAGCGAAATTGATCCTAATCGTCGCCGCCAACTCCTTCGACACCGCCCCTTTAAGCTCTGCATCCAGCGAACTACTGGCTCTTTCCGTAATCACCTCCTCCATGGTCGTCGTGAATGACGTAACTGCGGGAAGTGACTTTATCTCCTTCAAGAGAGCCAAATCAGAGGAGACGCTTTCGAATTTACCACAGGGCGATATAGTCCCCCCTGCGGGGACTTGGAACAAATACGCATCTGCGATTGACTTAATAATAGCCTCATCGCTCAGCTCAGTTGCAGGCTCTTGCGCACGATCAAGACTGCGCGCAGATACTAGCTTAGGCTCAATCCAACGACCGTCAGTTGGCCTGCACTCTTCCCGGTCTTTCGTGGCCTCTTTGCAGAACTGAGAGACAGGAAGGTCTGCGATCATTCTTGGCTCATAAGCCCAGCCAAGTTGAGGCAACAGAAATAGCGCAACCACAGCGGCCACTCGCAGAGTCATTGATCACCCAGGCGGTCGAATTGGTTCGTCGGCTAGAACAAGCTGTCATGGCGCCGATGGTGCCGACTCCTGAGCATTTACCATCACGCCCAATGGCATGGCAACATGGCGCCAAGCAGGACTTCATTGACCTAAACGACGAGGCGTGATTCCCGATCGGCCCGGAGGGTAGGCAGGCGCTGGACGAGTGGGGAAGCGGCAGGAACCCACTCCGTTCGGCCCTGTGTGAGCAAGTACCAGAAGAAGAAGCGAGCCCT
>NZ_JAHNZT010000082.1 GCF_019039035.1 Citreicoccus inhibens | reverse complement strand
TCTTCACCGCGCGTGCCCACCTGGCGTCCAGGAAGGTGGCATCCAGGTACAGGTAGGGGAAGGCCTGGGTGCGCAGGCCTTCCACTTTCTCTTCGAGGGACTTCGTCACCCGGCTCACCGTCGAGCGCGAAACCTCCTCGCCCATGAGCGCTCGTGTGACTCGGCCCATCTTCCTCGTCGAGACACCCTGGACGTACGCGCTGGTAATCGCCTCGTCGAGCTCTTCGCTGCGTCGCTTGTAGCGGCCCAGCACGGCCTCCGCGGAGCCGCTCGCCCTCGTTCGGGGCACGGCCACCTCCAGGTGCCCCATGGACGTCAGCAGGCCACGCAGGTAGCTGCCATTGCGCTGGTCCTTTCGCCCCGCCACCTGCTGCCAGCGCCCCGCGCCCACCAGGCCCCGAATCTCCTCCTCCAGCAACATCTCCAGCGTCATGCGGATGGCTCCCAGGAAGAGCGCGCGCACGTCGGTGCGCACCTCCTCGTGCGAGGGCGCGGCAAACTCGGTATCGTCCACTTCAGGGAACTCCTCGGCCTCCTCGCCAAAGGAGGACCGTCTCGGTTGGTTTCTCCGAGGAGCTTCCCTCTTTCCCGCTCAGCCCTGCTCGCCGACTACACACTTATAGGGACACGACCCGTCCGAATCGTGGACGGCAATGACTTGCCGGCGAGCGACAAGCGTTTGTCTGCGTTGCGTGGCTTTCGGGGAGCCGCAATGCCGGGCCAATCTCTCGTGCTGTATGACCCGGATTTGGACTTGGTAGCCGATGTACTGCCTTGGGAGGACGCTCATGACCATGAGCGCTCTCTGCTGAAGCACCTCCTGCCGCAAGTCGAGGCAGGCCACCTCTGGGTGGCGGACAGGGGGTTCAGCACGCGCTCGATTCTCCAGGCGTTCGCCGCCCGCGACGCCTTCTTGCTGGTGCGAGAGCATGCTCGCAATCCCGCACCGACGGCAGAACGCCCGCGAAGGAAAGTGGGGCGCATCGAAACGGGCACGGTATTCGAACAGCCGGTGTCCATTCCGGATGGAGAAAGCGGCGTGTTGCGGCTTCGTCGCATCGAGATTGAACTCGATACGCCAACCGAGGACGGCGAGAGACTCATCCGACTGCTGACCAACGTTCCAGCGGGCCGCAAGGCAGCGACAACCCTCGCCCGACTGTACCGCGCTCGCTGGCGGATTGAATGCCTCTTTGGACGTCTGGAAGCTGTCCTTGAAAGCGAGGTGCGAGGCCTTGGCTCTCCCCGGGGCGCCCTGCTTGGATTTTGTGTCGCACTGGTGGCCTACGACGTGTTGGCCCTTCTGCAGGCGGCAGTGACAACCGCGCATCCAGTGTGCAAGAAGGCAGTCTCCGTTTTCTACATCGCGACTGAACTGCGCGAGTATTACGGTGGACTGAAGGCTGCCATCCCGGAGGAAGTCTGGCTTCCATATGAAAGTCAGACAGCAGGCCAGCTGGCCAGGACGCTGGTGGAAATGGCCAAGCAAGTCGACCCGAGGATACTCCTCAAGCATCCTCGCGGGCCAAAGCCAAGGCAGAAGAAGGGCTACGCGCCAGGCCGTGAGGTGCGCCGGCAGGTCGCGATGTCACGCGTGCTCGCTGCCGGCAGCGTCGACTACGTCAAACAAGATGTTTAAAGGGGTGGACCTTAGACGGTGGCTTATGTCAACTAGCCAGCCAATCCGGACGGAAGAGTCCGGCCCGGGTTAAGGCCCCAGTCCATGGTGTGGCGACTCAGCTCTGGAAGATCGCCTGCCCGCCTCTTGGCCCTCCGAATGATGGCATCGAGCGCCTGGCTAGGGTCGAGCTTCGCCGGCGTGGTCCTCCGCAATGCGAGTCGGTGGCAGATGGTGTTGAGCCAGTTGGATGAAGCCTCTTAAGCGCCACCTACCTTGACGCTCACCGAAAACCTCGACACCTAGGGACGCTGGTCCGAAGGACTCCACCACTCTCCTTCAGAGCTGAGACTTCGCTGTGGCAAGGGAACTACTCTGCGGGCGGCGGCTTGGGTTTTCTAAGCTGTTCAGCAACTTCTTTCGCAGTCTCGACAACCACCTTCAATGCCTTCCGGTCCTCCTCTTTCTTGGGCGGGGGCAGAGCCCCAACGGCCTGAACCAAGAAGTTGATGACTTCAGGGGCGGCAGCGGAGGAGGACGGAGCGCCCCCCTTGGCATCCTGTAGATTCTTTGCCTGCTGCATAGCAGCTAGCAAGGCTGGGTCTGCGTCCGCCTCAAGAGTGGTCTTCACCGCGTCGATGGCCGCAGTCAGCACCCCCTCTCCCACAGCGTTCATCAGGGCCAGCCCCATGCAGAGACTTTTCGTCCCATCCGAGAGGGTCTCGTCCTTGCGAAGGGAGTCTAACTCGGCCGCAAGCTTCTCACCTTCCTCCTTGGGAAGGTTCTGCATCAACGCGAGCGCCAGAGTAGGTAGCGCTACGTTGGTCTGCAGAAAGGAGACGTCCTTCATGGACTTCGCCACACACTCAGCTCGGGCCTTTGCACGGTGGCGGTCCACTGCACGATCTGTCGAGCCCAACAAAATATTCAAAAACGCACTCGGACCAATTCCAACATCCTGATCACCAATACGAGCAACAAACGCCGACGAGCGGAACACCGCCATCGCCCCAAAGCCCGCCACCAACACCTGGACCATCTGAACTAAGCCCTGCTTCGTCGAAGCATTCCCCGCCCCCATGCCAAAGTCGATTGAAAGGGAGAGGATGGCTAGCAACGCAAGCGCAGAAGCCACCGCATTCAGGCCAATGTAGAAGACCGCATAACGATTGGCCACCGCCTTGAATGGCATATCTCGATAACGAGAGACAAGCTCACCCACTCCAACCGCGCCTCCAACGGAAGCTGCAGCCGAATACAAAAGCCACTCCATAAGGCGTCCCCCCCGGGACCTGCGCGATGCCACTAGGCGTCAACCAATCACATCTTTCAGCAGGGCGCCCTTCTCGGTCAGCCGGACTCGCTCTGGAGTGCTGCCTTTGGTGAACTCCGTCAGTCCCTTCGACTGAAGCGAATCCAGCACATTTCGGAAGAGGCTCCACTCCAGCCCGCTCTGATTCATCAACTCAGAGACAGGAAGCTCCTCGTGTCTGAGCAGCAAACTGATGACCGGCTTCATTGCATCGAGAAGATCAAAGGTGTCCCGCGGGACAGAAGCAGCCGCAGGGACTACGGTGTTCCGTGCCTGCGTTGAGACACGCGTATCCGCAGGCTGCATAGACTGGAGAAACTGCGCGAACCCATAGTCCTGACGCTTCGCCACAACGACCTCCTTCGAGCGGCCTACCCCATCCCGTCGCAGACTCGCGCGGGAATCCCCTGAACCTTGGACCAGCAGTATAGAGGGGTCTAGGCCGGAGAGTGCAAGCCGGTTCCAGTTCGTCCGCCCACAGCGCGCCCCATGCCCTTCGGGAGACGCACTCGCGGATGGCGGGGAGATAGCGAACACCTACGGCGGAGGAGCCAAAGGGCTGCACTCCCCCAGAACGCCACCTTATGTCCAGAGGGGCACGGGACCAGTTGGCATATACGCCAGCAACATCCTCATGTGCACTGGCATCCCAGTGGAGCAGGCATTCGATGGCGCTACCTGTCCCACACCAAGGCCTCATACACGTGTGCCCGCTCTTTGGACAGGACGCACATGTCGGCACCTCCCCTTCATCTCGCAGGCGCGACCACCCAATCCTCACAGTTGCGAGTTGGGACGCGCACCTGCCCCTCATACCTCAGACGATGGTGCATCAGCCATTCCAGCAGAACAGCATCTTCGCCCGGAGCCTCGCCCGCGACGCCCATCTGCTGATGGCCAAAATTTCGCCCGCGAGGCCAAGGAGCGGTTGGCCTCCGACCTCAAGATTCTACCCGGCGCGCCGACGCCCCTCCCACACGAGCGTGAACTCGTCGGGCCGATTCACCCCATCAAGCGCAAGGCGCTACCCACCGGAAGGAATCCTTCGACACCGAGCGCACCAGCTGCGGGCACGCAGAGAAGCCCAGGGCCGTCGTCCTCGCCTGCCAGCACGAGCGCAGGCTCGAGAGACGAGGGAGCGGGGAGATTGGCGTGCGAGTCGTCGAACGAATGAGTCGACCAGACACCTCGCCAGGAGCTATGGGTTCTGGGTCCGCACCAGCCCACCAGGCCCATGCAAACGGCGATGAATCCGACGCCGTGAGAACGGGCCATTTCCTCTGTCAGCGCTCCGCGAAGAGAGCTCGAATCCAATCCAAGATATTGCCAAAGGCTGAAACCGCGACCCTAGCAACCTCATCTACGAATGGCCGTATGAGTCCCATGAGGAATTCGGCCAACGATTCCGTCGCAGCCCTCCGACTCTTGAGTCGCCACTCGCTCTGCTGATTGAGCCCCTGCCGTAGGCGACGGACGTTCTCATCTTCAGAAAAGGACATGGTGGCGTGCTCCTAGTTCCCGCCCGCCAACTTCAGCAGGGTGGGGTCCACAAGGCTGGTAAAATCGGCGCAGTCAGCGCGGTCAAACAAAGCCCACTGGCGCTTGCGGTCACAAGCATCAATCATCGCTTGCAGCAGACGCTCAGTCGCATAGGCCTTTATCGCCGAGTAGGGGACCACGCGCTCTTCAGGCAGGGCACACACGCGCCGCAGCTTCTGCTCGATATCGCGGGTGCGCGCATTGATTGACTCCTCCTGCTCAAGTGAGGGCATGTTAATGGTGGTATTCCACGCCCCAGGCTGCACCAAGTCTACTTGGTTGAGGCCGATGACGATGTGCCTGGGCTCAATAGCCTTCTCCACCACGAGTTCCCTCAGCACATGCTGAATATTGGTCATCGCCCGGTTGTCGGCCTTGAGGACCCACAGAATGACATCCACGGTGGGCAACACGCGCCTATACGTGTCGAGGTGTGCCTTGTCCGCCTCAACATCCTCGCCAATGCCCGGCATATCCACTACGTCAATCGCCCCCTTTGAGCCGGTGTACCGAACCTCGGCATCAGCTTTCGTGCAAGCCTCGGTGTGGCTAACCGGGCGCCCGGCGTTGAAGAGAGCATTGATGGTTGTGGACTTGCCCACGCCCGTCTCACCGATGAGTGCGATGCGCGGGGGCATGTTCGCCGCCTTCTCAGCTTCAACCTTCAACAGCCGCATTTTTTCGCGACTGAGGCCCAGAGCCCGCAGCGGAGCCGGCACCTCCTCGCTAGATAGAAGGTCGATGAGCCTCTGAATCAAGCGCATTGCTCCCCCGGGGCCCTTGAAGAGCCAGGACAGTGAACTACGAGCAGCGGACGGCTGCCTTCTGGTAGCGCGAACGTAAAACGGGCGTCGAGCGTGTCAAGGCGCTCATCGCGCGGCCTCCATGACGACTTAAGGACTGGATCTATTCACCTTCGCCCTATCAATTGCCTTCCAAGAATCCCACCCGCCTACATTCAGCCGCGAGGTGCGCATCTGCTCCCCATACGCGGGACTGCGCGCGACTCGCCACTCAAGATATACCGCCACACGAGGTCGGCGTGCCAAACGGCATCAGGCCATGGCATTTAGCCAATTCTGCTGACGCAAGGCGTACATCGAGCAGATGCGGCGCCACGCCCGGGCTTCACTCCCCTCCACCAATCCGCAGGCGGGTGGAGTCCGACCTCACACAGGCTGCCGAGGCCCTGGTAGCCGACGCTGTCGAGCCCGTAGGGGTCGAGAATGCTCGGACCGGGTGCTCGAACGGCACGCGCTGGGGAGGGCTCTGCGCGGGCGCACTTGCGCTCCGTAGCCCCCGCCGGATTCAGCGGGCGGCTGATTCTCCCCAGTCCGGTGCCGAGGCACACATCCAGGTGGGCCGCAACCCGGCAGGCCCGGCTCTCTTCACGTGCGCGCTCATCGCAGTGAGTGCGAGGGGAAGCTGGCCTGACGGCGTACGGGGAGGGCTCCGCACTCGGCATTTCCGGGAATCCTGAGCCTCCCCGGGCTTTGTGGACACCGGAGATGAGGTGACCGAAGGATGTCCACGACGATGCCGAGACGCGAGCGAAGGAAGTACACGCCAGAGTTCAAGGCCCGGGCAGTAAAGATGGTGCTGGAAGAGAGCAAGTCCCGGGCGCAGGTGGCCAAGGACCTGGACCTGACTCGCAGCGCGCTGGAGACCTGGGTGAAGCAGTCCCGAACGGACGCGGGCCAGGGGCCGTCCGAGGCTCTGACGACGGGTGAGAAGGAGGAACTCGCCCAGTTGCGCCGCGAGGTGCGCCAACTGCGGATGGAGCGGGAGATACTAAAAAACGCGGCGTCCTTCTTCGCCAAGGAGAGCACGTGAGGTTCACGGCCATCCAGGAGGAGAAGGCAAACTACCCGGTGGCGATGCTGTGCCGTGTGCTGGAGGTGTCCCGGGCGGGCTACTACGCCTAAACGACGAACCGTGATTCTCGAATGGTCTCATGCTGCGCGTCGAGTGGGAGCGACGCGCAGCAGCGGACTTGACGTCTGTTGCGCGTTGCGCGCTTCCAGGTAGGCATCCACCTCGGCCATGAG
>NZ_JAHNZT010000081.1 GCF_019039035.1 Citreicoccus inhibens | reverse complement strand
CTTCCTGGGCGGTAAGTCCTCTGTCGTCCGCTCTACTGGGCTCTTCGTCATGGGAATGCCTCCACACCGACTGGGCCACGGGCAACCACGCAAGAATGCGGGGTGCGCCACTAGGCACCTTCCAGGTTCATTGACGCACCTCCCAAGTAACATGCCAAGGGGACGTGTGTGAAGCCCTTGAAGGATTCCCAGAGGACTCACGGATTCCGCGCCTCGGATGAAATCAGTGCGGCCGAGCCTGGGTGGACAGGACCCCAGCCCGCTCTGCATACAAACCAGGAACCGCCCCTGCACTCGTGTCAGGAGAACAATCCGGAAGCGCAATGAACGGTCGGAGATGCACGGTGCCTTCGCTGCCCCCTCGCCCCGGACACGCGCCTCAAGAGCCGCGAGTGACGCACAAACTGCCCACCCGCCCGAGAGGTCAGCCCGCGCCACTATGACATGCGACGGCCTACTTTCACGGGGTGCTCGTCAACAAGTCCGCCGCCCCTGAGCGGCACGCGAAACCTCGCGAGGGCCCTGTGCCACAATCCCGGGCAGAGAAATGATGAAACGATGATTTGGCATCGTCTCCCAAGGCCCGAATGCTCCTCACATGAGCATTTCGCGAGCCGCATGGTGCGTCGCCATTCCGTTCATCACTGCAGCATTGGGCGCCTGCGCACATCCCACAGGCCCTCGCCCCTTGACGCCAGACATGGGGACCGAGAGAGACGTTCAGACTCTGCAGGGCGAGTACGATGGATACTCGGTGGAACTCAACCTCTTCACGAATGTGCCCCAAGGCGACTACGGACAAGCCATCCTGACAGGGCATGGTAGCCGTCCCATCGTGGTACGGAAAAAGACTCGCAGGGCGGATGGGATGCTGCCATCCGGGGCACCCCATCTGAGCATCGATGCCATAATGATGTACCCGACAGATCCCCGGGGACCGGACTTCGGGTGGGGGTTCATCGATGGTCTCGACTACACGTTCATGCAGCGACAGGGGTGGCTGTTCCCTTGCAATGAGGACAACTTTGACTACATTCTGTGTCGCCCCGAAACTCCATCCATCACCATCTCGAGCTACAAGCGCGTGGACGCCGCGATTCAGTACTTGGGCCGTTGGCTGAAAGATGGCAACTACGGTGGAAAGCTATTCATTGACGTGTGGAGACCCAAGGGCTCGGCCGCGGACGTCCATACGCTGATGGGTGAGAAGGACGGATACTCCGTGGAGTGGGCACACGAGCCTGGTATTCGAGACCGAACAGTGGTCGCCATCACCAGCCGCGGCGCGTATCCTCTCCCCCCTGTACCTGAGGGGAAAACCTCTACCTACCTCCAGGTTGGGCCGCCGAGCGAACAGTGGTCCCACTGGGTCCGCTCCGCCCAAGCTTATCCCCCCTCTGTCTTGACTGAGGAAATCGCCTCCTATGCCGATATGGACGAAGCCATCTTGACGTTCGGAAGACTCCTTCAGCAAATGAACATCGACGGCACCATGTTCATCTATGTCATCGGACCACAAGTCTACACCTTGGACTAGCGAGCATGCCGCTGAGTCTCAGCAGCTCCCTCCCACAATGAACGGCACTTTCGAATCCGCCCAAACGGATGAGAGCCGGACTGGGCTGCTCCCTGATTTGAGGACCACTAAGGAGTGAGCGAGTCCTCGCAGCCAGGAGGCAGGTCGGTCGTGAGGGCTCTCTCATTTCAACTGGTCAGATAATCGAGGGGTAGCCCATGCATGCGACGCCTCGACTGAGCAGGCAGTGTCGCGCACCAAGCTCGGCATCTCCCTCCCAGTGGAAGAGAGATGCCGACTCACACCAGCCGAGCGACGCGGCCTTTGGGCCTATGGCGAGATGAATGAGGCGACGCCCTGGAGCCTATCCACGTACGCCACAGCCCAGGTGTTGAAGGACGTCAGCACGTAGCCAACTGGCGCCATATCGTTCTCGAAGGCGATCCCTCCGCTTCCCCCCGCCGTACCCGTCACGGCCTGCACCGTTCCGTAGGTCCTCCAGTTGCTGATTCCGGAGCAATAGAGGCCGAACCGGTCCACAAAAGTTGTAGCGCGCCCTCTCACTCCCACTGCGGCCATGTTGGTCGGGCACTTGATGGAGCCGAAGTCCGACCCACCCGTGCCCCCCACATAGCCCGTGGAGTACTGGCTTCCCAAAGTTCCATCCGCATTGAGGAAAGCACAGATGAGTCCGAACCTCTCGACGTAGTCCCAGGCACGTCCATAGAAGCCGACGACCACATAGCCACTCGCGCAGGCCAAACTTCCGGCTCCTCCGCCCGTGCCCCCATGAATATTCAAGCTCACGGTGTACCCGGAAACCGAGAGCTCTGAATGCGCTTCGCCGAGCTGCACCCGCTCAGATTCCGTGCCCCCCTCTTCGGAGAGCGCATCGGCAGGACCGCCACAGGCCTGCAGCAAGACTACGCTCATCGCCGCAACAAGCCCGACACGATGAACTTTCAAGAGACCTCCTCAGTGACGCCATCCCGGGATGGGATGACCTGGAAGGCAATGGCGGCTCGTCCTCACGAATGGAGTCACCCATTCGAACTGCACGAGCATGGCCAATGCCTCGGCCACTAAAACGAGGAACTCACGAAACCTTCGGGCGGCGCGCATGTCTCTTCATGGCTGCACGGCGCCGCCAGCAGGCAGCTCCGATGCCAGCGACGACTACATGCGATTAGTGCAATGTGACCGCATTGGCGCGGACAGCGCTTGCCATATCCCGAAGGCTTTTGCTGCCGCTCAAACATGAGCATCGATTGGAGCCCCAGTGGGAAAGGGGCTCCTCGTCCCCCACAACTCGACGGCTCGTTCAAATCGAAGGGCGGCGCGTGCACACTCTGACTCAGGCCGCCTCTACCTTCGCAAAGGGCCGGGCCACCTGCTTGCCGTCACTGTCTCGCGCCAGAGTCACAGTCCCTGCCTTCTCGTTGATGGATGTCACCTGCGCAGTGAAAGAACCCCGCCCCTGCTTGTAGCGCACCTGCTGCCCCGCCTTGAAAGGAGACGCGGCCGACTCCTGGCTGGAGGCTCCAGGCGCAACCTCGGCGCTCACCTTCCGCGGACGTCCACGCCGCTTGGGAGCCGGAGACTTCACCTTCGCAGCCGGCACCTTCGCCACCTCGCGCTTCAGGGCCGCAGCTGCCGAGGCGCGCTTCAAGGCCGGTGCACGGCTGGGGGCGACGCCCAGGTAGCGGGCAATCTGCTCCAGGAGTTCCACTTGGCGGCCCAGCGTCTTCGCCACCTCGTCTGCCACCACAGCCCGAATCGCGCCCATCATGTCATTCTGAATCGTCACGTCGCGCACACTCTCTGGGCCTCATGCCCGCCGTATTGAGAAACCATTTACCTCTGCATCGACAATACACGAACTCCTAGATTTCCAACGCAACACCTGCTTCAGAATTCCCGCATGGTTTGATTCGGCACGAATCAACCAACGCGAGCCACTTCTCGCGCTGCACCTCCCAGGGCCCCGCATGTGCAATGGCCCGAAGGCCCCGCTCACTCAAGGGCTCCACCCCGTCCACCGCGTCCAAAAACAACACCGCCTCCTGAATGTCTGGGGCGAGAAGCACCAAGTCCAAGAGTTGCGTGACTCGCGCCCGGGTGAACTCGAGGTGGCAAGCCATGTCCGCGGCGCTCTGCACGTGCCTGCGGCAAATCGCGGCCTCGACGTGGTGGGCGAGCGCCAACATGCGGGCGACGTGGGACGGACGTCTGGACTCCGCGCGCGGCGGAGGGAGCTGCCCCTCGCGCAGCCTCACTCCCGCCCGGCGGTGCACGCGATGAAAGCGCGCACTGACGATGCGCTCCTCCGCCAACTGCGACTCGGGACTCGTGCTCATGCCGCGGCCTCACCACGCTCGGGCGCGGCACCGTCACCGGCGTGGGCCAAGTGCACGTCCACCTGGCCCGTCGCCTCATTCACCACCACTCGGCCCACGAGGGCGCGCAGCAGGCGTCCCCGGTTGACGGCCGTGAGGGCGTCCCACACCACACTGAAGTCCGCCAAGGATTGAGCCACCCACGCCGCCTCCATCTCTTCCCCCTTCACCGCGTCCAGGGCGCGCTCAACTTGCGCCAGGCGCTTTCGCATGCCAGCGACTTCCTCTTCAGCGGCCGTCAGCTTCTCTTCGACGAGGCGCCGGGCTGGGCCGTCCAGCTTGGAGAGGGAGTCCACCCACTTCCTCGACTCCCCAGCGCGCTTGGCCAAGTCCCTCGGGAGCTGTGCGCGCTCGACACGCAAGGCCTCGTGCTTCTCTACCAAGCGCGCCGTGAGGCGAGCATGAACCTGGACGGCGAAGCCTTCACCTACCGAAACCTCCCGCAGCTGCGCGACGACGAAGTCCTCCAGGGCGGCTGCCGGAAGGGGCGCGGCCCTGCACCCCGCCTTGCCCTGCTTGTCCCGGGTGACACAGCGGTAGTACCGGTACTCGCGCTCGCCCTTGCGCGTGGAGCCGGGCGTCATCGCCTCGCCGCACAGGCCGCAGCGAAGGAGTCCTCGCAGCACGTAGTCGGGGTTACGCCCGTGGTACTGAATGCCGGGGCCCTCCAGCAAGTCCTGCACCCGGTGGAAGGTGGCCCTGTCCACAATCGCCGAGTGCTCGCCCGGGTGCGTCTCGTCGCCATATGGCACGAAGCCCGCGTACAGCGGACTCCTCAATACGCGCAGCACGTCCTGCGTCGTCCACTTTCGAGATGCCCGCGTGGCACCACTCTGGGCCTCATACCGCTTCGTCTTACGCCCCGTCTCGTTAAGGAGGCGTGCCACCGCCGAGGCCTGCTGGTGCTGGAGGTACAACTCGAAGGCCTCCCGCACCACCACCGCCTCGTACTCATTCACCACCAGGCGCTTGTCCACCACGTCGTAGCCCAGCGGCGCGCGGCCTCCTGTCCACTTCCCCTTGCGTCGCGCGGCGGCCACCTTGTCCCGCGTCCGCTCGGAAATCATCTCCCGCTCAAACTCAGCGAAGGACATCAGCATGTTCAGCGTCAGCCGCCCCATCGCGTCTGCCGTGCTGAAGTTCTGCGTCACCGAGACGAAGGACGTGCCCGCCGCGTTGAAGCGCTCCATGACTTTCGCGAAGTCGAGGAGGCTGCGGGAGAGGCGGTCCACCTTGTACACCACCACCACGTCCACCCGGCCCGCGTCCACGTCCTGCAGCAGCCGCTGGAAGGCAGGCCGCTCCATGTTGGCGCCAGTGAAGCCCCCGTCGTCGTAGGACTCGTCCACCAACACCCAGCCGGGCTGGCGCTGCACGTAGGCGACACAGGACTCGCGCTGGGCGTCCAGCGAGTTGAACTCCATTTCCAGGCCCGCCGCCGTGGACTTGCGCGTGTACACCGCGCAGCGCTTCGCATCCGAAGGCGCTGGCTTGCTCTTCCTCATGGTTTCTCCACCCCCTCTGTCGTCGGCGGCACTGGGTCGCCGCTCGAGGACTGCTTCGGCCCGGAGAGCTGCTCCGCCACGACCACCAGCCGCTCCAGGTTGTCGTTGAGGCGCGTCAGTTGGCGGACGAGTTGCGGCATCGTCGTCTCGTAGAAGCGCTGCCCCATGTACGTTTGAAAGAAGGAAGGGCCGCTCATGGCGTCACCGCCTTCGAGCCGCCGGCCTTCTGGGCGCACCCGAAGAAGGTGTAGCCATTCCAGGCCGTGCCCGTAATCAGCTTGGCCACGCTGGAGAGGCTGCGGTGAAGCTGGCCCTCGTACTCAATCCCGCCCTCGCGCACCGTCACTCGGTGCTGCGTGCCCTTGAAGACGCGCGTCAGCACCGTCCCCAGCGGCGGCAGCCGCGCGTCGCGCCCGTCCGCAGCAGGTGCGCGCCCGCCCGCTACGGCAGGCGGAGGCGGCGCTGCGGGCTTCGCCTCCTCCACCTGCCGCATCCTCCAGCGCTCGGGCAGCTTGTCCCCCAGCTCCGCAATGCGTGCGACAGCGCGCGTGGAGAGTCCGCCCTCGGCCAGCTCCTGAATGCGGAAGGCCAGGCGCTTCTTCAGGTAGTCCCGGTTGCGACTGCGCGTCGGCTCGCCGTACAGCTCCTGATACTTCTCCGCCAACTCCGGCACTGACATGCTGGCCAGGGCAGCCAGTTGCTGCGGCACGTCCGCCAACTGCTTGCGCGCGGCGCGCGCAATTCCTCTCTTCGCCATGGTGGTGTTGTCTCCTTCGCCCGGGGCTGCACGCCCTCGGGCGAAGGCCATGGACGCTCTGTCCCCGAAAGAAGACAAGTCGAGAGTCTGCGGCTCAGCCATGCGCGCTCTCCTTCGCGCCCCACGTTGGCGCCTGTCGTTGCAGCTGCGCATGTCGGCGCAGCCAGAGTTCCCAGAGGGCCTCGGCGAGTACGTCGACTGCATCCTCGCGTCGCTGTCGCGGGACACTCGGCCGCTCGTCCGCGGCGGCACATTCCTGCTTCGACATGTTCGGGCTCATCACCATGACAAAAAGCCACCTGCAAACATGGGGGGACATTCGCACGCGGCTTTCGTGCCTCGCGGCCACTCGCCGCGAGGCACACCGCTGGCAGCCCACTACCCATTGGCCTCTTCTGTTGCGGAGTCATAGCCACAACTGCGTGCACGCCAATCGCGGCCACTCTCGGTGGAGCAAGGGAAGTCCCCCACCGAGGCGAGGTGCGTGCGAGACAAGTCCAACACCACCGCGCGCCGGCGGTTCATTCGCCCGTCGAAACAAACACGCTCATTCAGGGCGACGACGTAGCCCCCTTCGCGGAGGTTCTCCTGCAGCAGGCGTCGCAAGGCCCTCGTGTCCACCACCTCG
>NZ_JAHNZT010000080.1 GCF_019039035.1 Citreicoccus inhibens | reverse complement strand
GCTCGTTCGAAACCGTGGAGGCACTCCGTCTGGCTCTGCTCGACTGGGCTCGCCAGTACAACGAGCACTGGCTGCTGGAGCGCCACGACTTCCTCTCGCCGACTCAGGCCCGGCGAGAACTCATGCAGCGGCAAGCCGCCTGATTGCTACCAATCTGGTGTCTCAACAATTAGGTGCGGTACACAACCCTGACCTGTCCGATTTGGCGGGGGGCAACTCCAACCACTCATCCCGAGCTCGCTTCGGCGGAGCTTGAGGTGGGGCTTAGCCCAGGGCAACCGCCACTACGCTCCGCTATGGCGTTTGCTACCGCCGACACGCAGAAACTCGATGAGTGCTCGCAGCTTGGGCTCAAGATTTGCGCGACTCGCATAGTAGAGGAAGAGTCCTGGGAACGGTGGACACCATTCCTCAAGCACGCGAGCGAGGCGCTTCTGCACGAGATGCTCGCGTGCGCGGCTCGCGCTGACGTACGCAAGCCCGAGCCCGCTGATTGCTGCAGAGAGAATCAGGTCGCGATCATTGAACTGGAGCCGGCCTTCGACGGCAACCTCAATCTCGCGGCCGTGTTCTGTGAACTCCCATCGATAGATAGGGGCCCCAAGAGACGCGCGGTAATTGATGCACTCATGCTGCTTGAGGTCACGCGGGTGCCTCGGTTTGCTCCGGGTTTCGAAGTATGAAGGTGCGCCCACAACGGCGATGCTCTGGTCTTCACTGACTCGCACGGCGATAACGTCGTGGCCAAGAGTCTCTCCGAGATGAATTCCCGCGTCGAAGCCGCCGCTCACGAGATCGACGGCGTCATCCTGGATGAAAATGTCGAGGCAGATATCCGGATACTCCTCCAGGAATGTTGCGAGGCGCGGCTGAAGAATCTGAAGGTACGCGAGGCGTGGTATGCTGATCCGCAGCGTTCCTGCTGGGCGCTCGCGTGCCTCTTCAAGCGAACCCAAGGCCGCGTCGACCTCAGTGAGCGCTGGCTTTACACGAGCGAGGAAGCGAGCGCCGGCTTCGGTAAGGGCGACGTTTCGCGTCGTTCGCTGGAGTAAGCGAGTGCCGACGCGCTCCTCAAGGGCGCGGATGATTTGGCTCACTCGTGGGGCGGTTAACCGGAGCTCAGCGGCGGCGGCCGTGAAGCTGCGCTTTTCCGCGACCAGCACGAACTCAAGAAGGCCGGAGAGGTCACTCCTCATTGGTAAGCCATCCTACACAATATGATGAAGCTTAGCTCATTATTCGAAGGGACGTCAGTCGCTAGGTTCTCTTTCGAGAGGACAACCTCTCGGAGAGGAACAATCCGTCATGACGTCCCTGAATATTCCATTTGGTGCAACCTCGACCGCCGACGATGTCCTCAGAGGTGTCGACCTGTCCGGTAAGCGTGCCATTGTCACCGGCGCTTCGTCGGGCATCGGGCTCGAGACCGCGCGTGCGCTCGTGGATGCTGGCGCTGAGGTGACGCTCGCGGTACGCGACGTCGAGGCTGGTACGGTGGTCGCGCGAGAGTTCGGCACCGAGGGCGTCCGTGTCGCGCGAATAGAGCTGTCTGACCCGGCATCGGTCGCGGCGTTCATTGGCGCCTGGCGCGGGCCGCTTCACATCCTCGTGTGCAACGCCGGTGTCATGGCCCTCCCAGAGCTGCGCACCGTCGAAGGCTGGGAGCTGCAATTCGCGACGAACCACCTTGGCCATTTCGCTCTCGCGATTGGCCTCCATGATGCGATGACGACGGCTGGCCACTCTCGTGTCGTCGTCGTCAGCTCGGTTGGGCACGTCAATGGTGATGTGGACTTCGATGACCTGATGTTCGAAAGGCGGCCGTACGACCCCTGGACGGCATATAGCCAGTCGAAGACCGCGAACATCCTGTTCATGGTCGAGGCGGCGAAGCGCTGGAAGGGCGACGGCATCACTGTCAATGCTCTCAATCCGGGGCGGATAAGCTCGACGCTGCTCGGTCGCCATGTTGCGGCGGGACCTCCACCCGCGTCGTTTGAACCGAACAGCAAGGATGTCTCCTACAAGAACATCGAACAAGGCGCAGCGACGTCTGCGTTACTCTCGGGCTCGCCCCTCGTCGAAGGAATAACCGGGCTCTACTTCGAAGACTGCGTGCCGGCCACTCTGTACACGCCCGGCGTGCGGCGGGGCGTTGCGTCCTTTGCTCTGAACCCCGCGCGCGCGGCGCGTCTTTGGGACGTGTCGATGACGCTTCTCGGTGGGGGCCGCGGCCCTCTGCCATTAGCTGGAGCTCGTCGCTGACGCGGACTCTCTCTCGTCTTGTTGTTGAGGTGGCGTGATACGTAGACAAAGGGTGGCGAACTAGCTGGGCTGACTTGCCCTGTGGTTTCGGACCGCGTGAAGGCTGAGAGGATGCTGTCTGCGGTCATCGGCCGGAGGGCCAATCGGACTACCCGGGCATGCGAAGGCCGGCAGAGCCATGGGCGCTCTGTGGAGTCTTCGCGCTCTCGGGGGGCTCGGACGCTCTGGGCGAGGTGCCGGCCGTCTCTCGTGCGGGCGTCCCCCGTGAAACGGCGGCGGTGACGGCTGATCCAAGGCTTCCGAACGCGCCTTCACTTTGAGTGCCGATTGAGAGGGCTTCCCCCGACGGTGCGCTACCTGCACCGGGACCAGGAAAGCAGGCTAGAGACGCAACTGAAAACCAGAGAGAGACGCCCTCCCAGAAGCCTCAGAGTGGAAAGAGCGGGTCTCCAGGGGAATATTGTTAACCGCCTCCCCAAAAGTTAACAGCACTTGTTAACCACTCTGGGCCTCTCTCTCCCCAAACGGGTGAAAGAGCAGTCCAGAGAGCCCAATCGGCGGCGGAGAAGAGGGGGCATCTTGCTCTGCGGGGTAGAGAGCCAAAGCGCCCTCTTCAGCACCGCGAGCCAAAATCCCTTGTGATTCAGGGGCTTAAACACGAAGGCCCCGCGATGTCATCGCGAGGCCCTTGTTAAACAAAAAGGGCCCTACCGGTTGGTAGGGCCCTTCAAGTAGCTCCGCGACTGAAGCCCCGCGCGAACTCGTTCTCGGCTTTCTCTGAGAGGACTCAAACTCTCTGAGGGTCGAAACCGAATGATATCCAGTGGTTTCAAAGAGGGGCTGGGCGAGCCACTCAATCGGGGGCCAATTGAATCTCCACAAACTACACCGGGGGTGACATCGTCTCCATGGTTCCGATCCGCTGGTGACCGCTTCACAGAGAGTGCGCGGCGCCGCGGTGCGCGGGGGCTCTCGTGCGAAGTGCTGAGACGGGCGAATGTCGCATGGTTTCGATACGCCCGTAGGCTCAGGGGTGGAGTCCACCCATGACCCATCTCGGCCGATCTGGCGACCGTCCACGTCCTCCGCAGTTGGGCCGCCGCAGGCGGCGTCGAGCCGGCCGCGCCAGGTGGCTGTTACCCCCGCTCAAGGCTGCATCTTACGTGGCCCCGGTCCTTGACAGCCCCGTGCCGAGGAGTAGCCGTGAGTTCAGTTCCTGCGCATCCAGTCTTGCCCTGCAGCCTTGGTTTCAAGGGGTCGTTGCAACGCTGTTTGCCTGCAATGAAGATAGGTGCTCGTTGAAGACTTCACCAGGTGTCTTCCACCTGAGTGCCTTGCGAGGGCGGCTGTTGAGCGCGGCGGCAACAGCGGCGAGTTCGCGGCTCGAGTGCCGAGCCAAGTCTGTGCCCTTGGGGAAGTACTGACGCAGCAGTCCATTTGTGTTCTCGTTCGTGCCGCGCTGCCAGGGGCTGTGCGGGTCGCAGAAGTAGACGGCCAGGCCGGTGTCGATGCGCGACTGGGCGTGCTGCGCCATCTCGGCGCCCTGGTCCCACGTCAGGGAGCGGCGAAGCTGTATGGGTAGCGTGGTGATGGATGTTGCAATGGCGTCGCGAACTGCCAAGGCCCCATGTCCAGCGAGCGCAGGGCCATTCTTCACCCGGGGCTGCCCGTGGGTGTCCATGCGGGGCAGATGCAGCAGCATTGTGAAGCGGGTGGTGCGCTCCACCAGGGTGCCAATGGCCGAGCTGCCCAAGCCGACGATGAGGTCGCCCTCCCAGTGCCCCGGCACCTCGCGGGTATCTGCCTCGGCAGGCCGTTGGCGAAGTATGACGTCTGGGCTGACGAAGTGCTTGCCGCGCGTCTTGGTGCGTCTCCTGGGCACCCGCAGGGCCCGCCCCGTCCTCAGGCACGCAGCCAAGTTACGCCGGAGTGCGCCGCGGCCCTGCACGTAGAGCGCTTGGTAGATGGCCTCGTGGGAGATGCGCATGGAGGCATCCAGCGGGAAGTCGACCTGGAGCCGGTTGGCGATTTGCTGCGGGCTCCACGCCGTCGCCCAGCGCCGGTCCTGCCTGCGGCCATGCCGTCGGCCTCTCCAGCCCACAGTCGGGCCCGGTACGGCCGCCCCGTCGGCGGCGCTGAGCGTGCCAGCGAGGCCGTCCTGTACGTACCGACGCAGCTTGTCGTTCACTGTGAGTTTCGCGGCTTTGGGGCGGCGGGCCCGCCGGTCAGCGTGCCATTGGGCGGCGGTGGCGCGGTACTGAAGGTCGCCACCCCGGGTCGCAGCGTTGCGGCGCAGCTCTCGCGACACCGTCGATGGCGAGCGGCCGATTTGCTGCGCGATGTGGCGTACTCCGCACCCCTGCGCGTGCAAGACAGCGATGTCTTCGCGCTCAGCGAACGACAGGTAGCGCTGCGACAGCTCGGCCAATCGAAACGGCGGCATTCCCCCACTCTCGCGAAACCAACGCGTCCCGACTACCGGTGATATGCCGGCCGCTACCCCTGCCTCCTCACTCGAAAGGCCACGGGCGATGGCCGCCCAGAAGCGCTGCCGATGCTCACGCCGGCCCACCGTTGGACGACCAGGCGACGACATCAGTGTGCGCCCGGAGCGCTCCGCGCGTCGACGTCCTCTTGCGCCCATCGCGACATCTTCTTTTGGAGTGTTGCGACGACCGATTGAATCCGCCATCCCTGTCGCGACCTGTATTCGAGCACGAGTCAGGGAGTCGGGTTTGGGTAGGCACGGGAAGTCCGGTGGCCCGCTCAGGCGAAGGGCGTAAGGCGGGCGACGTCTGCCGAATGTGAGGTGTCCACGTCGAGGAAGTCGAAGTCATTGGCCACGATGCGGCGGGGCTCGTGAGCTATTGAGCGTGTCTCGAATGGGTTCCCAGTCTCAATCAGTCGGAGCCGGCCGAGAAGGTCATTGGCGACGGCAGACTGGATGCGCCGTCTGTCTGGCGAAGTGAGGTCTCTGGAGTTTGCGAGCGCTTGCTCGAACTCGGGCCAGAGAGTTCTCAGCTGCGCGCGCTTGGCCTGCGGGCTTGCGCTGGAGCGCATTACATCTCCGAACTTATTATCGAAGCTAGCAATACCGGGGAGCGTGGCCCAGTCCTCGCGTGTTGTCCGGCGCTCGACTTCAATGACCATGTAGTCATGGTCCGTGTAGGGCAGACCTGAGATGGGGTCCTGGCCCTTCACGAGCCGTCCCTGGTTCAGCCACAGCTCGAAGTCGCGAAACCTATCCCGTGGTGCAGCGATGCCCACGTAGACTCCCGTGGTGAGGGGCTTCCCGCACGGGAGAGTATCGCGAACACCGAGTTGGAGACGGCAGTCGTTGAGCTGGAAGATGCTCTCCACGCCCGTCTTCACTGCCTGGGCAAGTTGTGGGAGTTGGCCCACTGCCAGGCCTGCGGCTGCAGTAATGTCTCCGACCGTCTTGATGAGCGCCTTGGCCGCATCCCCCGCCGGCACCGAGTAGAGCCCCACGACCAGCGACAGGTCACCGCCGTCATAGGGTATCGGCCCCGCGAGCCGCTGGTTGAGATTAATGACGCGGTCCAGATTGCTCTCGGAGAGGTCCTTGAGCTGGCCGGGGCCGATGAGCTGGTGCTCTTCATGGCCCGCATGCTGGGTGAAGCCGTGCAGCACCGGGTAGTACTTGCGCCACAGCTTGCGCGCGTAGCCGAGCGACATTTCCCGCATCCGCAGCACCACATAGGCCTCATCTCGCTTGATGGGCTCCGCTAGGTAGCCTCGCCCGACGTGGTCATCTGGAATCCGGAGCCAGCACAGTTGCTGCGACCGCGCCACGAACAGTGAGCCAACGACATCGATGAATGACACGCATCCTCCCTAACGCCAGATACACGTCCACGGTTGGTTCGGCATGATGCGCCGTGATATTTCCCCAAGTTCGGCGAACAGCGGCGTCGCTGCGTCTCCGAGGCGCACGAGTTCCCGCAGGCTTTCTGCGAGTACGGGGATGCTGCTGTGTTCCCGCTGACGGCCCCACTGCTTCGGGTCGAAGTGCCCATTGTGCAGCGCCTGGATGAGCTGCGCATCCGGTAACTCGGAGAAGTAGCCCCCCAGGTTCTGCGCTAAGGTAGTTAGGGGGGGATCAAGCCGAGCTCTAGGGTCTCCCGCGAGGTAGCCCATGCACCCCAGAATGGGGTCCGTCCACTTGGCGCGGAAGAGGTCGTAGATGCCCGGGGCCGACCGCATGGCATCCCACAGTTCCCCTGATGCATAGAGCTTCTGCCCGAGCTGAAGCTGCCGGACAAGTCGAGCATGACGAAGCTCGGGAGCTGGCTCCTTATCGTAGCGTTCCCCTGGAACTCGAAGCAGATTCTGGCTCAAGTCGAAGCTGCCGTCTGGACGTACCACCAGTCCGATAACTGTGAGGCGGTTCTTAATACTCGCTGCGGCAAGTCGGAACTCACCGAATGCGTAAGCAGCGATGCCCAGGATGAAACTGGATGCAGGTGCCTCGAACGACAGCATGCCAATCCGATCGAACCCCATGCTCTTTCGGGCGTCCGGAAGGAAATCAGCATTGCGAAGGGGCTGCATGTAGAACACGGATCCGCGGGAATCCTCCTCGAAGCTATTGTGGATGCGGGCCTGAGTCTGACGCAGCAAGGTTGGGACATTCGGCCACGCTCCTTCCAGGGCCACTAAACCAAGGATCGTAATTCTCGTCCGGCCTCAGGCGGTGCGCCTGAGGTCGGTGCGGCGCAGGAATGGACTGGCGAAGCACTGGGCGGAGCGAGCGGCGAGGTAGGCATGCACCCGGGCCATGAG
>NZ_JAHNZT010000007.1 GCF_019039035.1 Citreicoccus inhibens | reverse complement strand
TGTTGGTTGTGGCGCCTCAGGAGTCCGACGAGATTCCCGAGTACCAGAAGCTGTGGCCCTGGCTGGGCGAGATGCTGGCGGAGAAGAAGCGCGCCACCACCAAGCAGTCGTGATGTCACGGTCGTGACATCCTGGGCGCCGGCCGCGCGACTCACCTCGCGGCCGGCGTTCGCGTGACTACGGGGCGGAAGGCACCTCGCCGGTGAGCACGCAGAGCAGGACGTCCGGGTCGCACTTCACGGGGAACAGCGGGTTGATGCCCGAGCCCCGCAGGCGCCCCACGTTGAAGTCCGCGTACGGGTCGCAGAGCGTGTCATCCGCCTTCCCCGTCTTGCTGTTGCGGCACGACACCACGGGCCAGATGCCCTTGGCGCTGTACTCCGCCGTGCAGCCGTTCTCCGTGTAGCGCAGCTCCGCGGTGAACTGCGTGCCGGGAATCTCCGGCGTGTTGTAGATGCGCAGGTTGGACCACGCATACTCGAAGCTCTGCGCGGGCAGCGCGGGAGGGCCGCCGTCCGGAAGCGTGCCGCCGTCCGCCAGCCCGGGGGCCGAGGAGGGCACCTGGAGCCGGGCCGTGCTCAGCGTGGGCACCTCGCAGAAGTGGTCCGCCCCGGGCTCCGCGGTGCTCAGCGGGCCCACCGAGTAGAGCGTGTGCGCCGCGTCGGGGTCCGGCCTGGAGGCGTAGTCCTCGGAGAGCTTGCCCATGCGCGCGCTGCGCACGCCCACGGTGTCCGGGGCGCTCGGGTCCTGGCTGAAGAACTTCTGCATGCCCACGGCTTCTGGCTTGAGGTGCGCGCAGGCGAGGTCCGGGTTCTGCCCCGGCTTGAGCGTGTACGAGGTGGTGAACGAGCCGGTGGCGCCGTCGATGACGGCGCGGGCCACCACGCACTGCGGCTCGGGCGCGTCCGTGTTGCAAGCCACCACCGCGATGGCCGCCGCCGCGACGCCCGCGCTCAGTCCCAACAATCGAAGTTTCATGTGGAGTCGTGTCCTTGCGGGAGCCGAGGCTAGAAGCTCAACTTCGCGCTCAGTCGGATGACGCGCGGCGCCTGGTACTCGTTGGGGCGCTTGAAGTTGGGGTTGATGTCGGACGTGCCGATGGGCGCGTTGGTGGACGTGGAGATGACCTTGCACGCGCCCTGGGTCTCCTCGTGCGCGCAGGCGGTGAGGTCCTCGGGCTTGCCGCCCTGCTCAATGGCATACACGCGCGTGAACGTGAAGGTCTGGTCCACGCTGGTGTACTGCTGGAAGTTGAAGAGGTTGAAGACCTCGAGCGAGGCGGACAGCACGTAGGGCCCGGAGAGTCGCCGGGCCACGCCCACCACCGCGTCGATGTCATGCACCCAGGGCAGCCGGCCCGCGCTGCCACGCGGGAGGATGAACGTCTCCGAGCCGCTGCGGCGCGGGTGCGCGCCCAGGTAGTTGAGCGGCGCGCCCGAGCGCGTCCGGTAGTAGGCGCCCAGGTTGAATTGGGTGTTGCGGTCCAACTCGAACTCGCGGCCCGCCATGACCTTGATGGAGTGTGTGCGGTCTCCGGGCAGCGGGCCCTCGCGGTTGTACGTGAGGGAGAGCAGGTCGAAGTCGCGCGTCAGGTTGGGAGACAGCTGGCCCGTGTCCGCGCGGAACAGGCCCGAGTAGTTCCCGCGCAGCGTGGACCACGTGTAGCTGGCCTGGGCCAGCCATCCGCCCGTGAAGGCCTTGTTGTAGTAGAGGCTCACCGCGTCGTAGTCGCGGCGCGCCACCGGGAAGTCCGAGGAGAAGCCCTTGCCCGGGTTGCCAATGAAGAACGTGTTGCCGTCGTCGCGGCTCATGTCCTCGATGACGTTGTTGAGCGAGCGGCGCGTATAGGACAGGCCCACGCGGCCGAGCAGCACCTCGTACTCCGCGCCGATGACGAACTCGTCCACCGACTGCGGCTTGATGTTCGGGTCGACGGGCACGCGGTCCCCGCCCTGCGCATCCCAGTACTGGTTGGGGCTCTCGCGGTTGCCCAAGGGCTGGCCGCTGCGGGTGGGCACGCACGTGGTGAGCCGGCCCGTGGCGTCGCTCGGGTTGCAGGGCGGCGCGTCGTAGGTTGCGGACAGGAGCTGCTGCTGCGGGAAGGACAGGTCCGCCATGTCCAGCGGGACGTTCTCGTAGAAGCGGGCGTAGTTGACGAAGACCTTGCTGCGCCCCTGCTGGGTGAAGTCGTAGATGAGGCCCACGCGCGGCGACCACTGGTTGGGCAGGTACAGGCCCACCTTGTCATCCAGGCCCCAGATGGTCTGCGCGTCGTAGCGAACGCCTGCGTTGACGGTGACCTTGTCGAGCACGGACCAGCTGTCTTGCACGAAGCCGCCCACCGTCACGGACGTGGAGGTGCCCTCCTTCTCCGCGAGGAACACCGGCTGGTCCGGCCCCTCCAGATAGCCGTACTGGTTGAGGCTGAAGAAGCACGAGCCATCCGTGCACTCCTGCCAGGGCGTGAGGCCGGTGCGCGCGCGCTTGTTGTAGAAGCTCAGCCGCTCCATGTCGAAGCCGGCCTTGATGACGTGGTGGCCCAGGCCCTCCACGAGCCCCGTGGCCAGCACCTTGCCCTGCACGCGGTCCAACCGCTGGGTGCTGATGGTGCCGGGGCCGCCCGTCGTGTAGCTCGTGACGGGGCAGCGCAGCCGGCGCTCCTCGGGCGTGGTGCCGCAGGCGTCCGCGTCGGGCAGCTCCTCGAACTCGTCGATGGTGTGGTAGCCGGGGTTCTTCGTGCGCCGCCAGGAGATGTTGGGCGTGGCGGACAGGCCCTGCCCGCTGGAGATGCCCGAGCCATCCGACGGGAGGATGGAGTCGCTCTGGTGGTGCCAGCCGAACGTCGCGTCCACCAGCAGCTTCTTGTCGAAGAACGAAGAGGCGTCCTTGGCCACCAGGTCCAGCGCGCCATTGTTGCGCTGCGTGGCGATGGAGCCATACGCGCCCTGCACGTACGCGGTGCAGGACAGGCCCAGGCACACCTCGGGCGCGCCGTCCGCGCTGAAGGAGTACTTGCCCTGTCCACCGGAGGCGCGCGGCGCGCCGAACACGGAGAGCGACACGTTGTGGTTGGGATTGAAGAGGTACGTCAGCTTGGCCACGTACTGGAGGCTGCGCTCGTCCGCGAAGCGCGACGTCTTGGTGCCCTCGATGGGCGTGGCCAGCGAGTAGCCCGTCTCCAGGTCCTTGCGCTTGGCGTCCTTCTTCGCGCAGCCCTGGTCATCCGGCCCCTCGCAGATGTCATACGCGTTGAGCTGCCGGTCCACGCGGATGCGATTGAAGGACGGCGAGGCGCCCACGTAGAACCAGAGCCGGTCCTTGATGATGGGACCGCCCAGGTCGAAGCCGAGGCTGCCCAGGTTCACGGGCGTGCCCTGCGCGGAGATGACGCTGCCTTCCTGGCGGATTTCCGCCGTGGACGCCTGGAGCGCGCCTGGGGCGAAGTAGGTGAAGACGGAGCCGTGGAACTCGTTGGAGCCGGACTTCGTGACGACGTTGAGCACGCCGCCCGTGGAGCGCCCGTACTCCGGCAGGTAGCCGCCGGTGATGACGTTGACCTCTTGCACGAAGTCCACCGACAGCGGCGTGCCCAGCGTGCCCACGCCCGGGTTGTTCACCGACAAGCCATCCACCACGTACTGGCTCTCCGGGGACGTGCTGCCGCTGACGCTGACGCCGTAGCGGTCCGACTGCGCCCCCGGGGCCAGCTCCGCCAGCGACTCGAAGGAGCGCGAGGCCGCGCCCTTGGTGCCGGGCCGGATGACGGCCACGTTGCGCAGGAACTGCTGGTCCACGCTCACGCCTGAGCTGCTGGAGCCCACGTCCACCGTCGGCGGTGCGCCCACCACCACGCGTTCCTCGGTGATGGAGGAGGGGAGCAGCTCCACGTTGAAGCGGATGGTGCGGTCCAGCCGCAGCACCAGCCCGTCGCGGGAGTAGGGCTGGAAGCCGTCTCGCTCCACGCGCACGGTGTACGTGCCGGGCGGAAGCTGCGGCACGCGGTACAGACCGCTGGCGTCGGTGACGACATCCCGCGCTCCCTGGAGTTGGGGCGACGTCACCGTCACCACCGCGTCCGCCAGCGGCGCGTGGCCACCGTCCGCGCTGACCACGGTTCCGATGATGACCGAGGCGCCCTGGGCCAACGCCCCGACACCCCATAGCAAGACCGCGAGACACAGCCCGCGGGCGAGACCTGCACGTTTGGACAAAGCCAACCCTCCCTCGAACCAGCGGGGTCAACTCTGTCTCAAGACGTGAAAAGTCGAAAAGAGGTAATCAGCGAGATTTCTCCGCGAAGGGTCAGAAGCCGCGGAGGGCGCCTCCGTCGCAGGCGATGGACTGGCCGTTGATGTACGCGGCGGGCTCGGAGGCGAGGAAGGCGACCAGGGCGCCGAACTCCTCGGGGCGACCCAGGCGGCGCGCAGGAATCTGAGGGGCGACCTTCTCGTCGGTGAGGCCCAGGTCCTTCATGCGGTCCGTGGCGTGGTAGCCCGGCAGCGCCGCGTTGACGGTGATGCCGTGCGGGCCCACCTCGTTGCTGACGGTCTTCACCAAACCGAGGAGGCCGGCGCGCAGGCCGTTGGAGATGGTGAGGTTGGGCAGCGCCTCGCGGGCGGCGGTGGAGGTGACGAGCACGATGCGCCCCCAGCCCTGGGCCTTCATGCCGGGCAGGGCCTCCTGGATGCTGTCCACCGCGGTCATCCACAGGCTCTGGAAGCCCGCCTGCCATTGGGTGTCGGTGATGGACTCGATGCCGCCGGGGGGCGGGCCACCCGAGTTGATGACGAGGATGTCCACGCCACCCAGCTTCGCCACCACTTCGCGCACCAGCGCGCGGGCGGCTCCGGGCTGGGACAGGTCGCACGGGACGGCGAGCGCGGCGCCCATCGCCTCGGCCGTGGCCTGGAGCCGGTCTCCTCCGCGCGCGCAGAGGGCCACGGTGGCGCCTTCCTTCACCAGCGCGGTGGCGCACGCGCGCCCCAGGCCGGCCGAGGCTCCCATCACCAGCGCCCGTCTACCCTTCAGTCCGAAATCCATCCGCGTTCTCCTTCATGAAGGGCACCATCCGGGCTCGGATGAGCTGGCCGGCGCGCGTGAGGTCCACGTCCTCGGGGCGATTCAGGTCTCGCGCCAGCTCGGACACGATGCCGCTGGCGAGCGCGCCCAGCTCATAGGCGAGCCGGTACGGCACGCGGCTGAAGCTCACCAGTGAGTAGCGACTGAGGAACTCTCCTGGGAAGGCGTTGAGCAGCACCTTCTCCACGCCCTTCTCCAGGAGGAAGCGCGGATCCGCCGTGCTGTCGCGCATCTCGATGAAGTTCTCCACCGCCATGTCCGCGATGGCGTCCGCGTTCGTCTTGCGCAGCCGCTCGAACTCCGCGAAGGCGCTGTCCCACGAGGCGTGCCGGTCCAGACACGCCTCCAGCACGGTGCAGTCCTCGAAGCCGCAGTTCATCCCCTGGCCGTAGAAGGGGACGATGGCGTGGGCCGCGTCACCCAAGAGGAGCGTGCTTCCACCCGCGCGCCACTGCGGCGACTTCACCGTCACCATGTACCCGGTGGGCCGGGCGAAGAACGCCTCCACCAGGTCGGGGATGAGCGCACGCGCGTCCGCGAACTGCTCCTGGAAGAACGCCTCCAGCCGCTCGGGCGTGTCGAGCGAGGCGAAGCTCACCGGCCCCTGCCATGGGAGGAACAGCGTGCACGTGAAGCTGCCGTCCTCGTTGGGCAGCGCGATGAGCATGTACGTGCCCCGCGGCCAGATGTGCAGCGCGTGCTTCTCCATCTGGAAGCGCCCGCCCGCGAGCGCGGGAATGGTCAGCTCCTTGTAGCCGTGGCCGAGCTGCTCCTGTGACACCTGCGCGTCGGTCCACGAAGCAAGGGCCTGACGCAGCACCGAGCCCGAGCCGTCCGTCCCGAAGAGGACGCCCGGGCGCACGTCGCGCGACGTGCCCGTGCCCTCGTCGAGCACGGTGATTTCGCCCGCCTTCAGGTTCACGCCGCTCACGCGCTGGCGGAAGCGGATGTTCACCCGGCCCGTCTCCTCGGCGCGCGTCATGAGGAACTGGTTGAGCCAGCCGCGCGACAGCGAGTTGATGTGCTGCGAGTCGTCCTTGCCGTAAGGCTGGAAGGTCAGCTCGCCCCGGGGCGAATGAATCATTCGCCCGCGCATGGGGATGGCGTGCTGGAGCGCTTCGTCCTCCAGACCCACCCGCCGCAGCGCGTACAGGCCGCGCGTGGAGATGGCGAGGTTGATGGAGCGGCCCGCCTCCACCGTCTCGCGGCGCATGTCCGCGCGGCGCTCCAGCACTTCCACAGGGTGGCCGCGCCGAGCGAGGTTGATGGCGAGCAGCGAGCCCACCAGCCCCGCGCCCGCGATGGTGACCGCTTCCTTGGGCTCAGCCACGGGCGTGGCCCTCCAGCGTCTTCACGAAGCGGTGGACGTCCAGGAACGAGTTGTAGAGCGCGGTGGGCGCGGCGCGGATGATGTCCGGCTCGCGGAAGTCGCAGATGACGCCCGCGTCGCCCAGCCGCTGGAGCAGCTGCTTCGGCTCGCCCCGGAAGCGCAGCGAGAGCTGGGCGCCGCGCTGTGCGGGGTCTCTCGGCGTGGTGATGCGCACGAAGCCCTCCGGCAGTTGGTCGAGGAGGAACTCCAGGTAGCCCGTGAGCTTCTGACTCCGAGCGTGCAGCGCGGCCATGGTGGCGCGGTCGAACAGCTCCACCGAGGCGCGCAGCGCGGCGAGCTGGAAGATGGGCGGATTGGAGAGCTGCCAGCCCTCCGCGCCGGGGAGCGGGTCGAACGTGGGACCCATCTGGAAGCGGGTGGCCTTGTTGTGGCCCCACCAGCCCTCGAAGCGCGGGAGCTGGGGCGAGCGCGCGTGGCGCTCGTGGACGAACACGCCTCCCAGGCTGCCCGGGCCGCCGTTGAGGTACTTGTAGGAACACCACACCGCGAAGTCCGGCCCGGTGTCATGCAGCGCGAGCTTCAGGTTGCCCGCGCCGTGCGCGAGGTCGAAGCCCACCTGACAGCCCTGCGCGTGCGCCGCGCGGGTGATGGCGGCCAAGTCGAAGGATTGTCCGGTGAGGTAGTTCACGCTGCCCAGCATCACCAGCGCGATCTCCTTCCCGTGTCGCGCCAGCGTCTCCAGGATGTCCTCGGTGCGCAGCGTGGCCTCGCCGTCGCGCGGCTGGAGGAGCATCACGGCCTGCGTGGGGTCCATGCCGTGGAAGCGCGCTTGAGACGCGACGGCGTACTGGTCCGACGGGAACGCGCCCGCCTCGATGAGAATCTTGTAGCGCTCGCGCGTGGGTCGGTAGAACGACACCATCATCAGGTGCAGGTTCACCGACAAGGTGTTCATCACCACGACTTCTTGCGGCTGCGCGCCCACGATGCGCGCGACCTGCTCGGTGAGAAGCTCATGGTAGGGCAGCCACGGATGGCGCCCGTGCACGTGGCCCTCCACGCCCAGCCGCGCCCAGTCCTCCAGCTCCTCCTGGATGTACTGGCGCGCGCGCTTCGGCTGGAGCCCGAGCGAGTTGCCCGCCAGATAGACGGACGGCTCGCCCGAGGGGCTGGGCGGGAAGAGGAACTCGTCGCGGAAGGAGGCGAGCGCGTCCTCGGCGTCCATGCGCCGGGCGAAGGACTCGGTGTTCTCGTAGCGATGCGAAGTCATGGTGCGAAGTCCTCGCGCGAGCGTCCCAGCCACGCCAGGGCGTTCTTCCAGAGCAGGCCCTCGCGCGCGGCGGGCGACAGCTCGGTCAGCGATTCAATCAGGGTCCCGGGCCGCTCTTCGCCCAAGGGGAAGGGATAGTCACTGCCCAGCGCCACCTTGTCGGGGCCGAACAGCTTCACGATGCCGCGCAGCGTGTCCGCGTCGTGCACCAGCGAGTCCACCCAGAAGCGGCCCAGGTACTCGCGCGGCGGCACGGGGTTGTCCACCGCGACGAGGTCCGGCCGCGCCTCGAAGCCGTGCTGGATGCGGCCCAGCGTCCCGGGGAACGAGCCGCCGCCGTGCGCGAACGCCAACCGCAGCTTGGGCAGTCGCTCCATCACGCCGCCGAAGATGAGCGAGCAGATGGCCAGCGACACCTCGGCGGGCATGCCCACCAGCCAGGGCAGCCAATACTTCTGCATCTTCGCCTCGCCCATCATGTCCCAGGGGTGAACGAAGATGGACGCGCCCAGCTCGCTCGCCGCTTGGAAGAACGGGAAGAGGGCCGGGTCGCTCAGGTTCATGTCGTTGACGTGGCTGCCAATCTGCACGCCCACGAAGCCCAGCTCGCGCACGCAGCGCTCCAGCTCGCGCACCGCGCGCTCGGGAGACTGGAGCGGCACGGTGCCCAAGCCCACGAAGCGCTTGGGGTGCGCGCGCACCACCGAGGCCAGGTGGTCATTGAGGAAGCGCGCCAGGTCCTCGCCGTGCTCGGGCTTGGTCCAGTAGCTGAACATCACCGGGATGGTGGAGAGCGCCTGCACGTGCACGCCGATGGCGTCGCACTCCTCGATGCGCTTCACCGGGTCCCAGCAGTTGCTCTCGATTTCGCGAAAGAACTTCCCGTCGTCGCGCAGCATCCGCGCGCGGCAGGGCTGGTGGTGCTCCAGCGTGATGAAGCCGCCATAGCCGTAGCGCTCGGCGAAGCGCGGCAGCTCCGCCGGGAGGATGTGCGTGTGGATGTCGATCTTCATTTCGCCGGCTTGTTCGCCTGGGTGACGCGCGTCCCGCACTGCTTGCAGGTGCAGTGCTCGGGGTTGCCGTAGAAGCGCTGAAAGACGGGCGGCAGCTGCGTCACCAGGTTGGTGACGTGGAGGTACTCTTCATAGAGCGTGGTGCCACACTGGGGGCAGCGCCACAGGAAGCCATCCAGCTCCTGCGGTTGCCGGCGCCGCTCCAGCACCAGCCCCACCGTGCCCGGCGGGCGCTGCGGCGAGTGCGGCACCTTGGGCGGCAACAGGAAGATGTCGCCCTCCTGGATGGGGATGTCTCGGACCTCGCCCTCGTCGATGACGCGCAGGGTGATGTCGCCCTCCAGTTGGTAGAAGAACTCCTCGCCCTCGTTGATGTGGAAGTCCGTGCGCGCGTTGGGGCCGCCCACCACGGTGACCATGAACTCGCGGTCCGCCCACACCTGCTGATTGCCCACGGGGGGCTTGAGCAGGTGGCGGTGCTCGTCGATCCACTTCTTGAAGTTGATGGGCGTCAGGCGTCCCATGTCATTCATCTCCGACGGTGGCGATGCACTTGAGCTCGATGGCGATGGGCGTGGGCAGCCGATTGATTTCGAGCGTGGTGCGGCAGGGCTGCGCGTCCTTGAAGTACTCGGCCCACAGGCGGTTGTAGGTGGGGAAGTCCTTCTTCATGTCGGTGAGGTACACCGTCACGTCCACCAGCCGGTCCCACGAGGAGCCCGCGTCCTCCAGGATGTAGCGCACGTTGCGGAACACCGAGTGGCACTGCGTCTCGATGTCATACGAGGTGATGTTGCCGTCCGCATCCAGCTCCACGCCGGGAATCTTCTTGCTGCCGCGCTCGCGCGGGCCCACGCCGGAGAGGAACAGCAGGTTGCCCACGCGTCGCGCATGGGGATAGAGGCCCACCGGCTCCGGGGCCTTGGACGAGTCGACTCGCTCGCGGGTGCTCACGCATGTCTCCAGGGGAACGAACTCACAGCTTGATGCAGACGTTCTTGGGCTCGGTGAAGAAGCGCAGCGCGTCCCAGCCGCCCTCGCGGCCCACGCCCGAGTCCTTCACGCCGCCGAACGGCGTGCGCAGGTCGCGCAGCATCCAGGTGTTCACCCAGACGATGCCGCTGTGCAGGCCCGCGGCGAAGCGGTGCGCGCGCGACAGGTCCTTCGTCCACACGCTGCCGGCGAGGCCATAGCGCGTGGAGTTGGCCCACGCGAGCACCTCGTCCTCCGAGTCGAAGGGCATGAGGGTGGCCACGGGCCCGAAAATCTCTTCCTGGTTGGTGCGACAGCCCGCGTCCAGGCCCTCCACCAGCGTGGGCTCCACGAACCAGCCCTCGCGGCAGCGGCCCTCCACCTTCGCGCGCTGGCCGCCCGTGAGGATGCGACCACCCTCCTGCTTCGCGAGCGCGACGTAGCCGAGCACCTTGTCGAAGTGCTGCTGCGACACCAGCGCGCCCTGGTCGGTGGTGGGCTCCAACGGGTCACCGACGCGCAGCGCGCGCGTGCGCTCCACGAGGGCGTCCTTGAAGCGCGCGTACAGCGGGCGCTCCACGAAGATGCGCGGGCCGCAGAGGCAAATCTGTCCCTGGTTGGCGAAGGACGAGCGCACGGTGGTGGCGAGCGCCTCGTCGAAGTCACAGTCCGCGAAGACGACGTTGGGGTTCTTCCCGCCCATCTCCAGCGACAGCTTCTTGAACGCGGGCGCGGCCACGCGAGCAATCTCGGCGCCGGTGCGCGTGCTGCCCGTGAACGAGATGGCGCGGATGTCCGGATGGACGCTCATGGCCGCGCCCACCTTGGGACCCAGGCCGTGCACGAGGTTGAGCACGCCGGGCGGCAGGCCCGCGTCACGGCACGCTTGCGCCAGGAGGAACGCCGTCATGGGTGTGACTTCGGACGGCTTGGCCACCACGCAGTTGCCCGCCGCGAGCGCGGGGGCAATCTTCCACGTGAGCAGGTACAGCGGCAGGTTCCACGGCGAGATGCAGCCCACCACGCCGAGCGGCGAGCGCAGCGTGTAGTTGAGCGCCACGCCGTCCATGGCGTGCGACTCGCTGGCGAACTGGGTGGCCGCGTCCGCGAAGAACTCGAAGTTGAGGATGCTGCGCGGGATGTCCACCGTGGACGCGACGGACAGCGGCTTGCCGGTGTCGATGGACTCGGCGCGGGAGAACACGTCCAGGCGGGAGCGAATCGTGTCCGCGAGTCGGCGCAGGTGCCGCGAGCGCTCGGCGGCGGGGAGGGCGGACCAGGAGGGGAAGGCCCGTGCGGCTGCCTCCACCGCGTGGTGCACGTCCGCCTCGTCCGAGTCCGGCACGAGCGCGTAGGTCCGCGCGGTGGCGGGCTCGGGCTTCTCCAGCCAGCCGCCGCCCGTGGCGGGCACCAGCTCCCCACCGATGTAGTTGAGCACCTTCTCCAAGGCCGAGCCCTCCGTCGTGACGCGCCGCGCGATGCGATGACGCGGGCCCGCTTCCCCGAAGTGTCCGGGGCGAGGCTCGCACCCAGCCGTGCGAAGCGCGGCGCAATGTACGCCGCTCATTCATCTGTCACCAGCGATACGACGGTCCGCCGAGGAGCTTCCGGTGTGCGCTGTCGCCTGCCCGCTACTCCGCGCTCCAGAGGAACGAAAGCTCCAGCGCCACCGCATCGAAAGGCTCCGCGCGCACGGTGTGCTTGCGCGAGGGTGGAGGCTGCCAGAAGCTCGCGCCCCGCTGTCCGGGAGGCGTGGACGGCGCGATGGATTCCGACGAGGAAGGGCAGGCGATGCACATGAGCGTGGACGCGGTGGCGATGGCGAAGGTCCTGGATGCGGCACGCCTGGAGCGGCGCGAGATTCCTCCGCTGACCCGCTCGCTGCTCCCGGAGCTGGCCCTGCCGCTCGCATACTCCGTGCAAGCCGAGGGCATCCGCATGCGGCTCGCGCGCGGCGAGCGCGTGGTGGGCCTCAAGATGGGCCTCACCTCGGAGGCCAAGCGCAAGCAGATGAACCTCGAGTCGCCCGTCTACGGCGTGCTCACCGATGTGATGCAGGTTCCCGCGCGCGGCGTCATCCGCGTGGGCGCCGGCATCCATCCGAAAATCGAGCCCGAGATTGCCTTCCGCATCGCGCGCCCCCTGCGCGGAACCATCACGCGCGAGGAGGCGCTGGATGCGTGCGGCTCGGTGTTCGCGGCGATGGAGGTGCTCGACTCCCGCTACATCGACTTCAAGTACTTCAGCCTGCCGGACGTGGTGGCGGACAACTCCTCGTCGTCGCTGTTCGTGCTCGGCGCGCTGGAGCGCCCGCCGCGCGAACTGGACGTGGCGCGCCTGGACATGCACATGTCGGTCAACGGGCAGGTGGTGCAGTCGGCCCGCTCGGACGCCATCTCGGGAGACCCGGTGCTGTCGGTGGTGCAGCTGTGCGCGCTGCTCGCGGAGCGCGGCGAGGGGCTGCCCGCCGGAAGCATCGTGCTGTCCGGTGCCGCCACCGTGGCCCACATGCTCAAGCCCGGAGACCACGTGCGCCTCACCGTGGAAGGGCTCGGCGACGTCGAGGTGTCCGCGACGGAGTAGCCCCGCCGCGTCAGGGCTGCGTGTCCGCCGTCACGTGCAGCGCGTACTCGGCCAGGCTGGTGCCGCACGGCTTGAGCACCAACTCGTTGGGGCCGACCGGCTCCATGATGAGCGAGGACATGCCGTTGGGAAGCTCGCGCGGCCACTGGCCCGTCTCGGCGCGCGTCGCGTCCACTTCGGCCAGCGCGATGAGCGCGTCATTGCGGAGCCGGCGCAGGTCCAGCCGGTCCGCGTACTGACCATACTGGCCCACCGAGGGGCGCCCCACCTGGAGCCATGCCGCGCTCTCGCGGGTCTCCAACACCGCGAAGGCCTTGCGCCGCGCGGTCGGCGGGAGGTCCGCGATGGCCTCCAACTTCCCGAAGCCCTCCACCTTGTGGTGCCACGCCACCTGCCGCCGCAGTGGCCACTGCCAGCCCTTGCTGAGGTCCTCATCCGCCAGGGGCTTCTCTGGATTGAGCAGGTCACGCGCCGAGGGCGCCAACTCCTCCACCCACTCATCGGGCATCAACTCGCGGAACTCGGAGAACTGGACGATGACCGACTCCTGCCGAAGCGAGAGGGACAACGGCGGGAAGCCCTCACCCAGGCGCACGAGCTGCGCGGCGGCCTGTCGCTTGCGCCGCGCGGGGGCCGCGTCAATCGCGTCCGCGCACGCGCGATACGCCACGCGATAGCCGTTCACGGAGAGCATCTGCCCAATGAGCCCGCCCAGGGCGATCTCCCGGCTGAGCGCGAGCGCGTCCAGGCACGTGTCCACGGCCGCCTCGACGTGGCCATCGGCGAGTTGGAAGCGCGCCTCCAGCGCCGCGTGCCGCACCATCTGGAACAGGATGACGGGCTCCTCGGTCGGGAGCCGGTCGTTCTGCACCGGCTGAAGCCAGAGCTCCTCGGGCAGTCCACCTTGGTCGGCGTGCGTCGCCTCCAGCACGCGCTGCATCAGCGGACGGTGTCGCTCCAAGGCCGCGCGGCACTCGGCCGGCAGCGCGGAGAGCGACGCCGTTCCATCCGCCACGGCCTCGCACCGCGACCGCTGCTCCTCGTCGAGCGCCTTCGCGTTCTCATAGACGCGGGCCAGCTCCGGCAGCAGCGGGGCCACGGCCATGGCGAAGCTCCCGGGCCGCGCGGGCGTGACGTGCGAGGGCCTCGGATGCTCCGCGCCCACCAGCGCGTTCGTGTCATGCACGAGCCGCTCCGCGAGCGGCGTGATGCGCAGCCTCCAGGACGCGAGCGCCCCAAGGCTCGCGATGGCGATGAGGAGCACACCTCCGGTCACGGCGCGGAGGGGGTGTTGCAGGGGCATGCGGGGAACTCCGGGAGGGAACCCGAGGTTCGCACGAAACTCCTCGCCCGAGGACTTCCCTTGCGTCGCGGCCACCGGTGGTGGTGGCCCGTTTCGCTCGTCGTGGAAAATACGGCTGTCAGCGCGACGGGCGAGCAGGCTCACCCGGGCTGCTCACCGCCCCGAGCCGCTGAATCAGTCGCTCGGCCAGCTCCCGGGCCTGCAGGCGGATCTCCGGGATGGCCGTCGTCTCCCACAGGTCTCCGCGCCGCGGCGGGCCCAGGGTGTAGAGGCGCTCGGAGGCGTCACCCCCGGGGTGGGGCAGCACACCGCCCGCCTCGGTGAGGAGGCCCAGACCCAGCGGGTCTTCACGCGCGAGCCCCGCGTCCACCACCCGGCGCAGCAGCGGATGGCTCCGCGCGCTGAGCGAGGCATTCGGGCCCGTGCAGTTCACCACGTGCCCCACGCGCAGCGTCGACTCCTCCCGCGTGCCCCGCCGGCGCAGCCGCACGTCCACCGCGTCGCCGTCCCACTGGAAGCCGCGCACCCGCGCCGCGTGGAGGTGAAGCCGCCCCTCGCGCCGCAGCCCGTCGATGGCGGCGCCCACGTCCGGCGCCATCCGATGGCGGTGCACCTCCCAGTACGAGCGCAGGTGCCGCAGGAAGCGGCGGCGCTCCGGTGCGCCCAGCCGCTGCCACAGTGGAATCGTCACGGGCCGCAGCGAGTCCACCACCGCGCGCCAGTCCATCCCGGCCGCCTCCACTTCGTGGCGCACCGTGCGCAGCACCTCGCGCACGCGCAGCGGCGGCGCCTCGGCGGTCGCGCGCGGCTCGGGCGTCACCTCGCGGCGCACCGCGCGCAAGAGCTCGCGCACGCGCAAGGACTCCGGCAGGGCAGGGGCCTGGGCGCCCACGGGGCGGTGCACGTGCGGCAGCAGGCCATGGCGAGACAGCGCGTGCAGAGGTCCCTGGTGGCCCTGGTCGCTCAGCGACAGGACCGCGTCCACCATGGTGAGGCCCGTGCCAATGAGCAGCACCGGCGCGTGCGCGTCGATGCGTTGCAGCGAGGACTCGGCCCAGGGCGAGCGGTGATACCGCTCGCTTCCGTACAGGCCGCCATCGGGCACGGGCAGGTCCGCCGGCAGCGCGTTGCCCGCTGCCAGCACGCCCGCGCGCGAGGTCCACTGGGCGCCATCCGCGAGCGTCCAGCGCAGCCCCTCCGGCTCGGCCGCCACGTCGGTGACTTCGCCTGGCAGGACCTCCAGCACCACGCCTGGCGCGGCCTGGACGCGCGTCTGGCTCAGGACCTCTTCCAGGTACTGGCCGAACAGGTGTCGCGCGACGAAGGCGCCCGGCACGGTGGTCGGCGTCTGCTGCCGCAGCCAGCGCAGGAAGTGCTCGGGGTCATCCGGCAACGCGCTCATCCGCGCGGCGGGGACGTTCAGCAGGTGACGGGGATTGTCCGTGCCGTAGGCGAGCCCCCGCCCCAGTCGAGGTCCTCGCTCCACCAGCGCCACGCGCAAGGGGGCGCGGGCGCTCTTGAGCAGGTGGAGGGCCAGCAGCGTCCCGCTGGCTCCGCCCCCCACGATGAATACATCCCAGGATGTCCGTGCTCGCACCGGACAATCCTATGTCCGCGCAGTCCCGGCGGCATCCGTCAACCGCGATACATGCACAGGTGTTTCAGGCGACGGCGTCGACCAGTGGGCGCGCGGGCTGAGCGAACGCGCCGGCCACCGGCAGCATCACCCGGAAGGTGCTGCCCCGGCCTGGCTCGCTCTCCACCGTCAAGGCTCCGCCCAGCGACGTGACGATGCCATGGCACACCGACAAGCCCAGGCCGGTGCCCACGCCCAGGGGCTTGGTGGTGAAGAACGGGTCGAAGATGCGCTCGCGGTGCTCGTGCGCGATGCCGCAGCCGGTGTCCTTCACCTCCACCAGCACCTGCCCGGGCAGGCCGTGGCGCGCCACGATGCGCACCTCGTTCTGTTCGGCATGTCCCGGGGGGATGGCCTGGGCCGCGTTGAGCAGCAGATTGAGGAACACCTGTCCCAGCCGCGAGCCGTTGCCCTGCACGGGCGGCATGCCGTCGCACTCGAGGACCAGCCGGGCGCGGTGCCGCAGCTCGTGCATGGCCATCTTCGCGGCCGTGCGCACCACCGCGCCCACGTCCGCCGGCCCGCTGCCCACGTCCTCGGCGCGAGACAACGTCTGGAGGTCCCGGACGATGAGCCGGATGCGCTCGGCGCCGTCGCGCGTCTCCGCCAGCGCCTCCAGGATCTCCTGCCGGTCCTGCTCGGTGAGGCGCTCCTTCTGTTGGAGCTCCTGGTGGATGTACTCGAGGTTGCTGAGGATGAAGGCCAGCGGGTTGTTGATTTCGTGCCCCACGCCCGCCGCGATGCGGCCCAGGGCAATCAGGCGATCCGCGAACAGGAGCTGCGCCTGGGTGGCGTGCAGTTGCTCCAGGTTGCGGGACAGCTTGGCGTTGGCGGCCTCCAGCGCGGCGGTGCGCTCGCGCACGCGCTCCTCGTTGAGGTGCAGCTCCTCCTCGGGGGGAGGGGTGCCTGGGCGTGGTTCGCACAGCGCCTGGAAGGCCCGCCGGAGCGAGCCCCGCCGCTGCGTCACCGCTGACAGATGCGTCACCCTCGCTCGTAACGTCATCTCGGCCCGCTCCGACGCCCGGGCCGCCTGCCGCTGTCGCGGCCCTTTCTCGCGGGGCGGTCCCGGCCGGCATCCAACACCGCCGCGAGCAGGCCGGCAAGGTGCGCTTGTGGATGCCGACGGAATCCTCGCGGACCTCCCGCGCGAGCCTGTCACGACAGGCTGCCCGGGAGGGTCCGACCGCTGTCGACTCGCGGACCCGAGGCTCGGCGCCTAGGGAGGGCAGGTGCCGCAATCGGCGCGGCAGGAGTCGTAGGTGGCGCCCGTGCCGCAGTGCTCGGTGAACTGGCAGACACCATCGCCGCACCGGAAGATTTCAGACGGACGGATGCGCGTGGTCAGCGGTTGATAGGTTTTTCCGGCGTAGGTGCATTGCGTGTAGTAGGGCCGCGTCCCATCCGAGCCCTTGGTGCAGAAGTCGCTGCACGCGCCCACGTGGACCACCGGCAGGCAGTCCGTGTTGTTGTCCCACGAGGACAGCCCGCAGGCCCGCGACGTGCTCTCACTGGAGTTCAGATAGGCCCGGTCGTTGGCCGCGAAGAGTCCGTCCCCGGTGAAGATGTTTCCGAAGAAGCACGCCTCGTGCTCGCTGTACGTGGCCAGCTCCTGGGACGTGTAGGAGACCGCCGCGCCCGCGGCGTCGCGGCCCAGCACGGAGATGGGAATCTGCACGCCGAACTTGTTGGCGTGCGCCGCCAGGCAGGCCGTCAGCACCTGCTGCTCGGTCTCCGTGGCGGGAAGTCCCGAGGACCACCCCGGCAGCAGGCCCAGGCCGCCATCCCACGCGTACGTCACGCCCGTCGTCGGGCTCGTGTAGCTGCGCGTCTGCCCGCTGGGCACCGCGCAGCGCACCACGTAGCGCATCACCATGTCGCGCTGCGAGGGGCTCGCGTCGAACCACGACGCGAAGCCATTGGTCGACAAGCCATTGGTGGAGAGGCCATTGGTCGACAAGCCATTGGTGGAGAGGCCATTGGTCGACAAGCCATTGGTGGAGAGGCCATTGGTCGACAAGCCATTGGTTCCTTCCAGCGGGCTTTCCCACGTCGCCTCGGGCCGGGCATTGGCGCCACGATCCGCTTCGAACTCAGGCCCGCAGCCCGCCGCGCATGCCACCAGGAACAAGCCCCATCCAAGGCTGGCTCCCAGGTTCGGGCGGCGGACGCCCCGGCTCAAACCCTCGCTGCTGCATCCACTTCCAGACGACTGGACTGGTGTGAGGCGCATGATGGTCTTCCCCCATGTTGTAGTGACAGGTGGGCCTGTCACCGACTCCACCCTAGGCACAGCAATTCGGTAAAAAAGTGCTGTAGCTGTCAGGCAGGGGAATCGTGACGGATTCTCCGAAGGAAAGAAATACACCTCCGCGACAAAATTGCGCTGTCAGTCCTCATTTGGACGACAGGAGGTGGGTGAATGGGCGCAGAAGGCCCACAAAACCCAGGGGTTGTCAGTGAATTGGGAGTCTTGGGCTGTCTACTCGGCGGCCTGGGCGTCCAAGGCGGCCTGAGCAGGTCGGGTGACGGCGAAACCGCCAGGCGCGCGCGTCTGCCACGCGCCCACGTCGGTGACGGGACCGCCCACGACTTCGGATTCGCCAGACTCGCCGCGCGTCTCCACCTCGCCCAGGTGCAGGCAGAGATGAACGCGGGCGCGCGCGGCATCCGCCAGGCGTTGGGCATCCGCGTGGAGCCCTCGCAAGGCGCGAAGGATTTCCTGCAGCCGGGCGGGGCTGTTGGCGGGCGGCGTGAAGCCTTCCATCGGGCGCACGCCGAGCAGGGTGGTGCCCGTCTGGAGCGCGAGGAGGAAGCCCGCGGCGCGCAGCCCTTGCTCGAGCGCATCCAGGGCGATGGCGAGCGAGGCGTAGACGGCGTCGTCGTCCTGCACGGACTCGTGCAGCACCACCTCCGCGTGCACGGCGAGCGCGGGGCGCGGCCGGCCGCTCGCGAGGCCCGGCTCGTCGGCGGCCTCGTGCAGCGCGGCCAGGAACGCGCTCACGCTGGGATAGCGCCGGGGCGCGTCCTTGTGCAGACAGCGCAGGACGACGGCATCCACGGCGGGGGACACGGGAGCGCTGGCGCTGGGGCGCGGCGGCGGGGCCTCCAGGTGCAGCCGCTCCAGCTCCATGCGGTCCTCGGACTGGAAGGGATAGCGACCGGTGAGCAGTTGATGCAGCAGCACGCCCAGCGCGTAGACGTCCGTGGGCGGGCCGATGGCGCCGCCGCGGAACTGCTCGGGGGCCATGGCGTGGGCGGTGCCCAGGCGTTGGCCCGCGATGGTGAGGCCTTCCTGTCCGGGCTCCTGCTCGATGAGCTTGGCGATGCCGAAGTCGAGCAGCTTCACCCGTGGGCGCTCGCCCTCCTCCACGACGAGGATGTTGCTGGCCTTCAGGTCGCGGTGGACGACGCCCGCCCGGTGCGCCGCATCCAGCGCCGCGCATACGGGCTCCAGGTACGCCAGCGCGCGGGAGGCCGGCAGGCGCCCGCGCTCCTGCACCACCTGGCTGAGCGTGCGGCCGGCGAGCAGCTCCATGACGAAGTAGGGGCTGCCGTCCGGCATGAGGCCGAAGTCGTAGACGTCCACGATGTTGGGGTGGCGAATCTGGTTCACCACCCGCGCCTCGCGCACGAAGCGCTGGAGCATCTCGCCCTGGTCGGCCAGGTGCGGGTGCATCACCTTCACCGCGGCGCGGCGTCCGAGGATGCGGTGCTCGGCCTCGTAGACGCTGCCGTGGCCCCCCGAGGCGAGCAGCACCTTGAGCACGTACTCGCCCGCGAGGGTCCCCGGGCCGTGTTGGGTCGGCGGGGCCGCCCCGCGCGTCCGGGCCGTGGCGTGCAGGTCCGCGCGCGCCTGGATGCGGAAGGTGCTCTCGGAATCCACCGCCATGAGGAAACCCACCCTAGCACCGCGAAAGCAAGACGCACTGCAGGGGCCGGGCCCCGTCCCGGGGCATCCCTCGACCCCACTGGGGCGTGCGTTCACCATTGGTCAGCCGGGTGCGCGCCTGCGAATGGGACGTCCACTGGAGTATGGTTGAGGGCTCTGCCTCCCGCGGCCATTGGACGCTACCGGACGGGGGCTGGTGGATTCTCCAGCACCCCGGGGGCTGGCTCTCATGACGATGATGCTGGACGAGTTGACGACGTGCGCAGGACTGGCGCTGGCACCCCCCACGTCGACGGGGGCCTGCCTCATCCTCATCAGCACGACGACTCCGGCGGCCATCGGCAAGGCCTTCCGACTGGAGCCTGGAGAGCACGTCATCGGCCGAGGCTCCGACGCGGCCGTGCGCATCGATGACCACGGCGTGTCCCGCAAGCACGCGCGCATCATCCGCACCTCCGAGGGCCTCTGCCACGTCACGGACCTGGACTCCACCAACGGCACGTTCCTCAACGGGATGCCCGTCACCACGGCGGAGCTGGCGGAGGGAGATCGGCTCCAGATTGGCACCGTGACGGTGTTCCGCTTCTCCAAGCGCGAGCTGTTGGAGCAGCGCGAGGAGCAGCTCCGCCAGGCCCTGTCCGCCGCGCGCGTGGGCATCTGGGATTGGAACGCGCACAGCGGGCTGGTGACGTGGAGCGAGCAGGTGGACCGGCTCCTGGGGTTGCCGGTGGGCAAGCTGTCCGCGCGAGCCATGGACCTGGAGGAAGTGGTGCACCCGGGGGACCTGTCCCGGGTGCGCGAGGCGCTGGCCACGGCGCTCCAGCTCAAGTCCCAGGTGGACGTGGAGTACCGCATCGTCCCCATGGGCAGCGGCTCGCGGTGGATCTCCTGCAAGGGAGACGTGCTGTGTGATGCCTCGGGACAGCCGGCGCGCGTGACGGGCACGGTGATGGACATCACCGCGCGCAAGCAGGCCGAGCAGGAGCTGCACCGCCAGGCGCTCATCTTCGAGAGCATCTACGACGGCGTCGTCATCACCGACCTGGGCGGCGGCATCATCGACTGGAACAGCAGCGCGGAGCGGATGTTCGGCCGGGGCAAGGCGGATGCGCTGGGCCAGACGCTCTTCAGCGTGCTGTACCCGCACGAGCCGGACCGGCGCACGGGCGCCATCCTGGCGGCGCTGGAGGTCCACGGGCGTTGGACCGGAGAGCTGGAGTTCCGGCGCAAGGATGGCAGCCCGTGCTACTGCGAATCCGTGGTGGTGCCGCTGCGTGACGCGGAGGGGCGCGTCATCGCGAACATCATGGTTCACCGCGACACGACGGAGCGCAAACAGCTCCAGGCGCAGCTCGTGGTGGCGGACCGCCTGGCCTCGGTGGGCACGCTGGGCGCGGGCGTGGCGCACGAAATCAACAACCCGCTGGCGTACATGCTGGTGAACCTGCACCTCATCCGTGAGGGGCTGGAGCGCATGGAGCCGCACGAGCCGCAGCCGGGGAGCGTGGCCTCGCTTCAGCAGCTCGTGCGCGAGACGGCGGAGGGGGCCGAGCGCATCGCCAGCATCGTGAGGGACCTGAAGGTCTTCGCGCGCGGCGAGCAGGAGTCGCGCACGCTGCCGGTGGATGTGCGGCGCGCGGTGGAGCTGGCGTGCAAGATGGCGGACAACGTCATCCGCCACCGCGCCCGACTGGTGACGGAGTTCGAGCCGGTGCCGTCGGTGGAGGCCAGCGAGTCTCGGCTGTGTCAGGTGTTCCTCAACCTGCTGCTCAACGCCGCGCAGGCCATCCCCGAGGACAGCCCGACCACGCAGGACCATGAGATTCGCGTCGTCATCCGCGCGGGCGAGGCGGGCCGCGTGGTGGTGGAGGTGCGGGACACGGGCATCGGCATGACGCCGGAGGTGCTGGGGCGCATCTTCGACCCGTTCTTCACCACCAAGGCGGTGGGCGTGGGCACGGGGCTGGGCCTGTCCATCTGCCACGGCATCATCGAGTCCATGGGCGGTGCCATCCACGCGGAGAGCGAGCCCGGACGCGGCAGCACCTTCCGCGTGGTGCTGCGCGCGGCCGCACGCGAGCCGGAGGTGGGCCTGCGCGGTGCCACGCCGGTGCACCCGGGGGCGCGGGCTCGCATCCTGGTGGTGGATGACGAGCCCAACGTGACGTTGGCGCTACAGCGCTCGTTGGCCTCCGAGCACGACGTGGCCACGGCCAACAGCGCCCAGGCCGCGCTGCGACTGGTGAGCGAGGGCGTGCGCTTCGACCTCATCCTCTGCGACGTGATGATGCCGGGGATGACGGGCATGGACCTGTACCATGAGCTGGGGCGCTGCGCGCCGGAGCAGGCCGGGCGCATGGTGTTCATGACCGGTGGGGCGTTCACCCCGCGCACCGTGTCCTTCCTGCGCGACGTGCCCAACCTGAAGTTGAGCAAACCGCTGGACCTGGGCCAGTTGCGCGAGCTGGTGGGGCGCTCGGCGGAGGGTGGGCGATGAGCGCTCCGGCCGGCGAGCGGCTCGGCGCGCCCGAGGTTCCGGCGCCCCCCGTCGCCGCGCCTCATGGACTCGATGCGCCGCGCGAGGCCCCTCGCGAGCTGACGGCGCGCGCGATGGGGGCGGGGCTGCTCATTGGCGCGCTCCTGGCGCTCATCAATGTCTACATGGGCCTGAAGACGGGCATGTGGGAGAGCGGCTCGTTGCTGGCGGCGGTGCTGGGCTTCAGTGGTCTGGCCTCGCTCGCGCGGCGACGGGGCTCGCCGTACACGCCGCTGGAGAACAACATCACGCAGACGGCGGCGGCGGCGGTGGGCGCGATGCCCGCGGCGGTGGGCCTGTTGGGCGCGGTCCCCGCGATGATGATGGTGGGCGTGACGGTGCCGGGTTGGGGTGTGGCCGCGTGGGGGGTGGCCCTGGGCGCGCTGGGCGTGCTCGCCGCGGCGTTGCTGCGCCGGCGCCTGGTGGTGGAAGAGGCGCTGCCGTTTCCCACGGGAACCGCGACGGCGGAGCTCATCTCCACGCTGCACGCGACGCGACCGCCCGGGGCCCAGCAGCGCTCGGGCCGAGGGCGCACGCTGGCGGGCGCGGGGGCGGTGGCCATGGTCATCACCTGGATGCGAGACGCGCGCGGGTGGCTGCCCTCGCAGTGGGTGCCGCCGGGGGTGCTCGGTGGAGTTCCCTTGAGCACGTTGGGCTGGGGCGTGGGCGTCAGTCCCATGTTGCTGGCGGTGGGGATGCTCACGGGGCTGCATCTGGGCTTGAGCATGTTGGCGGGCGCGAGCGTGGCCTGGGGCGTGCTCGCGCCGTGGCTGGTGAGCAGCGGGCGGGTGTCGACGGTGGGCTTCGAGGCGCTCGCCGCGTGGCTGGTGTGGCCCGGCGTGGGGCTGCTGGTGGGCGCGGCGGTGGCCTCGTTGGTGGCGCAGGCGCGCGACTTCCTGGGCGTGGTGAAGGACCTGCGGGCGCTGCGCGGTGCCGAGGTGGGAGCGCTGCCGCGTTGGGTCGGAGGCGTGGCGGTGGGCGCGGTGTTGCTGACGCTGGGGCTGGGCGCCGGATTGTTCAGCCTGGGCGCGCGGCATCTGCTGCTGTCGCTGGTGTTGCTGCTGCCGCTGTGCGCGGTGTGCGCGCGCGGCGCGGGGCAGACCGACGTGTCGCCCGTGGGGCAGATGGGACAGTTGTCGCAGGCGCTCGCGGGCGCGCTGGTGCCGAGCGCGGTGGGCTCGGGAGGGCTCGGCGCCGCGGGGGCTCTCGCGGCGACTTCGGGGCTTCAAGGCGCGATGGGGCCCAATGTGGCGGTGGGCTCGGTGGTGGCGGGCGCGGCGGCGCAGACGGGCGTCAGCATGTGGTCGCTCAAGGCGGGGCACGTGCTGGGGGCTTCACCTCGGAGTCAGCTCATCGCGCAGCTTTTGGGCGTGCTCGCGGGCGCGGCGGTGGGGGTGCCGGCGTGGCTCCTGTTGGTGGGGGCGTACGGGCTGGGCTCGGCCGCGTTGCCGGCGCCCTCGGCGCAGCAGTTCCGCGCGGTCGCGGAGGTGGCCGTGCGAGGGCTGGCGGGTCTGCCGCCCCAAGCGGGGCTGGCGGCGGGCATCGGCTTCGCGGTGGGCGTGGCGCTGTCCCTGGCGGCGCGTGGGCGCGCGGCCCGGTGGCTGCCGTCCCCGGTGGCCATGGGCATCGGGTTCATCACCCCAGCCTCCTTCGCGGTGACGCTGTGCCTGGGCGCGGGACTGGTCGTGGCGGCGCGGCGACTGGCGCCCGAGGCCACCGTGCATCACGTGCCTGCCGTGGGGGCGGGCGCCATCGCGGGCGAGTCCCTCATGGGATTGCTCATCGCCGCGCTGCTCGCGCTCGGCGTCATTCATCAGGGCTGATGTTCCGTACCCGCGCGCCCGCGTGGCGGCTGCGGCGGGGCTGGCGTCCCGCACGCGCTGATGTCATGCGGCCGGGCTGATGTCCCTCACCCGCGCCAGCGAGCGGCGGATGCGGCCCTCCATGAGCGTGGGGATGTGCGCCGCGCGCTCCAGCGCCTCTTCGAGCACGCGCACGGCCTCGGCTCGGTCGCCTCTGCGTTGCGCGGCGAGCCCCATCATCTCCAGCACCTCGAGCGGCTCCTGCTCCACGGACGCCTGGGCGGAGCGGTCGCGCAGGGCGCGCCAGTCTTCGGCGCTGGCCTCTCGCGTGCACAGCTCCACCATGACGAAGAGGACCTCCTCGGAGGGACTCAGCGACACGCCGTGGCGGCCATCGCCCAACACGGTGCGCACCTGGGTGAGCAGCTCCCGGGCTCGCGCGTGGCGGCCCGTCCACGCCATGGCGCGTGCTTGCAGCAGCAGGGCCCACGGGCGCGGTGCGACCTCGGGGTGACGGCGCTCCAGGGTGATGGCTCGCGCGATGTGTGGCGCCGCGGCCTCCACGTCTCCTGCCTGGTAGAGCAGCTCGCCCAGGTTGTGCTCGGCGAAGTACTCCCAGCCCACCACGCCCAGCTCGCGCCCCAACTGCATGAAGCGCTCCTGGTCCTTCAGCGCGTTGGAGAGGTCTCGGCGCGCCACCCAGAGGTTGCGGCGGTTGTTGATGGCCGAGCCCAGATGGAAGCGATCTCCGCGCTCGGTGCACGCGGCGATGACCTCGTCCATCACGCTGCCAGCGCCGTCGATGTCGTTGAGGTTGGGGAGGATGACGGCCATCAACAGCAAGGCCACCACCAGCGTCTCGTAGCCCGCGTCCCCCAGGCGCCGAGCCCGGTCCGCCGCGGCCTCCAGCGGCATGAGCGCGTCCTGCCAGTCTCCCTTGCGGAACTGCGCGCGGCCGAGCGCGAGGAGCAACCGCGCCTGCACATAGGGCGACTGCACCGTGGCGGACAGCTCCTGCGCCTCCTGGGCCCGCGCCTCGCTGCGCGCGTAGTCGTTCACCCAGTCGAGGGCCATGGCCTCGTCCAACAGCAGCTCCACCTCCACGCGGGTGTCGCCCAGTCGCCGCGCCTTCTCCCGAGCCGCGGCGAAGTCCGCCAGCGAATCCTCGTACCGCCCGATGCGGTAGCGCATGAGCCCTCGTCCGCGCAGGGCGGTGAGGCCGCGCAGCTCGTCCTCGGGGGACAGCAGCTCCAGCGCGCGCGTGTACATCGCCTCCGCGTCGAGGAAGGCGTGGCGGCCCCGTGCGGACTCCGCGAGGTCGATGGCGAGCGCGGCGGCCTCCTCCCGCAGCCCCGCGGCGGCGGCGTGCTGGGTGAGGCGTGGCAGGCGCTGGCGCTCCGCGGCTCCGGCGGGGCTCAGGTAATAGCGATAGGCGGCGTGGTGGATGCGCTCGCGCTCGGCGGCGGGGAGTCCCGCGGCCACGGCCTCGCGCACCAGCTCGTTGCGGAAGCTCAGTCCCTCCAGTCGGTGGGACACGAGCAGGCCCGAGTCCAAGAGCCGCCGCGTGGCGTGGCCCACGTCCAATGGGAACTGGGCCGCGGCGCCGTCGCGCTCCAGCTCGCGCACCACGCCCTCCGCGGTGCCGGGCGAGAAGTCCGTGCCCAACAAGGCGCACAGGCGCGCGTGCGCGGCGAGCGCGGGCGGCAGGGCCCCCAGCTCGCGATCCGCCAGCCACTCCACCAGCCGCAGCTCCGGCACGCGGTCCAACTCGTCCGTGACCAGATACCAACTGCCGCCCGGCGCGCGCTGGCGCACCAACCCCTGGCGCTTGAGGCCGCGCACCAGCTCCACCAGGAACAGCGGCACGCGCTGCACGCGCTCGACGATGCGCTCCACGGCCTGCGCGGGCACGTTCTCCACGGGCTTGAGCAGCGTGCGGCACAGCGCTTGCGCGTGCTCGGGTGTCAGGGGGGGCAAGGGCCGCACGAGCTGCCGGGCCGCGCGCGTGCCCCACGTGGGGCGACTGTGCTCGAAGCCCGGCCGGGCCAGCACGCAGACCCAGAGCGGGACGCGCGCCTCGGCCAGCCCCGCGTACTCGAGCGCATCGAGCGCGGTCTCCTCCGCGAAGTGCGCGTCATCCACCAAGAGACACAGCGGACGCTCACGCGCGCTGGCGGCCAGCAACTCACCCGTGGCGCGCATGGCCAGCGAGCGCAGCGCGCCCGGCGCCGCCGCCCAGCTGTGGAGCTCCGGGCCGCCGGGCGCGTACCAGCCCAAGGTGGCCGCGACGCCGGGCCACAGCTCCGCGCCGAGCCGGGGCCCCAGCCGCTCGTAGATGGCGGCGCGGCCTTCTTCCTCCGTGTCCGTGTCGTCGCGCTCGAAGTCATTGAGCGCGCAGCGCAGCAGCGTGCGCAGCGTGCCCTCGGGATCGCCTTGCACGGGTTCGCGAGCCCGCGTGGCGTAGACGCGCGCGTGGGGCAGGGCGACGCGCAGGCGCAGGGCGAGCGTGGCGGACAGGTGGCTCTTGCCCAGCCCACGGTCCGCCAGCACGGTGACGATGGTGGGCGCCGAGTCCGTCACCGCGGCGCGGGCGCTCTCCAGGAGCACATCCAGCTCCGCGTCGCGGCCCAGCAGCACCTCGCTGCCCAACTGGAGGACCGTGACATCCGGACGCGGCGCGGCGCCGGGCGGTGCGGGGCGCAGCAGCGTGGGCCGGCCGGGCACTGGCAGGCAGGGCACTTCCGGTACGGCCTCGGCGGCGGCGGGGGACAGCAGGAGTCCCCTCGCGTCGGGGCCCGTGGGGTAGCGGTCCTCTCGCGAGAAGATGGTGCCCAGGTAGCGCGGCGAGCCCGTGGGGCGGCGCTGCACGGTGACCGCGGCCACATCCACCAAGGCGGCGGGGGCGAGCCCGCGCTCGGCCAGCCCCTCGGCGGCGCGCATGGCTCGGCGCACGGGGTTCTCGCCCACGTCGGGGTCGAACACGCCCGCGATGTGGGGCCCGTCCGAGTAGGCCATGTGGCCGCCGTAGGAGACGAGCACCTTCTGGAGCGCCACGGGGTTGGCCCGCGACGTCAGGAAGAGGATGGCCACGGAGCGTCGCGCCTGCGCGGGCCGCGGGTCGCCGGAGGCCGATGGCCGAAGCGCGGACGGCTCCGAGGGACGGCCGGTGCGGTGGAACGCCTCGTTGAGCGCGTCGGCGATGGCGGCCGCGTCGGCGGGGCGACGGGAGCGCTCCTTGGCCAGACAGCGCAGCACGACCTCCTCCACCGCGGGCGCCACCGGCGCGAACTCGGAGGGCGGCGGAGGGCGCAGGGACAGGTGCGCCTGGAGCACCTCGGACGCGGGGCCGAAGAAGGGCGGCCGGCCCGTGAGCAGTTCGTAGAGGATGACGCCGAGCGCGTAGACGTCCGTGCGCGCGTCCAGCTCCGTGTAGCCCGCGCACTGCTCGGGGGCCATGTACTCGGCGGTGCCCGCGAACGTGCTCGTGTCGCCCACCGAGCCCTCTTCCTCCGCGGCGGTCGCCACCGCGCGCCGCACGAGGCCGAAGTCGAACAGGCGCACGCGCTGGTGCGGGTCATCCAGGAAGACGTGCTCGGGTTTGAGGTCGCAGTGGACGAGCCCGTGCGCGTGCACCGTGTCCACCGCCGACAGCAGCGACAGGGCGCGGCGGACGAACTCGTGCGGCGCCACCGGCCCGGAGACGAGCGCCAGCCGGTCCGCGAGGGTGGGCAGGGGCACGTACTCCAACGCGAGCACGCGCGAGCCGTCCACCAGGGTGCGGGCCTCATACAGCCGCGGCACGGTGGGCGGCCCGAGCACCCGCAGCGCCTTCTCCTCGTGTTCGAGCTGCGCCTCGGCCAGCGCGTTGCCGGGGCGGGCCAGCTTGAGGGCCACGCGGCGAGGCTGGGCGTCGGTCAGGTCCGGGTTCCGGCGCGCCGCGAGCAGCACGCCAAAGCCACCGCGCGCGATGACGTGCTCCAGCTCGTACCCAGGGACCTCGGGAAGGTGGAGCAGCGCGTCGGAACGCGTGACCCCGGGAGGGGATGCACTCGGCGGGCAGGGCGCGTGGGAGCCTTCCCAGCGCCGCCCGCATGTGAGGCAGCGCGGCACGGGGGGCACTCTACGCCAGGAGTGGTGCGGAAGCCGAACCCCCCACGTGCGGACAAGCGTCCCTGGGGGCCCCGAGGGTCAGGCGCGCTTCCCGGCACGGGCCGCGAGGCGGGTGCGCCGGGCCACTCTGTTGGCGTCCGGACGATTCGCCCGCGCGCCCGCTTCCGCTGTTCCGGGAGCCGGCGGTGGGGGCTACCGCTCCGGCACTTCGATGGCGCGCAGGAGGACGCCGTCCGAGCCCGGCATGCGCACGCGCAAGAGGAGCGCGGTGCCCTGCTTGGCGCGGGTCAGCACCTCGGCCGCGTCGCGAGCGCTGGAAATCTTCCGGTCGCCCACCTGCACCAGCAACATCCCGGGGGCCAGCCCCCCGCGCTCCGCGGCGCTGCCGGGCTCCACGGCCATGACCTGCGCGCCCTCGCCCTCGGTGGACTCGCCAATCTGGAGGCCCAGCCGCTTGGAGAGGTGCGGCGGCGCGTCGCGCGGCGTCACTTCCTCCTCGCCGCGCTGAGCGGGGCGGGTGCCCAGGGCCACCTGGACCTCCACCGGCTTGCCTCCGCGCAGCACGTGCACCGTCACCTCGCTGTCCGGCTTGAGCAGCGCCACGGCCCGCGTCAGCGCGCCCGCCGAGTCCACCGCGTGCTCGCCCACCGAGGTGATGACGTCCTCCTCGCGAAGGCCCGCGCGCGCGCCAGGGCCGCCCGCGTTGAGCCCGGCCACCACGGCGCCCTTCTGCGCCTCCAGGCCCAGCGCGCGAGAGAGCTCCGGCGTGAGGTCCTGCACCGCCAGCCCCAGCCAGCCCCGGCGCACGATGCCGGTGTCCTTGAGCTGCGGAAGCTCGGCGCGGATGAGGTTGGCGGGCACCGCGAACCCGATGCCCGTGGCGCCGCCGATGATGGCCGTGTTCATGCCCACGACTTCGCCCTTCATGTTGAACAGCGGGCCGCCCGAGTTGCCGGGGTTGATGGCCGCGTCCGTCTGAAGGAAGTCGTCATACGGGCCCGCGTGGATGTCGCGCGCCCGAGCGGAGAGGATGCCCGCGCTCACGCTCGATGCGAGGCCGAACGGGTTGCCGATGGCCATCACCGGATCGCCCACGCGCAGCACATCCGAGTCGCCCAGCGACACCGCGGGCAGGTCATTGGGCGCGCCCTTCAGCCGCAGCAGGGCCACGTCCGTGAGCGCGTCGCGGCCGAGCACCTCGGCGTCGAAGGCTCTCCCGTCCTCCAGCTTCACGCGCACCGTGTCCGCGCCCTCCACCACGTGGTTGTTGGTGAGGACCGTGCCGGACGGCTCGATGATGAAGCCCGAGCCCAGGCCCTGGCGCGCGGGCGTGCCGCCCATCTCACCAAAGGGGCTCTGCATGCCGAAGCGCTCGGCCAGGCCGGGGGGCAAGCCCATGCGTCCCCCCATCGCGGGGTGGGCTCGGGACTGCACCTCGACGTTGACGACCGCGCCCTTCACGGACTCCACCAGCGGAGCGAGCGAGACCATGGCGCCGGGCGTGCCGGGCACGGCCGCGTACACGGCGGGCTCCACGCGTGCGCCCGCGGGCGTCACGGCGCCTTGGAGGGCGGGGGAGGACTCAGGGGGGGGAGGCGGGGGCGCGGGCTTGGAGGGCGACGAGAAGCCGCAGGCTCCGAGCGCGAACGCGGGCACCAGCGCCAGGGTACGGGCCGCGCGGCGACGAGACGGAGAAGAGGTAGCCATGGTGCGTTCTCCTGGGCATGCGAGCGGGGAAGGTCCCTTGCTCGGAAGGGGAAAACGTCGGTCCGGATGCGGGCGATTGGCGCCCTGGGAAGAGGCAGCGGTCCCGTTTCCGCCAGCGACACCGGGAGTCACCGGCGGCCCAGCTGCCTTGGGATGGGCGCGCTCAAATGCCCCGCATCCGGTCCGACGTGGGGACCTGATTGCAGCCCTCGGGCCAACACGCTTCCCCAGGGAGAGGTGCCCCGGAGGGCGGTGCGGGGCGGGGCAAAGTGCCCCAAGCGGGGCATTTCGCCCAGGGGCATCCCGCCCCATGCCCTCGGGGGCAGGTGGCACGGCGGATGCTCATCCCCGCACTCCAACCCGCACCTCGCCCGGAGGGCATCGGCATGAATCAGGAGTGGATGGAGCTGCTCGCGCGGGAGCGGGGCCCGCGCGATGACGGGGAGCGCGCGCCGCCGCGCATCCTCGTGGCGGAGGACCAGTCGGAGATGCGCGCGCTCATCCGAAGGATGTTGGAGCGCGAGGGATATGAGGTGGTGGAGGCGGCGGATGGGCCGGACCTGGTGCGCGCCATCATCGAGGGCCTGCTGGCGGACGTGACGCGCGCCCCGGACCTCATCATCACGGACGTCCGCATGCCGGGCTACTCGGGCATGGAGGTGCTCGCCCGGTTGCGCCGCGAGGCGTGGACCACGCCCGTCATCCTCATCACCGCCTTCGGGGATGCGGGCCTCCATCAAGAGGCCCAGCGGCTGGGCGCCACGTGCGTGTTGGACAAGCCCTTCGAAATGGAAGCCCTTCGGGCGGTGGTGGAGGCCGCGCTGCCTGTCCCCGGCTGACAGGTCCTCCTCCATGCACCGGGTGAAGCGAGTCCTCACTGCCTTACTGCCCATCGTGCTCCTGTGCGTGGCGGGCTTCGTGCTGCGCCGCGAGCTGTCGCACTACCACCGGGGCGACGTGGTGGCGGGACTGGAGGCCATCCCTGGCTGGCGCATCGGGTTGGCGCTGGCGGTGACGGTCCTCAACTACCTCGCCCTCACGCTGTACGACGTGCTCGCGCTGGGACACGTGGGGCGCAAGCTCCCGTATCCGCGCGTGGGCTTCACGTCCTTCGTGGGCTACGCCTTCGGCCACAACATCGGCGTGTCGCTGCTGAGCGGCGGCTCGGTGCGCTTCCGGCTGTACTCGGCCTGGGGGCTGAGCGCGCTGGACGTGGCGCAGGTGGCGGCCTTCAACGCGCTCACCTTCTGGGTGGGGCTGTCCGCGGTGCTGGGCACGTCGCTCCTGTTGGAGGGCGGCGGCGGCGTGGTGGCGCTCTCGCCGGGGTTGGCGCGGGGGCTGGGCGTGGCCTTGTGGGCGCTGCTCGTGGGCTACGTCGTGACGTGCGCGCGCGTGCGCGCGCCGCTGCGCATTCGCGGCCTCGAGCTGTCGCTGCCCACGCCCACGCGGGCCCTGGCGCAGTTGGCGGTGTCCTGCGGTGACTGGGTGCTGGCAGCGGCGGTGCTGTGGGTGCTGCTGCCGGGGGATGCCGGCATGTCGCTGCCCGCGCTCACGGCGCTGTTCGCGTTGGCGCAGTTGGCGGGCATCGCCAGCCAGGTGCCCGCGGGCCTGGGCGTGTTCGAGAGCGTGATGTTGACGGCGCTGTCGCCGCGCGTGCCGACGCCGCTCCTGGTGGGCACGCTGCTCATCTACCGCGTCGTCTACTACCTGCTGCCCTTCATGCTGGCGGCGCTGATGTTGGCGGGCAATGAGCTGGCTCGGCGCGGGCATCACCTGAAGCGGTTGGCGAAGCTGGTGCACACCTCGTTCGCGCCGGTGGTCCCCTGGGTGGCGTCCGCGGGGGCGTTCATCGCGGGCGCGGTGCTGTTGTTCTCCGGCGCCACGCCCACCGAGTCAGACCGTCTGTCGGTGCTGCGCCACCTGGTGCCGCTGCCGCTCTTGGAGGTCTCGCACCTCCTGGGCAGCGTGGTGGGCATCGGGTTGTTGCTGCTCGCGCGAGGGCTCCAGCGCCGACTGGACGGCGCCTACGTGATGACCGAGGTGCTGCTCGTGGCCGGCGCGGTGTTCTCGGTGGTGAAGGGCGTGGACTACGAAGAGGCGACGCTGCTGTTGCTGCTCGCCGGAGCGCTGGCGCCGTTTCATCGGCAGTTCTACCGACACACGTCGTTGCTGAGCGAGGCGTTCAGCCCGGGGTGGTTGCTGGCGACGGTGGCGGTGGTGGGGGCCTCGGTGTGGCTGGGGTTCTTCTCGTACCGGCACGTCGACTACCGCAATGACCTGTGGTGGCGCTTCACGTTCAGCGGGGACGCGCCGCGCTTCCTGCGCGCCACGGTGGGCGTGGTGAGCGTGGCGCTGGTGTTCGGCGTGGCCATGTTGCTCCAGCCCGCGGGAGGGCGCGCGCACCCGCCGACGTCCGAGGAGCTGAACCGGGTGCGCCCGCTGGTGATGGGCGCCTCCGAGGCCATGGCCTATCTGGCGTTGCTGGGGGACAAGTCGCTCTTGCTCAACGACGCGAACACGGCCTTCCTCATGTACGGCGTGTCGGGGCGCAGCTGGGTCTCCATGGGCGACCCGGTGGGGCCGGAGGCCGATGCCACGGAGCTGGCGTGGCGCTTCCGCGAGCTCGCGGACCGACACCACGGCTGGACGTGCTTCTATCAAGTCAGCTCGACGACGCTGCCTCGCTACCTGGACCTGGGCCTGTCGTTGCTGAAGCTGGGCGAGGAGGCCACGGTGCCGCTCTCCGACTTCAGCCTGGAGGGACCGGAGCGCCGGGGCCTGCGCCATGGCCACCGGCGCATGGAGCGGGAGGGCTATTCCTTCGAGGTGCTTCCGCGGGAGCAGGTGCCAGAGTTGATGCCGCGGCTCCGCGCCATCTCGGATGCGTGGCTGGCGGAGAAGAGCACGCGCGAGAAGGGCTTCAGCCTGGGCTACTTCTCACCGGGGTACTTGGAGGAAGGGCCGCTGGCGGTGGTGCGGCGCGACGGGAACATGGTGGGCTTCGCCAACATGTGGGCGCCCTCGGCGAAGGAGGAGCTGAGCGTGGACTTGATGCGCTACGAGCCGGGGATCTCCCACGGGGTGATGGATTTCCTCTTCACCTCGTTGATGCTCTGGGGGCGAACGGCGGGCTACCACCGCTTCAACCTGGGCATGGCGCCCTTCAGCGGCTTCGAGGACCGCAGCCTCGCGCCGATGTGGCACCGGCTGGGCTCGCTCATCTTCCGGCACGGTGAGCACTTCTACAATTTCCAGGGGCTGCGTCAGTACAAGGAGAAGTTCCGTCCCGAGTGGGCCCCGCGCTATCTGGCGTCGCCGGGGGGGCTCGCGCTGCCGCGAGTGCTCACGGGCGTCGCCTCGCTCGTCTCGCGAGGCCTGGGGGGGGTGGTGGCGAGATGAGGAACCGAGCGCTGGGGTTCATCGTGGGGCTGGTGCTGGCCATGGTCGCCAGCGCGCAATCCCTGTCGGACCGCGCGCCTGTGTCCGCGAGCGACGGGGCCGCGGATGCGGGCGGGGCGAGCGAGGCCAGGTCGGGCACAGCGAGTGCAGGAGCTGAGGCGCAGGCTCCGTCGATGCGGAGCGCGGGCGTCGACGCGGAAAGGACACGCCTTGCGAGCACGAACGCTGATGCGGCGAAGCCCCCTGCGGAGCGCGCGGGCGCTGGCGCGGGGAAGCGGTCCGAGGCGGGGGTGTCCGTTGACGCGGGCGTGGCTCTCCGCGCGGATGGAGGTGCCGACGCCGGGAAACTGGCTGTGGGGCGGAAGTCCAACGACGGAGGCGTGGCTCCAGGCGTGGACGGCGGCGGCGATGCGGGCGCGCAGGGGTTGGACGGAGGGACTCCGGATGGAGGTGCGCGCGGCCTGGGCGAGACGCTCCAGGTGGGGGGGCGCTTCGGGCGCGTGACGGTCGTGCGTCCTGCGGATGGAGCGGCTCCGCGCACGGTCGCGCTGGTGCTCGTGGACGGTCCGCCCGAGCAGGGACGTGGCGCGGAGCTCGCGAGCACGCTGGCCGCGAGGGGCGCGCTCGTGCTCGGCGTGGACGTGAACGCGTACCTGCGCACGGTGGAGAAGAGCAAACGCTGTGCATACCCCGCGGGAGACCTGGAGGTGCTGAGTCAGGGCTATCAACAGCACGCGGCCCTGCCCGAGTACCTCCACCCCATCGTCGTGGGTGAAGGGCCCGGCGCGGCCGTCGCCTACGCGGCGCTGGCACAGGCTCCTCCGGGGACCTTCCGTGGGGCGGTGAGCATCGACTTCGCTTCGGACCTGGAGACGTCGGCGGCGTTCTGCTCGGGCTCGGGGTTGGTGCACACGCGCCCGGGGGGCGGTTCGCGTGAGCACTTCGAGCCCGCGCGCGGTCTGCTCGAGCCATGGGTGGTCCTGGTTTCCGAGAAGGACCCCGCGCACCCCGTCCAGGCGCTCCAGGACTCCCTCCGCGGAATGAAGAGCGCTCAGGTGATGACGGTGCCGGGCTCGACGAGCCTGCGCCGCGCGCCCGTCGAGTCGTGGAAGGCCGCGCTGGGGGCCGCCTATGACGCCGTCGCCACGCCGCTGGAGTCCGAGCGCCTGCCGCCGCCCGCGACTCCCCTGAGCGGCGCGGACGCGGGCCTCGCGCCCGATGCCTCCACCGTGGCGGCGAGCACGCCCTCGCCGGAGTCCGTGAGCGACCTGCCGTTGATTGAAGTCCCCGCGGTGAAGCAGGGCGGCGACACGCTGGCGTTGCTCGTCACGGGGGACGGTGGCTGGGCGAACCTGGACAAGGAGGTGGCGCGCGCGCTGTCCGAGCAGGGCATCCCCGTGGTGGGGTGGAACTCGCTGCGCTACTTCTGGAAGCGCCGCACGCCCGGGGAGACCGCGACCGATGTCGCGCGGGCGTCGCGCTATTACCTGTCCGCGTGGGGCAAGCAGCGCGTGCTCCTCTTGGGGTACTCGCGCGGCGCGGACGTGGTGCCGGCCATCGCCGCGGGCTTCCCTCCGGACCTGCGCGCCCGGGTGCGGATGCTCGCGCTCATCGCGCCCGCGCGCGAAGCCGAGTTCGAGGTGCACGTCACGGACATCTTCGGCGGGAAGGGCAATCCCTCTCACGCGGTGCTGCCGGATCTCCAGTCGCTGGGGAGCCTTCCGGTGCTGTGCCTCTACAGCGCCGAGGAGGCGGACGAGAGCGTGTGTCCCCAGCTGCTCGGCAGGACGAACGTGCACATCGAGGCGCTCAAGGGGGGGCATCACTTCGACGGTGACTACGCGAACCTGGCGCGCATCATCACCGAGGCGCTGGCCGCCTGGGCACGCTAAGGTCCGACTGTCCTGGAGCACCGAGGAGCCGCATGCGCGCTGTCGTCCGGTCCGTGGTCCTGTTCGTCGGGTGGCTCGGGGTGGGCTGCACGCCCGCGCATCACAACACGCCCGATGCCGGGGCTCCGGACCCCGCGCCGCAGATGCTCGTGGCCCGCATCGTCAAGGCGTGGCCTCACGACACGGGGGCCTTCACCGAGGGACTCCAGTTCCACCAGGGGCAGCTGTTCGAGAGCACGGGCGAGGAAGGCGACCTGCGCCGCATCTCGTTGGACCAGGCCGCGCCGCTGTGGAGTGAGCGGCTCGAAGGCGTCTTCCCCGAGGGGCTGGCCAGTGATGGACAGCGCCTGTACCAGCTCACGTGGCGCGACGAGAAGATGTACGTCTGGAGCGGCCCGCAGCCCACGCGCGAGCGCTCGCTCAGCTACAGCGGCGAGGGCTGGGGCCTGTGCTACTGGCAGGGCAAGCTGGTGCGCAGCGATGGCAGCGCGACGATTCGCTTCCACGACCCGAGCGACTTCCACGAGCTGTCCTCGGTCCGCGTGACGATGTACGGCGTGGCGCAGGATCAACTCAACGAGCTGGAGTGCGCGGACGACGCGGTCTACGCCAACGTCTGGCACAGCACGTACATCCTGAAGATCGACTACGCGACGGGCAACGTGCTGGCGGTCATTGATGCCTCGGCCCTGGCGCGAGCGGTGAAGGGGCAGGTGAGCAGCTACGAGGCGGTGCTCAACGGCATCGCGCTGGAGCCCGGAACGGGGCGCATGTTCCTGACGGGCAAGCTGTGGCCGAGCATCTTCGAGGTGAAGCTGGAGCCCGCGGCCACGCCGTGACGGCCCTCAGCGGGGCGGAGGCAGCTCCCCCAGCAGGCGTCGCCTCACGGCGCGCGTCACCTCCGCGTCCCAGCGCGCAGACAGCAGCTCCACCGCCGTGCGGCGCAGCGGCACCGCGCACACCAGACACGCCACCGTCGCGACCGCTCCGATGAGCGTGTTCTGCCACGACGCGAGGTCCCACTGGCCAGTCCAGAACCACTCCACGTGGCTCGTGGGCCAGGCGTAGAGGATGGGCCATCCCGGCCCGCTCCCCGCCAGGTCGCACAACAGATGCAGATGGAAGGCCGCGAGTGCGAGCCATGCCACGCGTCCCCGTTGGCGCGCGAGGGCCACGCAGACGGCCGTGGTGAGCAACGCGCCCGCGTACCCATGGAAGAGCACATGGTGATAGCGCGTGTAGGCCTCGCCCCCGCCGAGCAGTGACAACCCATCCAGGTCCGGGGCCAGCCCCGCGCAGGTGACGAGGACGCGGTCTCGGCGCTCACGGAGGCCCTGCCCTGCGAGCCAGGACAACTCGGCATGGACGATGGGGTTCATTCCCGCGAGCGTAGAGTCCTCGAGCCCCGTCCGTCATGACGCGCCCGCGCTCGACACGGGCGAGCGCCGAGGCGTGCCGAGCAACTCCAAGGTGCGCACCGCGACATCCGCGAGCGTGGCCGCGCACGGAAGGCAGCCCTCGCCGCAGCAGGGAGGCCACTCGCCCTCCGGGTCGCGCAGCAGCGGATGGACACAGCCCCGGTAGGCCGCCGGGAGTCCGGCCTCCTCACAGGCGCGCAGCAGCGCCGCTTGCACGGTGGGGTCCTTCACGTCGAGCACCCTGACGATGTAACCGGCCCGCGCGCGGGGCGCGACCGGCCGCGTCGGGACGCTGGCCCCGCGTCGCGCGGTGGGGCAGGGTGCCGCCATGCCCGTGTCCTCGCGTCGACGCCTGCCCCGCACGCCGTTGCTCACGTCCGTGGTCGCGCTGTCCCTCGCCACCGCGTGCGCGCGGGGCCGGCCCGCCCCTGCCGAGCGCGCGCCCGAGCCGAAGCTGGTGGGGCGAGCGGTCCTGGAGGCCGCCACGTGGGCGCCCGGCCCGACGTCCGGGCGGTACATCGGGCCCTCGCCCCAGAACGGCATCCCCGTGCCCTTCATGGAGCGGCAGCCGGTGCAGGGCTTCTCCGCGGTGCTCGACAACGGCGACGGCTCGTTCCTGGCCATGCCGGACAACGGCTACGGCAGCCTGGAGAACTCGGCGGACTTCAACCTGCGCGTCTACACGCTGCGCCCCGACTTCCAGACGCAGGAGGGGGGGACCGGCAAGCTCGCGGTGGAAGGCTTCATCGAGCTGAGCGACCCGAACCACCACGCGGGCTTCGCGCTCACGAACTTCTTCACGCCCGAGCGCGTGCTGACGGGCGCGGACTTCGACATTGAATCCATGCAGCGCGCCCCGGACGGCACGCTCTGGTTCGGTGATGAGTTCGGTCCCTTCCTGTTGCACACGGACGCGCAGGGCCACCTGCTGGAGGCGCCCATCCCGCTGCCTGACTTCCAGAACGGCGGCGAGTTGCGCACGCCCCAGAATCCTCGCGTCGAGGAGGCGTCCGCCGTGCGCGTGATGAACGCGGTCCGCGCGCACGCGTTCGCTCACGGCGCGCGCCGCGCTCCCGTCTTCTCTCCGGACTGGCACTTGTTGGATGACGGAGACCGCGCGACGGGCACGCCGGACCGCATGGCGCCGCCCGCGGGCTCCGGGCTCTCCGCGGCGTCCAGTGACCTCTTCGACGTGAAGAAGCTCCAGCAGGCGGGCTACGCCGTGGTGCCCTGGACGGTGAACACGCCCGAGGCGATGACGGCGCTGCTGAGGCGCGGCGTGGATGGCCTCATCAGCGACCGGCCGGATCTGCTGTGGCAGGCGGTGCGCGAGTACGACGCGAACCAGGACGGCGTCCCGGGAGATCTCCTCACGCCGGAGGGACTGCTGGACGCGAGCCGCTTCGATGCCCAGGGGCACCGGGGCGCGCGGGGCCTTCGTCCGGAGAACACGCTGCCCGCGATGGAGGCGGCGCTCGACCACTTGATGACGACGCTGGAGCTGGACACCGGCATCACGTCGGACGGCGTCCCCGTGCTGGAGCACGACCCGTTCCTCTCCGCGGAGAAGTGCCGCCGCGCGAGCGGTCCGCCGTACACGCCCGGAACGCAGGTCCTCATCCGCTCGCTCACCGTCGCGAAGCTCCAGGCCACCTTCATCTGCGACAAGCTCCTGCCGAGCCAGCCTTCCCAGACGAACGAGCGGAAGCTGTCCCCCGTGGCGGTGGCCTTCGCGAAGCGCCACGGACTGCGTGACGCCTATGTGCCGCCCACGCTGCGGCAGGTGTTCGCGCTCGTGGACTTCTACGCGGACTACTACCGAGCGGGGGCCGGGGCCGCGCACCCGGACGCGATGAAGCGTGCGCGCAACGCGGAGCGCGTGCGCTTCAACATCGAGACGAAGCTCAACCCGCGCCAGGAGTTCGCCGCGCGCACGGTGGGGCCCGAGCCCTTCGCGGATGCGGTGGCGGGCGCCATCCTCGACGCGGGACTGGCCGCGCGCGCGGACGTGCAGAGCTTCGACTTCCGCACGCTGCTGCGCGTGCACGAGCGCTTCCCCTCGGTGCGCACGGTGTGCCTCGTGGGAGACTTCCCCGTCTACGCGTCGCCCACCGTCGCCGGCTCGGATGAGGGCGACAACCTCCAGCCCGAGGGCTCGGGGACGACGCCGTGGCTGGGGGGACTGCCGTGGCCCTATCGCGTCACCGCGAAGGACCACCCCTTCCGCGTGCGGGCCAGCGGTGGCTTCGAGGCCATGGCCCTGAGCCGGGATGGCGCCACGCTCCTGCCGCTCCTGGAGAAGCCGCTGGCGGACGACACGACCGGCACGCTCCTCATCCATGAGTTCGACCTGGCCCATCGGCGTTACACGGGCGTCACGCATCGCTACGCGCTGGCGACGCGCGGCACGTCCGCCACGGACTTCGTCCTCTTCGACCGGGACCGCGGCGTCGTGCTGGAACGGGACAACACCCAGGGCGACCTCGCGGGCTACAAGGCGCTCTACGAAGTCCGCCTCACCGGGGACGGACAGCCCGTGAAGAAGCGGCTCGCGGTGGACCTGCTGAACATCGCGAACCCCTTCCACCTCACGCACCCGGAAGTGGGCGACCTGGGACTGGGAGACCGCTTCGCCTTCCCCTTCATCACCACCGAGGCCGTGCTCGTCTTCGACCCGCGCCACGTGGGGCTCCTCAACGACAACAACTTCCCTTTCAGTGTGGGTCGCCACCTGGGCAGCGGCCGGCCGGACGACAGCGAGTTCGTCCGCCTGGAGCTGGGTGAGCCGCTGGGAGGCCTGTAGCGCCGCGTCCTCGAGGCGCACACCGTGCGACAGAGTCGTCTCCCCGCCCTCACGCGAGCCCGTTCGGCCGGGTCGCAAATCATCTTGCGCAAAATCGTTAGGGCCCTTACTAGATGCCGCGCTTTGTTACCGAAATCGCGAGTCCTGATGAGTCTTCCGACGGTGCCGCGCTACGAGCGGCTCCACCGGCTCGCCAAGCGCTTCCCTCAGTTGGACCCGAGTGCCATCGAGACGTGCTTGACGATGCTGCGCCTGGCCCACGACATGTCGGATGCGTACGACAGTCACTTCACGCGGCATGGGTTGTCCCAGGGCCGCTTCGTCGTCCTCATCCAGCTCTTCCTGGCGGAAGAGAGCGACGAGACGCGCGGGCTGTCCCCCGCGGAGCTGGCGGACCTGTCTGGCTGCAGCCGCGCGACGATGACGGGCCTGCTCGACACGCTGGAGAAGGACGCGCTGGTGTCCCGGCAGGACCACCCCGATGACCGCCGGATGTACACGGTCCACCTGACGTCCAAGGGGCGTGACGTCATCCAGGGCATGTTGCCCGACCATTACAGCCGCATCGCCGCGCTCATGGCTCCGCTGAGCCTGGACGAGCGCACCACCCTTCAACACCTGTTGGCGAAAGTGTCCTCGGGCATCCCCGCGCTCCGAGACCCCTGACGCCCCTCTCCCCACCTGCTTCTTCACCGCAACACCGAGCAACGCCTTATGACGACCCGGATCGCAGCAGTCGAGAACGCTCCCAATGACACTGGCTCCAAGCCCGCTCCGCGCTCGCGCGCGAAGATGGTGCTCCCCGCCCTGCTGGGCGTGGCGGTGGTGGGCGGCGGCGCCCACTTCCTCATGACCCATGGCCGCGAGTCCACGGATGACGCCCAGGTCGAGGGCCGCATCGCGAACGTGTCCCCGCGCGTGGCGGGGCAGGTGGCGAAGGTGCTCGTGAAGGACAACCAGCTCGTCCAGGCCGGAGACGTGCTGGTGGAGTTGGATCGCGCGGACCTGGACGCCAAGGTCGAGGTCGCGCACGCGGACGTGCTGAGCGCCGAGGCCGGGCTGGCCAACGCGCAGGCCCAGCTCGCCATCACCGAGGCCAACGCGGGCGCGAACCTGCGGCAGGCGCAGGCCGGCGTCACCCAGGCCTCCAGCGGCATCAGCTCGTCCAAGGCGGCGCTGGAGCAGGCGCGCGCGGACGTGGCCTCGTCCGAGGCGCGCTTCCGTCTGGCGGAGACGGACCTGAACCGCGTGAAGTCGCTGCACGAGCAGGGGGCGCTGTCGCAGGCGGACCTGGACTCGAAGCAGGCGGGCTATGACACGTCCAAGGCGGCGCTGGACCAGTCGCGCGCTCGGCTGACGTCCACCGAGGCGGGCATCACCAGCTCGTCCGGTGGCCTGGAGGTGGCGCAGGGCAAGCTGGTCGCCGCGCAGACGGGCCCCGTGCAGGTGCAGTCCGCGCAGGCGGCGCTGAAGCTGGCCGAGGCGCGGCTGAAGCAGACGCGCGCGGCGCTGACGCTGGCGGAGCTGGCGGCGTCGTACTCGCAGGTGCGCGCGCCGGTGACGGGCGTCATCAGCCGCCGCACGGTGGAGGTCGGTCAGATGGTGGGCCCGGAGCGCCCGCTGATGGCCGTGGTCCCGCAGAACGACATCTGGGTGGTGGCGAACTTCAAGGAGGACCAGGTCGGCGAGATGCGCCCGGGTCAGTCGGTGTCCGTGAAGGTGGATGCCTTTGGTGGGCATGTCTTCCACGGCCACGTGGACAGCCTGGCCGGCGCCAGCGGCGCTCGCTTCGCGCTGCTGCCTCCGGACAACGCGTCCGGCAACTTCGTGAAGGTGGTGCAGCGCATCCCCGTGCTCATCCGCTTCGATGAGGACTTCAAGGACCTGCCCGTCAAGCCGGGCATGAGCACCGTCGTGACGGTGGACACGCGCGAGACGCCCGCTCAGGGCACGCATGCCGAGCGTGCCTCCGCGGGCGCGTCGAAGAAGGTGGATTGACCGTGGACCAGCGCGACGTCATCACCGGCTCAAAGGCCGGCATCACCATTGCCGCCATGGCCGCGGCGCTGATGTCCGTGCTGGACATCTCCATCGTCAACGTGGCCCTGAGCGACATCCGCGCGAGCTTCGGCACGCCGTTGGATCAGATTGCCTGGGTGTCCACGGGCTACATGATGGCCAACGTGGTGGTCATCCCGATGACGGGATGGCTCCAGCGCCGCTTCGGTTACCGGCGGTACTTCACCTTCTCCATCCTGATGTTCACCGCGGCCAGCGTGCTGTGCGGCCTGGCGTGGAACCTCCCGTCCCTGGTGGTCTTCCGCATCCTTCAGGGCATGGGCGGCGGCGCCATCATCCCCACGTCGCAGGCCATCCTCTTCGCGCGCTATCCGCGCAATGAGCACTCGATGGCGGGCGCGCTATTCGCGCTCGGCGCGGTGACGGGTCCGCTGCTCGGGCCCACGGTGGGCGGCATGCTCATCGAGGCGGCGAGCTGGCACTGGATCTTCCTCATCAACCTGCCGGTGGGCCTGTTCGCCGCGTACATGGCGTGGCGGAACATCGAGCAGCCGCACTTCGAGGTCTCGCAGGAGAAGGTGGACCGCAACGGCATCGCGCTGCTCGCGGTGGGCATGGCCGCGCTCCAGTACGTGCTGGAGGAAGGCAACCGCGAGGACTGGTTCGAGAGCCGCACCATCACCATCCTGGCGGTCATCGCTGGCGTGGCGCTCATCACCTTCATCGTCCACGAATTGGAGACACCTCAGCCCGTGGTGGACCTGAGTGTGTTCCTCAACCGCTCCTACGCCGCGGCCACGGGGGTGAACTTCCTCATCGGGACGGCGCTGTTCTCGGGGTCGTTCCTGTTCAGCCTCTTCTGCGGCACGGTGATGCGGTACTCGGCGCTCGACATCGGGCTCGTGTTCCTCAAGGGCAGTGCCATCCAGATTCTGCTGATGCCCATCATCGGGAAGTTCGGCAGCAAGGTGGACGGGCGCATGCTGATTGCGTTCGGCATCTGCGGCATGAGTCTGTCGCTGTGGACGAACGGGCACATGACGTCCTCGGTGGATGAGGCGGCGTTGATTGCGCCGGTGTTCATCCGAGCCTGCTCGCTGGGCTTCGTGTTCGTGCCGTTGTCGGTGCTGGCGCTCAGCAACCTGAAGCCGGAGCAGCGCGGCAACGCGGCGGGGCTCTTCAACCTGACGCGCGAGCTGGGCGGCTCCATCGGGACGGCGTGGATGAGCAGCGCGCTCAGCCGCAGCACGCAGGCGAACGTGACGGCGCTGACCTCGCATGTGGACGTGTACGGGCAGACGACGCAGGAGCAGCTCGGGATGGCGAAATCAATGATGGCGGGGCGAGGCATCTTGGACCCCGGTGGAGCGGCCTACGGCCTGCTCAACATGCGCATCAACGTGCAGGCGTTGGTGCGGGCCTTCAACGCCAACTTCGTGATTCTCACGGTCATCTTCGCGGCCTCCCTGCTGCTGGTCTTCATGCTCCAGAAGCCGGATCCGACGGTGAAGGTCGAAGGCGCGCACTAGGCACGGTCTCACAACGACTGGCCGAGTGAACGAGGCCCGGTGTGCCCCAAGGCACGCCGGGCCTTCGCATGTCCGGAGTCCAGCCGCTGGGCGCGCGCGCTGCGTCGGAGCTGGCACGGGGGCTCGGCGTGGCGTGGGGGATGAGCGTCATGCCGTTGGTTGCTCGTCGACGCCGATGGCCCCGCGGTGACGTGCCTGGTCCATGAGTGGGCATGTCGCGATGCGCGGATGGGGACAAAGGCGCCACGTGCCATGTTGAAGCGGAGTGTCACCGTGCGCCGTCGATGTATCAGCGCTCAGGTCCGCCCGAGCTTGCGAGAGATGTGAAGCCCTGTCGCTCGCTGGTGGCTCAGGTGCCTGTCGCTGCGCTGACTCGGCTGCTGTGCCGCGCCGTCGTCGCGCACGCCCATGGGCGCTTGGTGCGTGGGGCGCCCAGGTCTTGAGGACAAATAGAAAGGCCCGGCGCGCCATGGGGCGCACCGGGCCTTGTGATGCTTCATGGATGCGTCGCGGGGTCAGCGACGCGTGACGTTCTTCGCGAGCGCCGGACGACGGCGCCGGAACAGCGCGGTGGTGAAGAGCCCCGCCGCGGCGAGCGCCGGCATCCCCGCCGCTCCGCCCGTGGCGCTGCAACCCTGCCCCTGCGCGCCGCCATTCATCACGTCACTGTTCGTGCTGCCGGGCACGAGCGTGCTGACAGGCGTCGGCGTCCCCTGACCCGGTTGGGTCAGCGTGGACGGAGGCGTCGTGCCAGCGTCCGGCGCGGGCGTCTGTGCCGACCCGGCATCCGCCGCGGGCGTCTGCTGCGTCCCCGCGGGCATCACGTCTTCCAGCGACGTGCCCATGACGAAACCATCATGGTAGACGCTCGCCTCGGGCCCGATGGACGCGTCGCGATACAGGCCTTGCTTCAGGTAGTTCTTGTCGCTGCCGAACTGGTTGGCGCCGAAGGTCTTCGGAACCACGAGCGTCCCGTTGTGGTACAGCTCGACGAAGCCTTCCTTCGGATTGGGCGACCACTTCACGTGCAGCACGAAGTCGTGCCAGTTGCCGCGATCAATGGGCGCCTTCCACAGGATGGGACCATTCACGCCGCCCACGCGCATGTTCATCTGCTCGCCGCGCACGAAGAACTCGAGCGGAGGAGAGCCACAGCACCCTTCCTGGTGCCACTGCGTGAACACCTGCCACGAGTCCGCGCTCGGATATCCATTCGGGAAGAGCGTGCTCCACTTGTAGAAGTACTCGTCTCCCTGGGTCTCCTGGCTCAGGTACAGCAACTCGTTGCGGTTGCCGCTGCCGTTGATGGGGTCATCGCCCTGGTGGACGGTGGCCTTCAGCGCATAGCGGCCCTCGCGAACGACGTCCGTCACCACCTGGAGGCGGCTGGCGGAGACGCTCTGCTCGCGGGTCCATTGCGACGTGTTGCCCGTCTCGAAGTCGCCCTTCCACAGAGGGTTGGCGGAGGCGAGCAGCGGCAAAAAGGGCACCACGGCGACGAGTCGTAGGAGTTGCTTCAAACGAAGTCCTTTCGTTTCCGGGTTGAGAGAAGGAGACATTTCGCGGCGCTGAGTCCTTCCCGCCTCCGGCCTGTCGCCAAGGGGCGCGCACGCAGGCCCCAGCTCGCATGCCCGCCGCGTTGTCACTCAGGGACGCCAGTTCGTCGCTTGCTCTGCATGCGAGTGTGAGAGACCAATGATTCCCGTTGGATGCGGGCCTTCTGTGCCTCGCCACGCGGTGCGCAAGCCGCGGTGGAGGGTGTCCGCTCGTGGCACGAGCCCTCGGCGGAGGGCTCACGAAAGGGCTCAGGGAGGAGACGGCCATGACGAGCGCCCTCAAGAACGGCGGCCCTGGGCGTTGTAGGGATCGGGCGCGTGGGGTGCTCGGGGGCTGAAGCCGAGCCACGGGGTTTCGGACGGCGTGGGTAGGCCCGGAGGTCGGCGGTGAGTGGATGTTGGTGTAGAAGGGCGCGGATGGGCAGCGCTCTGGGGTCCGTGCCCGAGGGGGCAGCATGTTGAAGCCGGCGTACGACAAGCTCTGGGCCCTGGCGCTGGCCGCGCCCGTGATTGCCGTCGCGGTCGCGGTGGTGCGCATGCCATCGCGAGGGGTCCCCGAGGAGTTCTGGGCCGAGCGCCGCGCCGCGGCACGCATCGAGGCCCGACTGAGTCATCCCGAGGCGGACCGCTACCGAACCCGAGCGACCGCGGGAGGCTGCCCCGTTCCTCCCGAGCCCATTCCACTGCGCGACCTGGCGAAGATGGAGGAGCAGGGAGACTGGTCGGGCATCGCGGCGGCGTACGCGCTCCAAGGGGAATGGAACCAGGCGGCGTCGTTCCTGGAGCGCCTGCCCGCGTCACCGGATCGCGACAGCGACCTGGGCGCCGTCTACCTGTCGCGCGGCAACTACGAGCAGGCGTTGCGTCTGTTGGATGGCGCGCTCGCGCAGAAGCCCCAGCACCCGCAGGCCCTGTGGAACCGGGCCCTGGTGCTGCGCGAGATGGGCCTCACGCTGCGCGCCTCCGAGACGTTCGAGCAGGTGGCGGCGCTGAACGAGCAGGGATGGGGCCGCGAGGCTCACGCGCAGGGCATCGGGCTGCGTGAGAGCACGCTGGAGCGCGCAAGGGAGTGGAAGGCCGCGACCGCGAGCATGCGCGCGTGGATGGAGAACGACCAGGCGCCCCTGCCGATCGCCGAGGCGCGCAGCCTCCCCAGCACCGTCCGTCAGGGCTTGTATGAAGCGCTCCGCGCGGCGCCCTCCAAGCAGCGCGCCCTCGCGTTGATGCCCCTGGCGCAGGAGTTGGATCGCCTGCAGGGCGGCACCTCGCTCGTGGATTACGTGAAGCGTGTGTCCACCCTGGACTTCAACCGTCGCGCGCCGCTCGCGAACGCCTATGCGGAGATGGTGCGCGCGGGCACGCCGCCGGACGCGGTGCTGGACAAGTTCAAGGCCACGGCGGACGACGACCTCTTCATGGGCACGGTGTTGATGCGCCCCAACTTCGCGCAGCGACACTTCCCAGAGTTCCTGGCTCGGGCGAAGAAGCAGTCCGACCCGTGGTTCAGCCTCATCGTGGAGAGCGAGCTGGCGCGCAAGGAGTACGCCGACGGCGAGTGGTGGAAGGCGGAGCAGCGGCTCTTCAGCGCCCTGAAGGTCTGTCGCGAGGGGGCGCTGTCCGCGCGCTGCGTGGACCTGGAGGTGAAGCTGGGGCGGCTGTACGTGGACCTCCAGCGCGTCACCGAAGCGGAGCGCCATGCACGCATCGCTTGGGCCTGGGCGCGTCAGCTTCGCGAGTGGAACCTCGAATCGCAGTCGCTGGAGATGCTCGTCCACCTGACGCGCTCGCGGAGCGACTTCGCCAGCGCGCGCGCCTATCTCGAGGAGTGGATCGCGCGCACGGGGAGAGACACCTTCTGCTACTGGCCCCACGTCAACCTCGCGCACATCCACTACATGGATCAGCATCCCGAGGATGCGCGGCGGGAGCTGGACATCGCGGCGAAGTGCCCCGACGTCAACGCGGACCTGATGTTCGGCGCCACCATGGTGGAGTTGGCGCGGCTGGGGACTCGGCCGGGGGACGCGGAGTGGGTCCGCAAAGCGGTGGACTCCGCTTCCTCGGGGCCCAATGTCTTTCCTGGGGACGTCGTCTACGGCCACTACCTCGAGGGCCGCTTCGTCCTGGACAGTGACCGTGTCCAGGGGCAGGCGATGCTGACGCGGGTGATTGACGAGGCCGAGAAGCTGCCCCATGGCGACATGTTGGGGCGCGAGGCCTGGGCCTACAGCTACTCCTCGCTCGCGGTGGACGCGGGCCGCGCCCAGGAGTTCGGTCGCGCCCTGGAGTTGCTGGCTCGCCAGTTGGGCGCTCCTGTTCCGAAGCGCTGCGCGCTGGCCGCGGCGGTGCACTACGAGCGCACCGTGGTCGTCGCCGTGGATGCGCAGGGGACCGTTCGTGGGTTCTACGAGCCATCACGCGCGGAGGCCTTCGCGCGCACGGACTCCTCGAAGCTCATCCCGACCGCGCTGCTGCAGTCCGTCCGGAGTTGTGCGCAGGTGGAGGTGCTGGCCTGGCCTCCGGTGTTTGGCCGCACGGAGCTGCTCCCCCCGGACATGGCGTGGAGCTTCCGCGTGGGACGAGGGGGCGGCCGGATGGCGTCACCCACCAATCCCAGACGCCTCGTGGTCTCCAGCGTGGAGACGCCCTCGCTGCTCCAGCTTCCCCGGCTGCCGGCGTGGATGCCCGCCGCCGATTCCGAGGCGGGCGCGATGGAGCTGCTGACCGGCTCGGACGCCACGCCCACCCGCGTGCTGGCCGGGATGACAGACGCCACGGAGATTGAAATCCACGCGCACGGCATCGTGGACCCGACGTTGTCGGATGCCTCGCTGGTGGTGTTGTCCCCCGAGGACAACGGCCGCTATGCCCTGACCGCGGATGTGGTCCGCAAGCAGAAGCTGAATGGCTCGCCCACGGTGTTCCTGGCCGCGTGCAGCGCGGGACGGCTCACCACCAACGCGACGCACGAGCCCTTCAGCCTGCCCGCCGCGTTCATCGACGCGGGCGCGCGCGCGGTGCTCGCGTCGACCGTGGACATCCCCGATGCGGCGGGGCGCTTCTTCGATGGCGTGCGTCAGCGGATCCGCGCGGGGTCGCCACCCGCCGTCGCCTTGCGCGATGAGCGCCAGAAGTGGCTCGCGCGGGATGCCCGCTCGGACTGGACGCGCTTCGTGTTGCTGGTGGAGACAGGAGACTGACAGGCTGAGGAGTGGCGGTCCCGCGAGGGGATGCTGTTCAAGGGGGGGGAGACAGATGCGTATTGCCGCCGGGGACCTGGAACTGGTGGAACGTCACGGACGCGCTCACCTCCATGGCGCGCACCCAGTGCCACCAGCCCACGGGAATGAAGACCATCTCACCAGGCTCCAGCACGGTCTCCAGGACCGTGGCCTCGGAGTACAGCGCATGGCGCTCCAGGTCGGGACGGGCCGCGTCCACGTGACTGAAGGTCCCCTTGCGAGGGTAGACCCGGTGCCGCTCGAAGGAGGGCACCAGCTTCACGTGCTTGCGCCCCATCACCTGGCACAGCAAGACATTCAGGTTGTCATGGTGCAGCGGGGTGACGGTCCCCGCCGGCCCCAACAGCAACGTCAGCATGTCTGGGTTCAGCGCCGGGTCGATGATGCCGCGCGGTGCGCGCACGTCCGCGGTCAACGCCTGCAACCCCTCACGCCGCCAGTTGTCATTGCGAGGGACCATGTAATGGTCATTCGTTTCGCCCCCAGCCTCCACGCGGCGCACGTACTCCGCGAAGGTCATCTGGGTGCGGTGCCGCTCGTATTGCGAGGCATGATCCGGGTTCGCGTCACGCCCCGTCATCACCTCGATGACCACCTGCCCGAACCGCTCCCCCAGGCTTTTCAGCGTCCACTGCGTGCGCGCCGGCCAGTCCTCCATCATTCCTTGCAACACCACGGGGCGATGTCCGAAGTAGTAGCGGACGAAGAACTCCTCGGCGCTCAAGTCCTTGCGCCGCTCCAGCGTCCAGCCGCCATCTCCGCGTCGCAGGTCGCTGTAGAGGTCCAGCAGCGCCTCCAGCCCCCCGTAGTGGCGGGCCAGCCGCTGGCATGCCTGGAAGGCCGGGTGCGCGCCCATCGACTCCAGCTCCCGTCGCGCCAGCCCCGGCTCCACGCCCGCTCCCGCCAGGACCTGGAGCACGTCCTCCTCCGGCACTCCCAACGCCAGGTTCTCCGCCAGCCACACCTGCCACTCCGCCTGGAGGCGAGACTCATCCATGCCCATTAGGAACTCCATGAATTCCATGAATCGATGCCAGAGACCCGATGCATGCAGTGGCAGTCCGGCATGCTATGGAATGCCACGGCTGTCGTTTTCCACCCGTTCGAGTTTCACCCCAGCCCGAGGAGTGAGCGCCTATGACGCCCGGTGATGCCTATTCCGCCCGACCCGGCGCCTTCGAGCCCGACTACAGCGAGCCCCACGTGAAGAGCAACTATCCCACGTGCGAGCAGTCCCAGCGCCGGCGGCGGCCTTCTCCGCCCCCCACCATCCCGCCTCTGGGAGAGACCGCTCCGCCCTGGACCGGCGGCTCCGAGTCGCGCTGAACCCGTCCTGCCCGGTAGGCAACTGGCCCCGCCGGGCATTTTTTTGCTCAAGATTTGGGACGCTGGGCGTCTTTGTCTGGGAAACCACTCGTACTGTGAGCGTGGGCCTCATGGCCAATCTCTTCAACCGGGAGCGGCGCCACTTCGAAGCGTTCATCCGGCGACACCGGCCCAGCCTCCTGGCCGTGGCTCGCCGGCTGTGCGCTCGGGGGGGGCTGGACCCGGAAGACCTCGTTCAAGAGGCCTTCGAGCGCGCGCTCCCCGAGTACGAGCACTTGAAGGACCGGACAGACCCGGCCGCCGCGGCCTGGCTCTGCACCACCATGACCAACCGCTTCCTGGACTACTGCCGGCGTCAGCGCACCGAGAATCGGGGCCTGCCACACCTGGCGCTCGTCCAGGACTCGATGGTCTCACTGGACGCACCCCAGGAGAGCTGGGAGCTGGTGAGCAACGACGCCTTCCATGCGGCCATCGAGCGGCTGAAGCCGCACCTGCGAGACGCCTACCGGCTGCACGCCGAGGGGCGCCGCTACCAGGCCATTGCCGAGCATTTCAACGTTCCCGTGGGCACCGTGGGCAGCTGGCTCACCCTGGCGCGCAGGGACCTCAAGGAGCTGCTGCAGCCGAGCGTGGCGGTGGCCCAAGAGCGGGGAGTCCTTTCATGAACGCGAACTGCACCAAGCTGCACCTCTTCATCGACGGAGAGCTGGGTGACGCGGAGGCCGAGGCGTTTCGCAGCCACCTGCCGCGCTGCCCCGCCTGCGAGGAAGGGCTGAAGGACCTGCTCCAGCTCGAGATGCTCGCGGCCCGCGCGCTCGGAGGCGCGGCCCTGGAGGCGGAGGCCGCCGCGCCCGCCCCCGCGCCTGCGCCAGAGAAGCCAGACACGAAGGTCGTGCCGCTGCGCCCCTGGGCCAGGCGCGCCTACCAGGCCGTCATCCCGCTGGCCATGGCAGCGTGCCTCTCCGCCATCTTCGTCTACCGGCAGGCGCCGGCGGACGTGCCCGGCGTGGTGTTCCTGGAGGACATGGGCACGCGCGGCCTGGAGGAGCGCCTGAGCCATCCGCGCGCGGACCACTGGCGTCCCTATGGCCCCATGCGCGGCTCGGAGTCCTCCGTCGAGGCGCTGCCGCTGCGTCCCCTGGCGGACCTGGAGGAGCGCGAGGATCTGCGCGGCGTGGCCGCGGCCTACCTGCTGCGCGGAGACCTGCGGCAGGCCGAGGCCTTCCTCGAGCGCGAGAAGCCCTCGGCGGATCGGGACAACGACCTGGCGGTCGTGGCGCTGAAGCAGCGCTCGCTCACCCAGGCGCTGGAGCTGCTCAACCGCGCGCTGCGTGCCGAGCCGCGTCATCCGCAGGCGCTGTGGAACCGTGGCCTCGTCCTGCGCGAGTTGGACCTGTTGGACCGCGCGGCGGATTCGTTCGAGCAGGTGGCCCAGCTGGGAGAGCAGGGCTGGAGCCAGGAGGCCCGCCAGGAGGCCGAGCGGCTTCGCGGGCTGTACGGCAAGGCGTCGAAGTAGCCGCGAGGGCGTGGCAGGCTCCAAGGGCACTCGCGCCCCAGGAGCCAGGACATGCCCCGTTCCGCCTCGCGCAACATGGCTGACTACGCGGCCACCCACCGGGACTTCCGGTGGGAACGGCCCGAGTTCTTCAACTTCGCCACGGATGTGATGGATCGCCACGCGAGGGAGCGGCCCGATGCGGTCGCCCTCCAGTGGTCCGATGACGCCGGGCACTCCCGCCGCTTCGCGTTCGCGCAGCTGAGGGCGCATTCGCTGCATGCCGCGCGCTTCCTCACCGACCTGGGCCTCGGCCGGGGTGATCGCGTCTTCGTGATGATGCCGCGCGTGCCGGAGTGGTGGTTCCTGGTGCTCGGCTGCATCCGGGCCGGCATCGTGTTCATGCCAGGCACGCCCATGCTGACGGCGAAGGACATCCGCTATCGGCTGGAGGTCTCGGGCGCGGTCGCCGTCCTCTCCGAGACGAGCTGCCTGGAGCGGTTCGAGGGCGTCGTGGGCACCGGCGGCGTGAAGGCCTGGGTCGCGGTGGGAGACGCCCCCGCGCCCTGGCAGCGCTATGTGCCAGCCGAGGCCGCTTCGGGCGCGGACGCGTTCGCGCCGACGCGCGCGGAGGAGCCGCTGCTCATCTACTTCACGTCCGGCACCACGGGCATGCCGAAGATGGTGCTGCACACGCACGCCAGCTACGGCATGGGCCACGCGGTGACGGGGCGCTACTGGTTGGACCTGGGCCCGGAGGACCGGCACTTGACGCTCAGCGACACGGGCTGGGCCAAGTGCGCGTGGGGCAAGCTCTTCGGGCCGTGGAGTCAGGGCGCCTGCAACGTGGTGCATGACTTCCGCGGACGCTTCGATGCCGCGGCGCTCTTGAAGGTGATGGAGCGCGAGCGGCTGACCACGTTCTGCGCGCCCCCCACGGCGTGGCGTGCATTGGTGCTCCAAGACCTGAAGGCCTACGCGCTGTCGTCCCTGCGCCACGTGGTGAGCGCGGGCGAGCCGCTCAACCCCGAGGTCATCCAGACGTGGCACGAGGCCACGGGCCTGCACATCCGCGAGGGCTACGGCCAGACGGAGACGGTGGTGCTGGTGGGCATGTTCCCCGCGCTGCCGCCGCGCCCGGGCTCCATGGGCAAGCCGACTCCGGGCTTCACGGTGTCCGTCATCGACGAGCAGGGCCGCGAGGTGTCAGACGGGCAGGAGGGCGACATCGCCGTGCGCGTGTCACCCGAGAGACCGGTGGGCCTGTTCCACGGGTACCTTCAGGACGACGCGGCCAACCGCGCGTGCCGACGCGGCGATTGGTACGTCACGGGAGACCGCGCGGTGCGCGACGCGGAGGGCTACTTCTGGTTCGTGGGCCGCGCGGACGACGTCATCAAGACCTCGGGCTACCGCGTGGGGCCCTTCGAGGTGGAGTCCGCGCTGCTCGAGCACCCCGCGGTGGCGGAGTCCGCGGTGGTGGGCGTGCCCGATGAGAAGCTCGGACAACGCATCAAGGCGTATGTCCTGCTCGCGCCCGGACACGTGGGCTCCCCGCAGCTGGTGCAGGCGCTCCAGGAGCACGTGAAGAAGACGACGGCGCCCTACAAGTATCCGCGCGACATCGAGTTCGTCACCGAGCTGCCCAAGACGGTGAGCGGGAAGATTCGCCGCGCGGAGCTGCGCTCACCGTCGCGCAAGTAGGGCCTGTGTCGCTCACGCCTCGAAGAGGACGGGGAAGCCGAGGAGCGCGGCGCCCATCTGGGTGAACCAGCCCTCGGCCACCGAGGCGTGTTGCATCAGCGTGTGGATGTCTCGGAAGCGGCGCTGCAGCGTGGCGCCGTCGCGGATGGAGGACGCGCCGCCCGCGTGGTAGCAGCTCGTCACCACCTGCGCGGCCGTCTCCGTCACCCACGTCAGCGTGGCGGATACCTGTGGCGCCAGGCCGAAGGCGATGGCCGGGGACGTGTTGCACGCCTCCCAGTATTGGCGGCCCAGGTCGCGCAGCGCGGAGCGCGCACCTCGCACGGCCGTGTCCGCGCGGCCCAGGCGGTTGCGGAACACGGGCGAGTCCACCAGCGCGTGGCGCGCGTACAGCCGCTTCTTGCCCGTGAGCGCCAGCGCCATCAGGTCATCCACCGCGCCCTGCGCGATGCCCAGCGCCACCGCGCCCATGTGCAGCGCGCAGTGCAGCACCGGCACCACGTACGTGGGGCCCTCCACGTTGGGCGTCCCCATGAAGATGTCGAAGCTGCGCGCGTGCGGGACGAACGCCTCGATGACCACGTCGTGGCTGCCCGTGCCGCGCAGGCCGAGCACGGACCAGTTGTCCACGATGCGCCCCTCGGCCGCGGGTACCAGCATGCCGCGCGTGCGCACCGTCCCGGGGGCGGGGCCGGGCAGCGGCTTGCCGTCATCGCCCAGCAACACGCAGTTGCCGAACAGCCAGTCCGAGTGCTTGCAGCCCGTGGCGAAGTTCCACCGGCCCGTCACCTGGTAGCCGCCGTCCACCTCGCGCGCCGTGCCCTGGGCGTTGAAGGCTCCGCCCATGGTGACGTCGGGGCTGGGCGCGTAGATGGCGTCCAACTGCTCGCGCGGAAGCAGCACGAACATGTGCGCGCTCTCCGAGGCAATCATCGTCGCCCAGCCCGTGGCGCCGTCCGCGCGCGACAGCTCCTCCAGCGCCTCCAGTCCCGAGACGAGATCCAACTCGGTGCCGCCCAGGTTCCGAGGCGCGAACATCCGGAAGAGGCCCGCGTCCTTGAGCCGTGTGACGATTTCCGGCGGAAGGGTACGCGCCTCTTCGATGGCCGCGCTCTGGGCGGCGATCTCCGGCGCCAGAGCCCTCACTGCTTGAAGGACCTTCGCTCCCGGCTCAGTCGACATGGATGACCCCTGGTGTGGTGGTTCCCGAACGGTGACCTCCAGCTAACCAGAGAGAGCTGACTTTCGGGGAGGGACCCCCGACGTTGTTTCACTGCGTCACGGCGGAGGACTTCCGTTGCGACACGGCGCGCAGGGGTGACACGCACCCAGGTGTGATACCTGGGCGCGGGTCTCAACCTGCTGCGTCACGTGTTCCAATCGCTGTGCACGAAGCCCGCGTCGGGGGTGTCTCGGCGCTGGTAGGTGTGGGCGCCGAAGGCGTCGCGCTGGGCCTGGGTGAGATTCTGGGGCAGCTCCGGGCTTCGGTAGCTGTCCATGTAGGCCAGGCTGGAGCTGAACACCGGCACAGGGATGCCCAGCCGCGTCGCCGAGCCGATGAGCTTGCGCCACGCGGGCGCGAGCCCCTCCAGCACCGGGGCGAAGGCATCCGAGACCATCAGGTTGGGCAGCTCCGGCTGCTGGCTGAACGCCTCGCGCAGCGGGGTGAGGAGCCTGGCGCGGATGATACAGCCCCCGCGCCAGATGCGCGCCATCTCCGCCAGCGACACATTCCAGCCATACTCGCGGGACGCCACCTGGATGAGTCGCATGCCCTGCGCATACGTCACCACGCGTGCGGCATAGAGCGCGTCATGCGCCCATTGCGCCAGGTTCTGGCGCTCCTCGTTGGACAGCGACTCGTGCGGCCCCTTGAGCACGCGCGAGGCCGCCACGCGCTCGTCCTTGAGCGAGGACAGGTTGCGCGCATCCAACGCGGAGGCGATGGACGGCACGGGCACGCCCTTGTCGAGCGCCACCTGCACCGTCCACTTGCCGGTGCCCTTCTGGCCGGCCTTGTCCAACACCATGTCCACCAGTGGACGTCCGGTCTTCTCGTCCTTCTTCCGGAGCACCTTGATGGTGGTCTCCAGCAGGAAGGACTCGGCGATGCCCTCGTTCCAGCGCGAGAACAGGTCCGCCAGGGACGTGGCGTCCATGCCCAGGCCGCGGCGCAGCACGTCGTACGTCTCCGCGAGCAGCTGCATGTCCGCGTACTCGATGCCGTTGTGCACCATCTTCACGAAGTGGCCCGCGCCATCCGGGCCCACGTGGGTGACGCACAGGCCTGCCTCGGTGCGCGCGGCGATGGCCTCCAGCACGGGCCGCACCAGCGCGTACGCGTCCGCCGGGCCGCCGGGCATGATGGACGGGCCGTGGCGCGCGCCCTCCTCGCCTCCGGACACGCCCACGCCCAGGAAGTGGAAGCCCTTGTCGTGGCAGAGGCGCTCGCGCCGGCGCGTGTCCTCGTACCAGGAGTTGCCCGCGTCCATCACCACGTCGCCGGGGGACAGCAGCGGGAACAGGCGCTCCAGCATGGAGTCCACCGCCTCGCCCGCGGTCACCATCAGCAGGATGCGGCGCGGGCGCTCCAGTCGCTTCACGAACTCCTCGAGCGACGGCGTGCCGCGCACCTCCGGGTGTCCGTACTTCTGATGCATCTCCTCGATGCGCTCCGCGTGCCGGTCCCACACCGCCACGCGGAAGCCGTGGTCCGCGATGTTGAGGGCCAGGCTCGCGCCCATCACGCCCATGCCCGCCACGCCGAACTGCGCCGGCTTTGGAGGGCTGCTTGCCGCAGTCATGCTGCCTCCTCGGAAATCTCTCGCGGGGAATGCTCCGCGCCGTCCCACTCACCGCCCCGCGGCGGCGGGGTCCATCATCCACTGCGCCTGACTCACGTGGGCCGCGGGCAGGGCGCTATCGCCCGCCAGCACCCGGCGCACCGCGTCCTGCTTGCCCGCGCCCGCCACCAACCCCAGCACCGCCCGCGCGCTGTGCAGCACCGGGAGCGTCAACGTCATGCGCCACGGCGGCGGCTTGGGGCCCACCACCGCGAGCACCCGCCGCTCGCGCTCCTCCAGCGCGGGGCTGCCGGGGAACAGGCTGGCCGTGTGGCCATCTTCGCCCATGCCCAGGAGCACCACGTCCAGCGCGGCGGGGAGCCGGGCCTCGTAGTCGCGCGCGGCCTGCTCGCGGTCCTCGCGCTCCCCTTCCATGCGGAACACCTGCGAGGGCGGCAGCCGCAGCGGGCGCAGGAGGGTGTCCTCCACCAGCCGGTAGTTGCTCTGCGCGTGGTCCGGCGGAACGAAGCGCTCGTCCACGAAGTACACGTCCACGCGGGCCCAGGGCAGCGTCATCCCCGCCAGCGCGCGGTACGTGGGCGCGGGCGTGGAGCCTCCCGACAGCGCGAGGCTGACGCGGGGCTGGTGGCTCAGCGCGTCCTGGAGCGCGCGCGCCAGCCACTCGGCGGCCTGACGCGCGAGGTGCTCGGGGGCGATGACGAGCGCCTCGCTCATAGCGGCGTCCACCGGCGCCCGCTGCGGGCCATCAGCGAGGCGGCGGCCTCCGGGCCCGCCGACCCTGGCGCATAGGTGTGCACGCTGCCGCCCTCGCCGGACTCGATGGCGCGCAGGATGGGCGTCACGTAGGCCCAGGCCTGCTCCACGCTGTCCTGCCGCGCGAAGAGCGTGGCGTTGCCGCGCATGCAGTCCAGCAGCAGCCGCTCGTAGGCCTCCGGCACGGGCTTGGCGAAGCTCTCCGCGTAGTTGAAGTCCATGGTGACGCCCGCGATGTTGACGTCCTCGCCGGGGACCTTGGACTCGAAGGAGAGGGCGATCCCCTCGCGCGGCTGGATGCGCAGCGTGAGCACGTTCGGTTGGAGCCGCTGACACGTGGCGCCCTCGCCGCTGAAGAGGCCCACGGGCACGGACTTGAAGTGGATGGACACCTCCGTCATGCGCCGCTTCAGGTTCTTGCCCGCGCGCACGTAGAAGGGCACGCCCTGCCAGCGCCACGAGTCCACGTGCATGCGCAGCGCGACGTACGTGGGCGTGCGCGAGCCCGGCTTGACGCCCTTCTCCTGCGCGTAGCCCTGGTACTGGCCCACCACGACGTGGTCCGCCACGTCGGTGCCCTCCACGGGGCGCAGCGCGCGGAACACCTTGTTCTTCTCGTCGCGGATGTCCTCCGCGCCAAAGGACACCGGAGGCTCCATGGCGCACAGCGCGAGCACCTGGAGCAGGTGGTTCTGCACCATGTCCCGGATGACGCCCGTCTCGTCGTAGAAGCCGCCGCGCCCCTCCACGCCAATCGTCTCCGCCGCGGTGATCTCCACGTGGTCGATGTGCTGGCGGTTCCACAGCGGTTCGAAGATGGCGTTGGCGAAGCGGAACACGAGGATGTTCTGCACCGTCTCCTTGCCCAGGTAGTGGTCGATGCGGAAGATCTGCCGCTCGTCCAGCACCGAGAACAGCTCGCGGTTGAGGGCCTTGGCGCTCTCCAGGTCGTGACCGAAGGGCTTCTCGATGACGAGCCGGCGCCACGGGTGGTGGCCTGGATCCGTCTGGCGCGTCAAGAGCCCCGAGTCCGCGAGCCCCTTGAGAATCTGGGGGAAGGTGGAGGCGGGCGTGGCCAGGTAATAGAGCTGGTTGTCGCCAGTCTTCTGCTTCTGGGAGACCTGGGTGAGCCGCTCGCGCAAGCGGACGAAGGACTGCGGATCATCGTAGGCGCCGGAGACGCCTTCGAGTCGCGGGGCGAAGCGCTGCCAGGTGGCCTCGTCCAGGGGCTGCGTGCGGGCGAACTTCTCCAGGCCCGCCTTCACGTGCGCGCGGAACGCGGTGTCGTCCAGCGCGGAGCGGCTGAAGGCGACGACGGCGAAGTGCTCGGGGAGCAGGCCCGCGCGGTCCAGCTCGAAGAGGGCGGGGAACAGCTTGCGTTGCGCGAGGTCTCCCGTGGCGCCGAAGAGCACCACGGTGCAGGGGTCCGGACGTCCGGCGCGGACGAGCGGCTCTCCCTCTCGGGGATGGGTCTCGATGTGCACACCCTTCACATCCATTCGGCGGTCTCCTCGCGTTCGACCGGGCACCTAAGTTCCTAACGCGCCGAGGCCGCAAGTGCATAAGAACCCGAGTGACGCCGGGGCGACGTCCCGAGTGTCCTCGCCTGGGACGCGGGACCCATGCCCGGGGGGGCGGCCCGGCTCGGGGCGGGGGCCGTCCGGGAGGGGCGGGAAGGTGCTATGCCCTGGTGGACCATGACGACTTCTCCCGTGGCGCTCATCACCGGTGGTTCGCGCGGCGTGGGCCGCGCTGTGTCCCTGCGGCTGGCCAAGGCCGGCTATGACATCGTCTCCACGTATCGCCGTGACGCCGAGCAGGCCCAGGCGCTGTGCCAGGAAGTGGAGGCGCTGGGGCGCCGCTGCCGCGTGCTGGTGGCGGATCAGCTGGAGCCCGCCAGCCTCCACAACGTCTTCGACACCATCCAGGAGGAGTTCCACGGCTTGGATGTCTTCGTGGCCAACGCGGCCTCCACCGTCTTCACGCCGCTCATGCAGACCAAGCTCCACCAGATGGACAAGACGTTCAACGTCACGGTGAAGAGCTTCCTGCTGGGCGCGCAGCGCGCGGTGCCGCTGATGGAGGGCCGCAAGGGGCGCATCGTCGCGGTGTCCGGCATGGACTCGCGCATGCCCCTGCCGTTCCACGGGCTCCTGGGCGCCATGAAGGGCGCCATGGAAATCATGGTGAAGTACCTGGCCGCGGAGCTGTCCGGCACGGGCATCCGCGTCAACGCGGTCAACCCGGGCTACATCGACACGGACTCCAGCCGCTTCTACATGGGCGATGCGTGGGCGGGCCTGGAGGCCACCGTGCGCGAGCAGGTGCCCTCGGGCCACGTGGCCAGCCCGGATGAGATTGCCCGGCCCATCGAGTGGCTGTGCTCGGAGGGCTCCGAGTATGTGAATGGCCAGACGCTCGTCGTCGACGGCGGCCTGGAGGTCAACTACGCGATGAACTTCGCGGCGCGGATGACGCCGCCCGCGCAGCGCTGACGGCCCTGCGCATGCGGTTCGTCGTCTCGCTGTGGTTCTGGTTCTTGTTCCTCGTCACCGCGCCGGTGGTGTTCGCGCTCGGCGCGGTGCTGTTCCTCCTCACGTACCCCGTGGACCGCGACCGCAATGCGTTGCATTCGCTGGTGTGCAACATCTGTTTCTGGGTCTGGCTGCACGCCTCGCCTGGCTGGCGCACGCGCATCGAAGGGCGTGAGGTCCTGCCCCGTGGCCCCTGTGTTTTGGTGGCCAATCACCAGTCCGCCATGGACATCCTCGCGGTGATGGGGCTGTTCACCCCGTTCAAGTTCGTGGCCAAGGCGTCGCTGTTCCGGCTGCCGCTGGTGGGCTGGATGATGACGCTGCTGGGGCACGTGCCCGTCGTGCGCGGCACCTCCACGTCCCTGCACCAGTTGTTGGACCCGTGCCGCGTCTGGCTGCGCCGGGGCATGCCCGTGTTCATCTTCCCCGAGGGCACCTACTCCACGAACGGCCAGCTGCTCCCGTTCAAGCGCGGCGCGTTCCAGCTCGCGTTGGAGGAGCACGTGCCCGTGGTGCCCATCGTGGTGGAGGGCACCACGAGCCTGGTGGAGGGAGACGGCCCCTGGTTGAGCCCCCGCGCGTCCCTGCGCGTGCGCGTGCTGCCCCCCGTGCCACCGGAGGCCTTTGGCCCCGACCCCGTCGCCCTCGCCTCGGGGGTGCGCGAGCAGTATCTGCGGGCCCTCGGATCTTCCCGGTAGCCCCCGCGCTCGGGCCCGATGGTTGCGGATTGACGGGCATTTCTCGGTGAGTCGTGCGACTCGGGAAATGACCGGTAGCTTGTGTTACCCCGTTGCATCATGACCTTCGCGCGCTGGGTTCTCGGACTCTGTCTGGTGTTGGGGCTCACGGGCTGCCTGCATGGCATGGGGCACCCGGAGTATCCGCAGTACGAGCATGTCTTCGCGAAGCCCGTGGAAGTGGCGCTGGACGAGACGCGTCGGTTGCTGGTGGAGCGGGGCTTCGACATCGACGACGAGCGGGGCGCGGTGGACCCCCGGCAGTTCTTCACCGGCTGGCGCGGCCCGATGACCTGGAACTCGGGGGACGGCACGTTCACCCGCTACCTGGTGACGGGGCTGGCGGTGTCCTCGCGCGAGTCGGTCATTCGCATCTTCCGCATCCAGGTCAATGGCGTGGGCAATGACGCGGAGGTTCGCAGCCAGGTGTCCAAGGACGCGCTGCGCGACGAGGCGGAGGACGGGACGTCGCTGCGGCCGGCGCCGAACACGCTCAACATCGCCAGGAAGGACCTCTTCCGGCAGCGCAACCGCGATGGCAGCTACGACATGACCGAGCACTTCACCGGGCTGGATGGCGCCCAGTACGGGCTGCGCGACATGGAGCTGGAGCGCGCGCTCGCGCTGCGATTGGAGTCCACGCCCTCGATTGAGACGCTCAGCGGCAACGTGAACGAGCAGGTGCCCGTGCCGGTGCGGACGCCGGAGTTCTATCTGACGCGCTGGCAGGACCAGGTGCCGGACGCGCCCTCGGGGTTCTCGCCCAAGGAGGAGTCGCGCGTGTTCGGCCTGGAGGCGGTCATTCACGCGGGGCGGATGCTGCTCATTGGCGAGCAGCTCGGCTCGGCGCAGGTGCCCGCGGCGGTGGGCGTCCTGGTGCGGCAGGCCGCGGAGCGGGGGATTCCGGTGGCGCTGGGCCTGTCGATTCCTTCTCCGGAGCAACCGCGCATCGACCATTACCTGGGCAGCCCGGGGGCGCCGATGGACCAGGACGCGCTGCTGGATGGGCGCTTCTGGCGGCGGCCGTATCAGGATGGTCGCAGCAGCCGGGCCATCTTCGACCTCATCGACCAGGTGCGGGCCATGCGCGCGCAGGGGCTGAAGGTCTCGGTGGTGGCCTACGACACGGACCTGCTGAACGGGGGCGAGCGCGACGCGGCGCTGGCGGATGTCTGGTTGAAGCGCCACGCGGCGCGGCCGGACGAGATGCAGGTGGTGCTCGCCGGCAACACGCACGTGCGCATGGTGACGGGCGTGCCCTGGGACCGGGACTTCACGCCCATGGCGCAGTACCTCCGGCAGGTGAAGTCGCTGCTCGTCTTGGAGGTGGGCTTCGCGGCGGGACGGCGCTGGGGCTGCGACCTGGACAAGAGCAGCAAGCTGCAGTGCGGTGTCGTGGGCGCCACGCCCACGCCGCGCACCCAGGTGCCGCCGCTGTCTCAGCCCTACCTGAAGCTGTATGAGAAGCCGACGTCGGAGGGCTATCAGGGCCAGCTCACCGTGGGCCGGCTCACGGCCTCGCAGCCCGCGATTGATCCGGTGCCGCGCGTCCACAAGCGCGAGGTCCCCACCGGCCCCATCGGGCCCACGCGCCCGCCGCCGTACCCGCCTGGGTATTAGCGGCCGCGAGCCCAAGCCCGCCTCCCTCGGCGTCCGCGAGGGGGCGGGCGGGCTGCCGCGCGCTTGCCCGAGGCAGGGGGGCTTCTCTCCGAGCGGAGCGCGGCGCGGCGCGGGCGTCCAGCGGGGCAGGCCACTGTTGGCCGAGTATTGCCGCGCTCCTCGCCGCGACCAGATTGAGGGACAGCCGCTCGGAGGACGCCGCATCCAGGCCAGGCGGGCGGCGGAGGCAGCGATGGTCGGGCTCCGGCAGGGATGGATTCGTCACGCGAAGGTGCTGGCGGTGATGCTGATGGCAGGGGGGCCTCTCGCGGTGCTCGCGCGGACGGACCCATTGCCCTCGTGGAACGAGGGGCCCGCGAAGCAATCCATCCTCGACTTCGTGGCCCGCGTGACGAAGGAGGGCGGCCCGGACTTCGTGCCGGTGGCGGACCGCATCGCCGTCTTCGACAACGACGGCACGCTCTGGCAGGAGAAGCCCCTCGTGCAGGGCGCCTTCCTCGTGGCGCGGGTGCGGGAGTTGGTGGCGAAGGACCCGTCCCTGCGCCACCAGCAGCCCTACAAAGCGGTGCTCGAAGGCGACGCCGCCACGCTCATGGAGGCGAGCGAGGCGGAGCTGATGGAGCTGCTCGCGGCCACGCACTCGAACCTGACGCAGGCGCAGTTCGTGGACGAGGTGCGGGACTTCCTGCGCACCGCGCGCCACCCCAAGCTGGGCGTGCCGTACACGCAGCTCGGCTATCAGCCCATGCGGGAGCTGCTGACGTTCTTGCGCGCCCATGGGTTCCAGACGTGGATCAGCACGGGGGGCGGCATCGACTTCGTGCGCGTGTTCGCCGAGCAGTTGTATGGGATTCCACCGCAGCAGGTCATTGGCAGCAGCGTGGTGGAGAAGTTCGAGCGGCGCGATGGCCAGGAGGTGCTGTGGCGCGAGCCGCGCGTGGACCACGTGAACGACAAGGAAGGCAAGCCGGTGGGCAACGACCTGCACATCGGCAAGCGGCCCATCTTCGTGGCGGGCAACGTCCGCAATGGGGGGGACATCGCGATGCTGCGCTCGACGCAGCAGGGCCCGGGGCCCGCGTTCCAACTCCTCATCAACCACGACGATGCCGCGCGCGAGTTCGCCTACGCGGAGAAGGACGGGGCCTCGCTGCGCGCCGCGCGCGAGGGTGGGTGGACGGTGGTGAGCATGCGCTCGGATTGGAAGACCGTCTTCGGGGGGATGCCGTGAAGGAGCTCGCGCACTGGGTGGGGTTGCTCCTGATGCCCGGTTTCATCGTGGCCATGGGCCTGGAGCAGGGGCTGGCGTGGCGCCTGAATGACCTGGGAAAGGGCATCCAGCAGCCGGTCTATGTACGAGGCATGTTCGTCTGTCTGGTGTGGGTGCCGGTGTGGGCCCTGCTCGTCACGCGGGTGTTTCCCCTGCATCCGATGGCTGGGGGCGTCATCGCGCTGATGGCGTTCTGTCCGGGCCTGCCCATGGCGTTGCCCACCATCGCGCGGCAGAAGGGCAACATGCCGCTGGGGCTGGCGCTCTCCATCACGCTGACGCTGGCGGCCATCGTGTTGCTGCCGCTGTCGCTGGCGTTGCTCGGGCGGCTGTTTCCGGGGGCCATCGAGTCGCCGCCGTTCCGCGTGCTCATTGGCAAGGCGCTGCTGCCCTTCTTGGTGTCGTTCATCGTGGGACTGGCGCTCCAGCGCTGGGACCCTCCGTTCGCGCAGCGGCTACAGAAGCCCGTGGCGGTGTTCTTCAAGGTCACCCTCTCTTGCGCCGCCGTGTTGCTCATCATTGCCGGCATCCCGATGCTCAAGCACCTCCAGGTCTGGGGGGTGGTCGCCATGCTGTTCGTGACGCTGGGCTCGGCGTTCATGGGGCACTTCTTCGGGGGGCCTCGCGACCCGGACCGGGTGACGCTGGGCATCTCGGCGGTGTACGGGAACCCGGCGCTCGCGATGTGCGCGGCGGGGACCACGTACCCCATGCAGCGGATGCTGGGCGTCATCGGCATCTACCTCATCATCCGGACGCTCGCGCTCGTGCCGTATCAAGTCTGGAACAAGCGGCGCCGCGAGGCGGGCTCGAATGGCCAGGAGCGCACACCGTCGGATCCGCACGGTCCTCGGCCCGTGGGCATCTGAGCCCGAGGACGCCCGCGCGCGGACGTCGCACCGCACCGGAGGGCGACTGTCTCCGGCCCATGTCCATCGCCAAGGTCTTGCTCCTGACCGCTCGACGTCGCGGTCCACCGCGCGACCCCGCGCGGCCATGCGCGAGAGAGACGACGATGGCGGACACTCGGGAGTCGCAGGGCTCGTCCGATGACGAGGCGACCGTCTCCTTCCTGTGCGACCTGGTCCGGGCCCTCCACGTGTCCTATCAAGCGGCGTCCTTGGTGGAGGCGCGGGTCAAGCAGGTCGCGCGCGCGTGGGGTCTCCAAGTCGAATTGTTCACGCTCCAGAGCGTCGCGATTCTGGAGGTGGTGTCTGGGTTGGAGCGTCGCGCGGTGGAGTTGGATCGCCTGCCCTTCAATCCGCACTGGAACCTGACGCGCGCCTCGGCGGTGCTCGGGCTGTGCGACGACATCGCCGCGGGGCGCAAGCGCGTCCCCGAGGCGCACGCGGACTTGAAGCGCATCATGGCCTCTCCGCCCGTCCATCCCGGGTGGCTCGTCTACCTGGCCTATGGCGTCTATGGGGCGGCCGTCGCCGTGCGCGTGGGCGGGGCCTGGCTGGAGCTGGCCGCGGCCTTCGTGGTGGGCGTGCTCGCGGGCGCCATCCACTTCGGCACGCTGCGCTCGCAGCAGCTGGACCTCCAGAAGAGCTTCCTCGGCGCGTTCCTGGGCACGCTGGTGGCGTTCCTCCTGACGTGGGTGCTGCCACCCTTCGACGCGGCCCGCGCCTTGTTCGGCGGCATCACGCTGTTGGTGCCCGCCATGGTGGTGACGCTCGGCTCACTGGAGTTGGTGACGGAGTCGGTCGAGGCCGGCACGCCGCGCCTGCTGTATGGCTTGCTGCGCTTCGTGATGATGGGCGTGGGAATCGCGGCGGCGGGCACGGCGTGGGGGCTGGTCGCGCCCCTGCCGCTGTACTCCTCCGCGCATGCCCTGCCGCACCCGCTCGCGCTCGCCATCGTGGCGGTGGGCGGGCTGGCGCTGGCGGTGTGCATGTCCGCGCGCGCTCGGGACGTGGTGCCCATTGTCGCGGCCGTGCTGCTCGCCTACGGGACGCAGGAGCTGACCAAGGCCGTGCTGGGGGACCGAGGCAGCCCGCTCGTGTCCTCGTTCGTGCTCGGCGTGGCGGGCCTCTGGTATGGGCGCCGCCCCGGCTGCATGCCCAACACCGTCATCATGCCGGGGCTGTTGCAGCTCGCCCCTGGCTTCATGGGGACCCAGGCCATCCTGGCGTTGCTGGGCGTGGGCGCCAACACGGACGCACGCCTCTTCAACGTGCTGCTGGTGGCGCTGCAAATCGTGATGGGGCTCATCTTCGCGGCGCTGCTCGCGCGGCCCCCGGTTCCCGTCGTGGAGCCGGATCCGTAGGGAGGGTTCAGGCGCGAGTCGGGCGCACGATGCAGCGAAACCCGATGTGGCTGGCGCCGCTGTCCACGGGCTGCGGCGAGCGCGCGGCTGGGCGGTAGCGTCGGCAGTAGTTGGGCGCGCACAGGAAGCTGCCGCCCTTGAGCACGCGGCGCGGGATGCGCACGGCGGGCAGATGCGCATCGAAGCTGTCATCCGGCGTGGACGGGCCGCGCGGATTGACGGGGATGCAGCAGGCCTTGCCTCGGTGGCCTTCGGCGTGGCGCGCGCGGTACCAGTCCGAGGTCCATTCCCAGACGTTGCCGGCCATCTCGTGAAGGCCGTGGCCGTTGGAAGGAAAGCTGCCCACGGGACAGGTGCCCTCGTGGCCGTCCTGGGCGAGGTTCTGCCAGGGGAACTCCCCTTGCCAGGTGTTGGCCAGGTGGTGACCTCCTGGCGTGAACTCGTTGCCCCAGCAGAACTCCTGGCGGTCCAGGCCCCCGCGCGCGGCCAGCTCCCACTCGGCCTCGGTGGGCAGGACCTTGCCGGCCCACTGGGCATAGGCCGCCACGTCTTCGTAGGCCACGTGCACCACGGGATGTCGCGCGCGCGTGCTCACCGAGGAGCCCTGCCCCTCCGGTTGCTTCCAGCTCGCGCCGGGCACGTAGGCCCACCAGCGCGACAAGTCCCGCAGGTCCACCCGGCCGCTCGTCTTGCGGAACACGAGCGAGCCCGGCACGAGCAGCTCGGCCACCGCGCCGGGATAGTCCGCGGGGTTGAGCGGGCGCTCAGCCACGGTGACGTAGCCGGTGGCCTCCACGAAGCGCGCGAAGTCCGCGTTGGTCACCGTGAAGCGGTCCATCCAGAAGCCCGAGGTCGTCACGCGGTGCGCGGGCGCCTCCTCGGGATAGTGCTGGTCCGAGCCCATCCAGAACGTCCGTCCGGGAATCCACACCATGTCCGCGAAGGGGGCCTCGCCAGGGGCAGACTCCTCTTCCGTGGGGGATGCGCGGGGCTCATGGGCAAGCTGGCTCATCGGTCCTCACTCGTGGTGGTCGAGTCGCGACGCAGGGCCGCCGCGCAAGGAATCTGGTGGACCGGCGGACCAAGGACACCCGCCCTCGCGTCGGGGTGTCCGGAGCGCAGTGGATGCGAGGCTCCGTCCCGAGGGCGAGCCGCGAGTCTCATGGCGGAGCATCGAGCGGCTCGCAGTGGCGACGGGCATCGCCCAGGTGAAGGTGCGTTCCCTCGGGCGTCACCTCCACGCAACCGGTGATGCCCTTCACGGTGGCGAGCACCCGGGCTCGGAGGTCATCTCGGCGCACGTCCAGGCTCGCCTCCAACTTCAGCCCCGAGCCCGTGGCGTGGAGCTCGCGCACCCGCATGCCCGCGTCTCCCATCCACACGCGCCCCGACACGCGCAGGTCGCGCGCGTCCAGCAACGGCGCCAGGAAGCGCGGCAGGCCCAGCTTGCGCGTCAGCAGCGCGACGAAGGGGTCGGCGTTGGCGAACTGGCCACTGAAGCGCGCGTCCAGAGAGGGAGGGGACAGCGCCAGCAGGGCATGCGGAAACGAGAACGTGCCCTCCCAGCCGCGCACCTGCTTGTGGGGAAAGTCGGCGGAGACTTGCGTGAGCTCGAGCGTGGTGCCGTCCAAGCCGACCTCATGCTCGCGCAGCGCCAGCCGATGCGAGGCGATGCTCGCGCGCGCGCGTCCCAACATGCGCACGCTGCCTGACTGGGCGTTGATCAAATCCGAGCCCAGCGACAGGTGCAGGTCCCCGGTGTCCTGCGCGGACTCGAACTGCGCGCGGGCCTTCAGGACGGCCGTCCCCGAGTCCACCCGGAACGTGTGGCCCGTCCAGTGGTTGAGCGTGCGCAGGTCCATGGGGCGGCTGGGCGCGACGGTCAGGTCTCGCTGGTACGTGGGATGTCGCTCGCCGGGGCGTGGCTCGGCCTGGAAGGTGAGGGCCACCTCGGGCAGCTCCATCAACTGGCCCACGTACCCGCCCACGAGCACGGGCGCGAAGTCGAACCGCAGCCACTCCCGCGTGCCCTCGCCCTGAGCCGTCACGGTGCCGCGCGCATGCCATGGCGTGCGCACGCGCAGCGGTCCGAGCCGCAGCGTCAAGGGTTCGCCCTGCGCCTCCACGCGGCTGTCTGGCGCGAGGCGGCCCCTCGTCCACCGCACGTCGGCCTCCACGTGGCCCGCGCCCTCGTCGAGGACGAGGGCCTCGCGATGGGCCAGCAGGGGGCCCAGCCAGTCGAGTGGCAGCAGCTCCGCCTTCAGTCGCGCGCGTCCGCTCAACCCGCCCAGCGCGTCGCCCGCACCGGGCCCCTTCTTGGGGACATCCAGCGTGAGGTCCGCGAGCATCGAGTCGACGTTCGCGGCGCGGCGCTGGCCCAGCTCCACGGCCCCCTGGGACAGCTCGATGCGCGAGGCGCTCACCGACACGCGCTCCCCGCCCACGAGGGTCACCGCGCCATCCGCTTCCCACGGGCCGATGTAGCGCCCGTGGCCCCAATCCACCTCGCGCCCGTCGCGAATCTCCAGGCCCCGCAGCGACACGCTCCAAGGGTGCGCGGACGGAGGCCCCGGCACGGCGCGCTCCAGAGGAGGAATGGGGCGGACTCGCACGCGCACGCCCCAGGCGTGCAGGAAGCCGAGGTCCACGCGGCGGTGCAGGAACGAGGTGAGCGACAGCCGGGCCTCGCTTCGCTCGACGTCCACGCGCCACTGCGCGTCGTTGTCGTGCTGCTCCAGGAAGAAGTCCTGGACGTGCACGGGCGCGGGCCAGAGCCACCACGCTCGACTCCAGCCCAGGTAGGTCCGGGACGTGGCGCGGTGGACGATGTGGGGGATGACGCCGAGGTTGAGCACGAGGTTGAGCACCCCCTCGAACACGAGGAGCGCCACGACTCCGAAGCCCAGGGCGCGGACCGCGCGTCGCCGCCGTCGAGGCGGAGTGGCGGGCTGCGAGGGCGTGGCGCCACGGGTGGACATCCTGCTGGCCCAGATAGGCACGGCGCGCGAAGACGGCATCCCGAGCGAGGGCACAGGGCCTGGTGGCCCGACGGATTCGGCTGTCGCTGTGGCTATGCCGCCTGGCCTGTAGCGCGAGTCGCCAAGTGTCGACAGGGGCGGGGGGACGGCTCGCGCGGTGAACGGCAATCGCCCTAGCGTGCGGGCATGCGCACGCTCTTCCTGCCAGGACTCTGGGTCTGGTTGCTGACAACCTCCGCGGGGGCGGCCACGGTGCCCACCGGGTTCACGGACACGGTCTACAGTTCGGCTGACTTGGGACCCGCCACGGGGATGGCCTGGGCGCCCGATGGCTCGGGACGGCTGTTCATCCCGCTGAAGACGGGCGCGGTGCGCGTGGTGCGGCTGGAGAAGGGCGCCTTCGTCGCGCAGCCGGGCAAGCCCACCGCGCCGCTGTCGGAGGAGTTCGCAAGAGAGCCGAATGTCTTCACGAACAGCGAGTGCGGACTCATCGGCATGGCGTTCGATCCGAACTACGTCGTGAACCGCTACGTGTACTTCTTCGTGACGGTCTCCGCGGCGGAGCAGCGCATCGTCCGCTACACGGACACAGGCAGCGTCGGCACGGCGCGCACCGAAGTGGTGGTGGGGCTGCCCACGCGAGGCGTCAACCATGACGGTGGCGGCCTGGGCTTGGGTCCGGACGGCAAGCTGTACTGGTCCATTGGAGACAACGGCAATGGCTCGGGCGTGGATGCGGACCTGACGTCGCTGGCGGCGAAGGTGGGGCGCGCCAACCTGGACGGCACGCCCGTCAACGACAACCCCTTCTTTGACGGGGTCGGGCCCAACAACGAGTACATCTGGGCTCGCGGCCTGCGCAATCCGTTCACCTTCACGTTCCAGCCCAACACCGGCCTGCTGTGGATCAACACCGTGGGCGACGGCTACGAGCAGATCTTCGTGGTCCGGCGAGGCGACCACGCGGGCTACAACGACTACGAGAACAACCAGCCCGCCGGCTACATCACGCCCGTCGTGAAGTACCGCACCAACGGCTTCGACACGCGCGACGTGACGGCCACGGGCGCATCGCGGACCTCGGGCGTGGCCACGTTCACCACCACCGCGAAGCATCTGTTCCGAAAGGGCGAGAAGCTCGTCATCGCGGGCGTGGCGAACGCGAGCTTCAACGGCACGTTCTACGTGTCGCGCCTGGTGAGCGACACGGCCTTCGAGGTCATTCAGCCGGGCGCGGACGCGACGAGCGGCGGGGGCACGGCGACGACGGACAGCCTGGGGGGCTCCATCACCGGCGGCACGTTCTACGACGCCACGCTCTTCCCGGCGGACTACCGCGGCAACTTCCTCTTCGGTGACTACAACTCCGGGCAGCTCACGCGCGTGCGGCTGGCGAGCGACAACTCGGTGTCTCAAGTGGACGGCTGGGGCACTGGGTTCAGCAGCTCCGTGGACCTGAGCGTGGGGCCGGATGGCGCGCTGTATGGCATGAGCTACGTGGGCGGGACGCTGCATCGAATCGCGCCCCAGACTCCGGGCCAGCGGCTGGTGGTGTCCGGGCTGAACCTTCGCGTGGTGGAGGGCGGCATGGCCTCCTTCACCGTGCAGCTGGCGCAGGCGCCCGTCGCGGAGGTCTCCGTGTCGGTGGCGCGCACGGCGGGGGACTCGGACGTGTCCGTGGTGGGCGCGTCGTCGTTCACCTTCACGGCGGCCAACTGGAACGTGCCCCACGAGGTGCGGTTGGAGGCGGCGGTGGACGCGGACACGACCGCGGACACGGCGTCATTCACGGTGTCCGCCGCGGGCCTGGAGCCCGAGGTGGTGACCGCCACCACCATCGACAACAACGGTCCTCGGCTGGTGCTCTCCACGGCCTCGCTCGACGTGCCGGAGGGCGGCTCGGCCACCTTCACGGTCGCGCTGTCTCAGGCGCCCGCGGTGGGGACGACCATTCGCGTGAATGTCGCGCGGACCGCCGGAGACGTGGACCTCGCCGTCACGAACACCACGCCGCTGGTCTTCACTTCGTCCACTTGGAATGTGCCCCAGACGGTCACCGTGACGGCCGCGCAGGACGCGGACCCCGATGACGGGGTCGCCACGTTCACGGTGGCGGCTCCCGGCGTGGATGCGCGCACGCTCGTCGCCACGGAGCGGGACGATGAGCCCCTGGCCCCTGTCTTCACCTCCACGCCTCCTTCGCGCGCGGTGGTGGGCGCTCCGCTGGTCTATGACGTGGAGGCTCGCGCGCGGCCCGCGGCGCAGTACTCGCTGCTGTCCTCGGTGCCGGGCATGACGATGGACGCGACGACGGGCGTGCTCTCGTGGACGCCCACGACGGCGGGTTCGGTGAACGTGTCGGTGAAGGCGGCCAACGGCACGGCGCCGGATGCGCAGCAGGACTTCACGCTGACGGTCGCGGTGGACGCGCCGCCGCGCGCCTCGCTCACGCGTCCCACCGAGGGCGAGCGCGTCTCCGGCGCCATGGGCGAGTTTTTCGGAGACTGCGTGGACGACGTGGGCTGCCCCAGCGGGCGCTTCTCCGTGGATGGGCGGCTGGAATACACGGACCGCAACGCGGGCAATCACTTCCACTTCGGGGGGGAGCACAACCGCTGGGACACCACGGGCCTGTCGCCGGGTGGACACCGCGTGCGCTTCGAGGTCGAGGACACGGCGGGCCAGACGGGCGCGGCGGAGGTGACGGTGTGCGTGGGGGAGGGTGACTGCTCCCTGTCCTCGGCGGACGCGGGGACCAACCCCGAGCCTCCCCCTCCGGACGACAGCGGCTGTGATTGTGGCGCGACCGCCGTGGGGCCGCTCGCATGGCTGGCGCTGTCGGCCCTGCTCGCGCGCCGGCGGCGGACGCACGAGCCGGGGTCGAGGTAGACTCGCGGGCTCACCTGAAGGAGTGGGGCAACATGGTCGTGTCCGGGCTCGGTGTCGCCGTCCCCGCGCGAATGGGGCGCTTCGCTCCGGTCCGCGTCCTCGCCGCATGTGTCGCGCTCCTGGTGGCGAGCGCGGCGCGTGCGCAGAGTTCCGAGGACCGCGCCTACCTGGGCTACACCGTGTCGCGAGGCACGTCGATTGGCTCGACCGGCTGGCGAATCGATGAGCGTCCTCAGCTCGAGCTGCGCTTGCCGTTGCCCGCGGCCTTCCTGGGGAAGCTCATCCTCCTGCCGTCGCTGGGCTACGAGGGGCACCTGCTGGGCGTGAGCCAGGAGCTGGGCAGCGGGGACACGCACTCGCGGAGCTTCCACCGCATTCAACTGGGGCTCACGCTGATTCGCCCGCTGTCGCCGCGGTGGATGGTGATGGGCGGCGTCACGGGCAGCACGCGCACGGACTTCCACAGCGCGTTCGACCCAGCCCTGGACACGTCATGGGCCGGCTACGCCATGGCGAGCTACCTGATTGGCGGCGACCCGGGGATGCGGCTGAGCTTCGGCCTGGTGGCGCTGTGGCCCTTTGACCGGACGCCCATCTTCCCCATGGTGGGCTTCACCTACCGCAAGGGGCCGTACCTGGTGGAGCTGGGCGTGCCGCGCCTCACGCTGATGCGGACGTTGGGCGATGGCCTGGAGCTGGGACTCACCGGCGCGTTCGAGCAATCGGTGTCCCATGTGCAACTGGAGCAGGCCGCGGGGTTCGGAGCGGTCTATGTCCGCGAGACGTCCCTGCGCTTCGCGCCCACGGCCAACGTCCGGCTGGGCGGCAACGTCTGGCTGGGCACGTCGGTGGGCTTGGACTTCCTGAACGACTTCGCGCTGCTGGACCGCGACCGCAAGCGGCTGGACCTGGGCGCGCTCCACACGGGGCCCGCGCCGTATGTGCGGCTGCTGTTGAGCTGGCGACCTCCTCGGCGCATGCCCGCGACGGCGGGGACTCCGGCCCCGGGGCTGCGTCCCGAGCCCACCCTGGGGGCGCCGCGCGCCGGCGAGTCGAGCGACACGCTCCGCTGAGCGGCAAGGCCCGAGGTGGGAGGCCGCGCCGAGGGCTCAGGCGTGCTCGCGGACTTCCTCTCGCACGGGCTCCAGCTCGTGGACGGCTTGGGCGGCGTGGTGGGCGGCCTCGACGACGGCCTGGGCCAGCTCGTGAGGGTTGCGGACGAGGGCCTCCACGGCCTGGAGGTTGGTGGGCACGCCGCGCTGCTCCACCTGGAGCCAGCCGCCCTTCACGCTGGCGCGGCGGTATCCGCGCAGGCCGAGCAGCCGCTCCCGCACGCGCGCGTCCGCGAGCACGGGGCGGGCCTCGGGGGCCAGGTTCTCCACGACGAAGGCGGCGTCGAGCTCCGTGTCGCCCAGCACTTCGTCACGGGTGGCGGGGACGCCGGGGGCCTTGTCCTCGGGGTGCTCGTGCTCCAGCAACAGCTCCGGAGGCAGGGCGCCCTCCAGGTCCAGCCGGAGCACGGTGACGGTGTCCTTGCGCCTGCGTGCGTGGGTTCGCCGCGCGGTGGCGAGCAGGAGCTGCCGGCCCTGGTAGCGGCCCTGCACCTCCAGGCGGGTGGGCGTGCAGCTCAGGCCGTGGGCCTTCGCGAAGGACTCCCACGCCGAACGGCGCATGCGCTGGCGCTGCCACAGCGTCAGGAACACGAGCGCCGTCAGCAGCAGAGCGGAGGCGAGGAGGACGAACGGAAGGGGGACCGCCGGGGACATGGCGGCGCATTCTGCACTGGAGGCGGGTCGGGGGACCACCCTCGCGCTCGGGGGTGGGGCCGACTTTCCTTCCCAGAGGAGCCGTGGCGACCGTCCAGGCGGGCGGGCCTCAGCCCCGTCGCAGCATGCGCTGCTCCCACGCCGCTTCTTCCAGGGCGCGGGCCAGCTCGAAGGCGGGTGAAATCGCCGCGCGCATGGCCTCGGGCTTGCTGTGCACGTATGCCCACTCCACGCGCAGCACGCCTTGGTGGACGACGAGGACACTGCACGCCTGCAGCACGGCCGTCAGCGGCGCCTTCACGTCCGGGAGGTCGAGGACCTCGCGCACGTGCGGCTCCTGCTGGGGCAGCAGGGGCTCGAGCGGGTAGGGCGGGCCGATGACACGGAGCTCGGCGTTGAGGCTCCAGGCCCTGTGAGGGGGGAGCAGCTCCAACTCCTGGGGCGCCTCGTTGCCCAGCTGGAGCTCCAGCACCGTGATGGTGGTGCGTCGCCGCGCATCCAGGAGGCGACTCTCGGTGAAGAGCTTCACGGCGTGGCCGCGGCGCTGGCCCTCCACGAGCAGCTCGTCCCGCGCGCACTGGAGGTCGTGCGCCTTCGCGAACATGAACCACGCTTTGTAGCGGCTCACCTGGAGCATCATCGTGAAGCCGACGACCGCCAACATGACGAGCAGGCCAAGTACGACTTGGAAGTCCATTCCGGAACTCTGGCAACTCTCGGCAGTTGCTTGCCAGCCTCCTCGCCACGTGAGGCTGGGGCGGGGGACTCGTTACGCCGGGTGCGGGTCCAAGGGCCGGAAACTCCAAGGCTTTTGGTGGATGTCAGAGGGGGAGAGTAAGGGAGCGGGCGCCCGGCGCTTGGTGCGGGAGGCGTCCCCGGGCGAGGCTGCCCGGCCGCGCCAGCGCCTGGGCCGAGGGAGGATGAACGCGGGATGCGCCTGCTGCACACGTCGGACTGGCACCTGGGACACACGCTGTACGACGTCTCGCGCGAGGCGGAGCACGCCGCGTTCCTGGACTGGCTCTTGGACACGCTGGAGTCGGAGTCCATCGACGCGCTCCTCGTGGCCGGGGACATCTTCGACACGGCCAACCCCAGCGCGGAGGCCCAGGCCGCCTGGTACCAGTTCGTGGCGCGGGCGCGCCGCCGCCGGCCTCGGCTGGATGTGGTGGTGGTGGGCGGCAATCATGATTCAGCGGCGCGGCTGGATGCGCCGGATCCGCTGTTCGCCGCGCTGGGGGTTCGCGTGGTGGGTGGGTTGCCTCGCGCCAAGGGGGCCCTGGACCTGGAGCGGTTGCTGGTGCCCCTGCATGACGCGCGTGGGCGCGTGGGCGCGTGGGTGGCGGCGGTGCCGTACCTGAGGCCGTCGGACCTGCCGCCCGTGTCCTCCGAGGAGGGGGACCGCTTGGTGGCGGGGGTGCGCGCCATCTACGCGGAGGTGCTGGAGGCCGCGAGGCACCGACGCCAGCCGGGGCAGGCGCTGGTGGCCATGGGCCATTGCTACATGACGGGCTCGGAGTTGTCGGTGATGAGCGAGCGGAAGATATTGGGCGGCAACCAGCATGCGCTGCCGGTGGACCTCTTCCCCGCGGACGTGGCCTACGCGGCGCTGGGCCACTTGCACAAGGCGCAGCGGGTGGGCGCTCGCGAGGGGGTTCGCTACAGCGGATCGCCGCTGCCCCTGTCGCTCTCGGAGGCCCACTACCGGCATCAGGTGCTGTGCGTGGACCTGGAGGGCGAGGCGCTCGGTGAGGTGCGGTCGCTGCCGGTGCCTCGGACCACGTCGATGCTGCGCGTGCCCGCTCGGGACGCCGCGCCGCTGGAGGAGGTGCTGCAGGCGCTGGCCGAATTGCCGGCGTGGGCCGCGGCTGCGCCCGAGTGGACGCGGCCGTACCTGGAGGTGTGTGTGGCCCTGCCTCGGCCCGAGCCCGCGCTGCGGCACAAGGTGGAGCACGCGCTGGAGGGGCGTGCGGCGCGGCTGGTGAAGCTGACGCCCGCGTACACGGGCGTGGGCGGTGCGCTGGCGGACGCGCAGCCGACGCTGTCCTTGCGTGAGCGCACCCCCGAGGACGTGTTCCGGGCGCGACATGCGCGTGACTACGCGGAGCCGCCATCGCGCGGGCTGCTGGAGTCCTTCCACACGCTGCTGACGCAGGTGCAGGAGGACGCGTCATGAAAATCCTGGCGATTCGCGGGCGCAACCTGACGAGCTTCGCCGGGGAGTTCGAGCTGGCGTTGGATGCGCCGCCGCTCGACCGGTTGGGCTTGTTCGCCATCACGGGCGCGACGGGCGCGGGCAAGAGCACGCTGCTGGATGCCATGTGCCTGGCGTTGTTCGACCGCACGCCCCGCCTGGCCGGCCGTGGTGGCGCGCCGGTGGGCCGGGCGGATGAGGAGGACGATGCGCGGCTGCTCGCGTACGACGTGCGCGGCGTGCTGCGGCGCGGGGCGGGCGAGGGCTTCGCGGAGGTGGATTTCCTGGGGCGCGACGGCAAGCGCTACCGGGCGCGCTGGAGCGTGTGGCGCGCGCGCAACAAGGCCGAGGGCCGCTTCCGGCCGCAGGAGATGAGCCTCACGGAGCTCGCCGGTGGGCAGCAGCACGGCCGCACCAAGGGCGAGGTGCTGGCGGCCATTCAAGAGCGGCTGGGGCTGTCGTTCGATCAGTTCCGTCGCTCGGCGCTGCTGGCGCAGGGCGAGTTCGCGGCCTTCCTGCGCGCGGATGCCACCGAGCGCGCGGAGCTGCTGGAGCGGATGACGGGCACGGAGGTGTACAGCCGGGTCTCCGTGGCCGCGCACGAGAAGAACCGCCAGGAGCAGGAGTCGTTGGCGAAGCGCGCGCAGGGGCTGGCGGCCATCGCGCTGCTGTCCGATGCGGAGCGCGAGGCCGCGCGCGTACGGCTGGGCGAGGAGGAACTCGCGCGGGTGGGCGCAGAGGCGCGGCTGCGCGAGGCCGAGGCGGCGGCGACGTGGTACGGGACGCGCGCGGAGTGGGTGCGCGCGGAGGCGACGGCTCGGACCCACGAGGCGGACGCGGCGGCGGCGTTGGACGCGGCGGCGCCCCGGATGGAGGCGCTGGAGCGGGCGCGCGCGGCGGAGGCGTTCCGCGCGGTGGTGACGGCGGGCGACGTGGCGGAGCGCCGACTCGAGGACGCACGCAGCGGAGAGGCCGCGCGCGCGCGCGAGGTGGACATCGCGCGCGAGGAGTCCGGAGCGCGTCGGCGGGTGCTGACCCAGGCGGAGGCGGAGCGCACGGCGGCGGTGGCGGCCGATGAGGCGGCGCGGCCGGAGCTGGAGGAGGCGACGCGGCTGGACGCGCGGCTGGCGCAGGCCGCGCGCGATGCGGCCGAAGCCACTCAGCGGGCCGAGGCGACACGGGAGGCCGAGGCCGCGGCGCGAAAGGAATGGGATGCCGTGCAAGTCCGCGTGGCGGCGGAGCGCATGGCGATGGAGACGGCGCGGGCGTGGCTGACCGACCGCGCGGCCTGGGAGGCGCTGGCGGCGGAGTGGCCTCGGTGGCAGCGCGAGTTGGAGCGCTACGAAGCGGAGGCGGCGAACGAAGCCCGGGCACGGGGGGAAGTGGAGCGCCTGCTCCCCGAGGTGACCCGGCGGCGGGAGGCCGTGGCGCAGCGTGAGCAAGAGCACCAGGCCGCGGCGCGCGCGGAGGAGATGGCGCAGGCCGCGGCCACTCACGCCGATGCGGCGGTGGGGGAGGACACGGGCGCGGCCCGGCGAGCCTTGCGGGAGACCTTGCTGGCTCGGCGCGACGCGCTGCGGGCGCTGGAGACCGCGCACCGTGGGGCCCGAGACGAAGGCGATGCCACGCGCGATGCGGAGCGGGAAGCCCACGACGCGAAGGCCGCCGTGGCGCGAGCGGACGCCGAGGCCCGCGATGCGTCGTCCCAGCGAGGAGAACAGGACGCGGCCCTTCGAGAGGCCCGGCGGGCGCTCGCACGGGCCCAGGCCACACAGGGCTTCGCGTCGCACCGGGCCGCCCTGCGCGACGGTGAGCCGTGCGAGCTGTGCGGCGCGACAGCGCATCCCTATGCCCGCGAGGGCGCGGTGCTGGAGGGGCTGGTCGCGGAGTCCGCGGCGCGCGTGGAGGCGCTCGAAGGCGAGCGCGCGGGGTTGGAGCGCGCGGAGGCGGACGCGGGCGCGCGTCGAGCCGCGGCGAGCACTCGCTTGTCGCACGCGGAGGAGCGGCGTCGTGCCGCGGCAGCGCGACTGTCGTCGCACCTCGAAGCGTGGGCGCGCACGCGAGCGGACTCCCTCGACAGCCGTGCGGGCACCGCGGAGGCACGGCCGTCTAACGACGCTCGCGGCCCGAGCGAGGCGCAGGTGCCGGAGGACGGCGCTTCTCCCGAGGCGGGCGCGTGGCTGGTCTCCATGACGGAGGATGTGCGGGCGCGGCTGGCCGCGGCGAAGGCCGAGGAAGAAGCGGCCGAGAGCCGTGCCCGGGCCGCGCGCGAGTCCCGCGAGGCGCTGGAGACGCAGCGCACCCGGCGCGAGGCCGCGGCGGAGGCCCTGCGCAAAGCCGAGGAACTTCGGACCCGTATCGAGCAGTCCTTGCAGGAGGCGCTTCAGCTCGTGGAGGCCGCGGTGGAGGCTCGGCGCGTTGGCGTCCAGGAGCTGTCGCCCTTGTTCCCCACGGACGTGGGCTGGGCGGACAAGCTGGCCGCGGATCCCGCCACCTTCCGGCGCAAGTGTGGCGAACGGGTGGGGTTGTGGCGCTCACGCGTGGAGGCCCAGGAGCAGGCTCGGGAGCGGCTGGACGTGGAGCAGCGGCAGCACGCCAAGGCCGAGGCTTGGGTGGAGGCTCGACGAGGCGAGGCCGAGGCGCAGGCCCGGGTGTCCGCGGCGAAGGACGCGGAGCGCGCGGCGGTGGCCCGAGCGCGCGCGGCGCTCCTCCAGGGGCGCTCGACCGAGTCCGTGCGCGCGGCGCTGCGAACCCGGCTGGACACGACCCAACAGGCGCACGACCGGGCCCGTGAGGCCGCCGAGTCCGCGCGCCACGCGGAGACGGTGGCCCAGGCGCGCGTGGAGGACGCGGTGCGCGCCACGGCCGACGCGGCGAAGAGCCTCGACGCGGCCCGCGCCGAGTTGGAGGCGCGGCTGACGAGCCAGGGGACCACGCTGGAGGCAATCCGCGCCCTGCTGTCGCGAGACGCCGCCTGGTGCGAGGCCGAGGGCCGGGCACTCCAGGCGTTGCGCGAGGCGCGAGGGCAGGCGCACGCGGTGCTGGAGGAGCGGCGCGCGCGGCGGATGGCGCACGAGGCCACGGGCGCTCCCGCGTTGGAGGAGGCGGACGTGGCGGCCACCGGTGAGCGCCTGCGCGCGGATGCCGAGGCGCGGCGGCGCGCCGAGGCCGACCTGCGCGCGCACCTCACGCAGGACGATGCGGCCCGCGAGCGCCACGGCGCGGAAGCGCGCGAGCTGGAGCAGCGCCGGGGCGAGGCCGAGGTCTGGAAGGCCCTGAGCGACCTCATCGGTTCGCACGATGGCCGCAAGTTCAAGATCTTCGCGCAGAGCCTCACGTTGGATGCGCTCCTGCTGCACGCCAACGCGCACCTGACGGAGCTGGCGCGGCGCTATCGATTGATGCGTGTGCCGGGACACGACCTGGACCTCCAGGTGGTGGACCAGGACATGGGCGACGAGGTGCGCAGCGTCGCCAGCCTCTCCGGCGGGGAGAGCTTCCTCGTGTCGCTGGCGCTCGCGCTGGGGCTGGCCTCGCTCTCGTCGGAGACGACGCAGGTGGAGACGCTCTTCATCGACGAGGGCTTCGGCACGTTGGATCCGGAGACGCTGGAGGTGGCGCTGGCCACGCTCGACGCGCTCCAGGCCACGGGGCGGCAGGTGGGCATCATCTCGCACGTGTCCGGACTGGCCGAGCGCCTGGGCGTGCAGGTGCGCGTGGTGAAGCAGGGCGGAGGTCGCAGCCGGCTGGTGGTGGAGGGCGAGCCCGGGATGGTGCTCGCGGGCGTCCAGGTGGCGTGACGGCCGTGACTCAGCCGCGCAGGGCCTCCGGGCCCATGAGGCCGCGCACCACGGCGGCCACGGCCAGGGGCGTGGCCACGCGGTCATCGCTGAGCGCCGCCAGGGCCCGCGCGAACTGCTCCGCCGAGGCGAAGCGCTGCGCCGGGCTGGGCGCGAGCGCGCGGTCCAGCACCAGCGCCAGCGCGTCCGAGACCTCGGGCACGCGCATGCGCACGGGCGTCACCCGCCCCCCTCGGATGGAGGCGTCCACCTCGTCGGCGGGGCCGGTGGGGAAGGGGGACTCCAGCGACAACAGCTCGTAGAGCAGCACCGCCGTCGCCCAGAGGTCCACCGCGACGGAGACCTCGCCCGCCAGCAGCTCCGGCGAGCGATAGGCCTGTTTGCCCAGCCGCCGCGAGTCCAGGGCCGCCGTCGCCGCGCGTGAGCGCGCCACGCCGAAGTCAGCGAGCTTCACCTCGCCCTCGCGGGACAAGAGGACGTTGTGCGGAGACACGTCGCAGTGCACCACCGCGAGCGGTCTCCCCGTGGAGCTGGTGGCCGCGTGCGCGTGCGCGAGCGCCTCCAGCACCTGCCGGACGATGAGCACGCTGATGTCGATGGGCAGCTCGATGCGCCGCCTCCGACACCGCGCCAGCACCTTGCCCAGGTCGGTGCCCTCCACCAGCTCCAGCGCCAGATAGCCCCCATCCGGCAGCTCGCCATAGGCCACGAAGCCGATGATGTGCGGATGGCGCAGGCAGCGGGCCAGCTCCGCTTCGTGCAGGAGCTGCTCGCGCGCCTCCTCGTCCCTGCGCCGCTCGGGGCGCACGCGCTTGAGCGCCACCTGTAGGCCCTGATGAGGCCCTTCGCGAAACCGCGCGCGGAACACCTCGGCGTTGCCGCCCTGGCCCAGCCGCTCCAGCAACTCGAAGGGGCCGCAGCCGCGCGGCCAGGACTCCGAGCTCACGTCCGGGTCCCACCGGCCAGGCTCGCCAGGTAGTCGTCGAGCGTCCGCGAGAAGCTCGGGTCGTCGTTCAGGAACGTCAGCCCCACGCCTCCCGAGTACGGCTCGTCCACCACGTGCGCCACCACCGCCTCGCCCTGCAACCGCTGGCCGTCGGGCAGCCGCACATCCACGGTGACGATGCTGTCCGGAGGCGGGCGGTGGGCCGTGCGCACGAACAGGCCGCCATTGGAGATGTTCAACGCGTGCTCCCGCACGAAGTCCAGCTCGGTGCGGAACTCCAGCTCCAGCTTCACCGCGAACCGCCGGCCTCGCCGCTGCGGAGGGCTGGCGGGAGGCGCCACGGGCTCGGGCGCTGGGGGAAGGACTCGGGACTGACGCTCCTTCAGGGCTTCCAGGTGCTGGAGGAGCGCCTTGGCCGCGCCCGCGCGCTCATCCCCGAGGTATGACGTGCCTCCACTCAGGGTTCGTGCCCGCAGGGCGTCGCGCTCAGCCTTGGGCAGGCGCCACAGCTCGATGAACGTGCCCCCGCTGCGCTGGATGTCGTCCGCGAGCCGCTCCACGGCGGCGCGCGGGTAGCCTGGCACTTCCACCTTCAACTCCAGCGCGGCGGAGTCCTCGTGCCGCGCGAGCATCAGGTGCAGGGCCTGTGTGGCCGGCAGCGTCTGTCCGAGTCTCTCTAGGACAGCGGCTGCTCCCTCCGGCGAGGCTCCTCCACTCCAGATCGCAGCGAGACCGAAGACAGGCACGACCATGACGATAGCCGAGCCCTCCCAACGGACGTCCAGACAGCCCAATCGGAATCCAGCCACGGGGCTGGATTGCCTCCTTCCAGGTACCGACGCACCCCTCGTCCAAAAGGGGGACTTACATCGGTTTTCGAGCACTCCCGGCCTATCATTCGGCCCTCCGAACCCCCCTTCTCCGGAGCGATGACACTTATGCGCAATTGGATCCGACTCCTCTCCGGCCCCTTGCTGGCAGCTGCGCTGCTGGCCGGGTGCGGTGGCGATGACCCACCCAAACCTCCCCCCCCAGGCTCCGAAGTCGACGGTGGTGTCGACGCGGGCACCGACGCTGGCCACTTCGAGGAAGATGCCGGCGTCATCATCGACCCCGACCCGGACCCCGGCAAGGTCCCCACGGACGTCGAGAACAAGAACAACGCCAACCTGGACTCGGACTGTGACGGTCTGACGGACCAGGAAGAATTCACCATCGTCTACGCGAACGGGAAGAAGACGGACCCGGGCCTGCGTGACACGGACGGCGATGGCATCCGTGACGGTGTGGAGGTGGGGCGCACGTCGACGGTCTCCACCGATCCGAACTGCGTCTTCCGCGGTGATGCGGACCCGACGACGCGCACCTCGCCGGTGAACGCGGACACGGACGGCGATGGGCTCCCGGACGGCCTCGAGGACGCCAACCGCAACGGCAAGCGCGACAGCACCGAGACGGACCCCAACGCGGTGGACTCGGACGGTGACGGGCTGCCGGACGGCGTCGAGGACGCCAACAAGAACGGCTCGGTGAGCCCCGGCGAGACCGATCCTCGCAAGCGCGACACGGACAACGACGGCCTGTCGGATGACCTGGAGCTGCGCACCGGAACGGATCCGCTCAAGCCGGACACGGACGGCGACACCTGCCGCGACGGCGACGAGGACAAGAACCACAACGGCGTGAAGGACGCCAACGAGACGGATCCGCGAGTCGCGGGCGACTGCGCGGCCACCGTCCTCGACTCGGACTTCGACGGCATCCCGGACAGCGTCGAGATCGCCACGGGCACGGACCCCAAGAACCCGGACACGGACGGCGACGGCGTGTCGGACGGCGTGGAGGACGAGAACCACAACGGCCGCGTGGACACCAACGAGACCGACCCGCGCCTCACGGACACCGACTGCGACGGCCTGCAGGACGGCCCGGGCCGCAACGGCTTCCTGGGGGAGGACCCCAACTCCAACGGCAAGGTGGACCAGGGCGAGACCGACCCGACCAACCCCGACACGGACGGTGACGGCCTGTTGGACGGCCTGGAGCGTGGCGTGTCCACGGCTGCGGCCCCGCGCAAGGACTGTGGCTACAAGGGCGACGAGGACCCGAGCACGAAGACGGATCCGCTGAACCGCGACACGGACAACGACGGCATCCAGGACGGCGCCGAGGACTCCAACCAGAACGGCCGGGTGGACCCGGGCGAGCTGGACCCCCGCAACCCCGCGGACGGCGCGTCTTCCACGCCGGCGGGCCGGGCGTGCAGCACGCAGAACCTGCGCACGGTGAGCTTCAAGGAGGACAGCGGCGTGGACGTGCGCCTGGCGCTGCCCAACACCTTCAAGGCCGCCAACATGGTGGACGTGAAGGACTCGGCCAACCGCACGGTGGGCATCATCGGCTGGGATGACACGAAGCAGGTGACGTTCATCGCCTACAAGCGGGGCCAGGTGGGCACCAGCACGACGCCGTCGACGGACGAGGCGGGCATCCGCGCGTCCGTGCCGGAGCTGAACGCGGCGGTGACGGAGTTCACCCAGACGTTCAAGACGTGGGACGGCTTCAACGCGCTGGCCGCGCGCTACACGCAGGCCAACACCTCGGACCTCAAGACGTTCACCAACACGCTGGCGCGCGGGCTGGTGCCCACGAGCACGGGCGCGCTGGCGGGCGCCGCGGGCATCGCGGGTCCGTTCAAGGTGCAGGCGCAGTACGTCCACCGCTCGGACAAGAGCGTGCTGACCGTCATCGCCATCACCCCGGCCTCCAAGTACAACGACGCGGGCAGCCTCTTCGCCATGGCGGACACGGCGGGCGGCACGGCGCTGGCGCAGTTCGGTGACGCGGACGCCGTGCAGTGCGAGGTCTTCACCGCCAACCGGGCGGTGGTGGACTTCCTCTTCGTGGTGGACGACAGCGGCTCCATGGCCGCCTCCCAGACGTACCTGGCGGACGCGGCCACGGCCGTGGCCAACAAGCTGGGCAATGCGTCGCTGGACTGGCGCGTGGGCCTGGTGACGACCAGCTACACGTCGGGAAGCCTGGGCAACACCGACGTGTTGCGGACCTTCACCAACAACATCCAGCAGTTCAAGGCGTGGCTGACCAAGGACGCGGTCTGCAACAACCAGGTGTGTGCGGTGAAGTCCACCTCGGGCGGGTCGACGACGTACACGCCCATCACGGGGACCACCTGCTCCACTGACAAGCAGTGCTGGGTGGGAACCGGCGGTGATCCCCGCGAGCGCCTCCTGGAGAACGCGCGCGCGGCCATCAACAAGGCGACGGCGGGCGGCACGCCGGAGACGCAGCTCCGGCCCAACGCCCAGGTGGCCGTGGTGTTGCTCACCGACACCCGCGACCAGTCCGACGACAAGCCGAGCAGCACCATTCAGGACTACACGCAGTACTTCCTGAACACGGGCGCGACGGCGACCCTGACGAAGAACCCGCTCAACCGGCCCATCCAACTGCACGGCATCATCTGCCCGCCGGATGGCTCGAAGTGCGACTCGTCCGAGGACAACACGAACCCGCGCCACCTGGACGTCATCCAGAACACGGGCGGTGTCTACGGCAGCATCCGTGACTCCACGTCCATCACCAACACCATCAACGCCATCGTGGACAGCGTCATTGCCTCCGTGGGCTACAAGACGCTGAAGCCGCCCATTGGCGCCTCCATGAAGGTGGCGGTGGCGGAGGTGGAGAACGCCACCACGTGCCCGACCATCGGTGACATCCCGCGCAGCCGCGTGAACGGCTTCGACGTGGACGGCATCAACGGCACCGTGTCCTTCTACGGCGCGTGCCGTCCGAAGACCCCGGGCACCACGCAGGCGGCCGTGTCGTACCGCTACTGGATTGACCGCACCTCCGCAACGGACGGCAACCCGCCGCCCTGCTCGTCGGACACGGGCTACTACGACCCGTCGCAGGCGGACTTCTGCAAGGGGCCGCTCGCCTGCAACCGCGCCACGGACAAGTGCGAGTGCCCGGCGGATTGCGGCACCACGGGCTCGCCGGGACAGGTCTGCAACACGGACCGCGACGTCTGCAAGTACAGCTGCGCTCCGGACTGCGGCGGCGCGTGCGGTACCTTCGAGACGTGCAACTCGGCCACCTGCGCGTGCACCTGCGTGCAGATGGCAACGTGCGCGCCTGGGTCCAAGTTCGACCCGAACGCGTGCGGCTGTGTCTGCGACACCGGCGCGCTGAACTGCGGCTCCACCTACAAGGCGGACGCCAACGCGTGCGCCTGTGTCTGCAAGACGGACTGCGGCGGCTGCCCGCCGAACTACCAGTGCAACGCGAACACCTGCGCCTGCGAGAAGCCCATCGGCTGATGCAGGCCCGTCACCCCCGGGGGCGCATTCCCGGGGGCTGACATGACAGAGGCCCTCGCCCCCCGAGCCAGACCGGCTGGCGGGGACGAGGGCCTCGGTTTTTTCAGCAGGCCGTGGGGACTAGCGCGCGGCGGTGGGCGCGGTGGGCGCCGTGCTCACGCGGAACACCGGGTACAGGCGGAAGGCCGCGTCGAAGGCGGGGTGGCGCTCGGCGAAGAAGCGCAGGCGGGCGCGCGGGTCCTTGGCGAACGCCGGGTCCTTGAGGCGCTCCTCCCACTCGGCCTTCACGCGGGCGTCCTTCGCCAGCAGCTCGCGCGCGAAGGGCTCCACCACGTAGTCCTCGATGTACTCCTTCTGCTCGAACGCGTTGTTGAACAGGCCCCAGGCCGCCCACGAGTCCGCGCCGGTGGGCTCCAGGAGTTGCGCCACGAGCTGCACGCCCTTCTGCGCGGTCGGGACGTAGAGCGTGCCCGCGGGGATGGCGCGGGACTCCTGCGACCATGCGCCCTTGAGCGTCACGCCCTGGCGCCCCTCGAAGGAGCGGGCGTTGAACTGGACGTCGGTGGCGCGGAAGAGCTCCACGTCCGTGGGCAGCAGGGACTTCGTGAGCCGCTCGAAGCGCAGCCCGTGCGCGGTGAGCTTCTGCGCCGCCCAGGCCGCGTACGCGGGAGGAATCAAGTAGCCGCCGGCGGGCAGGGACACGGTGAGCCCGGGCTTCACCTCGTCGTAATACGGCACGGTCCACACCTGCGGCTTGGACTCGTCGTAGCGGACCCACGGCTGACCGGACAGCTCGGACAGGCCGCGCTCATACGCGTAGCCGCGGAAGGCGATGGGGTGGTTCTTCTGCGTCCCCTCCCAGGAGAGCACCGCCTCCTTCACCTGACCGGACTCGGCGCGGGCGTCCTCCGCCTTCACCGCGGCCTGGAGCGCGGCGCCATCGCGCGCCACCTGCTGGAGCACGCTGGCGAGGATGTCGCGCGTCGTCTTCACGCGGTGCGCGTAGGGCTTCCACGAGTGCGTCTCCACCAGGACGCCGAAGCGGCCGTGCTGCATCCAGTAGCCGTGGCTGAAGCGCGGCGGGGCGATGCCGTACGCGAAGCCGCTGGCCGGGTCATCGTCCTGGCGGAACGACGGGTAGAACTCCACGGGCAGGTGGCCCTCGGACTCCAGCGTCTGGAAGAGGTCCTCGCGCAGCTTGACGCCCAGCGGGCGCAGCGACTCGGGGCCGCCCTTCTGCGGCTCCAGCGAGACGGACACGTCGTGCTCGAACTTGGCGCCGTCCGTGACGTGCAGGTCCATGTAGACGAGCGGCTCCCACGCGTTGAGGTACGTGAGCAGCGCGCCCATCTCGGGCGCCTCGACCTTGGTGTAGTCGCGGTTGAGGTTGTAGCCCTGGCCCGTGACGCGGAAGCCCATCTCCTCGGGGCCGCGCTGGTTGGGGCGGTTGTTGGGGCCGAAGCGCTCGTGGCCATCCACGTTGAAGATGGGGACGAAGACGGCGGTGACGCCCTTGAGGACGTCCGGCTGCTCCTTGCCGGAGAGCAGGTCGCGCAACAGCCAGTAGCCCGCGTCCTTGCCGTCGATTTCGCCCGCGTGGATGCCGCCCTGGAAGAAGACGACGGGCCGGTTCTTCTTGCGCGCGGCGGCGGGCGTCAGCGTGCCATCCGCGCTGGCGATGAGCGCGAGCAGGGGACGTCCCTCGGGCGTGGTGCCCACGGTGTCGCAGCGGGCCTTGCTCGGGTAGGCCTTGGCGAAGGCGCGGCACAGCGCCTCGGACTCGGTGGCGCGGCCGGTGCGCAGCCAGCCGCTCTGTTCAGAGAGGGTCGTGAGGGGAGGAGGCGCCTGGGTGAGCGCCACGGCGACGAGTGCGGGCAGGAGCATGGACTCCTCAGAACACAGTGCCCCGCCGTGCTCAACCGCGCTCAGCCCCGTCTCACGGTGAGGGACGCACCTACCGCGAGCACATGCAGGCGCTCGGAGGGCCAGCCGCGGCGGCTCCACTCGGCGTTCAACCGGACGGGCGGCTCGTCGAGCGGCTCGTCGGTGAGCTTGAAGGTGCCCCAGTGCATGGCGAGGAACTGGCGCGCGCCCAGGTCCTCGAAGGACTGCGCGGCCTCCTCCGGGTTCATGTGCTGGCGGCTCATGAACCACGCCGGGTCATACGCGCCAATGGGCAGCAGGGCCGCGTCGAGGTCCGGGAAGCGCCGGCCAATCTCGCGGAAGCCCTCGAAGTAGGCCGTGTCGCCGGAGTGGTACACGCGCGCGCTGGAGCCCTCGATGACGAAGCCGCCCCAGAGCATCTCGTTGACGTCGTTGAGGCCGCGGCGGCTCCAGTGCTGCGACGGCACGAAGTGCACGGTGACGGGCCCCACCTGCGTGGAGCGCCACCAGTCCAGCTCGGTGACGGGCAGGCGGCTGCCGCGGAAGACGCGCTCGTGCCCCAGTCCCGTCACGATGGGCGCGCCCACGCCCTGGAGGGTGGGCAGGTCCAGGTGGTCATAGTGGTTGTGTGACACCAGGCTCGCGCTGATGGGCGGAAGCTTCTCGACGGGAACGCCGGGCGGGACGTTGCGGTGGATGACGACGTTGATGGCGTCGCGCAGCACCGGGTCCACGAGGAGCGAGACGCCATCCAGTTGCACCAGCCAGCTGGCATGACCGAGCCAGGTGAGGCGCGCGCCCTCGCCCGGGGCGGGTGGGGTCGCCAGCGTCGCGAGGTCGGGCTCCACGCGGGGGACGGGGGCGCGGTCCGGGGACTTGCGGCGCTTGCCGGTGACCTTGTCCAGGAAGGCCCACTTGAAGACCGTGTTGAACGGCTGCGGTCCGCTGCCATCGAGGTTCTTGAAGCGCAGGGCCATGAGCGGCTCCTCCCCAGACTCTCGTCATGCTCGCCCGGCGCCCGGGCGCGCAAGCGGAATGATGAACGGCGCGGGTGGGGTGTTCGCGGACACTGGGTCCGGGCACGACGCGCCCGTGCCTTGTATACAGCCCCGGATGCGGCCCTCTGCTGGAAGCACGACTCGGAAACTGCTGCTCGCCTTTGGGGCGCTGGTGGCCCTGTTCGCCGCGGCGTCGGGGTTCGCGCTCGGCCGGTTGTCGGACATCCACGAAGGGTCGCGCACCCTGCGCGAGGCGGGAGGCCGGGTGCGCGACGCGCTGGAGCTGGCCACCGCGGTGCGCGACGAGTACGCCCACCTGGCCCACACCGTCATCCTCGGCAACGCCAGCCACGTGCGCTTCCACAGCGAGGCGCGCGCGCGGGTGGAGGCGCTCACCCGCAAGCTCTGGGACCAGGCGCAGGACGCGGAGGAGCGCGCCTGGGTGGCGGACATCCGGGAGTCGGGGGACGCGCTCGATCGGCTGTACCGCGAGAGCCTGCTGCCCGCCGTGCTGGCCAAGGACCAGGGCGCGGTGACGGCGGCGCACGGGCACGCGCTGGAGAAGGTGAACATCATCCAGGCGCGGGCGGACGCGCTGGCCAGCCGCTTCGATGCGTCCATTGGCCGGTTCGAGGACCACGTGGCCGCGGTGGAGCGCGCGAGCTTCCGTTGGGCGCTCTTGTTCCTGGGCGGGGCCACGCTGTTCGCGGCGGGCGTGGGGGTCTACATCGGGAACTCGGTGGCGCGCCCGGTGGCGCGGCTGTCCGAGGGCGCCGCGCGGCTCTCCCAGGGCGACCTGCGCACGCGCATCCCCGAGGACGACCCCGGAGAGCTGGGGCAGCTGGCCGCGCAGTTCAACCGGATGATGGAGGCGGTGCGCACGCACCAGGAGCAGTGGGTCCAGCACGAGAAGCTCGCGGGCATCGGGCGGCTGGCGGCGGGCGTGGCGCACGAAATCAACAACCCGCTGGGCGTCATCCTGGGGTACGTGCGGCTCTTGCAGCGCAAGGCCGAGGGCGGGCTGGCGGAGGACCTGAAGGTGGTGGAGGAGGAGGCGATGCGCTGTCAGGACATCGTCGAGGGGCTGTTGGACCTGTCGCGTCCGGGCCGGGGGCCGCTGGAGCGGGTGCCGCTGCGCGAGGCCTGCGAGGACGTGGTGGGCCGGCTGCGCGAGGCGGCGCGGCTGGGCGACGTGCGGGTGTCGGTGGAGGGCGAGGCCGCGGCCTGGGTGCAGCCGCCTCGGCTGCGTCAGGTGCTGCTCAACCTGGTGAAGAACGCCGCGGAAGCCGCGGGAGAGGGAGGGAGTGTGGAAGTGCGCATCGAGGCGGGCGGGGATGGCGCGACGAGCGTGGCGGTGTCGGACTCGGGACCGGGGATGACGCCGGAGGAGCGCGCGCGGCTGTTCGAGCCGTTCTTCACCACCAAGCCCACCGGCACGGGGCTGGGGCTCGCGGTGAGCCAGGCCATCGCGGAGGCTCACGGCGGACGCATCGAGGCGGACACGGGCCCGCTGGGTGGCGCGCGCTTCACGCTGCGGCTGCCGCCCCCCACGCGCGCGCAGGAGGCCCTGTCATGAGCGAGCCTCGGCCGCAGGTGATGGTGGTGGATGACAAGGAGAACATGCTGAAGCTGTTCTCGCGCATCCTCGGTGAGGCCTATGAGGTGACGCCGGCCGCGGACGGCACGCGCGCGCTGGCGCTGCTGGCCTCGCGCGAGTTCGACGTGGTGGTGACGGACATCCAGATGCCGGGCGCGGATGGCTTCGCGGTGCTGCGCGAGGTGAAGCGGCGCGCGCCGGACACGGAGGTGGTGCTCGTCACCGCGTTCGCGAGCATCCCGAAGGCGGTGGAGGCCATGCGCGAGGGGGCGTATGACTACCTCTCCAAGCCCTTTGACCCTGATGAGGTCGCGCTGGTGGTGGCGCGCGCGCTGGAGCGGCGGCGTCAGCGGCGCGAGGCGGCGGGGCTCCCAGCGCGACTGGCGGCGGCCCCGGACTTCCACGGCCTGCGCGGCACGAGCGCGCCCATGCGTCAGCTCCACGCGCTGTTGGCCCAGGTGGCGGCGCGGGACCTGACGGTGCTGCTCACCGGCGAGACGGGCACGGGCAAGGAGCTGGCGGCGCGGGCGGTGCACGCGGAGAGCGCTCGCGCGGCGCGGCCCTTCGTGGCGGTGAACTGTGGCGCGCTGCCGGCGGAGCTGGTGGAGAGCGAGCTGTTCGGCCACGCGAAGGGCGCCTTCACGGGCGCCACGGCCGCGAAGGCGGGCCTCTTCGAAGAGGCCCATGGCGGCACGCTCTTCCTGGACGAGATGGGAGACCTGCCGCTGCCGGTGCAGGTGAAGCTCAACCGGGCCTTGCAGGAGAAGGAAGTGCGCCGCGTGGGCACCACCGCGCCCGTGAAGGTGGACGTGCGGGTGGTGGCCGCGACGCACCGAGACCTCCAGGCGGAGGTGGCGGCGGGGCGCTTTCGCGAGGACCTCTACTACCGCCTCAACGTGGTGACGGTGCGGCTGCCCGCCCTGCGTGAGCGGCGCGAGGACATCCCCTTGCTGGCGATGCACTTCCTCGCCCGCGCGGGGCGGCCGGAGCTGGAGGGCTTCACCCCCGAGGCCCTGCGCGCCCTCACCGGGGCCGCGTGGCCGGGCAACGTGCGCCAGTTGGAGAACGCGGTGGCGCGCGCGGCGGCGGTGGCGGCGGGGCCTCGCATCCAGCGCGAGGACTTGCCGCCGGAGCTGGACTCGGGACCGAGCGCGGCTCGAAGCGCGAGCGCGAGCGTGGGGGCCTCGGAGTCACTGGCCCGGCTGCCCTACCGCGAGGCGGTGGACAGCGCTCGGGACTCGGTGTCGCGCGACTATCTTGCGGCGCTGATGCAGGAGTTTGGCGGCAACGTCACGCACGCGGCGGAGCGCGCGGGCATGGAGCGCGAGAGCCTGCATCGGTTGCTCAAGCGCTACGGCGTTCGCTCGGACGACTTCAAGCGCGCCGAGTAGCGCTCTCCGCCAGCACCCGGTCGAGCGCCTCGGCCTGTTGTCGCGCCTGGGCATCGGAGCCCTGGCGCGCTCGGGCCAGGTGCTCTCGCGCGCGGCGGGGCTCCGTCTTCGCCAGGGCCATGGCGAAGTGGAGGTTGGCGGCGGGGTGCTCCGCGTGAGCCGCCACCACGGGGGCGAGCACGTCGCGGGCCCGCGCGTCCTCGCCTCGCTCCAGGTACGTCATGGCCAGGTCGCAGGCGGGGCCCGGCTCGGTGGGGGCGCGCGCGTGGGCTCGCTCCAGGAATGCTCGCGCGGCGTCGCGGTCGCCCAGCAGGTCCAGGGTCCTCGCCAGCCCGTGGAGGACTTCGGGCGAGTCCGGCGCGGCCTGGAGCGCCTCCTCCAACAGCGCCCGCGCCGCCGCTGCGTCCCCGGCCTCCAGCCGAGCCATGCCCTCGCGATACAGGTTCGTCTCCACCGTGGCTTCCTCCGGGTCTCGCGGTGCGTCATTCCCGCGCCGCGCAACTTTCGTCTCGCCGTGTGCGAAAAACCAATACATCGCAGCTTTCTCCCCCCTGCGCCGCCCATGCTCATCCGCAACGACCGAGTCCCCGCCCGTGCCCCGGTGAGTTCCCGCCCGGAGTCCCCCACCGCCGCTTCGACCGCGAAGGCCCCGGCGGCTTCGCCCCAGGCGCGGGACGCCTTCACCCCGGGTACCCCCGCCACGCAGCGCGCGGCCCCGGTCGCGGCGGCGCCGGCGGGTGACCATGGCGCGCTGATGCACGAGTACCTCACGGGCGCGCGTCCGCCCCCGGCCGACTTCGCGCAGGTGATGGGCTACACGCCCTACGCCATCCAGACGAAGCACGGCACGCGGATGCAGGACCCGTACGGTGATGCCTCGTCCCCGGGAAAGATTGGACCGACCCAGGAGTTCGATCCCGCCGCGAAGACGCACGACTACGGCTACGACCTCCTGCGGTACTACGCGCGCAAGGGCACGCCGCTGGCGCCCGAGGCCCGGAAAGCCGCCGATGCGCAGTTCCGCAACGACATCTTCGACTACGCCAACGACCAGAAGAGCGTGGGCGCGCGCTGGAAGTACCGCACGTGGGCGCAGATCTACGCGACGGCGGTGGAGCTGAACTCGCGCCGCCAGAACTACGGCCCTCCCTGAGCGCACACGTCCGTCCCGCTGCCCCCGAGCGCCCGCCGCGAATCCCGCGAGCGGGCGCTGGGTCATGAGGCCGCCGCGGTGCTCGCGCCCGCCGTCGCTTCGCTCCACGGGCTGTAAGTCGGGTGTCCGTGGTGCGTTGTCCCGCGTGTTCTCTTCGTTGAAGTCGCCCCGCCGTGCCCCCGCCTCGGGCGTCCCGAGCGGCACCCGGAACGTCACAGTGTGATGGGCCCGGTCACAGTCCGGGCACGCGAGGCCCCCGCAAGTCCCTGGAATCGTGAGCGAGCGAGGCTGGTACGTCGCTTGCGATACCGCCGTCCCATGTCCGCTCCCGTCGACTGCTCGTTCGAGAGGTCCGGGCGGCTCGGCGCAGGCCGTTGCCTCGGTGGGAGTACGAGGCGCGTGCGCGCGCGCGGGGCGGTGGGCAGGATGAAAGGCGGGCGGGTCTTGGCCCGGCGAAGGCATGGGCCTGTCGCGCGCGGCCCAGCCCGAAGGAAAGGAACGCGGGTGGCGCAGTGATGGAGTCAGGTCAGGGGCAGGAGTCCGCGAACATCGCGCAAGAGGACTCGGGCGAGGTCATCCGGGCGCTGGTGGACAATCACCGGCGCTTCTTGTCGTTCCTGGAGCGGCGCGTGGGCAGTCGCGCCATCGCCGAGGAGCTGTTGCAGGCCGCCTTCGTGAAGTCGCTGGAGAAGGGCGGGATGCTGCGGGACGGCGAGGGCGCGGTGGCGTGGTTCTACCGGCTGCTGCGCAACGCGCTGGTGGACCACTACCGCCGTCAGGCCGCGGAGGGCCGCGCCCTGGAGCGCGAGGCCCGCGATGCCCAGGAGGCGAGCGAGGATCCGGAGCTGAAGGTCGCCGTCTGCGCGTGCGTGGGCGACCTGCTCTCCACGCTGAAGCCCGAGTACGCGGACATCGTCCGCCAGGTGGACCTGGAGGAGCGCGCGGTCCCCGAGGTCGCCCGCGAGGTGGGCATCACCGCCAACAACGCGGGCGTGCGTCTGCACCGCGCGCGGCAGGCGCTGCGCAAGCAGCTGGAGCGGAGCTGCGGCACGTGCGCCTCGCACGGTTGTCTGGACTGTGCCTGCCGCGCCAAGCGCTGACGCTCACTTCGCGCACGCGGTCGCGTCGTCGCTGTTGCCCGAGATGTAGAGCTGCTCGGGCGCGCCCGCGTAGGTCCGAACGGCCAGCGTGGTGGCGAGGCAGGTGGGCAGCTTGGGGTTGTTCTCGACGGAGAGCGTCGTGCTGACGCGAACCACTCCCCCCAGGTCGAGCCGGAGGAGGTTGAGGTTGCCGAAGAGGGTGAGCTCCTCCACCTCCCGCAAGGTGCGCAGCGGCTCCAGCGTCGTCAGGGACGCATTGCTGGTGACCTGGAGCGCGCGCACGTACTTCAGCCCTCCGAGCCCCTTGAGCCCCTCGAGGAAGGGGTTGTTGAAGAGGAAGAGCCGCTCGTTGATGGCCTGGAGCCGAGGCAGCCCCGTGATGCTCACCAACGTCGCGTTGCCCGACACGTACAGCGTGTCGAGCGACTGCAGCGAGGGGAAGTCCCCCACGAACTCCAGGCTGCCGTTGGCGGAGAACTCCAGGCTCCGGGCATGGGAGAGGCTCGTGAGCCCCTGCGTCGTCTTCAGCTCCGGGTTGCTGTACACCTGGAGCACCTCGACGGAGTCGAGCGCGCCCAGTCCCACCAGGCTGCGCAGGTGGACGTTGTTCCGGACGTTGAGCGCGCCACCGACGTGGCTGAGGGCGTCGAGCCCCGTCAGGTCCGGGAGCGCGCTGTTGTTCCAGACCGTCACATTCGCTCGCACCGTCTGGAGTTGAGGGAACGGGATGCCCTGCAGCACGGGGTTGTCCTGGAGGACGAGCTCGCCTTGCAGGTTCTCGACCCGGTTCAACGCACCGGGCACCCGCAGGTTGGCGTTGTTGCGCACGCTGATGCTCAGGCGGGGCACGATGAAGCTCATCCCTCCCAGGCTCGCCAGCGAGGGGTTGTTCTCGACATAGAGCCCCCCATGGACCCACCAATCGCTCTTCGGGCCCTGCTCGGGCGCGCGCTGCGGACCCAGCTCCAATGATTCGAGCCGCGTGTTGTGGCGCACGGTGATGTCGCCTTGCACGAGCCGCAGGGCGGGGAGCTGGACGCGCTCCAGGTGAAGCGTGTCCTCGATGCTCAGCGTGCCCTCCACGGTCATCAGCGCGGGCAGCTTCACCTCCGTGAGTTCCTTGCCCACGAACTCCAGCCCTCCCACGATGCGGGCCACGCCCTGGAGCGCCGCGAGGTCCGCCGGACCGCGCACCACGTAGGTGCCATCCAGCGTGGGCGCCGCCTCGCACACCATGGCGAACGCGCTGGCCTCGGTGTCCTCGAGCTGTCCGTTCCCGTCGCGGTCCTCTCCCACGAGCACCCGCGTGCCTCCGATGGCGCAGAGCTCCCCTGGGGGCTCGGGGCGGGTTCGCGCGAGGACGCGGTTCAGCGAGGTGTCGCAGAGCGTCGTCACGGCGCGAACTTCGGTGGGGTCCAGCACCTGGTTCGCGTTGGTGTCGGGGCCGGCCTCCACCTGCACGGCGTCGCGGACGCAAGAGACGGGGGACGCGGTGCCGCTCATCCGCACGAGCACCGGCGCGGGCGTGAGGCACGCCACCGTCGTCCGCGTGACCTCCGACTCCGCGAGCTGGCCGTCCGCGTTCGTGTCCATCCCCGCGGAGGTCTCCTGTCCACCGTTGGCGCAGCGGGCATCGGGCCCGAAGCTGCGCGAGCGCACCAGGACCTCGGGCGTGCGCGAGGCGCAGAGGTACTCGGTCGCGGTCACCTCCGCGGCGTCGAGCTGCCCGTTGCCATCCAGGTCCAGGCCCGTCTGCACGGCCTGTCCCCCCCACTCGCAGTGGGCCCCAGCGGGCTCCGGGAGGACGCGGGTGCGCGCGGGCGGCGGCGGGGTCGCGCAGACGTAGGTGGTGCTGGTGACCTCGGTGTCATCGAGCTGGCCGCTCTTGTCCGTGTCCAGGCCCGTCTGCACGGCCTGTCCGCCCAGGGGGCAGTTCTCACCGGGGGGCTCGTCGAGGGTCCGCGCGCGCGAGGCATGCGCGGGGCTGATGGAGATTCCGTCACATCCGCTGATGACCAGGGCGCACACAACAGCCCAGGTCCCCCAAATCCCGCGCATCACGCAGCTCCCCAAACGGCGCGGTGCCCTCGAAAGCGAGGGGCCGCCCCCTTACCCGCCTCGGAGTACGGAGCGAGCCCGGACTCCGGGTCGTTCTCGGCCCGAAGCGGCGCAGCCTGCCCGGTTCCCGGGGCGGCGGGGAGCCAATCCGGTGGTTCCTCCATGCACTTTCGCGCTTACCCCTGTGTAAGAGGCCGCCGGGTGCTCCGTTGGCCGGGATGAAAAGGAGCTGAACCCACATGTCGTCCCGCCCGCACGCGCACTCCCACGCTCACGCCGACCACCCTGGCCACGCGCATCCGCCGACCCCCGAGGTCGGGGAGCCCGCCATCGACCCGGTCTGCGGAATGAAGGTGGACCGCCACGCCCCCAAGGGGGGCAGCCTGGAGCACGAGGGCCACACCTACTTCTTCTGCAACCCGAAGTGCCGTGAGCGCTTCCGCGCCGACCCCAAGCGCTTCCTGGAGCCGGCCGCCGCCGAGCCCGCCCCCGCCGCGCCCCCGGGCACCGCCTACATCTGCCCGATGGACCCCGAGGTCCGGCAGGACCACCCGGGCGCGTGCCCCAAGTGCGGCATGGCGCTGGAGCCGGAGTCGCCGCCCGTGCTGGAGGCCCGGGTCGAGTACACCTGCCCCATGCACCCCGAGGTGGTGAGTGACCACCCGGGCGCGTGCCCCCAGTGCGGCATGGCGCTGGAGCCGCGCACCGTGCTGCCCGAGGAGCCGCCAGACCCCGAGCTGCGCTCGATGACGCTGCGCTTCTGGGTGGGCGTGGCGCTGTCCGTGCCGCTGTTGGTCCTGGCCATGTCGGACATGATTCCGGGCCAGCCGTTGCAGCACGCGGTGTCGCCCGCGCTGCTCGCGTGGGCGCAGCTGGTGCTGGCCACGCCCGTGGTGCTCTGGGGGGGCGCGCCCTTCTTCCAGCGCGGCTGGACGTCGGTGCGCAACCGGCACCTCAACATGTTCACGCTCATCGCGCTGGGCACGGGCGCGGCCTACGTCTTCAGCGTGGTGAGCACGCTGTTCCCCCAGGCGCTGCCCGAGGGCGCGCGCACCGGCCATGGCGGCACGGCGCCCGTCTACTTCGAGGCCGCGGCGGTCATCGTCACCCTGGTGGCGCTGGGGCAGGTGTTGGAGCTGCGAGCCCGTCACGCCACGTCCGGCGCGCTCCGGGCGCTGTTGAGCCTGGCCCCGGCCATCGCTCGGCGCGTTCGTGAGGATGGTCATGAGGAGGACGTGCCGCTGTCTCACGTGCACGTGGGGGACCGGCTCCGCGTGCGCCCCGGCGAGAAGGTCCCGGTGGACGGCGTGGTGCTGGAGGGCGCCAGCGCGGTGGACGAGTCGATGGTGACGGGTGAGTCCGTGCCGGTGGAGAAGTCGGCGGGCGCGAAGGTGACGGGCGGGACGGTGAACGGGACGGGCTCGTGGGTGATGCGCGCGGAGCGCGTGGGTCGCGACACGCTCCTGTCGCGCATCGTCCAGCGGGTGAGCGAGGCGCAGCGCACCCGCGCGCCCATCCAGCGGTTGGCGGACAAGGTCGCCAGCGTCTTCGTGCCGGCGGTCATCGCGGTGGCGGTGCTGACGGCGGCGGTGTGGGCCCTCTGGGGGCCGGAGCCTCGGCTGGCGCATGCGCTGGTCAACGCGGTGGCGGTGCTCATCATCGCGTGCCCGTGCGCGCTGGGGCTGGCCACGCCCATGTCCGTCATGGTGGGCACGGGCCGAGGCGCGGGCGTGGGCGTGCTCATCAAGGACGCGGCGGCGCTGGAGCGGCTGGCGGCGGTGGACACCCTGGTGGTGGACAAGACGGGCACGCTGACGCAGGGCAAGCCCCAGCTCGTCACGGTGCTGCCCGCGCCGGGGCTGGATGCGTCCCACCTGCTGCGGCTGGCCGCGAGCCTGGAGCGCGGCAGTGAGCACCCGCTCGCGGCGGCCATCGTGGCCGGTGCCCAGGCGCAGGGCGTGGTGCTGGCGCCGGTGGAGGGCTTCCAGTCCCACACGGGCCTGGGCGTCACCGGCCGCGTGGATGGGACCGAGGTGGCCCTGGGCAACGCGGCGCTGATGAGCGCGCGCAGCGTGGATGCTCGGGCCCTGGCGGAGCGCGCCGAGTCCCTGCGCGCCGATGGCCAGACGGTGGTGCTCGTGTCGGCGGGCGGGCGGCTGGCGGGGCTGTTGGGGGTGGAGGACCCCGTGAAGGACTCCACGCCCGAGGCGCTGACGCAGCTGCGCGCCGAGGGCCTGCGCGTGGTGATGCTCACGGGTGACAGCCGCACCACGGCCGAGGCGGTGGCGCGACGCCTGGGCATCACCGAGGTCATCGCGGGCGTGCTCCCGGACGGAAAGGGAGACGCGGTGCGCAAGCTCCAGCAGGAGGGGCGCGTGGTGGCGATGGCGGGGGACGGGGTGAACGATGCCCCAGCGCTCGCTCAGGCGGACGTGGGCATCGCCATGGGCACCGGCACGGACATCGCGATGGAGAGCGCGGGCGTGACGCTGGTGAAGGGAGACCTGCGCGGCATCGTCCGAGCGCGCCGGTTGAGCGAGGGCGTGCTGCGCAACATCCGGCAGAACCTCTTCTTCGCCTTCATCTACAACCTGCTGGGCGTGCCCCTGGCGGCGGGCGTGCTGTATCCGGTGTTCGGCCTGCTCCTGAGCCCCATCTTCGCCAGCGCGGCGATGAGCCTCTCGTCGGTGTCCGTCATCGGAAACGCCCTCCGGCTGCGTCGGCTCAAGCTCTAGCGCACGCCGGGCGCGGGTGACATTAGACTGGCGGCATGAACGCTCGCGAGGAGTCGCGAACCCCTGCCGCCCCCGCGGGCCATGTCTCGGTCGTCCGCCTGCCGCATTCGTGGTTCATCCTCTGCGCGTCACGGGAGCTGGGGCGCAAGCCCGTGGCGCGCACGCTTCAAGGCACGCCGCTCGTCCTCTTCCGCGACGAAGCCGGCAAGCCCGCCGCGCTGTTGGACCGCTGTCCTCACCGCAACGTGCCGCTGTCCTTGGGCCAGGTGCGGGACGGGCAGCTCCAGTGCGGCTACCACGGGTGGAAGTTCGACCGGGAGGGCCAGTGCCGCGCCATCCCGGGGTTCCTCGGGGAGCCCGCAGCGAAGGCGCGCTGCGCCGCCTCGTACGCCACCCGCGAGCAGGACGGCTTCATCTGGGTGTACTCCACGCCCGGCGTCGAGCCGACCTCCGAGCCCTTCCGCTTCCCGCTGCTGGACGCCGCGGACTACACCACGGTGCGCCGCGTGCTTCGCGCGCCGGGCACGCTGCACGCGGTGCTGGAGAACACGCTGGACGTGCCGCACACCGCCTACCTGCACGGCGGCCTCTTCCGCACCGAGGAGAAGCGCAACGACATCGACGTCGTCGTGCGCCGGAGCGCGGACCGCGTGGAGGCCGAGTACGTGGGCGAGCCGCGCCCGACGGGGTTGGTGGGCCGGGTGCTCGCGCCCGGGGGCGGCGTGGTGCAGCACTTCGATCGCTTCCTGCTGCCGTCCATCGCGCAGGTGGAGTACCGCATCGGCGAGGGCAGCCACATCCTCGTCACGTCCGCGATGACGCCGCTGTCCGACTACGACACGCAGGTGTACGCGGTGGCCACGTTCCGGTTGCCGCTGCCCCGGCTGCTCCTGCGCGCGGTGCTGCCGCTCGCGGTGCCGGTGGCGCTGCACATCTTCCGGCAGGACGTGCGCATCCTGGAGGAGCAGCTTAAGACGATTCAGCGCTTCGGCACGGAGACGTACGCGTCCACGGAGATCGACGTGCTGGGGCCCAGCATCCTGCGCCTGCTGCGCTCGGCGGAGCGCGAGAAGACCGCGCCCCTGGATGCCGTGCACGAGACGCGGCTGCGCATGCGCACGTAGCTTCCGGCCCGCTCAGCTCATCGCGGAGACCGCGGGGGGCGCGCTGTCCGAGTGCGCGTCCGTCAATCGGCGGGTGATGCGGCGGCGCACCACGTCGATGTGCTCGCGGAAGAAGTAGAGGTTCTCCGCATAGGCGATGGGCATGGGGATGCGGTTCACCTCGCGCTCGGCCTCGTCGAGCCGCGCGAGCATCCCTTCCAGGATGGGGCGGCCGGGGTTCTCCTCGAGCTGAATCTCGATCTCCTTGAGCCGCGCGTACCACTTGAAGATGCGCGAGCGCACGCGCCACAGGAGGAACGCGGGCACGGCCTTGCCCAGCGGCACCACCACCGCGATGAAGGGCACCAGCATCACCCACAGCCGGTCCACCAGGTTCGCGGCCCAGAAGGGCAGGTGGCGCTGGAGCAGCGGGACGCCGGACTCGTAGTAGCGCCGCGCCTCGCTGCCCAGCACGAGCCCCGCTTCGCGCGGCGAGGGGAACTCTCCCGCTCGGTCGAGCAGGCCGGAGCCTCCGTGGACCTCGCTGGCGGCGCGCAAGAGCAGGTACTTGAGCGCCGGGTGCAGGCGGTCCGTCACCACGAGGTTCGCGGTGGGCGCCACGAGCGTCACGTCCTGGGCCGGAACATCCCGGGCCAGGTCGAAGACGCCGCGCGGGAGCACGAGCTTCGACAGGTACGGATAGCGGCGCACGTAGGCCTCGGCGCGCGCGAAGTCGAGCAGCCGCACACCGGGAATCGCGGCCAGCTTCTGGAGGGGGGGTGACTCGGCGGGAGAGACGAGGAACACCGCGTCCACCTGTCCGGCCTTGAGCTGCTCGATGGCCTCGGCGCGCTCGTATGGGAGCAGCTCGGTGGCGGGGGACGCGTCCGCGCCGTTGGCCTTCAAGAGGGTGAGGGCCAGGGCCCGCGTGCCGCTCTCCTCGGGGCCCACGGCGATGCGCCGGCCCTGGAGTCCGCGCAGGTCCTCCACGGGCTCGCCTCGGTAGAACACCCAGAGGGGCACGTAGGCCACGCTGCCCAGGGACAGCACGTGGCTGGCCTGGTCGATGCCGGGCGCGCCGCTCTGCACGAAGGCCACGTCGGCGCTGGGCGTGTCCGAGTTGAGCAGCGCGAGGTTCTCGGCGGAGCCCTTCGTGGTGCGCAGCTCCAGGGTGACGCCGTGTCGGGCGAGGAACTCCTGGTAGCGGCGCGCGTAGTACTTGAAGCCGCCTTCATCGGGCGCCACCGCCAGCACCAGCTTCATGGGGGGCGCGGGTTGGACGAAGTAGAAGGTCACGGCGAACGCCGCCGCGACGAGGAGCAGCGCGGGAGCGAACGTGAGCCACAGTTCGCGCAAGGCCGCGCGGCGGAAGCGTCCCGAGAGGGAGTCCTTCTTCATGATGGCGCGGACTATAGCGCCGGTGTCTCGCGCACCTGTCTTGCCCCGAGGGGCCGCCCGGCTGCCCTTCACGGGGCCGGGCGGCGCATCCCTGAAGTTCAGGCCACGCTGGAGCGCTGCGCCCGGCGGAGCCCCGCGACCTCCAGGCCCACGAACACCGCGACCACCAGGCCCTGGCCCACCACGAAGACCGTGCCCAGCGCGGTGGCCTGCACCCAGCCGCTCAACGGAAGCAGCAGGCTGTCCACGACCCACATCGCGTTGCAGCCGATGAGGAGCCATGCGAGCCCCGCCGGGATGTTCTGCCGCATCCCCACCACGGCCAGGATGGCGCCGAAGGGGATGAGCGCGAGGCCCGCCCAGCGCAGCAACTCCACTGGCAGGCCGAGCAACGAGGTGAGCATCCCGGCGCCCGCGGCGAGCATCACGCCCATGGCGCTCGTGGCGACGGCGTCGAGGATGAAGGCCTTGCGCAGCGGGGACTGAGAGTTCGCGACCGTGTTCATACGCTGCTCCTGGGTGAGGGCGGCGGGGGGCCGCCCGGTGAGTGAGTCGCAAAGTAGAGAGGTCGCTCGGTGCTCGCGATGACGCGCGAGGTAATTGCCGGGGCATGCGCATCCGGTGGATTGGCGCGCCGCCCCTGCTTATGGTGCGCGGCCATGGCACCCCGGAGTCGTCCTGTCGGAGAGTTGCTGCGCAAGTGGCGCCAGCAGCGGGGCATCAGTCAGATGGAGCTGGCCCTGCGCGCGGAAGTCTCCACGCGGCACATCAGCTTCATGGAGACGGGTCGCTCCATTCCCAGCCGGGAGATGATTCTCCACCTGGCCGAGGAGCTGGAGATTCCCCTGCGCGATCGCAACGGCCTGCTGGTGGCCGCCGGCTACGCGCCCAGCTACGTGGAGCGGCGCTTGGATGACCCCGCGCTGCGCGCCGCGCGCGAGGCCGTGGACATGGTGCTCTCGGGACACGAGCCCTATCCGGCCCTCGCGGTGGACCGCCACTGGACGCTCGTCTCCGCGAACGGGGCCATCGCGCCGCTGCTCGTGGGCGTGGACCCCGAGCTGCTCCAGCCGCCGGTGAACGTGCTGCGGCTGAGCCTGCATCCGCGAGGATTGGCGCCGCGCATCGCCAACCTGGCGCAGTGGCGCGGGCACCTGCTGGCGCGGCTGCACCGTCAGGTGGAGATGTCCACCGACAGCTCGCTGGCGAGCCTGCTGGAGGAGCTCAAGGCGCTGCCCGCGCCCTCGGGCGGACCGTCCGCGCACGAGTCTCCGGACGTGGGCGTGGTGGTGCCGCTGCGGCTGGACACGGAAGCGGGGCAGCTCTCGCTGTTCAGCACCATCACCGTGTTCGGCACGGCCAACGACATCACGCTGTCGGAGCTGGCCATCGAGTCCTTCTTCCCAGCGGACGCGGCGACGGCGGAGACCCTGCGACGCCTGGGGGCGAGCAACGCACGGCCGGGCTCCTCGGAAGAGGCCCGGCCGTAGTCACGCGCGAGGCGCCTAGGCCACGCCCTTGGCGGGCGCGGGCTTGGGCTGGATGAGCTCGGTGGAGAAGTAGCGCTCCATGCGGTCCGGGAACACCGTCACCACCTGCGCGCTGGGGCCCAGTCGCTTGGCGGCCTCCACTGCCGCCGCGTAGTTGAGGCCCGAGGACGGACCCACGGGGAAGCCGCGGCGGATGAGCGCGCGCGCGGTGCCCATGGCCACGTCGTCGGAGATGTCCAACTCCACGGTGCCCGGCATGTCCGCCTCGCGGTACAGCCGCGACAGGCCATCCACCACGCCCGGCACGCGCGAGCTGAAGCTGCAGCACTCGATGTCGCAGCCCAGTCCGGCCACGGGCCGCGCGACGAACGCCGTCACCGGACAGCCGGCCTCCGCGAACGCCTGATACAGCCCCACCACGGTGCCGCCGGTGCCCACGCCGCTCACCACGCCGTGCACGAGCCCGCCCGGCACCTGCGCGAGAATCTCCTGCCCGGTCCACACGCGATGCGCCTCGGCGTTGTCGGGGTTCTCGAACTGGCGCGGCGCATAGGCGCCGTGCTCCTTCGCGAAGGCCTCGGCGCGGGCGATGGCGCCGCGGATGCCCTCCGCGCGCGGCACGAGCAGCACGTCGCCGCCATACGCGCGGATGGTCAAAAGGCGCTCATCCGTCACGCCCTCGGGCATGACCGCGGTGAAGCTGCACCCCATCTGCGCGCTGGCGAGCGCCAGGGCGATGCTCGTCGAGCCGCTGGAGGCCTCCACCACCTTGCCGCCCGGGCACAGCTCGCCCAGGCGCCAGGCCTTCTCCAGCATGTACCGCGCGATGCGGTCCTTGGTGGAGCCGCTGGGGTTGAGGAACTCGAGCTTGCACCAGATGGTCGGTCCCTCCGCGTCCAGCTTCACGGGGACGAGCGGCGTGGGACCGACGGACTGGAGGAAACGTCCATCCGCGGGAAGCGGGCGACAGGGAGCGCGCATGGCCTCCTCCCTATCGCGAAATGCGCCCATGGGGGAGCGGCGCGTGTCACCCACTGCCTCCCACCGACTCCCCGCTCCCTCGGCGAGCGGCCACGCTTCCCGAGCGTCCGGACTTGGCACCCGGGGAGCGCTGACGCTACGAAGGGGGCACTTCCCGGACGCCTCGCATGATGCCTTCGCCCCCGGTCATCCTCCACGTCAACGACGACCCCGCGAGCCGCGCCAGCACCGCCCGGCTCCTGGAGCGCGCGGGCTTCGAGGTCCTCGCTTCGGACGCCCACGGAGAGTCCCTGACGCGGCTGGCCGTGGACGTGGACCTCGTGCTCGTGGAGACGCGGGCCCCTGGGGCCGAGGCGCGGGAGACGTGCCAGGGCCTGCGGCGAACCGCGCGCACGCACGGGGCCTGGGTGCTGTGGGTGGGCGACCCGGAGGCGCCATCTGGAGCCCAGCCCGCGGGGCCGGAGTGGGGCCCGGACTGTTGGCGGCTCGCCCCGGTGGACGCGGGCGGACTCTTGTCTCAGGTGGCGCTGCTCTTGCGCCTGCGCCGGGTCGAGCGCGAGGCCCGCGAGCTGTCCGAGCAGGTGATTCATCAGCAACACCTGCTGGAGCTGGCCATGGTCGCGCCGCCCACTCGCGAGAGCGGCGCCGAGGAGTTCCTGGAGCAGTTCCTCGGCATGTTGGGGCACGACCTGCGCAATCCGCTCAACGCGCTGTCCATGTCCGCGCAGCAGCTTCAGCGGCGCGGGGCGTTGGACGAGCGGCAGGCGATGCTGACGGGCCGCATCCTCTCGAGCGCCGGGCGCATGGACCGGATGATTCGCCAGCTCCTCGACTTCGCGCGGGCGCGATTGGGCGGAGGCATGCCGGTGCTGCGCGCGCGGTGCGACCTCTTCGAGGTGGTGCGCTGCACGGTGGATTCGCTGCGCGCGAGCCACCCGGACCGGGCCGTCGAGCTGGAGCTGCAAGGCGACGGGCGCGGCGCGTGGGACGCGGACCGCTTGGAGCAGGTCATCACGCACCTGGTCGCGAACGCGCTGCGCTACAGCCCCGCGGAGAGCCGGGTGCGCGTGCTCGCGGAGGGCAGGGACTCCGAGGCGGTGCTGTGCGTGCACAACCAGGGGCCGGCCATCGCGCCCATCGACCTGCCGCGACTCTTCGGCGTGTGGCGGCAGGCCGGGCGCGCGCCGCGCGAGAAGGGCGCCCCCACGGGGTTGGGCGTGGGGCTCTACATCACCCGGCAGATCATCACCGCGCACGGCGGCTCCGTGGAGGTGGCCTCCAGCGCGGACTCGGGCACGACCTTCACCGTGCACCTGCCGCGCGACTGAGGCGGGCGAGGAGGCGGGCCCTGCGGCGCTCGGGTGTCGCGAGGCGGATGACCGCATCGAGCGTTGTTCCAGATGGGATGCGCGGACCTTCGTCCGCTGTCCGGACAGGTCGCGTCCGCGCGCGTTGACGGCGGCCTGTACCTGTGTTCAGGCTGAGACGGGAGAGCGCTGCCATGTCCCCGCAGATTCACCTCGACTTCGCGGCCGAGTACGCGGCTCACCCCGCGCTGGCCGCATTCCATCCGGTGGTTCGTCGCTGGTTCGCCTCGCGATTGGGCGAGCCCAGTCGTCCGCAGGTGGAGGGCTGGCCGCTCATCCAGGCGGGCCATGACGTCCTCGTCGCCGCGCCAACCGGCAGTGGCAAGACGCTGGCGGCCTTCCTCGCCGCGCTGGACTCGCTGTTCCGGCTGGCGCTGGAGGGCACGCTGCCGGACTGCACCCAGGTCCTGTACGTGTCCCCGCTCAAGGCGCTCGGCAACGACGTGCAGAAGAACCTGCTCCAGCCGCTCGAGGAGTTGATGGCGCTGGCCCGCGCGGAGGGCTTCTCACCCCAGCCGCTCCGCGTGCAGGTGCGCAGCGGTGACACGCCCGCCGCCGAGCGCGCGCAGATGGTGCGCCGTCCGCCGCACATCCTCATCACCACGCCCGAGTCCTTCTACCTCTACCTCACCGCCGAGCGCGCCCGCGCCACCCTGCGCGCCGTGCGCACGGTCATCGTGGACGAAATCCACGCGCTGGCGCGGGACAAGCGCGGCAGTCACTTCACGCTGTCGCTGGAGCGGCTCAAGGCGCTCACCGACGTGAAGCCGCAGCTCATCGGGCTGTCCGCCACGCAGAAGCCGCTGGAGGCCATCGCCGGGTTCCTCACGGGCGCCACGCACCGCGACTGCAAGCGGGTGGAAGTGGGCCACCTGCGCCCCTGGGACCTGCGAGTCGAGATTCCCGACGCGGAGCTGTCCTCCGTGGCGAGCCATGAGATGTGGGGACAGGTCTATGACCGCCTGCTCCAGCTCATCGGTGAGCACCGCACCACGCTCATCTTCGTGAACACGCGCAAGATGTCCGAGCGCGTGGCGCACGACCTGGGCGAGCGGTTGGGCCAGGACCTGGTGGCCGCGCACCACGGCAGCATGTCGCGCGAGATGCGACTGACCGCCGAGGAGAAGCTGAAGGAAGGCCGGTTGCGCTGCATGGTGGCCACCGCCTCGCTCGAGCTCGGCATCGACGTGGGCAACGTGGACCTCGTGGTGCAGTTGGGCAGCACGAAGGCCATCTCGGTGCTGTTGCAGCGCGTGGGCCGCGCGGGCCACCACAAGGCCGGCATCTCCAAGGGCGTCCTCTTCGCGATGACGCGCGATGAGTTGGTGGAGTGCGTCGCGCTGCTCAACGCCGTGCGCGAGGGCGACCTCGATCGGGTCATCATCCCCGAGAAGCCGATGGACGTGCTGGCGCAGCAGATTGTCGCCGCATGCGCCTGCGAGGAGTGGGATGAGCGCGCGCTCTTCAGCGTGTTGCAGCGCGCCCATCCGTACCGCGACCTGACATGGGAGGAGTACCAGCAGGTGCTGGAGATGCTCTCCGAGGGCGTGGCCGAGCGCCGCGGCCGAGGCGGCATCCACCTGCACCGCGACCGCGTGAACCAGCGGCTCAAGGGCCGGCGTGGTGTGCGCATCACCGCGCTCACCAACGGTGGCGCCATCCCGGACACCTTCACCTTCACGGTGACGGCGGAGCCGGAGGGCAAGGTGGTGGGCACGCTCGACGAGGACTTCGCGGTGGAGTCGTCAGCGGGAGACATCTTCCTCCTGGGCAGCACCGCGTGGCGCGTGCAGCGCGTGCTGGGCAGCACGGTGGTGGTGGAGGACGCGCACGGCGCTCCGCCCAACGTGCCCTTCTGGCGCGGCGAGGCGCCCGGCCGCACCGACGAGCTGAGCCTCCAGGTGGGCCGCCTGCGCTCGGAGTTGCTCGTGCGCGAGGACGCGGCGGGCTTCTTGGAGAAGGACCTGAAGGTGCCGCCGCCCGCGGTGGACGCGCTGCTGGGCTACCTGCGCCTGGGGAAGAAGATGCTGGGGGACGTGGTGCCCAGCAACACCACCGTCGTGGCCGAGCGCTTCTTCGACGAAGCGGGCGGCATGCAGCTCATCATCCACGCGCCCTTCGGCAGTCGCATCAACCGCGCGTGGGGCATGGCGCTGCGCAAGCGCTTCTGCCGCTCCTTCGACTTCGAGCTTCAAGCCGCGGCCACCGAGGACGGCATCCTCCTGTCCCTGGGCGAGCAGCACTCATTCCCGCTGGCGGACATCTTCGACTTCCTGCACCCGGACCACGTGGAGGAGGTGCTGGTGCAGGCCATCCTCCAGTCGCCGCTGTTCGGCACGCGCTTTCGGTGGGTGGCCACCCGCGCGCTGACGCTGAGCCGGATGATGGGCGGCAAGCGCGTGGCGCCGAACATCCAGCGCGCGCGCAGCGAGGACCTGCTCGCCGCCGTGTTCCCCGCGCAGGTGGGCTGCCAGGACAACCACGGCGGAGGCGACATCGAGCTGCCCGACCATCCGCTGGTGAACCAGGCGATGGAAGACTGTCTGCGCGAGGCCATGGACATCGAGGGGCTGCGCGAGGTGTTGCGGCGCATGAAGGCCGGCACCGTTCAGCTCGTCGCGCGTGACGTGCCGGAGCCCAGCGTGTTCGCGCACGCGCTCATCAACAGCCAGCCCTACACCTTCCTCGATGACGCACCCGCCGAGGAGCGCCGCGTGCGCAACGTGGCCCTGCGCCGCGCGCTGCCCGCCGAGGACGCCGCCGCCTTTGGCGCGCTCGACGCGGACGCCATCGCGCAGGTGGTGGAGGACGCGGCGCCGCCCATGCGCGACGAGGATGAGCTGCACGACGCGCTGTTGCAGCTCGTGCTGGTGCGCGCCTCCGAGGTGCCGCGTGGCCTGGAGGCCCCTCTCTTCGAGCAGGGGCGCGTGGCGTGGTTGGAGCTGCCGGCCGCGCGCTTCCTCGTGACGGCCGAGCGAGGCAACGCGGTGCGCGCGCTCTTCCCGTCCGCCGTGACGCAGCCGCCGCTCCCGGTGCTGGAGTATGACCGGCCTGTGGAGCGCGAGGCGGCCGTGCTCCAGGTGGTGCGCGGGCGCATGGAGATGCTCGGGCCCACCACCGTGGAGGAGCTGGCCCGGCTGACGATGTTGGAGCCGTCCGACGTGGACGCGGCGCTGCATCAGTTGGAGAGCCAGGGCTCGGTGCTGCGCGGACAGTTCCGCCCGCGAGACACCGCTGTCGAGTCGCCGCCGCTGGAGTGGTGCGACCGCCGTCTGCTTCAGCGCATCCACCGCATGACGGTGGGGCGGCTGCGCCGCGAGATTGAGCCGCTCAGCGCGCAGGACTTCATGCGGTTCCTCTTCCGCTGGCACCACTTGGAGGACGTGGACGCGCTGCGGGGCTCCACGGGGCTGCTCAAGGCCGTGCGGTTGCTCCAGGGCTACGAGGCACCGGCCTCCGCGTGGGAGCGCTTCCTGCTTCCGGCCCGCATGCGTGGCTACACGCCCGACCTGCTGGAGCGCGCGTGCTACGCGGGCGAGGTCGCCTGGGGCCGCGTCACGCTGAAGGACCCACCGAAGCCACCAGGACCGCGCCGAGGCTCACCGGTTCCTTCTCCGGAGCCCGCGGAGCCCGTGCGTGCCTCACGGGCCTCACCCACGCGCAATGCGCCGCTCACCTTCACCGTGCGCGAGGACCTGGAGTGGATGCTCGCCGCCGCGCGCCCGCATGCGGTGCTGGCGGACGGCGGCGTGTGGATGCCCCCCGACCTGAGCGCGCCCGCGCGCGACGTGGTCGCCGTGCTGGAGCGCCGGGGCGCGTGCTTCTTCCAGGAGTTGGTGACGCGAGCGCGCCGCCTGCCCGCGGAGGTGGAGGACTCGCTGTGGGAGTTGGTGGCGCGCGGGCTCGTCACGGCGGACGCGGTGCAGAACCTCCGCGTCCTCCAGAGCCCCGCGCACCGCAAGCGGCAGAAGCTGTTGCAGCGCGGCGGCCCGGGGCGTTGGAGCCTGCTCGCGCCGGCCGAGCCGAAGTCCGCCGACGAGGTGATGGACTCGTTGGCGCGGCTGTTCCTCCAGCGCTACGGCATCGTGTGGCGCGACTTGGTGATGCGCGAGTCCCTGGCCCCGTCGTGGCGAGAGCTGCTCCGCGTGTATCGCCGCATGGAGGCGCGCGGCGAGCTGCGCGGAGGTCGCTTCGTGGCGGGCTTCGTGGGTGAGCAGTTCGCGCTGCCCGAGGCCGTGGACATGGCGCGGGCGGTGCGCCGGTCTCCGCCCTCGGGCGTCACGGTGAGCCTGTCTGGCGTGGATCCGCTCAACCTCACGGGCGTGGTGACGCCCGGTCCCCGCGTTCCCGCCATGCCCGGCAACGTCGTCACCTACGTGGATGGCGTCCCCAAGGACATCTCCGCCGGGGCGGACGAGGAGCCCGATGACGGAGGCCCCGACGAGGACACCGAGACGGGCTCTACGAGCGCGTCTCGGATGAACTAGGCCGAGAAGGGGGCGCCTCAGTTGCCCACGCGGATGATGATCTTTCCGAAGTGGGCCGCGCTCTCCAGATAGGCGTACGCCTGGGCCGCGTCCGCGAAGTCGAAGACGCGGTCCACCGCCGGGCGGATGCCCGTGAGTGTCACGAAGTTGCAGAGGTCCTCGGCCATGGCGCGGCTGCCCACGTAGACGCCCGTCATGTGCTTGTTGCCAACGATGAGGCTGATGGGCTCCACCGGGGCGCCACCCGCGCCGCTGACTCGGCCCACGATGGTCAGCCGCCCGCCCATGCGGAGCGAGGCGATGGAGCGGTTGAGGGTGTCTTGTCCGCCGACCTCCACCACCATGTCCACGCCCTGGCCGTGGGTGAGCCGGAGCACCTCGTCCTGCCACTCCGGCGTGGTGCGGTAGTTGATGGTCTCATGCGCGCCGAGCGCCCGCGCCCGCGCGAGCTTCTCATCGCTGGACGAGGTGATGAGCGTCTTCAGGCCCGCGGCCCGCGCAAGCTGCATGGCCCACACGGACACGCCGCCCGTACCCAGCAGGAGCACGGTGCCACCCGGCTTCACGCGCCCCTCGACGAAGAGTGCGTTCCAGGCCGTGACGCCCGCGCAGGGCAGGGTGGCGGCCTCGGCGTAGTCCAGGTGCGCGGGCACCGCGTAGAAGGCGCTCTCGGGGAGCACCACGTGCTCGGCCAGCATGCCGTCCGCGTCGAGGCCACCGAGCGCCTCCGCGGTGCGCTGGGCGCTGACAGGGCCATCCACCCAGTGGGGAAAGAACGACGCGGCCACGCGGTCGCCCGGCCGGAAGCGCGTCACGTTCGCGCCCACCGCGATGACGTCACCCGCGCCGTCCGAGCAGGGGATGGGCGTGGCGACCTTGCCCGTCATCGAGCCGGCCATCCGCGTGATCATGAGGTCGCGATAGTTGAGTGACACCGCGCGCACGCGCACGAGCACCTCGTGGGGACCGGGAGCGCGAGCCTCGCGCTCGAAGCGCTCCAGGCCAAAGGGGAGCTGCTTGTGGGGGACGATGCGGTAGGCCTGCATGGGAGATATCTCCAGGGGACGGGCGTCTGCGGGCAGTCGAGTGCCGCCGTCGCGGCGGTCGCCGTGACCCGTGAAGCGAAGATATCGGTGCCGGATTATCCTCAGTGACGTCTTGTGCTACGCACTGTGTAGCCTCAGAGGAACCAATCGACCGCCATGAATGAGCGACTGAGCGGCATCTCCACGTTCGTCCAGGCCGTGGAGGCGGGGAGCTTCGCGGAGGCCGCCGAGCGGATGCGGCTGACGCGCTCGGCGGTGGGGAAGACGATCGCGCGGTTGGAGCATCGGCTGGGCGTGCGCCTGTTCCACCGGACCACGCGGCGCCAGAGCCTCACCGAGGACGGACAGGCCTTCTACGAGCGCTGCGTGCGAGCCCTGGGCGAGTTGGACGCCGCCGAGGCCGCGCTCGACTCCGGTCGCCGCGAGCCGACCGGGCGGCTGCGCGTCAGCGTGCCGGTGCTGTTCGGACGCCACTGTGTGGCCCCGGTGCTGATGACGCTGGCGAAGCAGTACCCGCGGCTGGAGGTGGAGCTGTCCTTCAACGACCGGGTGGTGGACCTGGTCAACGAGGGGTTCGACCTGGGCGTGCGCGTGGGCCCCCTCCCGGACAGCGCGAGCCTCGTCGCGCGACACCTGGGCACGCAGGCCATGGGCATCTGCGCGTCGCCCGCGTACCTGGCGGAACGGGGGCGGCCTGCCACGCTCGACGCCTTGGCGTCGCACACCGGCATCGTCTACGGCGGCTTCGGCAACGACAAGGGCTGGAACGTGCGCGACACGGAGGGGCGCGTCCGTGAGATTCGCATCGCCAGCCGGGTTCGCTTCGATGACGTGCAGGCCATCGCCGACGCGGCCATCGCGGGCGCGGGGCTCGCGTGGCTGCCGTGCTGGTTGATGGGGCGCTACGTGCGCTCCGGAGAGCTGTCGCTGGTGTTCGATGCGGAGCGCGTGGTCTCCGCGGAGATTCACGCCGTCTGGCCCAAGACGCGCTACCTCCCGTCGAAGACGCGCGCAGCCATCGACCTCCTGGTGGCGGAGATTCCCAAGGTGCTGCACCGCCCCGTGACGGCCGGGAAGTGACCGCACGCGCGCCGGCCGCGGGGTCCGCTCAGGGCACCTCTCTCACCTCGGTGTGGCTCACCTGCGCGTTGATGACCATGACCTCGGGGAGTCCTCCCGAGGTGTAGCCGCCGAACTTGAAGCAGTCGCTGTCCTCGGGGCGGGTGCACTTCCAGGCGCCGGGGTCGCTGTCGACGGGCAGCCGTGCACACGTGCGGGTGGTGCCCAGGTCCAGCGTCATCAGCCGCAGCGGCCCCTCGAACTTCTTCGCGGGCAGGCCGAGCGCGCGGCCCAGCACCGCCGGGTCATGCTTGCCGTTCGTCATCGACTGCTCGATGGCGCTGAGGATGCGGCCGGTGGGGGCGGCGAAGAGGAAGCAGCCGCTGTCGTTGCACCGGCCGAAGTTCTTCGCGTTCGCCTTCACGATGTACGTCTGGAAGGCGCTGTCCGTCATCAGCCAGGACACGCGGTTGTTGGGGAAGTTCGCCGCCAGGTGTTGCGCCGCGCTCCAGGGCATCGCGCGGGTGTCCGCCTCGCGAGCAATCGCCGCCTGCGCCGTGTCACACGCGCTCCCATCGGGGGGCGGTGCGAGCACCGCGGTCGCATGGGAGCAGCCGACACCGGCGAGGAGCGCGCCGAGCCACGGCGTTCCGACCGTCCACCTCATGGGGGCCTCGCGTGAAGAAGGGACGCGAGACACTACCGCAGGCACTCCCGGTGCTTGCGGCGCTGAGGCGGGTCACTGCGCGCTCGTGTTCAGTAGCGCGGCGCTACGCGGCCGGCATGCCACCGCGCAGCATGAAGAAGACGAGCACGCCGGTGATGGACACGTAGGTCCAGATGGGGGCGAGCCAGCGCGTCACTTTTCGGTGACGGGCGAAGTCCTGGCGCCACGCGAAGTAGAAGGCCACCAGCGCCATGGGCACCACGGACATGGACAAGAGGACGTGGCTGGCCAGGACGCACAGGTACAGGCCGCGCCAGTCCCCGACGTAGCGGGTATCGCCGTGGACGTAGTGGTAGGCGACGTAGCAGATGAGGAAGAGGGCCGACGCCGCGAAGGCCCCGACCATGAGGTACTGGTGCACCCGCCGCGCGCCTCGCTTGATGGCCACCCAGCCGGCGATGAGGAGCACCGCCGCCGTGGCGTTCAGGCTCGCGTTGACCGCGGGCAGGAAGCGCAGGTCCACGTTCCCCCCCACCGCGCCGCCCCGACGGATGAGCAGCAGCCAACCCAGGAAGGCGAGCGCGACGGCGGACACCACGCCGGTGAAGACGTAGAAGGCGCGGTCGGAAATCCGCGAGGGCGGGGAAGCGGAGGCGGCGGTGGACATGGCGCCCTATCTCCCTCGGGCCGCCCGGGGTTGCAACCACGACGCGTGCGTAGGCGCACATGTCGGATGAAGGCGTCGTTCAGGCCTGCTGGATCTTTAACAAGGAAAGCAGGCACAATCTGACGGTTCGCCCCCGATCCCCCCTCTCGGAGGTCCTCGTGCCCTCAGTGCGTTGCCTCGGCCTGCTGGCTGGCGCCGCGATTCTCTTCTCGCTGCCCGCCTCCGCTGAGGACGCGGTCTGCGCTCCTGTTGCGAAGGTTCCGCTGGAGCGCCACCTGCGTCAGCTCTCCCTCGACTTGTTGGGCCGTCCGCCGACCTTGGAGGAATACCAGGTCGTCCAGGCCAAGGGCTCCATCACCGCCGAGGACATCCAGGCGATGATGAAGCAGGAGGCATTCTTCCAGCGGATGCGCACGTATCACCGCGCGCTCTTGCGCTCGAACATCAGCGCGAGCGTCTTCGATGCCGGTGACTCGCGGCTCGGCGGCGCTGGCACCGCCACGAGCGCTTACGGGTTCGCCAACAATCCCTCGGCGGGCTTGCGCGGCCTCAACGGCGTCACCTGCGATTCGTACATCGCGCAGGACGACTGCAACAAGCTGGGCACGGACGGCAAGCCGCTGTTCCCGGTGCAGGATCCGCACGCCGAGCCGCCCGTCACGGAGAAGAAGTGCCGCGACGAGAAGGGCGTGCCGCTGCCGGTCAGCTACGACTACGACACCAGCTATTACAAGTGCACGCAGCTGGACCTGACGGACACCACGCTCACGGACTGCACCGTGGCGAAGTCCAAGCCGGAGGTGCTGCCGGCCAGGTACCTCTACTTCTGTGACATGCGGCGCATCGCCAACGGCACGCTGCATCCGTTCCTCTGCCTGCCGGATCCGGCGAAGAACACCACCTCCGCGCTGACGGTGGAGCAGGCGGACGCCAGCGGCAACGTGGTGGCCTTCACGCACCCCAACCCGGAGACGAACCCGACGCTGGCGCGGTTGGACCGCTGCACGCTGACGCTCAACAAGCGCAACAACGTGAACGGCACCTACGCCCCGCAGCGCGGCTGCCTGGAGCGCGAGGGCTACGTGACGAAGCCCGCGCCCTACTGGGCCACCACCGCGGACCCCGTGCGCGTGTGCGCCATCGAGGCGCAGGAGCGCCCGGCGAACCCGTGGACCTTGGAGTCCTGCGAGACGACCCGCTTCGTCGGCGACCGCACCTGCGGCTGTGGCGTGGGCATGCGTCGCTGTGAAGTGGCCGCGGTGCACACCGCGCGCGTCGCCGCCTTCAACCAGGAGCCGGAGCGCATCGCGGACTCGGTGCTGCGCCGCGACGAGCCCTACTTCAACATCCTCACCACGCGCCGCTCGTTCCTCAACGGCACGCTGGCCGAGTTCTACCGGCAGAAGCAGGGCGTGGGCGTCTTCAGCGTCAACGCGCCCGGTGGGGTGGACGCGCTGCCCGCGCTGGCCTACTCGGACGTGGACACCTGGACGGAGTACACGCGCGACACGCCGCACTCGGGCATCCTCACCACGCCCGCGTTCCTCTACCGCTTCCCGACCCAGCGCTCGCGCGTCAACGAGTTCTACGACGCGTTCCTTTGCAAGACGTTCTCGCCCGCGCAGGACGCCTCGCTGCCTCCGCCCGAGGACGCGTGCAACCGCGAGAACAACCTGGCCAAGCGCTGCGGCTGCAACTACTGCCACGCCACCATCGAGCCCACGGGCGCGCACTGGGGGCGCTACGGTGAGCGCGTCGCGCTGTACCTGCCGCCTGACCAGTTCCCCCGCTACGACCCGAAGTGCCGCGACTGCGCCATCAACGGCGACACGAGCTGCGGCGGCGAGTGCGCGCAGTACGTGATGCAGGCCTACGACGGCGATGGCGCCAACTCGCTGGGCCTCCTGAAGACGTACCTGTACCGCACCGCGGACGAGGAGAAGAACATCGAGGGCGGCCCGGCGCTGCTGGTGCAGCGGATGATGCAGACGGGCGACCTGGAGCGCTGCGCCGTCAAGCGCATCTGGAACGAGTTCCTCGGGCGGCCCATGACGCCCGAGGAGCAGTCGATGTACCTGGTGCCCTTCTCGCAGGACTTCGCCAAGAGCGGTCACCGCCTCAAGGCGCTCATCGAGCGCGTGGTGATGTCCGACGCCTACCGGAGGATCGACTGATGCGCCGCCTCGTGTTGACCGCGTTGCTCGCGCTCGTCGCGGGCTGCACCCAGGGCTCCGTGGATGCCCCGAAGCCGGTGGAGCGCGATGGCCAGTTGGAGCCGGTGAACAACCCTCACGCCCAGGAGCCCGTGCCGCTGCCGGACCCCGAGGCGCAGGGGGGACACGTGGGCCGCGCGCCCCGCCGCATCACCGTGGCGCAGCTCAAGGAATCCATCCGCACGGTGGTGGGCCGCGACTGGTCCGAGCTGGAGTCGCGCGCGCAGTCGCTCGGCCGCGCGGACTTCGCGCTCATCGCCAGCGAGAACACCGAGCCCAACCTCGTGTTCGCCAAGTTCCTGGACGACGGCGCGCGCGAGGTCTGCATGCTCCAGGCCGCCGCGGAGCTGAACCAGGCGGATCCGCAGCTCCGGGTGCTCAGCCGCTCCATCCCGGGCAAGCTCGATGACCTGCGCAAGCTGACGGACGCGCAGGTGCGCACGTTGATGGTGGAGCAGTCCACCCGCTTCTGGGGGGCCCCGCTGTCGGGCGACGAGCTGACCCGGTACGTGAACCTGTTCACCCAGGCCGCCGTGCGGGCCGAGACCCTCAAGAAGCGAGACCAGGCGCTGGCGGTGGTGTGCATCGCCATGATGACGGACTCGCGGTTCATCACCTACTGACGTCTCCCAGGTGCCTCCGATGAAGAAGACGCCCCCCGACGAGTTGCGCCCCGCGCGCCGGACCTTCCTCAAGGCCGCCGCGGGCTTCATGGGCTCCACGCTGCTGGGCGGTGTGCCCTTCCGCGCCTTCGCCCAGGCGACGAACCTGGCGCCCCCGGACCGCTGCTTTGTCTTCGTCTACTTCGCGGGGGGGTGGGACCAACTCCTCGCCTTCGACCCGCGAGACCCGGACGAGTTCACCCCGGACCGCGTCACGGAGACGCGCATCCTCCCGGGCTACAGCCTGCTGTCCACGGACACGCGCTTCCAGACCAGGCCCCTCATCCCCGCCGAGAAGTCGGGCGTGGGCCGCAGCAACATCGCCTTTGGCCCCGCGGTGGGCCGGCTGGCGGACCACTACGACCTGATGACCGTGGTGCGCGGCATCAACATGACCACGCTCGGGCACGAGGTGGGCTACCGCTACTTCCTCACGGGCAAGCAACCCAACGGGAGCGCGGCGCGCGGCTCGTCCACGGCGACGGAGATTGTCGGGCAGATGAAGCCCACGGTGCCCATCGCCTCCATCGCGTACAACATCGAGTCGTACAACGACCGGTACGGCGGCTACGCCAACGCGCTGCGCGTCAGCGGCCTCAACGACCTGGTGCTCACGCTGTCGCCGAGCACGCGGCAGCTCGACAGCGACATCGAGAAGCAGCTCATCGACTTCAACGGCCAGCCCATCTCGTGCGAGGAGGCCGCTTACGGCGCGCGCGGCGTGGGCACGACGTATGAGAACAGCCGCGGACAGATGGGCGCGGTCATGGCCAACAAGCTGAGTGACGCGTTCAAGTTCCAGACCGCCACCGAGGCGGGCGGCCTGCTGGACTTCTACGGTCTGCGCAACCAGGCCTTCCCGTTCAACAGCGCGGCGGGGCGCGCGGCCACCGTGGCCACGGCGCTGAAGAAGGGCATCAGCCAGTGCGTGTCCATCAACCTCACGGGCGGCCTGGATACGCACTTCGGCACGCAGCTCACCCACGCGAGCAACCTGCGCGTGGGCTTCGACGCGTTGGCCCTGTTGGTGGATGACCTCCGTCGCACCTCGCACCCGGGCGGCGGCAACTTCATGGACCACACCACCATCATGGTGTTCAGCGAGTTCGCTCGCACGCCGCTCATCAACAGCCAGGGCGGCCGCGACCACCACCTGTGCAGCAGCTGCATGCTCATGGGCGCGGGCGTGAAGCACAACTACGTGTTCGGCCGCAGCGGCGACATTGGCATGGCGCCCGGCACGTTCGACCTGCGCACCGGCGCCGCGGACCCCAACGGCACGAACATCTTCCCCGAGCACGTCATCGCCACGGTGTTGGCCTCGGCGAACCTGGACTACAGCATCACCCGCGTGGACCCCCTGCGTCCCATCCTCGCCTGACCGAGATGCCCGCTCATTCCTTCGTCCGTCCCGTCCTCGTCTCTCTTCTCTTGTCCGCCGGGGTGGTGCTGACCGCCTGCGAGGACACTCCCACGACGGAAACCATCCGCCCCGTCGCCTTCACCCCCACGCAGGTGAAGGCGACGCAGGGCGTGAGCGCGGTCACGTCCTTCGCGGACCAGTCGGGAGGCGGCATCTTCGTCGCGTCCGATGGCACCGCCGTGCGACTGCGCTTGGATGGCTCGCGCGCGCCGCTGGAGGCCCACCCGGCCAACCCGGGCCCCGTGGGCACCGTGCTCGCCGTCCATCGGCTGGGGCCTCACTCCGCGCTGGCCGAGACCTCCAACGGCTTGTTCCTCGCCGAGAGCGGCTGGTTGCTCGCGGCGCCGTGGGGCGCGCCCTTCACGTCGGGCCTGCGAGGCACGGCCCAGACGGCGGACGGCGCCGTGTGGCTGGCGCACCCTCAGGGGCTGTACCGGCTCCAGGGCGGCGTGCTGTCCGAGCTGAAGGTGAATGGCCGCTCGCTCGATGACGTGGTGTCGCTGGCGGCGGCGCCGACCGCGGATGGCACGTCCGGCCTGTTGTTCCTGCGCCAGCAGACGCTGGCGGTGGCGGTGGCGGCGGGCGCCAATGCGTACCGCGTGATGGGCACGGACATCCCCTTGAAGCAGGGGGAGATTGTCACGGCGGTGGCCGGGCTGGGGCCGGGGGTGGGCACCTCCGGCGAGCCGTGGGTGCTCACCACCGAGCGCCTCCTGCACTACCTGAAGAACGGATGGCAGAGCGTGGCGCTGTCCACGCTGCCCACGGAGGTGCACGCCGCGGGGCGCTTCCTCTGGGCGAAGGCCGGCGCGGAGCTGCTGCTCTACGACGCGGACGCCAACACCTGGGGAACGGCCAGCGACGTGGACGCGAACACCGTGACGTTCCTGGCGGTGGATGAGAGCGGCTGCGCCTGGGTTCGCCTGGGCGAGGACACCGTGGCGCTGAGCCCCTCGCCCGCGCCTCGGGTCACGGGCATGAACCAGGGCATGCTCGTGGTGGAGGACGGGCTGGTGGTGCGCGCGGTGCTGCCTCCGGGCGCCGCGGGCGCGAGCGTCTTCTTCCAACTCGGTGACGCGGAGGTCCCCGCGCCCGCGCCCGACTACAGCCTCGGCGGCATGGAGACGGACGGCACGCCCAAGGCGTATTCGCTCTCCGCGCTGACCCCCGGCATGCACACGCTCGGCGTGGTGGCCCGGTTCGCGGATGGCTCGGAGGCGCGCCGCTCGGTGCCGTTCAGCTACCAGCCGCTCAACACGGTGGCGCTGAGCTGGGACAAGGACATCCGTCCCCTGCACGAGTCGCGGTGCGCGAAGTGCCACACCACGGGCCCGGGTCGGCCGCTGAACACCTATGCGCTGTGGAAGGAGAACGCGGCCCTCATCACCGCGGCGGTGCGCGACCAGCGCATGCCCGCGGACGGCCCGATGGATCCGCAGCAGATCTCCCTCATCCAGCGCTGGGCTGCCTCCGGCGCGCAGCCCTGACGTCTCCGCATTCTCGAGGCTCCTCACCATGAAGCGAATCACCCGCGCGGCCCCCCTCCTCGCGTTGCTGGCCGTGGGCTGTCGAGACGGGCTCGAGCCGGCGGCGGAAGTCCCCTACGCCAGCCCCTGTGATGGACTGGCTCCGATGAAGCTCACCGCCGAGCCCGCGAACGTGCGCGTGGGGGGCGTGGTGGTGCTCTCCGCGTCGGGCGGCAGCGGCCATTACCGGTTCGTGGTGATGCCGGGCGGCTCGTCCGGCGAGGTGCGCGGGGACCGGTTCGTGGCGGGCGCCACGCCCGGCAATGACGTGCTCGTCGCCCAGGACGCCGTGTGCGCGGGAGACGTGAGCGCGGCGGTGAAGGTGGTGGCGTCGTTCAACGTCGCGCCCGCGCGCGCGGCGGTGCGCCCGGCCACGTCGTTCAAGGTCGAGGTGTCGGGCCTGGTGGGCTCGCCCACGTATTCGCTGGTGAAGTCGGGCTCGGGCGCCACGCTCACGGCGGACGGTGTCTACACGGCGGGCGCTGGCACGGGGCTCGACCTGGTCTCCGTGCGCGACGCGCAGACGGGCGACGAGGTCCTGCTCCAGTACGACGTGCGTCCGGACGCGAAGCTCGTGGGAGACCCGGGCTTCCTGGCCCTGCCCGCGGGCGGCTCCGTGCCGCTGGCCACGCGGGGGGGCAGTGACACCGTGACCTGGACGAAGGTGTCGGGCCCCGGCGTCATCGCGGAGGGGCGCCTCAGCGTGGAGGCGAGCGCCTCGGGCGTGACGGTGTTGAAGGCGGAGGACCGGTTCACCCAGGACGTGACGAACGTGTCCGTGCGCGTGCTCACCGAGCTCATCCGCCCCACGCAGCCGCATGGCCGCCTGTCGGACGCGGCCACGCTGCTCACCGCGGACTTCGACGGAGATGGCACGTTGGACCTCGCGGTGGGACAGCGTGAGAGCGACCTGTCGCGCCCCTCGGGCGGCGCGGTCTTCATCTTCAAGGGGACCGCATCGGGGTTGCCGGCGAAGCCCACGTGGGTGCTGTCGGGCGACTCGGACACGGCGCTGTTTGGCGACATGCTCGCGGCGGGCGACCTGGACGGAGATGGCCGCGCGGAGCTGGCCGTGTCCTCGCCGGGCGCGGACGTGACGGTGGGCGACTCGGGCGCGGTCTACCTCTACACCTTCAAGTCAGGGGAGCCGCAGCTGATGCGCGGTCCGCTCACGGGGCTGGGGCGCGGCGGCTTCGGCACGGGGCTGGCCATCGCGGACGTGGATGGTGATGGCGACCTGGACTTGCTCGTGGGTTCGCCGGTGGGGGACCTCGCGGCGACCTCGACGATCAGCAAGCGCGGCGTGGTGGACTTCTTCGTGCTGGAGCGGGGCAAGCCCATCCCGGACCTGCCGGCGGTGCGGCTCGGGGGCACGGACCTCACGCAGGCGGGCGGGCTGGTGGCCCGCAGCAACACGGACCTGGGCCGCGCGGTGGTGATGGCGGACTTCAACAACGACGGGCGGCCGGACCTCGCCGCGCTCGGCAAGACCTCGCGGTACAACGCGGATGGCAGCCTGGGCGGACAGCAGATCTCCGTCTCCGTCTTCTTCGCGCGGGCCTCGGGCTCGCGCTTCAACGCCACGCCGGATGTGTACGTGCTGCCCTCGAACCTCACGGAGGGGCTCGCCAACGAGGGCACGTGGCGGCTGGGCGTCATTCCGGGAGAGGGCTCGCGTCCGCCGCTCCTGCTGGTGCTGGCGGATCGCGCGGACTCACCCGACCTGCGCACGACCGGCGGCGTCCAGTCCGGCGCCGACTCGGGCGGTGCGTTCCTGTTCGACCTGACCGGCCTGACGCCCACGGGCGAGGCCGCGGCCACGCCGGTGCAGCTCACGCGTGATGCCGCCTATGCGCGCATCTACGGCGACGTGAAGTCCATCAACGCGGGCCGCAGCTGGGCCGTGATGGACGTGGACGGCGTAGCCGGGCCCGAGCTGCTCTTGGGTGCGCCCTACGGGACGGCGATGGCGGGCACCACCACGCTGGGCAGCGCGGGCCGCGTGCTCGCATTCCCGCTGGCCACGCTGACCAAGGGCAGCACGCTCAACAAGCCCCTCGCTTCGCTGGGAGGCGCGGCGAAGGCGGAGGTGCTCGGCGCGGGGCTCGCGGTCCTCGGTCCTTCGAGCGCGCCCTCGCTGGTGGGCTTCGCGGGACGGGCCTCGTCGGACCAAGGCGCCTTCACGGGCCGGGTGGACGTCTTCCAGCGCGCGGGCGCGTCGCTCGCGGAGTGGACGCGCACGGGCATCCCCGTGCCGGCGAAGTCGAGCGTGGAGCGCTACGGCGAGGCGGTGGCGGTGGCGCGCCTGCCGGGTGACCGCACCGTGGCGGTGGTGGGCGCGCCGGGCTTCTCGGGCCCGGGCGTCAACGGGGACGGCGCGGACCTGTCCGTGGGCCGGGCGTATGCGTTCAACGTGGCCACGCCCACCACGCCCACGGTGGCGGGGGAGGGCGCGGGTGCGCCGCTGACGCGCGGCAGGAGCGTGGGCACGGACGTCACGTTCACCGACTTCAACGGCGATGGGCGCAAGGACCTGGTGATGAGCGCGCCGACGTTCGTCGCGCCCGGGATGAACTCAGCGGCCGCGGAGCGAGACGCCTACGCGCAGGTGCGGCCCGAGTGCGTGGCCGCGAGCACGCAGTCGGTGGGCGGCGTGTTGGTGTCACTGGGACAAGCGGATGGCTCGTTCACCGCGGCCTATCGGCTGTGGGCGCCCACGCTCATCGCGGGCTGCACGCCGGACACGGATGCGAAGTGCAAGCGCGCCAGCATCGGCCGAGGCGTGGTGGGCGGCTTCGACTTCAACGGGGACGGCAAGGAAGACCTGGGCGTGCTGCGCGACAAGGGCTTCGACTTGTATCTGGGCCGCGCTCCGGATGACGCCACGCTGGCGAAGCTGACCATGGGGTGTGACCCCGTCTACACGTGGCCCACGTCCGCGCAGCAGACCTCCGCGCCCGCGGCGCTGGGAGACCTGGATGGAGACGGCTGTTCCGAGGTGTCGTGGCGGTACTCGGATGGCTCGCGCTCCGGCATCGTCATCCTCTTTGGCTACGACGCCGGAGGCACGAAGTGCGGTGGTCGCACGCAGCCGTCCATGGTCCGCGTGGCCGGAGACGGAGAGGTGAACCTGAACATGCTCGGACTGGGCGTGGCCACGACGCGCGCGGGCCGCTTCCTGGGCGGCACGCGGGACTACCTGGCCGTGAGCGCCGCGAGCATCCCGGTGAATGGCGTGACGCAGCCCGCGGTGCTGCTCCTGGACGTTTCGCCGCTCGTGAGCTTGCGGCCCACCTCCGCGACCGAGGCCTTGGTGTCCGCGCTGGATGATCGACTGTCGCCCACCACGCTGGTGCATCGCTCGCGCGCGGTGGGCTTCGGCGCGTCGCTGGCGGGCGGCAAGGACCTCACGGGAGACGGCGTGCCGGACCTCATCGTCGGCGCGACGGGCGCCTCGGTGGCGTCGGATGGCGGCGGCGCGGTGTTCTTCTACGCGGGCGGCCCTCAGTCCTCGGGCGCGCTCTCTCCGTTCCTCACGGTGGTGGGCGACGCGGCGGAGCGCGGCATGCTGGGCCAGTCGCTCTCGCTGGCGCCCGTGAGTGGAACGCAGGCGGCCGTGGTCGTCATGGGCGCGTCGCGGAGCTATCGCACCGGGACGCAGAATGGCACCGCGTTCGTCCTGCCGTTGCCCTTCGAATTCTAGACATCCGACCGGGCGGCACTGGGTGTCGTCCGGTCGCTGTGTCTATGCTGCGCCCGCCTGAACAGTGACGGGGGTGGACATGGACGAGCAGCGGGAGTGGACCTTGGGGGGACACCGGGCCTGGTTCGAGGCTCCGGACATTCTCTGGGCACGGTTCAATGGCCCGACCGACGAGGAGTGCTCGCGTTGGTCGGTGGGCATCTACCGGGAGCTGGGGGAGCGTCAGCGCTTCTACCTGGCGGCGGACATCGGCAACTCGATGCTCAGCCCGGAGTCACGCAAGTACCTGGTGGAGCACTCGAAGGCGCGGTGGTTCCACGCCATCGTCTACATCGGGGCGGGGCTGGAGCAGAAGGCCGCGACCAAGAGCCTCACCGTCGCGTCCATGCTCAACGGCAACGAGCCACATGACGTCCACTACGCGGACACGGCCGAGCAGGCCCGCGAGTGGATCGCCGCCCACCGCGCGCGGCGGGCGCCACAGCAGAAGACGGGCTAGGTCCCCGAGACCTCCGCGCGCTCCGAGGCGGGGGGCTCCGCCGGAGCCGCGTGGGCCTCGGGCGCCGCGCGATTGGCCAGCGCCGCGCTGGTGAGGATGAGCACCCCGCCCACCAGCAGTGAGGACGTGAGCGGCTCATCCAGCACCACCACGCCCAGCCCCACCGCCACCAGCGTGTCCAGCAGGGCCATGGCGCCCAGCGCGGTGAGCGAGATGCGCGGCAGCAGCCAATACAGACACTGATACGTCAGCACCGTTCCGCCCAGCGCCAGGTAGAGCAGCGCGCCAATGGCCCGAGGCGTCCAGTGCGCGGGCTGCCCCTGCTCGAAGAGCGCGGCGGCGCCCAGGAGCAGCACGCCGCTGCTCAGCGCTTGCCCGAAGACGAGCACGTGCGGAGGGACATGGCTCATGTGCTGACGCACCAGCACGTTGGCCACCGCGACGAGCGCCGCGGCCACCAGGGTGATGAGGCCGCCCAGAAGCGCCGTGCCCGACATGTTCAGCGAGCCGAGCTGCGTGTGCTGGAGCACCACCACGCCCGCGAGCCCCAGGCCCGCGGCCACCAACTTGCGCGCGGTCAGCGGCTGGTCCGGCATGAGCACGCGCCCCACGAGCAGCAGCCACACCGGGAACGTGGAGAAGAGCAGCGCGGACCAACTCGAGGGAATCCACTGCTGCGCGATGAAGAGGAAGCCGAAGGGGATGGTGAGCTGTAGCAGCCCCAGTCCCACGATGCGCCAGCCCGTGCGGGCATCGAGCGCCGCCCCGCCCGCTCGCGCGAACGGCAGCAGCGCCAGCCCCGCCACCAGCATGCGCGTGCCCACGAAGCGCAGGGGCGGCAGGTCCTGCAACCCCACCTTCACCACGGCCCAGGTCGAGCCCCACAAGAGGAAGCAGATGCAGTAGGCGAAAGCGATCTTCATCGGGCTCGCGGACTTCGCGGGCCCCCCGGCGGTGGAGGCAGACATGCGCGGCGCGGGAGTAACACGCGGCCCCGGGGCATGCACGGTGGGATGTCACGCGCCGCCCCACGCTCGGCTCGCTCACGGGGATTCCGGGGCGTTCTGGGTTGATGCGCCCGCAGCTCAGAGTGCGTGCCGCGATGCGCGGGTTCCTTCGTCGCGCGCGGGTCGTGGCGGCACCGTGGTTCAGCTGTTCGGGGGGCCTCGCAACGCAAGGGCGCTTGCCTCCAGGCTCGCCGCTGACGCGGATGGGGGCGGGCCTGCCTGCCCATCCCGCTCGGCCGCCAGGCCCTGGGCCGACCTGAGTCTGGCCCTCGCGGGAGGGTTGGCCGTGTGCTGCTGGCTCCTCACATTGTCGAGAGCCTGAGGGCCTGGATGAGCTGACGAGAAGGAGTGGGTGATGGCCGAAAAGTCCGAAGTGGCCCGACTGCGCAGCCTGGCCCAGCTCGACGCGGATGCCGTGGGTGCCTATGACGCAGCCATCTCCCGCATCGCCGAGCAGCTGGTTCGTGAGCGTCTCAACGACTTCCGCATCGACCACGCTCGGCACGTGCAGGACTTGAACGCCGTCATCCTCCAGTTTGGCGGTGAACCCCTGGCGCTGCGGCCGGACCTCAAGGGGACGGCGATGAAGGGCCTCACCGCGATGACGAGCATGATGGGCACCGAGGCCGCGCTGGTGGCCATGCTCGGCAACGAGGAGTACTCCAACCGCGCCTATGAGCTCGCGCTGCGCTTCGATTGGAGTCCCGCGGTCCGGGGCCTCATCGAGAAGCACCGCGAGGACGAGCGACGCCACGTGTTGTGGATTCGGGACGCGGTGCGCACCCGCCCCTGGGAGCGAGAGCGGGCCCCGGCCGCGGAGGGCGAAGAAGCAAGCGCCTGACGTTCCCGGCGCGCGCCGCTGCTGCGCGGCCCCAGGCCCTGGCATACGCTGCCGCGCGTGAGCGACATCACCGTCTACCAGCCGGATTTCCTCTACACCGAAGGTCGCCTCCAGGCGGGCCGCTCCCTGGCCGTGAGCGCCCAGGGAGACATCCTCGCGGACGCGGGGCCTGGGGCTCGCGTGGTTCGCCTGCCGGGGCGCGCGCTGTTGCCGGGGCTCGTGAACGGCCACTCGCATGCCTTCCAGCGGCTCATCCGAGGCCGCACGGAGTACGTGGCCGGAGGACGTGGACAGGATGACTTCTGGTCCTGGCGCGAGGCGATGTACCGCGCGGCGGAGGCCCTGTCGCCCGAGGAACTCCACGTCGCGTCGCGACAGGTCTTCCTGGAGATGGCGCTGGCGGGCATCACCTCGGTGGGGGAGTTCCACTACGTCCACCACCAGCCAGACGGCACGCCCTATGTGGACCGCAACGAACTGGCGCACGCGGTCATCCGCGCGGCCCGGGACGTGGGGCTGCGCATCTGCCTGTTGCGCGTGGGCTACGCGCGCGCGGGCCACGGCGTGCCCCCCAATCCGCGCCAGCGTCGCTTCATCGACCCGGACGTGGACACCTTCCTGTCCACCACCGAGGCGCTGGCGAGCGCCGCGCGCGCAGACTCCGCGGTGAGCGTGGGGCTGGCGCCGCACAGTGTCCGCGCGGTGCCACGCGCCTGGCTGGAGGCGCTGGCGCGGTCGAGTCCGCGTGGCATGCCGGTGCACATGCACGTGGCGGAGCAGCCCAAGGAGATTGAAGCCTCGCTGGCCGAGCATGGACGCCGGCCCACGGAGTTGCTGGCGGACGTGGGCTTGCTGGGGCCCTCGTTCACGGCCGTGCATGGTGTGCACCTGACGGACGAGGAGGTCTCGATGCTGGGGCAGTCCAAGTCCACGGTGTGCGCGTGCCCGTCCACCGAGCGCAACCTGGGAGACGGCATCGTGCCCGCGGACGCTCTGGTGGCGGCGGGCGCGCACGTGAGCTTCGGCTCGGACAGTCAGACGATTGTCGACTTGCTGGACGAGGCGCGGCAGGTGGAGCAGCACTTGAGGCTCGCCCGCTTGCGCCGCGCGGTGCTGGACCCGGGCTCGGGCACGATGGACGGGTTGGCGTCGCGGCTGCTCGACATGGCGACGGTGGAGGGGGCGCGGAGCTTGGGAATGCGCACGGGGAAGTTGGAGCCGGGGCGTCCGGCGGACTTCTTCACCGTGGACCTGGAGCACCCGTCCCTGGTGGGGGCCGACCCCACGTCATTGCTGCCCGGCATCATGTTCGGCGCGTCGTCGGGGGCGATCCGCGACGTCGTGGTCGCGGGTCGCAGCGTGGTGAGCAATGGCCACCATGCGCTGGCGCGCGAGAGTGGGCAGGCGTTCCAGGTGCTCGCGCGAAAGTTGTATTCCTGAAGGAGCTGCGCGAGTCCGATAGGTCCGTCATGGCGCTCGTTGCATCCTCCCGGCCCGATTGGGGGAGGATGCATGCGAGCCATGGTCGCGCTGCTGGGAGCGCTCGTCGGTGGCTCGCCCGGATGCGCCGCGCGACAAGACCTCAGTGATTCTCCGGAGCGAGAAGCCCTCTCCGATTGTCCGTTGGAGGAAGTCTGGCCCTCGGTGCGCCAGGACTTCACGGACGCGGGGCTGCACTTGCGCCAGGACCCGGGCCGCTACGTCCTGGTGACGGACTGGCGCGCGGAATTCGGCGGCTCGAAGGTCGCGGGCTTCTGGCACAGCACCATGGTGAGGGGGAAGCGCGAGCCGCCCACGCGCGGCAAGCGGTGGAGCATCCGGGTGACGCGCAGCGCGGACAAGGCGTTGTCGCGTGCGGGCAAGGCGCTGGGCTGGGGTGTGAGCCGCGCGGTGACGGGGAGCGCCGACGGATGCGGGGGGCTGGCGTCGTCCGTATCCGGAGGGGCGCGGCAGCGACGCCGTGGCGAAGTCGTCCCTCGGAGGAGGCTGCTCACGGGAGCCCTTCCGAGGCGCGCTGATTCGCGGGCGCGAGAAAAGACATCCGCGTGCGCGATATGCGCAGGCCCATCCAGCGTTGAGGTTCTTACGGGGCCGCGCCAAACGGAGGCGACAAATGCGTTTTGTGTCGATGCTGGCAGTGGCGGTGGTCTGCCTGCTGTCGGGATGCGCCGCGCGTCAGGGCGGCTTGGAGTATCCCGAACGGGAGGCCATCTACGACCGTCCGCTGGAGGAGGTCTGGCCATCGGTGCAGCAGTACTTCACGGACGCGGGGCTGCACTTCCGTCAGGACAAAGGCAGCTACGTGCTGGTGACGGACTGGCGCGCGGAGTTTGGGGGCTCGAAGGTCGCGGGCTTCTGGCACCGCTACATGGTGATGGGGAAGCGCGAGTCGCCCACGCAGAGCAAGCTGTGGGTCATCCGCGTGACGCGCAGCGCGAACAAGACGCTATCGCGCGCGGGCAAGGAGCTGGACTGGGGTGTGAACCGCGCGGTGACGGGGCGCGCCGACGATGACTTCATGGGGATGGCGGACCTGGAAGACCGCCTGGAGGTCCCCACGGGTGACACGGGCATCTCCGCGGAGTCGGCGCAGGGCCAGCGGGACATGGTGCTGGAGTGGAAGGTGTACGACGCCGTGGCGCCGAAGCTGGTGAAGAAAGCGGAGCCGGCGAAGCCGAGTGGCGCGGCGGTGGCTCAGGCGACGGGCACGAAGGTGCCGCGCGAGCTGACCGAGTGCGGTCTGCCCATCGCGGGATTGGGCCGTCATGTGCGGGCCGGGAACGTCCTGCTTTTGGGGGAGCTGCACGGCACGCAGGAGGTGCCGCGCTTCATCGCGCAGGCGGCGTGTCAGGTGGCGTCGGCGGGGGTGAAGGTATCGGTGGGGTTGGAGCTGCCGGTGGAGAACGAGGGACGGATGGAGACGTTCCTCGCGAGCCAGGGGGAGGAAGAAGACTGGCTGAATCTGATGGACGCGGGGTTCTGGCGCAGCCCGTATCCGGATGGGCGCGGCAGCGAAGCCGTGGCGAACATGCTGGAGCAACTGCGGCTGTTGCGAGCGCAGGGGCTGGACGTGAAGGTGTTTGTCTATGACCACCCGAAGCTGAATGGCCAGGCGCGCGAGGATGCGCTGACGGCGACGGTGATGGAGCGGGTGAAGCACGACGCGGACCGCTTCCATCTGGTGGTGAGCGGCAACGTGCACTCGCGCCGGGAAGCGGGGCTGCCGTGGGACGAGAGCTACCGCCCCATGGGGCTGCTCTTGAAGGAGAAGCTGAAGGGCGTGGTGTCGCTGGACATGGCCTACGACAGTGGGACGGCGTGGATCTGCGCCGTGGACCACAGCGGGGTGAAGGACAAGCTGGCGTGCGGTGTCCAGGACGCGAAGGGGAAGGACAATGGAGCGCGGCCCTTCGTGCACGTGTGGGGCGGTGCGAACGCGGCGGGATATGACGGCGTCTTCTACGTGGGGAAGGTGAGCGCCTCGGCGCCTGCGGTGATGCGGGGGCTGGGCAAGCCCGGGGCGGATGACAACTCGAACCTCCCGACGTCAGGCCAGTCCTCTGTCGCGGCCATCATCGGCCACTGAGTCGGGTTTCGGAAAGAGAGAGGGACCCAAGGGCACCGATATAGAAAAACGCTCGTGTCGTTCCTGGGGTTGAGGGGCCGCGCGAAGGGGAAAAGACAGATGCGTTCTGTATCGGTGCTGGCTGGGGCAGTTCTCTGCCTCCTGGTGGGATGTGCCGCGCGCCAAGGAGGGCGTGACTACCCCGATCGTGAAGCCATCTACGATCGTCCGCTGGAGGAGGTCTGGCCATCGGTGCAGCAGTACTTCACGGACGCGGGGCTGCACTTCCGGCAGGACAAAGGCAGCTACGTCCTGTTGACGGACTGGCGTGAGGAGTTCGGCGGCTCGAAGGTCGCGGGCTTCTGGCATCGCTACATGGTGATGGGAAAGCGTGAGTCGCCCACGCGCGGCAAGCTGTGGATCATCCGGGTGACGCGCAGCGCGAACAAGACGCTGTCGCGCGCGGGCAAGGAGCTGGACTGGGGTGTGAGCCGGGTGGTGACCGCGGGAATTGACGGGAGAGAGTCCGGCGGCAACGACAACCTGGGGTCGGGGTACGCCTTGATGGCGGACGAGGAGGATCAGTTCTCTGTCCCCACGGGTGACACGGGCATCGCGGCGGAGTCGGCGCAGGGCCAGCGGGACATGGTGCTGGAGTGGAAGGTGTACGACGCCGTGGCGCCGAAGCTGGTGAAGAAAGAGGAGCCGGCGAAGGCGAATGGGGTGGCGACGGAGCAGAAGGCGGCCCGGGAGCTGATGGAGTGCGGTCTGCCCATCGCGGGACTGAGCGCGCAGGCGCAGGCGGGGAGGGTGCTGTTGTTGGGCGAGCTGCACGGGACGCAGGAGGTGCCGCGGTTCATCGCGCAAGCGGCGTGTCAGGCGGCAGCGATGGGCGTGAAGGTGTCGGTGGGGTTGGAGCTGCCGGTGGAGAACGAAGGGCGGATGGAGGCGTTCCTCGCGAGCAAAGGCGAGGAGGAGGACTGGCTGCGCTTGATGGACGCGGGGTTCTGGCGCAGCCCGTATCCGGATGGGCGCGGCAGCGAAGCCGTGGCGAACATGCTGGAGCAGCTGCGGCTTCTGCGGGCGCAAGGGCTGGACGTGAAGGTGTTTGTCTATGACCACCCGAAGCTGAATGGCCAGGCGCGTGAGGACGCGTTGACCGCGACGGTGCTGGAGCACGTGAAGCGGGAGGGGGACCGCTTCCATCTGGTGGTGAGCGGCAACGTGCACTCGCGCCGGGAAGCGGGGCTGCCGTGGGACGAGAGCTACCGTCCCATGGGGCTGCTCCTGAAGGAGCAGCTGAAGGGCGTGGTGTCGCTGGACATGGCCTACGACAGTGGGACGGCGTGGATCTGCGCCGTGGACCACCGAGAGGCGAAGGACAAGCTCGCGTGCGGCGTCCAGGATGCGAAGGGGAAGGACAATGGAGCGCGGCCCTTCGTGCACGTGTGGGGCGGTGCGAACGCGGCGGGGTACGACGGCGTCTTCTACGTGGGGAAGGTGAGCGCCTCGGCGCCCGCGGTGATGCGAGGGCTGGGCAAGCCCGGCGCGGATGACAACTCCGTCTTCCCCTCGAGGGCGGAGGGCCGCGCGTTGGCCTGCCTGCTTCACTGAGCGGGGGGCCTCCGGGGGGCTGGCGTACCGCGACGAGCGGTGGCATGAGGCCTCTCGGAGGTCGTCCCCATGAGCGACACGCTGCCCGCGCTGCGGGCCATCCTGACGGACCTGGTGGCGTTGGACACCACTTCCTCGCGCCCCAATGCTCCGCTCATCGACTATGCGCAGGCGAAGCTGGAGGCCGCGGGCTTCTCCTGCGAGCGGCAGCGCTACACGGACGACGCCGGCGTCGAGAAGTTCAACCTCGTCGCGGTGAAGGGGGGCTCGGGCCGCGCGGCGCTCGCGCTGGTGGGCCACTCGGACTGTGTCCCCTTCGACGCGGCGTGGACGGATGCGCTGCGGCTCACCGAGCGCGACGGTCGCCTCTATGGGCGTGGCGCGTGTGACACCAAGGGGTTCATCGCGTGTGCCCTGCACGCCGCCACGCGCGTGGACGCGGCCCGGCTCACCGCGCCGCTGATGGTGGTGCTGACCGCTGACGAGGAAGTGGGCCTCGTGGGCGCCAAGAAGCTCGTGCAGGCGGGACTGGGGCGCGCGCGGCACGCCATCGTCGGAGAGCCCACCCGGCTCGTCCCGGTGCGCGCCAACAAGGGCTACTGTCTCGCCGAGGTAGAGGTGCTGGGCAAGGAGGGCCACAGCGCCTACCCGGACACGGGGGCGTCGGCCATCTTCCGCGCGGGGCGGTTCCTCCAGCGCTTGGAGCAACTCGCCACCACCGTGCTGCGCGAAGAGGTGGACGAGGGCTTCCAGCCGCCGTTCACCACCGTCAACGTGGGCGTCATCCAGGGGGGCAAGGCGAAGAACATCATCCCGGGCGCATGCCGCTTCATCGTCGAGTGGCGCCCCATTCCGAACCAGCCGCCGGAGCGCGTGAGCGAGCTCCTGGAGCGCATCCGTCAGGAGTTGGTGCGCGACGAGCCCGCCTTCGAGGCGCACATCCGCGTGGTGCGCACGGACCGAGGCGTCAACACCTCGGCGGACGCGGAGGTCGTTCGCTTCCTCGTGGACGCCAGCGGCCACGCCCCTGAGACCGTCCCCTTTGGCACCGAGGCCCCTCAGCTCACCCAACTGGGCGCGGAGGCCGTCGTCTTCGGTCCCGGTGACATTCGCGTGGCGCACCAGACCGGTGAGTACGTCCCCGTCGAGGACCTGGTTCACTGCGAGGCCGCGCTCGCGCGCGCGGTCGAACATTTCTGCTGCGCGCGCTGAGCCCGCCCTTTAGCTAAAGACACGCATGAGCCAGTCCACTGAGTCCCCGCGCCGCGTCCTGTTCCTCCTCTCCAGCGGCCGAGCGCAGGGCAACGCCGAGCAGCTTGCTCGCCACGCGGCGAAGTCACTGCCCGCCAACACCCAGGCGGATTGGGTTCGCCTGGATTCGCTCCAGGGCGAGCCCTTCCTCGACCTCCGCCACACGCCCGCGGGCTACTCGGCGCCGGGGCCCATCGCGAGCGCGCTGGCCGAGCACACCCTGGCGGCGGACGAGCTTGTCTTCGTGGCGCCCGTGTATTGGTACAGCCTGCCAGCCAGCGCGAAGCTCTACCTGGACCACTGGTCCTGGTGGATGCGGCGCCCGGAGTTGCGCTTCCGCGAGCGCATGGCGGGCAAGGTGCTCTCGCTCATCACCGCCCACTCCAGCGAGGACGAAGAGGGCGTCGAGCAGCCGAGCATCCTGACCCTGAAGCTGAGCGCCGACTACCTCGACATGCGATGGCGAGGCGCGCTCGTCGGCCATGGCAACCATCCGGGCGACGTCATGAAGGACGCGCCCGCGCTGGCAGCCGCGGAGCGCTTCCTCGTTCAGCCGGTGCGCTGAGCCTTCACGCCTGCGGCAGCGCGCAGGTGTGAAGGTCGCGCAGCACCTTCTTGGCCTCGACCACCACGTCGTGCCCCTGCGCCTTCTCCGGAAGGCGCACGATGAGCTTCATGTCCGGGGTGAGCCGGTACACGCCGCGCGAGCGCTGGACCAGCATGGCCACCTTCGGGCCATCCAGGAGCGCGTCTCCGCTCAACGTCACCACCAGCCGCCCTGGGCCCGCCTCGAGGCCGCGCAGCCGCAGCTCGCGCATCTCGATCTTCAACAGGGTGACCTCGGACAAGGTGTCCACCTCGTCGGGCGCCTCGCCGTAGCGGTCCACCAGCTCGGCGCGCAGGTCGGTGACCTCGTCCGGGTGACTGGCCTGGCTGAAGCGCTTGTAGAACACCAGTCGCTGGTGCACGTCGCTCACGTAGTCGTCGGGGATGAGCGCGGACATCATCAGATTGATGTCCGGTTCAATCTGCACCTTGAGCGGCTGGCCCTGCAGCTCCGCCACGGCCTCTTCCATGAGCTGCGCGTACATGTCGAAGCCAATCTCCGCGATGGCTCCGGACTGCTTCTCGCCCAGCAGGTTGCCCGCGCCGCGAATCTCCAGGTCATGGCTGGCGATGGAGAAGCCCGCGCCCAGCTCGGTGAAGTTCTGGAGCACCTCCAGCCGGCGCTGGGCGTCCTTCGTCACCGCGCGCCCCGGCACCAGCAGGTACGCATACGCGCGCTCCTTGCTGCGGCCCACGCGGCCTCGGAGCTGGTAGAGCTGCGCGAGGCCGAACTGGTCCGCCCGGTTGACGATCATCGTGTTGGCACTGGAGATGTCGATGCCGCTCTCGATGATGCTGGTGCACAGGAGCACCTGGAACTTCTTCTCGGTGAACTCCAGCATCACCTTCTCGAGCTGCCCCTCGGCCATCTGTCCGTGCGCGACGCCGAAGGACACGTGCGGCACCAGGTCCTTCAAGAGCTGCTCGATGGACGGGAGCGACTCGACCCGGTTGTGCACGAAGAACACCTGCCCGCCGCGCGCAATCTCTCGCTCGATGGCGTCCTTGATGACCTGGTGCTCGAACTTCATCACGAAGGTGCGGATGGCGCGCCGGTCCTGGGGCGGCGTGGCGATGATGCTCATGTCGCGCACGCCGGACATGCTCATGTGCAGCGTGCGAGGAATGGGCGTGGCCGTGAGCGTGAGCACGTCCACCTGCGTGCGCAGCCGCTTGAGTGACTCCTTCTGCTTCACGCCGAAGCGCTGCTCCTCGTCGACGATCATCAGGCCCAGGTCCTTGAACGTCACGTCGCCCGCGAGGAGCTTGTGCGTGCCAATGAGGATGTCGACCTTGCCCTCCTTGGCGCGCTTGAGGATGTCGCGCACCTCCGGCGGCTTCTTGAGTCCGGAGATGACCTCCACCGTGACGGGGTAGTCCTTGAAGCGCTTCTTGAACGAGAGGAAGTGCTGCTGGGCCAGCACCGTGGTGGGGACCAGCACCGCCACCTGCTTGCGATCCAACGCCGCCTTGAACGCGGCGCGCATCGCCACCTCCGTCTTGCCGTAGCCCACGTCGCCGCAGACGAGCCGGTCCATCGGCTCCGGCTTCTGCATGTCCGCGAGCACATCCTCGATGGCCTTGGCCTGGTCGGGCGTCTCGTCGAACTCGAAGTCCGCTTCGAACTGCGCGAAGTAGCGGTCCGGCGCCTGGAAGGCGTAGCCCGGGTGCGCCTTGCGCGCGGCGGCGATTTGCAGGAGCTCCGCCGCCATCTTCAGCAGCTGCTCCTTGACGCGCTTCTTCGTCTTCTCCCAGCTCGTGGTGCCCAGCTTGTCCAGTTGCACCGTCTCGGGATTGCCGCCGGTGAACTTCTGGATGAGCCGCATGCGGCCCACGGGCAGATAGATTTTGTCCCGCCCCGCGTACTCGAGGACGAGGAAGTCCCCGGGCACGTTGTTCACCTGCATCTTCGTCAGGCCCGCGTACCGGCCGATGCCGAAGTCGGAGTGGACGATGAGGTCCCCCTCCTTCAGGTCCCCGAACCCCGCCGCGAACGCATCCAGCTTCTTGCTGCGCTTGACGCGCCGACGCGCGCGCACGCCGAAAATCTCTTCGTCCGCCAGGACGGCGAGTCCGCCGCCACCATCCACGAACCCCTGGCTCACCTCACCCGTGAAGAGGTGGGCCCACACCGCCGGGTCGTACAGCGCCTCGGGGTCGCCGAGCGGCTCGGTGTGCAGCTTCACCATCACGCCGCGATCCAACAGCAAGCGCTTGAGCCGATCCGCCTGACTCAGGGTGCCGCACGCCACCACGCTGGCCACGCGTGACTCGCGCCACTGGCGCAGCCGGTCCACCAGCGGCGTGAGCGCTCCCTCTTCGCCGTGGTGCGCGAGGATGGCGTCGCGCAGGTCGTGGGTCGAGCCGAACTGGAACAGCACCGGCGGCTCGCCCTGCATGAGGGACAGGCCGCCTCCCTCCAGGACGCGGAACGGCGTGAGCGCCTGCGCCACCTCGGCCGCCGCGAGGAAGTGCGTCGCGGGCGGGTAGGCGAGGTCCTGTCGCTCATCCGCGGCCTGGGCGGAGCGCTCCAACTCGCCCCACAGCTCCACGCCCGCGCGCTCCAGCGCCACGGGGTCATCCAGGTAGAAGACCGGCGCCTCGGCCCACGCGCGCAGGTAGTCGAACACGGTGGTGAGGCCGCCCTCGAAGAAGCCGGGCAGCAGCCCCTCCAAGCCGAAGCTGGGCAGACCGTCGCGCAGCGCCTCCAGCCGCTCGCGCAGCTTGATGGTGGGCAGGTTGATGCGGTCCGCGACCTCGCGGGCGGCGGCCTCCGCGCGCGGACGCGTCTCGTCGGTGAGGAGCGCTTCTCGCGCGGGAACCAGGTCCACGGCCTTCAGTGCGTCGACGGTGCGCTGGGACTCGGGGTCGAACGCGCGGATGGACTCGATGGTGTCGCCGAAGAACTCCAAGCGCACGGGCTTGTCGTAGAGCGGGCTGAACACATCCAGCAGCCCACCGCGCACGCTGAAGGTGCCCACGTCCTCCACGAGCGGGCTGTTCTGGTAGCCCATCCGCGCGAGCTTGAGCGCCAGCGCGTCGCGATCGAAGTCCTGCCCCACGCAGATGCGCTCGCTGAGGGCACGCACCACCGCGGGAGGCAGCACGCGGCGATACAAGCCGCGCAGCGACAGCACCAGGGCGGGGAAGCGCGTGCCCTGGCCCAGGTGGTAGAGGGCGCCCAGGCGCGCGGTGACGGTGGCCGCGTCGGGAGACAGCTCGTCGTAGGGGAGGACCTCGTCGGCGGGCAGCCGGAGCACCTCGGGCGCGAGCAACGTTCCGGGGCCTCCCAGGAAGAAGGCCAGGTCGCTGGCCAGGGCATCGGCGGACTCCTCGTCCGCCGCCACGCACACCAGGGGCGCTCGCAGCTCGCGGTGGAGTCGCGCGAGCAGGTGGCCGCGCGCGGCGCCCTTCAGGCCTTGTGTGCGAACCCTGCGCCCAGGGCGCAGGCCCTCGAGCAACTTCGTGAAGGAGTCACCTGCCACGGCCGGCACTCCACCGCGTGCCGTGTCCGCATCCCGCTTCTGAGTGAAAGGACTGTCCATTCGAGGACCCCCCGAGGGGGGCCCCGGGTAATTAGGGCCCGGGTCCGGCGAGGTCAACGACGGATCGGACTGTTCGCCATGCAGCGGGGAGAAGGACCTCTCGGCCGCTTGTGTCCGACATCCGGCAGGGTCCCGTGGGACGGATGGCTGGGGCGAGGGCGTGGCACTACCCTGGTCTCGGTATCCGTGCCGTGGGGGCCACGCCAACCATGCATTCCGGTCGTGGAAACATCGCTCGTCCGGAGACGTGGCACGAGCCCGTGGCCTCGGAGGCGGTGGTCGTCCTGCGGAGCTTGTGGTCTCCCGAGGGCGGCATCTTCGACTTCGAGTGCGTCTCCGCCAACACCTACGCCGAGGCGTGGCTGGGCCGCGAGGACGCGCCCCTGTTGCGCCGGCGACTCGCGGCGGAGGTGCCCTGGGTCCGCGAGTGTGGCCTGTTCTCCGCCTGCGTGCGCGTGGCGGTGCGAGGCGCGCCCGAGTCCTTGCGGCTGTCTCGCCAGTCACCCGTGGGCACGGTGTGGCTTCAGGCCCGCGTGGCGCCCGGCAAGGATGGCGTGGTGGTCTTCCTGGAGGACCTCACGGAGCGGATGGCCTCGGAGGAGGCCCTGCGGCGGGACCACGCGCTTTTGCACGCCGTCATCGAGAGCGCCACGGACGCCATCTACGTGAAGGGCCTGGATGGGCGCTACGTGCTCATCAATGGCGCCACGGCGCGCGCCTTCGAGCGCCCCGCCCAGGAGATTCTCGGCCGCACGGACGAGGACCTGCTCGGCGAGGCGCAGGCCCGGGACGCGTGCGAGCATGACGCGGCGGTGCTCGCGTCCGCGCGCACGGCCACCTACGAGAACTCCGAGGGCGGCCCTGGCAGCGGTCGCGTGTGGCAGACCACGAAGGGCGTCCTGCGACGGCGCGATGGCACCGTGTATGGCCTGTTCGGCATCAGCCGGGACGTCACCGCGCGTCGCCGTCAGGAGGAGGAGCGCGAGCAGGAGGCGCGCTATCAGGAGCGCTTCATCGGCGTGCTGGGGCACGACCTGGGCAATCCCCTGGCCGCGGTGCGCCTGTCCGCCGCGGCGCTCCTGGCGCGGGCCTCGCTCCCGCCCGAGGTGCGTCGAGGCGTGCAGCGAATCGACGGGAGCGCCGAGCGCATGGCGCGGCTGGTGAAACAGCTGCTCGACTTCACCCGCGCGCGCATGGCCGGAGGCATCCCGCTGCGTCCCACCGAGATGTGTCTGGAGGACGTGTGCCGGCGCATCATCGCGGAGCTGGAGCCCGCGCACCCCGAGCGGGGCGTGGATCTCCAGGTGCGGGGCGAGTGTCGCGGCATCTGGGACGAGGAGCGCCTGGCCCAGGTGCTCTCCAACCTGGTGGGCAACGCGCTCCAGCACAGCGTGGAAGGCTCGCGCGTCCGCGTGTCGCTCGAGTCGAGTGACACGCTCTTCCAGCGGATGGTGGTGCACAACATGGGGCCGCCCATCCCCGAGTCGCTGCTGCCGTCGCTGTTCGAGCCCTTCCGCAAGGGAGGGGCCGAGCCCGGCCAACCGCACCCGGTGCGCGGGGGCCTGGGGCTGGGGCTCTACATCGTGTCCCAGATTGTCCAGGCGCACGGCGGGCGCGTGGACGTGGCCTCGTCCCAGGAGCACGGGACGTGCTTCAGCGTCACGCTGCCTCGGGTGGCTCGGCCCGCGGGGGTGGTGACCTTCCCGCGAGGCGCGTGAAGGCGCTCGCGGGACGCACCGCTCACGGCGTGGTGCAGGCGGTCTCGGGGTGCGTCGCGACGTACTGGGAATCGCAGTCCAGCACGTTGGACAGGCCGGTGAGCGGCTCCACGGACAGCACGGACCGAGCCCGGTTCGACGAGAAGAGGAACCGCGCGGTGATGGGGCCGATGGCGGCGTTCTGCGGGCAGGCCATGTTGGTCACCGCGCGCCCCGTGCCCGGCAGGAAGCACAGGCCGTTGAGCTCCGTGGCCGTCATGGTGCGCGGCAGCACGATGTCCTGCCCCACCTCGTTACAGCAGGTGGCGTTGGTGCGGCAGGTGGTGCTCAGGCACGCGGCCATGGGGCACGTGCCGTTGTCCCAGGTGTTGCCACACGCGAGCCGCTCCCAGCGCGCCACGGTGCGCTGGCTGCCGTCCGCCTGCGCGACGTTGTTCTCCACCACGATGCGCACCGGCTGATTGGTGGCGATGGCGCGTTGCCGAGCCGCCAGCGCGGAGGACCAGAGCGAGCGCGTCGCCTCGTTCTCGCGCTGGTTGATGAGCTGCGTCTGGAAGTTCACCACCGCCACGCTGGTGAGGATGCCGAGGATTGCCACGGCGACCATGATTTCCAGCAACGTCATTCCACGCACGGACTTCATGGTCAGGGTCCAATCGGAGGCAGGAGTCCGGTGGCCGCGAAGTTGCGAGGCGTCACCCGGAACGTGAACGTGCGCCGCTTGTAGCCGTCCTTCACCATGCCCTCTTCGTCCACGGCGGTGAGGTCCACGGCGTCTCGGTCAGCCCGGCGCGTGCGGATGGTCAACGTAATCTCCACCTCGCGCACGCGCTCGCGCAGCTGCAAGACGAGCCCGGCGTCCGTGGTCGGGAGGGGAAGCAGCGGCCCTCCACTGGCAGGGGGCGAGTCGAGGCTGCACTCCCCACTGCTCATCTTGGCGATCGTGCAGGCATCAATGGCCGGACGGCCCGCGGCGGCGTCGGGGAACCACCGCAGGTCGGCGTTGGGGCTGATGAGGTCCATGACGCCCATGCGCACCTTCATCCGCTCCACGTCGCGGCTCACCACCTGCCACGAGGTCGCGGGTCCAGGAGGCAGGTACTCGAGCTGCGGCTCCGTCCCCGCCGATACCCAGTTCACACGGTACGCTGCGCCCAGGGTCCGCATGATGCGCCAGCCGGTCTGCCTCCAGTCGAGCTTGTTGCGTCCGTCGTTCGTGGACGAGCAGGCGTCGTTTGTATCGCTATTGGTGCCAGGGTTCGCGTTGACCTTCTGGCTGGAGCTGTTGATGGAGGAAATGAGAATCTGGCAGGCGGGCAGTGGGGGGATGCCTGTTTGAAATGGGTTCACCACCAGCGCGGGCGTCATCTGCCCCGTGGGTGGCTGTAGATCCATGGGAGGATTGGGGCCGGTGCAGTAGTTGTCCGAGCCGCCTTCGCGAACGGAGGGGATTCCCGTGCAAGGCGCGAGCGTGATCATGGACTGCGTGTCTCCCCAGAAGAGCTGGAGCGCGTCCGACCTCATGTTCGCGTAGATGCCCGAAGGCAGACTGAACCCCATATCCGCCATCAGCGAGGGCTGCGCGACGGTGGTTTTCAGGTTGGGCTCCGTCCACGCGCTGAGCGCGACGCGTTGGTCGTTCTGCCCGAAGGACGTGGGGGAGTTGCCCATGCCCAGACCGGCGCGCTCGATGTCGGTGGTCAGCAGGTCCTTGACGGCCTTGCCGGTGACCTGGGCCATCATCGTCTGCTCCTCGAAGATGGCGCGCCGCTGCATCTGCATTCCCACGGCGAGGCCCGTCGCGAGCACGATGACGGCCAGACCCGCGGCGACCATGACCTCCAGCAGGGTGAAGCCCCGGGACTTCCCAATGCGGCGCATCATGGGGCCATCCGAGTCTGGACGACGACGACCTGTCGGCCGTTCCTCGAGCCGAGTTCTTCCCAGCTCACCGACACGCGGACGTTGACGAGGTTGCCCGTGTTGGTTCCCACCAGCGGGCGGGAGATGGACGGCTCACCCTGCGAGCCGTTCTCGATGGAGCCGGTCAGCGTGGGACCATCGACATCCACGGAGACCTCGTACTGGCGCGCCGTGACGCCCGGGCCAGGCGCCGTGGTGGTGAGCTGCCCCCCGGCGGTCTGGTACACGAGATCGCGCCGCCGGTCCCAGGCCGCCAGGTTGCTGCACGCCGGGGGCACGGGGTTGCAGCCCTGCGCCGTGATGTTCTCCAGGTACTGCTCGGCGATGAGCTGCGCCTGGATGGCCGTGAGCGTGCGCCGGTTGGAGCGGCTGGTCGCCGCCACCACGGTCATGGCCGCCGCGATGCCGAGCAGCAGCACCGCCATGGTGGCCATGACCTCCAACAGGGTCGCGCCTCGGGGCGCGTGTCTATGCAGGGATGTCATTGCGGCAGCTTTCCGTCCGGAACCGGCTCCCACAGGAGGATACGTGACCGGGTGGCGCCATTCGCGGACTTGCCGTTGTTCCACTTCTCTTCGCCGCGAATCTGCATGGAGCCTGTCGCGGTGAGGATGAAGAGATGGTTGTCGTGGACGATGGGCGCATTGACGCCATGGCCGTCCAGTGAGGTCCCGGTTGCGCTCGGCGTGGTGCCCGCGGTTGGAACCTGGGCCGCGACGTAATACTTGCCGCTCTCCGTGTCGCTCAGGTTGCAGACGTCCGCGGCCTTGCCCACCGCGGTGGTGGCGAAGACGTCCTTCTGGTTGATGGCCACGCCGCCCCAGACCGCCTGACCTTCGTCGAGCGGAGCCACCCACATGGGGGTGAGCGGATTGGCCGCACAGCCACCGGTGCCGGTGGGGTTCTGGTCCTCATAGCCGAACAGATGGTAGCGGTAGTGGCTCTTGTCGGCGGGTCCGTCGGAGAACTCGTCCGGGTTGTCGCCCGTGCCGAAGAAGAAGCGCACCGCGGGACCGTTGGGGCCCGGCACGAGCTTCACCGCGAGGTTCGAGTAGAGCTGCTGGTAGCTCTGGTCCTGGTTCTGCGCGGCGTTGGAGTCCGACGCCGCGGCCAGCGGGGCATCCGCCACGAGGCAGGTCTGGACCTTGGTGCCCAGAATGGCGTTGGTGTCCACCTTGCGCAGGTTGATGCGGTAGACATGGCCGGCCGTGGTGGGCACGTAGATGACGTCGTAGGTGCCATCCTGGTCCAGGTCCATCAGAGCGGACTCCGCGGCCACGCCGGAGTTGAGGTCCAGCGTGATGACGCCCGCGTTGGTGCCCTGGCTGGTGGAGCCGAAGTTGAGGGGGCGCCCGGTCTTCATGTCGATGAGGAAGACGGAGCCCGCGCGTCCCAAGGTGGGCACATAGTCGGTGCCGACCACCGCCGCCCAGACAGAATCCGTGGGGCCCCACGCGAGCCGGCCCACGGACGGCGCGTGGCGAGACCCCGTGTTGTCCGGCAGCTTCACCGCCGACGAGGTGGCGCGCGCGGTGCTGAAGGCGGCGTTCACCGTCGCATCCGCGAGGCTGAACTCCCACATGGGCAGCGGGTACCACGAGTCCGTGGGATTGGTGATGTCCAGGGAGAAGACCACGGGGCTGTTCTTGCCCGTCGCGGAGACGAGGACCGTCTTGGCGCCCGTGCTCCGTGAGGCGGTGTTTTCAGGAGTCCAGGCGGGCTTGTTCGAGATGCCCAGGTCCACGTTCGCGATGGCGGCGGACGCATCCACCTGTGGGCGCGGCAGGCTCGACGAGCCGGGGAACTGCACATAGTTGTTCCGATACCGGTCCAGCAGCATGCGCGGCAGGTAGGCGAACTTCTCCTCACCGGTGCCGTAGGCGCGGTTGGTGTAGGGGGTGGTCGTCTGGCAGGTGCCGGTGGGACGGAAGAAGCCGCGTTGCTGCTCCTTGTCGGCACAGGTGTCTCGCTTCTCTCCGCGGAAGTCGCCCGAGTTGAAGGCGTGGAAGACGCCATTCATCGTGCCCACGTAGGCAATGGTCGGCCGCTCCTTGAGCGGCTCCGCGAAGTTCCGGCGATACAGGTCGCGTTCGGCGGGGCGCGCGTTCTGGTACCACGTGTCGTAGAAGGGCGGGACCGCGAGCGCCACGGTGGAGAGGTTGATTCCGCCAAAGGGCCACGGCCGCTTCGCGGCGCTGGTGGGGCTGACGTCGTAGCGGTCTTCCCAGCCATACAGCCAGTCGATGAGGGCCTTGCGGTCGTTCTGGTCGTCCGAGGTGCTCTTCTTGTCGGCCGTGGTGCCGCTGGGCGTGCGGCACAAGCCGTCAGCGTTGAGGTCGTAGGCGCGCCGACCGTTGACGAGGGTGTCGCAGAGCGAATCGGGGAAGAGCGGGTTGGTGGCCGCGCTGCCCCCCGAATCCACCTGGGTGAGGTTGATGCGCGTGTTGGCGCCGTCGATGGTGTAGAGCTTGCGCCCCGAGGGGTCACCGCTGCCCGCGAGCGACAGCGCCATCACCCGGCCTGCCTCCCAGCGCTGGACGGTGTGCGTCACATCCGTGTTCTCGGGGTCGTAGAGTGACTGAAGGTACAGGTGGCCTCGGGGCGTGAAGTCCTTGCTCCCGTCGTACAGACGAGTGCCCGCGGCGGGCACGCCCGAGGTGGGCCAGTTCTGGCCCCAGCTCCTGCCGGGGGTCTCGTTGACGCCCCAGACCACGGCATTGCCGAGGGTGGAGGGTGAGGCGCGCGCGTAGTTGCCGGAGCGGACGGCCTGATAGCCCACGTCGATGTTGTCGATGACGGGGCGGCAGCGCTCGTTGGGGCTGCTGATGTCCACCTTCCAGCAGAGCTGGGAGCCGGTGAAGCCGAGCGCCTGGATGTCCAACTCCTTCACTTGATTGTTCGGGGCCGGGTCGAAGACCACCGGGATCCACTGCGGGTTGGCGTTCGGGGTGCAGGTGCCGTTGCTGCAGACACGGCAGTCCACCGCCACCGAGTATTGGATGGAGGGACGGACGCCGCTGGGCGGCGTGCAGGCACCGGCGACCTCCTCGGTCCAGCACGGAGCGCCACCCGAGCAGGTGCGCGGCGCCGGAGCGAAGTCATCCTGGCGCTTGAAGCGCACCTTGGTGATGGTGAAGTCGTCGGCGATGTCGGGCGAGATGTCTCCAGACACGGTCGCGGAGCGCAGGCCACCCCCGTTCTCCTTGTTGACCACGAACACCACGTCGTTGAAGTCGCGGTCACCGCCGCCGCTGAGGTCCTCGAAGCCGAGGATCCAGCGGAAGGGGTCCGTGGACGGCGCGCCCACGATGACGTGAGGCATGTAGTTCATGTCCACGCCACTGGAGGGAGGCGGCGGCCGCGCGAGCGTGGCCTTCTCCATGGGCATGTCCAGGTTGCCGTAGACCGCCAGGTTCTTCAGGCGGCCCAGCGTGGAGCCCAGGTCCGACTTCGGGCCGGCCAGCCATCCACACACCTTGGGGCCCGGGGGGTTCACCGTCGGGCATCCGTACGAGGTCACGCGGGCAGGGATGTCGGGGACGCAGCGGTCGTCATACGAGCACCCGATGTTGCGCTCCGTGACCCGCCCCGGGACGAAGTTCTGGTCCAGGTTCCACGCGGCCTTGGAGAAGAAGACGGAGATGGGCGTCTTCAAGTGGAGCAGGCACTTGCCGTCCGCCGGGTCTCGCTTCAGGCAGGGGAAGTCCTTGCCATCATCCAGGTTGTGGCGGGGCGCGTAGTAGACGACCAGGAAGAAGACGATCTCCTTCCCTCCCTGGATCTGCCCCAGGTCCACCGTGCGATCGAACTCCGTGATGCCGGGATCCTGGTTGGTGTTCCGCACCAGGCCGCTGGAGTCGTACTTGGAGACGTCGTAGTCCGGAATGCCGTTGTCGGTGTCGTCCGAGTCCGCGACGGGCGAGAGGTTGTTGTAGGTGGTCCTGTCCCCGTCGTCGTCGGCGAGGAGGAAGACCATCTTCCCCAGGCCCTTGCCGCCGTTCGCCACGGAGGCAGGCTCCAGCAGGTTGGGGATGTGTGGGAACAGCCCGTTGTCCGAGAACTCGGAGTCGCTCGCGGAGTAGGATTCGCTCTCCGACATGCCAAAGATATCCACGTCAATGTCTTCCGTGACATGGCCGGGGCGCGCGTCGGACAGTGGCTTGCGCTCGAAGACGCCCGAATTGCAGTCCTTCATGGCCAGCTCGGGCTGGGTGTATGTCTTTCCTCCCGAGGTGAAGACCTTGCCCGTGCAGCGCCGTGCGCTACCGATATACGGACGGATGTCGTTTCCGGATGGCGGTGCGAGGTTGAACAGGTCCTCGTGCAAGTCGAGGATGCCGTTGTTGTTCGTGTCCGCGAGGTTGCCGGTGGCATCCAGGTAGCCGCGGGCCTTCAGGTCATCCAGGTACATGTAGCCCAGCGCGTGTGAGGCGCCGGCGGACTCATACACGTAGCTGATGGTGACGTGCTGATCGAACGGGAAGTAGATGTGCTCAGGGTCCAGGCGCGCGAGGTTCGTGTTGAGCTGCAGGCGCGGCGGAGAGTCTCCCGTGACCAGGATGGTCTGATTGGCGATCTGAAGACTGCCATCGCCGGCGTTGAAGTTCGGCTGGCGATCCTGTGAGAGATCGTCCTGACACAGCTTGGCGGGGGCCGCGTACCCGCTCGCGGGCAGCACGAGCCAGGTAAGGGCCGCGAGGGCTCGGACGAAGGTGCGCATCACTTCCCCCCCGGGGAGGAGTTGGGCTGGTGGGTGTTGGCTTGCTGGCGGGCGCGCTGGGCCTTGAGCTTCTCTTGCAGCTGCTGGCGCAACATCTCGTCGCGCGGCAGCTCGAGCGGCACGGCGAGCGTGGACAGGTAGCCCATCAGCGCGTCCATGTCCTCGGCGCGCAGTTGCCGCGTGTCGCAGCCCGTCTTCGCATTCACCTTGTGCGGCGCTTGAACCCAGGTGCGAAGCTGCTCCGCCGAGCGATTCTGGATGGCCAGGTCCATGGTGGGGATGGCCTTGCTGTCGCGTGCCAGCGTGGGCTGGGCCTTGGCCTCCTTCTCGGGGCGCCGGGCCGTATGACAATGCGAGCAGGCTTTGTTGAAGAGCGTCTCGCCGGAGTCCGTCGCGCCCGCCAGACACGGTAGGAGCATCAGGGGCAGCGACATGAGTTTCATGCGAATCATGAGTGGCTTTCCGCGCCTACGGAATGGTTTTGACGTTGCCCAGGTTGGTGGGCGATTCCTGATCTTGATTGTTATTGAAATTGTTGTCGGGGCCGCACCCGCGGTTGACGCACCCAGGGCCATTCATGGTCTGGGCATTCCCGTTGGTGACCAGGGCTTGCACGATGGCTCGGGTGGGGCGCCCCTGCGGATTGACCACCTCGCCCACGGCGACGAGCCAGACCTGTCGGTTGGTGTCCGAGGCGAAGTTGCTGTCGCCGTCGTCGTCGTCTCGCAGGAAGACGCGGTAGCGCGTGCTGCTCTGCGTGGGGTAGTCCTCGTAAGGCTGGTTGGCCACCCGGGTGCCCGTGCCGCTGGCCAGCTCGGTGGGATCCATGGTCCCGGGCGTGAGCGGGTAGTAGTTCCAGCGGTCCGCGCCAGGGCCGGGGAGGACCTCGAACCAGGGGCGCCCCGGCGAGCCGAGGCCAGGCTCGGAGATGGGTGCGCCGAGGGCCGCGATGGCCTGGTTGTAGGTCAGGTCGCTATCGCCGAGCCGCAGGCGCATCACCTCGCGCCCCTCGGCCAGCCCCGCCTCCGCCGCGAAGAAGGCTTCCTTCTTCCGCCGGGCATCCGCCTGCGCATCGGACTCTCGCCCGACCACGCTGAAGCTGAGCATCACCGCGAGGGTGACGACCGCCACGACCCCCAGCGCCACGATGAGGGCAAAGCCCCCGGTCCGACGCTGCGCTGCGGAGTGATGTCTCCGGTGACCGCGGTCCCCCCGCGTCCTATCTCTTGAAGGCTGCATACGTCGACAAGCGGGCAATCCGCATGCCGACAGTCGTCTACCCTAATCTGCGGAAATCACTTAGAGTATGGCCTGCTGTTGCCGGGAGAACACTGCCGCCCCTCGCAAAGTTTGCGAGCCCCCTACTTTTTGCGGACCCATCCAAGACGCACTCACAGTAGGTCTGGTGAGACTCACGGGCGGGTCGGCCGCGGTGCTCAGCGGCCTCGGCGGACGCGGGCCTGGAGGCGGAGGAGGTCGTCGAGGGCGCCCGGGTCCACCAGCTCCAGCGCGGCGCTCTGGCTGAGCCCCTGGTACTGCCGGCGGTACTCCTCTTCGTCCTCCTCGTTGTCCTTGCCGCCCTTGTCGTCCCCATTGCCGCCCTTGCCGCCCCCCTTCCCACCGCCCTTGCCGTCTCCGCCCTTGGGCTTCGCGGCGAGCAGGGGTTCGGGGCGCGACAGGCCCTTCTCGATGCGCGGCGTGGACAGTGCCTCTGCTCGCACGGTGGCGAACAGGCTGACCAGGGACAGCACGAACACGAGGGCGACAGTGAGGTTCTTCATGGGCGGCTCCGATTCTCCGTTCCCCGGACGCTGGCGCGCGGGGCTTATTCAGGATCGCCCTACTTGCTCTGGAAGGTGCGGATGTATCCCACCAGCGCGTCAATCTGCGCCGGCGTGAGCTTGTCCTTGTAAGCCTTCATCTTGGAGTTGCGCGAGGAGCCATCCGCAATCACCTCGCGGATATCGGCGTCGGTCTCGGCCTTCTGCCAGGCAGGCTGGCTCATGTCGACGATGGACTCCTTCTTGCCCAGGGTCGTGTGCGCCTTGCCGTCTTCGCCGTGGCAGGACTTGCACTTGGCCGTCCACACCTCCGCCGCGTTCTCGGCGTGGGCAGTGGCAGCCAGCGACAGGGCCAGCACGAGGGCAACCCGCGTCTTCATTCACCGTCTCCGGAAGGGAGCGACCCAGGTCGCTCGGGATTCGGTGACTATACGGCGACGGGGCCCCTGCGTCGTCCTATGAGCAGCCGGGCGAGTTGGGGAGCTGGGTGCAGTCGACCACTCGGACCGTCCCCGTCAGTCCGTCCACGTCCATGACCTGGTCGGGCACGCCGTCGCGACGCAGCACCAGGCTGCCCAGGACGGGCGGAGTGGAGGCCTCGACACAGACGGTGGTGCCCTGCGGCGCCACCGGCCGGGCCGAGTCCCCCAACCAGCAGAGGCGGTCGAGCGAGCTGGCCTCCAGTCCTCGGGGGAGGAGCACCGGCTGCCCCACTCCCGGACCGCAGTCGCACGCCCCCACGCCGCAGGCATTGGTGGCGCACTCCACGCGGGGGCAGGTGGTGCCCCAGCTGTTGTCGCACGGCAGTCGCTCCCAGCGGATGCGGGTGACGGGGCGGCCGTCCTCATCGGCGGTCCACTGGGTCAGTCGCACCGGCTGGAGCGAGGCGCGGGCCTGCTGCCGGGCCTCCTGCATCATCAGGAGGATCTCCCGCTGCGCGCCTCCCACGCGCTGCCGCTCCGTCATCCCCTGGAAGCCCGCGACGCTCAGGGAGACAAAGACAGTCAGGATGGCCAAGGTCACCATCAGCTCCAGCAGGCTCATGCCCGAGCGCGGCCGGCGCGCGTGTCTGTCATTGGCCTGCATAGCCGAAGTTCCTCGGTGACAGGCGGATGACGGAGTGTCGCCGCTTGTAGCCGTCCTGGATGTTGCCGTCATCGTCGAGCCCTCCATCGGTGGCCAGGTCCGCCAGCCGGTCCAGTCGCGCCGAGCGCGCGGTGATGCGCAGCTCCACCAGCCGCACGCGCTGCATCAGCTTGTCGCGAGGCGTGTCCGGCCCCTCATCCGCCGAGACGACTGTCCCGGCGTCCCACGTGATGAAGGGCGAGCAGGAGCTGAAGGTGCAGGTGTCGAGCGCGGGCCGCCCCGTGACCGCATCGGGGAAGAGGAGCACCCCCGCATCCGATTGGTCCGTGGGGACGACGCCGAGGAAGACCTGGAGCCGCTCGATGTCTCGCGACACCACCGCGAAGCCCGCATCGGGGATGAAGCCATCGGAGTCCATCTCCAGCGCGGGGGCGCCGCCCTTCCAGTTCACGCGGAAGTCGCGCGCGGTGATGGGCATGACGTACAGGTCTGGCGCATCCCAGAGCTGGAGCGGGACGCCTCCGCCTCCGTCCAGGCCGCTCGCGACCGGAGGCGCGCCACACTCATGCGTCGAGGCGAGGGCGGGCAGCCCCGGGACGCCGGGCGAGAAGTCCACGGAGTATTCGCTGTCCAGCGGCGGGTTGATGGTCTGGTCGAACGTGCTGCCCAGCATCCCGACGCACGCGATGGGCCGTTTGCCTCCGGCGCCATGCGGCGCGACGACGGCCACCAACAGGTTCTTGAGCCCCTCGGGGGGACGGGTCTGCGTGCACAGCCGATTGCCCGTCCACGCGAACGTCCCGCTCTGGCACGCCACGAGGCGGAGCATGTTGCCGGGATCCGTCTCCCAGATGCGGAGCACATCCGAGCGCAGGTCTTGATAGGGCCCGGACGGCAGGGCGAACGAAGGGTCCGTGGCGAAGTCCGGCTGCGTCGTCACCCAGACCGGGTAGCGCAGGTCCGGCCGGCTCGCGGGCGTGTTGCCAATGGCGAGCGGCGACGAGCCCGCGCCTGCCCCTGCTCGCTGGACGCCGAAGGCGAAGAGGTCCCGCGCGGCGCGGGCCGCGTTCTGGGTCTCCATCGTCCGCTCCTCCAAGACGCCACGGCGTTGCAACTGCAAGCCCACGGAGATGGCGGCGGAGATGAGCGCGATGGCGATGGCGGAGGCGATGAGCAGCTCGATGAGCGAGAACCCGTGTGCGTGGCGGCGATGGTTCATGGGGCCACCCGCGTCTGCAGGGCCACGGCGCGTCGCTCCGCGCCGGGCAGCTCCCAGCTCACGGTGACGCGCACGTTGAGCACGTTGGTCAGGGGCACGGTGGCCTCGACGCGCGTGAGGCTGGGCGCGCCCAGTTCGCTGCCTTCGAAGGGGGGATCCACGTCGATGGCGACGTCGTACTCGAGCTGCGGCGGCGCACCCGGAGGAGGGGGGCTGTCCGAGGGCTCGCCGTTGGCGCTCCAGAACACCTTGCGCTGGGTCTGGTCCATCATCTTGATGTTCGCGCAGGGGTCGGCCCGGTCGACGTTGTCGCACCGAATCCCCGCGATGCGCTCCAGCTCCTGCTCGGCGACGTGGGTCGCCTGCGTCTGGATGAGGTTGCGGCGGTTCTGCTTGGAGGCGGCCAGCAGCGCGGCCATGACCGCCAACATGCCCACGAGCAGCACCACGGCGGTGGCCATGGTCTCCAGCAGCGTGACGCCGCGGGGCGCGCCGGTGAACGGGGCGCGACTCACGGAACGACCTCCTGGATTTTCGAGCCGGAGCGCACGTCCCAGATGAGGATGTTGGAGCGACGTTGCAGGCCCGCGCCGCCTGGGTTGTTGAACTTGCCCTGCTCGCCCATCACGCGGACCTTCGAGTCGGCCGTGAGGATGATGAGGTGGTTGTCGTAGAGCACGGGCGCGTTCACGCCCTGTCCTCCGAGTGACGCGCCGTTGCCCGGCGCCGCGACGCCCGCGGCGCTGTAGGCGTAGAGCTTGCCTCCCTCCGCGTTCAGGCTGCAGATGTTGGCGGCCTTGCCCGAGGCCGTGGTGGTGAAGACGCTGTCGCTGCTCGACGCCACGCCACCCCAGACGAGTTGCCCCGCCGCCAGCTCTTGCGACCACGCATACGTGCCGCCGCAGGTGGCGGACAGCGGGCGCGGATCGTTGAAGGCCATCAAGTAGTAGTGCGGCTTGGAGGCGAGGGGCATCAGGTCCTCGGGCTCGTTGGCCAGGTCCGGGCTGTTGGCGGTGCCGAAGTAGATGTGCGCCACGTTGCCGCTGCCGCCGCGCTCCATCTTCACGGAGATGCTGGAGAAGATGCGCTGGTAGGGCCGCCACGCGGAGGGCACGTCCGTGACGGTCTTCGCGTTCGCGATGACGCACGAGGCGAGCACCTTGCCCAGCGGCCGGCCCGTGGCGTCCACGTCGCTCGTGTTGATGCGGTAGATCTTCCCGGACGTCGAGGGGACGTAGAGCACATCGAAGACGCCGTCGTCGTTGGCGTCCACCGCGGCGACCTCACCGCCGATGCCTTCGTTGGCATCCGCGGCGCTGCCCAGCGTGACGATGCCCGCGAGCCGCGAGCGGGTGGTGCCGCCGGGCACCTGCACGGGCAGGCCCGTCTTCAGGTCGATGAGATAGACCGTGCCCACGCTGTTGGCGGTGGTGGGGTTGGTCGCGTCAGGCAGGTAGTCGCTGGCGAAGATGGCCACCCACTTCGTGCCGCCCGGGCCGAAGTCCATGCGCACGATGGTGGGGGCATGGCGTGAGCCGGTGGAGTCTGGCTTCACGGCCCCCGCGGCCACGAACAGGTCGGGCAGGCTCTTGCAGTTGGTGCTCGTGTTCGTGGGCAGGCAGGGCTGCCCGGTCGTGGTGAGGAAGCGGTCGCGCCGCATGTCGAACTCCCACAGCGGCATGGGGAACTTCGCGTCGCTCGGGTTGCTGATGTCCAGGGCGAAGAGGACGCTCTGCTTGGGGCCCGTGGCGCTGGCCAGCACGGTCTTGGCGCCCGCCGTGGGGGTGGTGGTGTCCAGGCGCCATTGATTGGCGGCGGTCGCGACGTAGCCCGTGGTGTCGCTGTACTCGCCCGTCTGTCCCAGGTCCACGTCCGCCACCGCGGGCGAGGCGTCCACGGTGGCGCGCGCGATGCTGGCGTCGCCGCGTCGGCGGAAGTTCTCCACGTAGAAGGGCAGCAGCTTGTAGGGCAGGTAGGCGAACACCTCGTCGCCAGTGCCGTAGTCGCGGCTGCTGGTGCACCCTCCCGAGCGGGCGAAGTAGCCCTGGTGCTCCACGATGCTCGTGCAGGTGTCGTCGTTCGCGCGGTAGCGGCCCGTGGCCAGCGCGTGCAGGTAGCCTTGGGTGGTGCCCACGTAGGCCACCGTGGGCCGCTGCGCGATGCGCGAGTCGCTCTGGAATCGCGACACGAAGCGGTCCAGTTCGTTGTTCGAGGACTTCAGCATCCAAGGGGGAATCCCAGGCGGTCCCACCACGGCGGCGGTGGAGAGGTTCACCCCGCCCATGGGCCAGGCGCGTCGCGTGCCCGATGTGCCGGTGGTGCTGTCTCTATATTCCCAGCCATAGAGCCAGTTGCGCAGCGTGGCCCGGTCATCGTCATCGCAGCCGTTCTTGCGGTTCAGGTCGTATTGGTAGACGCCCGCGGACTCGATGCCGCACAGGCTGCCGGGGAACGCGGGGCTCGTGCTGTCCTGGAGGTAGTCCGCGGTGGCGCGCCAGCGCTGGGGCGCGTTCTGGTCCCAGGACACGAGCTTGCGCGCATCCAGGTTGCTGGCGCTGGTGGTGCGAGTCCAGTTGCTCAGCCTCTCGCCGGAGTCCCACTGCGGCTGGAACGGGCTGTAGCCCGTGTTGGGGTCGTCCGGGTCGTACATCAACTTGAGGTGGACGTGGCCGCGGTCCGCGAGGTCCACGCCGCCATCGTCGAAGACACGCGCGGAGGGGTTCACACCCGTGGCGCTGAACCACGTCCGGCCCGGCGTCTCATAGACGCCGTACACGGCGGCGTTGGCCAGCGGGGTGATGGACGCGCGCCCGTACTCGCCCGCCTTCTGCGCCTTGTAGGAGACGTTGACGTCGTTGATGGTGGGTTGGCAGGCCTCGCCCGGGCTCTCCAGCACCGCCCGCCAGCACAGCTGCGAGCCGGTGAAGCCTCGCTCCAGGAAGTCATTCACCACGGACGTCACGTGCCGCGCGGCCGTGCCGCCGTCCGGGTCGGGCATGGGCACGTCCACCCACGACGGGTTGTTCTTCATCACGAACGTGGGTGAGGACGTGTCGCAGTTGGCGGTGCACTCCTTGCAGTCCAGCGCCACCTGATAGGTGATTTTGGGTTGGCTCAGCCCCACGCCGCCATCGGCGAAGCTCACCTGTCTGCGACAGGCATTGGCTGTCCCGCCATCGCCCACGAAGTACGCCTGGTCATCCACCTCGAAGGTGACCTCGGTGATGGTGTAGTCCTGGGCCTCGTCCAGTGAGATGTCCGACACGACATCCGAGCGATACGAGCCGTTGTTCTGTTTGTTGATGAGGATGACGATGTCGTTGTACGTCCGGTTGCCACCGGCGTTCTGGTCCTCCCAGCCCAGGATCCAGACGAGCGGATTGTTTCGCGGCGCGCCCACGAGCGTGTGCGCCGCGCGGCGGTTGTAGGACATCACGTTCTGCGTCTGGCCCGCGGGGAAGGTGATGCCGCCGTAGGCGCCGCCATCCTGCTTCAGCCGGTTGTACGCGGTGGAGCTCAACCAGCCCGAGCCCAGCGTCTTCGTCGTCACCGTGGTGGTGTTGAGGCTCTGGTGCAGGTCCATGTTGAGCAACGTCTTGGAGAAGAAGACGTTGATGTCCCCGTGCATCCAGAGGTTGCACTGCGCGCCGCCATCCGGGAAGTACTGGGTCGCGAAGCACGAGTCCGTGGCCGCGCCGTAGATCTGCTCCACGTAGACAACGAGGAAGAAGACCAGCTCGCGGTTGCCCTGGATGCGGCCCATCTTCACCCGCCGGTCCTCCTCGGTGATGGGCTCGGCCGCGCTGCGCCCGGGCTTGAGGCGACCATTGGTGTCGAAGGCGCTGGCCTTGTAGTCGGGGATGCCGTCACCGGGGTCGTCGTTCTTGTCCCACGCGATGCGCGGGGCCAGACACTCGGCGGTGCCGGATTGGGGGCACTTGTTGTCGTCGTCGTCAGTGGCGAGGAAGACGAGGTGGCCAATGCCCTTGTTGTCATTGGCGGGGTCGGCGGGCTCCAGCAGGTTGGGGATGTGTGGGAAGGCGCCGCGGTCACTGAACCAGCCGTCCACCTTGTCGGGGATGGCGGACGGGTTGAGGTTGTCGTTGCTGTCGAGGAAGTTGTACGGGCTGCCCGCGAAGTCGTTGACGATCTGCCCCACGATGCCGCCCGTGGTGGGCTGGGGGGGATAGCCCGTGCCGGCGTTCCATCGCGTGGGGCCGTGATTGGCCATGTAGCTGCCGCTGGAGTTGCACGGGCCCGTCAGCAGGTCCGGCTCGCGGAACTGGCGGGTGCCGCCGTCCTGGATGACGTGGTTGAACACCGCGCGGCCGGGGCAGCGCGGACCGTCGCGGCCGACATAGGCGCGCGCGGAGGGGCCCGCGGAGATGTTGTAGAGGTCCTCGTGGAAGTCCGGCACCCCGTTGCCGTTGCGATCCACCAACACGTCGTCGTTGGGGTCGTTGGGGTCCTTGATGTCCACGTACCCCAGGCGGATGAGGTCGTCGTAGTAGAACCAGCCGAGCGTGTGAGACGCGCCGTTGCCGGCCTGGTCATCCACGATGAGCCCTTCGATGTCCTGCTCGAAGGGGAGGATGATGCGCTCCGGATCCAACACGTTGAGGTTGGTGTTGAGCCGCAGCTTGGGCGGAGCGTCATCCGTGACGATGATGGCGCTGGGGATGCCTGCGTCGCGGGTGAAGGGCGGCTGCTTGTCCGTGCCCGTGGTGTCGATGCACAGGCCGACGCCGGTGCTGGTACTCGGACCGGTGCCTCCATCCGTGCCTTGAGCGAGGACGACTCCTGTGACAGCCAGCACACCAGCGGAGATGAGGACGCGTGTGAGGTGCATGGTGAATCCCCCAAGGAATGCGCGGTGCGACTACCCGCCGTAGACGTTGCCGGCTCCACCCACGACGCCCGTGCCGCCCGCTTGATGAGCGGCGTCACAGCCGCCCTTCTGGCAATAGCCGCCGCCCGAGCCGATGCTGTTCTCGTTGGTGACGAGGGAGCGAATGATGGTGCGGTAGGGCATGCCACCGGGCGTGTCCACCTCGCCCACGGCGACCAGCCACACCTGATTGTTCGTGTCGACGCGCCGGTTGGAGGTGGGCGCCTCGTCCGCGTCATCCACCAGGAACACGCGGTAGTGCACGCCCAGGGGCTCCGGGTAGTCCTCGATGGCCACGCCGGTCGGTCCCATCAACTCCGCGTTGGCTGTCGTCACCCCCGGGTCGATGGCGGCGCCGGGGCCACGTGACATCGTGTAGTCGGTCCGTCCGATGACCTGGTACCACTCGTTGCCCGGCGCGCTGGGCAGCCCGTCCGCCGTCTCGTTCACGTAGCCATCGGCGCCGCCGCCCGGCGTGCGCAGGTTGCCGAGGGCCTCGATGACGCCCGTGTAGTTGTTGCTCGCGCCGAGCAGGGACTGCACCACCACGCGTCCCTCCGCCATGCCGGCCTCGGCGGCGAAGAGCGCCTCGCGGGCGCGCCGTTCATGGGCTTGGAGGTTCGCCTCGGCGCTGACGGCGCGCAGCGACACCATCACCGCCGTGGTGACGAGCGCCACGAGCCCCAGCGCCAACAGCATGGAGAACCCGCGCTGGAGGTGGGCGCGATGGTGGATGTGTGTGTTTGACCTGGCGCGACGCGCGAGGTGATGAGTGTTCGACACCAGCTGCTTGTTCATTGCAGGACTCCTCGCCGGCTGGGGCGGAGGCGAGCCCTGGAGAGTCAGCAAGGCACGGGCCTGTTTGAGACAGGTGTCGCGTGCAGCAGTTGCGGGTGTTTGTCTTTAAGGGCTGGGTATGGGGTGACGCGGCTTTCGATGACAAACCGTGCGTACCGCGCAAACTTTGCGAGGCGCATTGCCCCGCGGGGCTGTCACTCTCCCGTACGGGGCCAGAACGACACAGCCCCGTGGGGAGGGGTCAACCAGACTGACTGGAGGAAGCGCACGGCGTTGCGGTCCGCGGTGTCCCCGCGCGTGGCCAGCACCTGCGCTCCGGCCAGGAGCCCCAGGGTGATGAGCCCGGCGAGCCAGACGCTCGGCGCGAGACGGCGTCCGGCATCGGACGTCCGCCCCAGTTCGATGAAGAGGCTCACGGCCACGCCGACGAGCAGCGCGAGCATCGCGAGCCCCGCCGCCTGCGTCGGGACGCCGAGGAAGCCGAGCCCGCTGGGCGGGAAGTAGCCGGCGGTGAGCAGCGGCTCCGCCAGCCCGAACAGCGGCGTCGAGACATCATCGGGGATGTAATTGATGAAGGTGGCCAACCCGGTGAAGAGGACGGAGGTCGCGCAGGCCATGGCCGCGATGCCTCGCGTGAACGGGCGCGAGGTGTCTCGCACGCGCTCCAGCACGAGCCCCACGGGCAAGAGGAGGAAGGGCACCAGGCCCGTGAGGTGACGGGGGCCCGTGGTCCACCCCCACGAGTCATACGAGAAGGACGAGGTGAAGTACGTGTAGCCCGCCAGCAGCGCGGCGGTGAGCCAGAACAGGGGACGCAGCGACGCGGACTCGCGCGCCTGTCGCTTCAACAGCGCGAGCCCGGGGAGCGCGAGCAGCAGGAACGGCGACAGCGTGAACAGGCCCCGCAGTGGGGAGAAGAAGGACAGCGCGAAGGCGCGCGGATCCGGCGTGCGGATGCCCAGGAATCCCCCCAGGTGCCACGGCTGGTAGGCCGAGTCATTGAGGTGCTTGTAGCCCGTCTCCAGCGGATGTCCGAACGTTGCCTGGTGGTAGAGCATCAGCCCCACCACGAAGGGCAGCGCTCCCAGCGCGGCGAGCCCCGTCGCGCGCGCCAGCCGTCGGGCGCGCACGGTCCACGGTCCCTCGCCGGAGAGCAGCGTGAGGACTGCGTAGAGAATCAATCCGAGCACGCCCAGCGCGCCCGTGTACTCGGCCGCGACCGTGGCCCCGGCGCAGGCGCCCACTCCCAGGTAGCCCCGCTCTCGCCACTCGCCGCGCGCGAGCCGCCAGAGCGCGTAGAAGCCCGCGAAGAGCAGCACCGCGGTCGTCTGATGACTCATGAACAGCAGCGAGTAGCTGAACGCCAGCGTGCCCAGGGCGTAGGTCAGCGTGACGGCATCCGCGACGCGGGCGGACAGGTAGGCCCCCAGGAAGCGGCGCACGAGCCACAACAGGCCCAGCGTGGGCAGGACCGTGAGCAGCAGCCGCGTGAAGAAGACGAGGGGGACTTCGGGAACCGCGTAGCGATAGCCACCGCCCACGGCCCTCAGCGCGGCGTACACGGGCACCGCGGCGAAGGACAGCAAGGGCGCCTTGGAGGGGTAGTACTTCCCATCCTTCACGGACAGGTCGCCCACCGGACCGTAGTCGCGCAGCGCGCCGTTGATGTCGAGCGTGCCGTACTCCACGAGCGCTCGGGTCTGCCACAGCCGGCACAGCTCGTTCGGAGAGCGGAGCCCAGGATGGTAGGGGAACAGCAACAGGTACAGCGCCGCCATGGCGGCCCATGCCGTGCGCGGCATTCCAGCGGCCCGAGGCGTGGCGATGGGGGTGGGCGCGCCGGAAGACGCGGCGGGGGACGCCCCAGGGACCACGGGCTCGGGCGCGGCACTCACGGCGCGGCGTCTCCGGTGACGCGCGCCACGGCGAACAGGCTCATGCCCACCGGCAGCTTCACGTTTCGCTCCGCCTGGGCGAAGAGGGGCGCGAGCGCGTCATACACGCGGAGCTGGAGCTTGGGCACCGCGCGGCGGCGCAGGATGCGGCTGTTGAGGAACCAGCCTGGCAGGCCCACCAGGTTCATCCACTCCAGCTTCTCCAACTCGAAGCCATTGCCCTCCAGGACCGCGCGCAGCGAGTCCGGCGTGTAGCGGCGGTAGTGGCCCACGGCTTCGTCGATGGCGCCGAAGAGCGCGGGCAGCGCGGGCACCAGGATGAGCACGCGGCCCCCCGGCGCGAGGATCTGCCGGAAACGGCGTACCGCCGCGGCGTCGTCTGGAATGTGCTCCAACACGTTGGAGAGGACGATGGTGTCCAACTGCTCGGCCTTCAGCGATTCCCAGTCCGCCAACGCCACGTCGGACAGGTAGGGCCGCACGTGGGGCTTGCCGCGGAACATGTTCTTCAGCCGGTCCACGTAGAAGCGCTCGACCTCCAGCGCGACGAGCAGCTCGGCCCCGGACTCCAACTCGCGTGTGATGGTGCCGATGCCCGCGCCGATTTCGAGGACGCGACGGCCCAGGTGCTCGCGGAAGCGGCGGCCCAACCACTGGTTGTAGTGGGTGGCGCCGTCCATGCGCTCCAGCGTGGAGTAACCCTCGTGCTGATTGTCCGCGTCGTCGCGCACGGTGGCGTAGCGCATCAGCGTGCGCAGCCGCGCCAGGTGCGTGGCCACCGGGCGCTTCAGCGTGCCCTGAAGAGGGGGCAGGGATACCTCGGTGAGTCGGAAGAGCTGCGCGGCCAGCTTCACCACCAGCTCCGCGTCGACGGCCTCGTCGTCGCTGGTGAGCTGGATGGCGCGCAGCGCCTCGGTGCGGAAGGCGCGCAGGCCCGTGAGGGGGTCCGTCAGGGGCACGTCCGTGACGAACCGCGTGACCCCGCCGAGCGCGCGATCCGCCCACAGCTCGGGCGCCAGTCCGGGCCGACGGCCGAAGACGCCATCCGCCGTGTCGTCGAGGATGGGGCGCACGAGCGTGTCGTAGGCCTCCAGCGCGTAAGCGACGTCGGGGTCCTGAACGACCGTCACGTCTCCCGTCACCCGGGGCAGCGCGGCGCGCAGGGCCGCTCCCTTTCCGCCAGGCGCGATGACGCCTTCGACTCCAGGAACAGGCGGCACGTCCACGGGGCCGTCTCCCGCGAGGAGGACCTGTGCCTTTCCAGACAGAGCACGTGCGAATCGAGCCGCGGCCCCGGCGGTGCTGGCGTCGTAGGGAAGAATGACGGAGAGAGACAGACTCATGGCGGGCGTGAGTAGCACAGGCACGCCTGGAGTGCGCCAGCCGGCTGTGGGGCCGAATGGACGAGGAGCGTCCAAGCAGTGCCGGGACGATGGACAACCCGGCGGGGACGTTGCACGCTCGGTCCGGATATTCGAGCGGGTGTGGGTGCAGGTCGGGGCGGCGACGCCGGGCTGGCGCGCCTCGCCAGATGTGCTCCGGGAGAGAGACGTGGAAGGAAGCCTGTTCGAACCGGCTGCCCCCTCGGGTGGCCTGACGCCTTCAGCCTTGGTGCAGCGCGCGCGTGCGCTGTGGCGGCGCAAGTGGGTGGTGCTCGGGGTCGCGGCGATCGTCGCGGCGGTCGCCTCGGCCTACACGCTGCGCCAGCCCAAGGTCTTCGCGGCCAGCACCTCGCTCATCATCGACGTCACCGCGCCCCGCATCCTGGATGGCGAGGTGAAGGAAGTGATGGGGGAGGAGCGCAGCAACTACTGGTTCAACAAGGAATACTACGCCACCCAGAGTGAGATCATCACCTCGCGCGCCGTGGCCAGCCGCGTGGTGGACAAGCTGGGGCTGAGCAACGACGCGGCCTTCCTCGGGCTTACGCACATCCAGAACGAGACGGCGCGCGTGCAGGCCATGCAGGCCACGGACGCGGTGGACATGCTCCAGCACCGCATCCGCGTGCTGCCGGAGAAGGACTCGCGGGTGATGAACATCGCCGTGGAGGACGGTGACCCTCCTCGCGCGGCGCTGTTGGCCAACGAAGTGGCCGCCGCGTACATGGCGGAGAATCTGGCCCTCAAGCTGCGGATGACGGAGGACGCGCGGAGCTGGCTGGAGGGGCGGCTCGACGAGCTGTCGCACCAATCCAAGACAAGCGAACTGGCTGTCTATGACTTCAAGAAGGACGCGGACATGTTGTCCACGTCGCTGGAGTCACGGATGAGCATCGTCAGCGAGCGAATCAACACCTACAACCTGAAGCTCACCGAGGTGCGCACGCGCATCGCCGAGCAGCAGGCCCGCGTGGATGCCATTCGTCAGCTGCGCAAGTCCGCGGGGGATGACGAGACGTGGGCCGAGGCGCTGCCCGGCGCCAAGGACGGCCCCATCCAGGAGCTCAAGTCGCGCTACGTGGAGCAGCGTGGCGTGTGCGCGGAGCTGACCGAACGCTACCTGCCCGAGCACCCCAAGCTCCTCGAGTGCACGCGCAAGCTGGCGGTGATGCGCGAGGACCTGCTCAAGAGCCTCAACAACGTGGTGCGCGCGGCGGAGACGGCGCTCGCGGAGGCGGTGGCGCAGGAGCGCAACCTGGAGAAGCTGCTGGAGTCAGCGAAGGCCGAGGCCTTCGTGGTGAACAAGAAGTCCATCGAGTTCGATCGGCTCAAGCGCGAGTCAGACAACAACCAGCGCCTGTATGAGCTGGTGCTCAAGCGCCTGAAGGACATCGAGCTGTCAGGCCTGTTGCGCACGAGCAACGTGCGCGTGCTGGACGCGGCGCGGCCCTCCTTCGCGCCGGTGCGGCCCAACGTGCGGCGCAACCTGATGGTCGGGTTGGTGCTGGGGCTCCTGGCGGGCCTGGGCGTGGCGCTGCTCCTGGACCTCTTGGAGAACAGCGTGTCCTCGCAGGCGGACGTGGAGGAGCGGTTGGGGCTCGCGTTCCTGGGCGTGGTGCCGCGCATCGAGGGAGGCAGGCAGCCCAAGGAGCGCGACCTGTACGTGCACCGCGAGCCGAAGTCCTCGGTGGCGGAGTGCTGCCGCGCCATCCGGACGAACCTCCTGTTCATGTCGCCGGACAAGCCCTTCAAGACGATGGTCATCACCTCCAGCGGGCCGCAGGAGGGCAAGTCCACCACGTGCATCAACCTGGGCGTGGCCATGGCCCAGAGCGGCAACCGCGTGCTGCTGCTGGACACGGACATGCGGCGGCCTCGGCTGCACCGCGCGTTTGGCGTGCCCAACGAGATGGGCATCAGCTCGCTCGTGGTGGGGGAGGGCTCGCTGGAGGCGGCGGTGAAGAGCACCGAGGTGCCCAACCTCTTCGTGCTGCCGTGTGGCCCGCTGCCGCCCAATCCGGCGGAGCTGCTCCACACGCGGGCGTTCGCGGACCTCCTGCGCGCGGCCTCGGAGCGGTTCGACCGCATCATCCTGGACAGCCCGCCGCTCAATGCGGTGGCGGACGCCGCGGTGCTGGCCACGCAGAGCGATGGCGTGGTGCTGGTGCTGAAGGCCGGCCGCACGAACCGCGAGTCCGCGCGGCGCGCGCTGCGCTCGCTGGCGGATGTGCAGGCGCGCATGTACGGGGCCATCCTCAACGACGTGGACCTGCGCGCCCAGCGCTACAACGACGCGTACATGGCCTATCAGGGTTATGGCCAGTACGCGGACGAGTCCAAGGATGGGGTGGCGCACTCGTGACGGCGGCCGGCCTGCGGGTGCTGCACCTGGGCAAGTTCTATCCGCCCGCGTCGGGTGGCATGGAGGGGCATGTCCAGACGCTGGCGCGAGAGCAGGCCGCGCTCGGCGCCCAGGTGGAGGTGCTCGTCGCCAACCACTCGGCGGATGAAGGGGACACGAGCCACGAGTTCCGAGGCCGCAGCGCGACGCGCGAGGAGTGGGACGGGCTGGTGCGCGTGATTCGGCTGGGGCGGCAGGCGTCCGTGGCGCGCATGGATGTGATGGCGGACCTGCCGCGGGTGCTGCGCCGTGCCCTGTCTCGCGGCGTGGATGTGCTGCACCTGCACACGCCGAATCCCACGCTCACGCTCGCGTTGGACGCGCTGCCTCGATTGCCGCCGCTCTTCATCACGCATCACAGTGATGTCATCCGTCAGCGCATCGCGGGCGCGCTCTTCCGGCCCTTCGAGGCGATTGCCTATGCGCGGGCGCGCCGCGTGTTCGCCACCAGCGAGGCGTATGTCCAAGGCTCGCCGCTCCTGCGGATGTTCCACCGCAAGGTGCGGGCGCTGCCGCTGGGCATCGACGTGGCGCCCTTTCTGGAACCGTCGCAGGCGGTGCTCGACGCGGAGGCTCGCGAGTGGGCGCAGGGTGGACCGCTGTGGCTGATGGTGGGTCGGCTCGTCTACTACAAGGGCTTGTTCACCGCGTTGGAGGCGCTGACGCGCGTTCCAGGGCGGTTGCTGGTGGTGGGTGAGGGGCCGTTGGCGGAGTCCGGCCGCGAGCGCGCTCGGGCCCTGGGCATTGCGTCGCGCGTGACGTGGGCGGGGTACTTGTCTCCGGATGCGCTGCGCGGTGCCTATCGCGCGGCCACGGCCTTGTGGTTCCCGAGCAACGCGCGCAGCGAGGCGTATGGCTTGTCGCAAGTGGAGGCGATGGCCAGCGGGCTGCCGGTGATCAACACCGCCATCCCGCACTCGGGTGTGCCCTGGGTGAGTCAAGATGGCCTGACGGGGCTGACGGTGCCGGTGGGGGATGTGTTGGCGCTGGCGTTGGCGGCGCGGCGACTGCTGGAGGAGCCGGGTTTGGCAGAGCGATTGGGACACGCCGCGAGGAAGCGCGCGGTGGCGGAGTTCCGGCACGACGTGATGGCCTCTCGCAGTCTGGTGTTCTACGCGGAGGCGCTGGGGCGGCCCGCGCCGGTGATGGCGCCAACCGATGGGGCTCTGCCTCGTGTGGCGGGAGGGGCGTCCTGAGTACGGCCCCGCGTGTGCTGCACGTCTCCAGCGGCAACCTCTACGGGGGGATCGAGGTCTTCCTGCGCACGGTCGCGCTGGCGGACACGGCTCGTCGGCACGAGTTCGCGCTGTGCTTCGAGGGGCGCATCGCCTCGGAGCTGCGCGCCGCTGGCGCCCGGGTGCATCTGCTTGGCGCGGTGAAGGTGAGCCGGCCCTGGTCCGTGTGGAACGCGCGTCGCGAGTTGATGCGGCTGTTGAAGCACGAAGGCTCCGCGGCGGTGGTGTGTCACGCGGCGTGGCCGCAGGCGCTCTTCGGCCCGGTGGCGCGCTCGGCGGGTGTGCCGCTGATCTTCTATCAGCACGATGCGCTGCAAGGTGCGCATTGGCTGGAGCGATGGGCGCGCGTCACCGAGCCCGACCTGGCGCTGTCGAACAGTCGCTACTCGGCGGCGACGCTGCCGAACGTGTATCCGCGCGCGCCGCATCGCGTGCGCTACCCGCCGTTGGCCGCCACGGCCGAGCCCTTGTCCGTTGCTGCGCGTGCGTCGCTGCGCGCGGAGTTGGGCGCGGGGGATGAGGACGTGGTCATCGTCCAGGCCAGTCGCATGCAGGAGTGGAAGGGCCAGCGCCTGCTGTTGGAGTCCTTGGGGCACTTGCGTGACGTGCCTCGCTGGCGCGCGTGGGTGATTGGCGGGGCGCAGCGGCCGGAGGAAGAGGCGTACCTGGATTCGCTTCGCGCGCGGGCCGAGGCGCTGGGGCTCGGGGCTCGGGTGCGTTTCCTGGGACAGCGCGCGGATGTCCCTCGGCTGTTGCGCGCGGCGGAGGTGCACTGTCAGCCCAACACGGGACCGGAGCCCTTTGGGCTGGCGTTCGTCGAAGCCTTGCAAGCCGGGCTGCCGGTGGTGACGACCGCGCTCGGTGGGCCACTCGAAATCGTGGATGGCTCATGTGGCGTGCTCGTCCCTCCCGATGCGGAGGCGTTGGCGGGTGCGCTGCGTCGGCTCATCGGGGATGTGGCGCTGCGCGAGACGCTGGGACGCGCGGGCCCCGCGCGAGCCCAGGCGCTCTGCGAGCCCGCTGCGTTCTTGAGCGCGCTGGAGGGCGACGTGGCTTCGCTGCGAGGGGCGAGTCGATGAGCGCCCCAAGGTCCGCGCTGTCCGTGCGGCCGGTGCGCCCGGAGCTGCAAGGCCCCGGAGTCCTGCGCAAGCGCTACGTCCGACGCCCGGAGGGGGGAGCCACCCCCGGCGCCACGCTGCCCGCCGCTGCCCCTCAGCCGGCGGCGCCCGCGACGGGCTTCCTGGGCTCAGGGCGCGTGGTCATCTTCTTCATCGCGCTGCTGATTACCTGTCAGCTCGCGTTGCTGGTGGGCGCACTCTCTCCGTTGCGCGTGTTGTTTCGCATCACCGCGTTCGGAACGAGTCTGGCGCTGCTCGTCATGGTTCCCGGGCAGGGCCGTCGCCATCCCGCGCGGGGCTTCTTGATGGCAGCGGTCGCCATCGCGTCGCTGAACTTCTTCCACCCGAGCACGAACAGCCCCATGGCGGCGGCCGTGCAACTCGGCATCCAGCTCTCGGTCCTCGCTCCCATCTTCTGGGCCACGCGGCTGGTCATCGACGAGCGGATGTTCCGGCGCATCGTCGTGTTGCTGTTCCTCTTCAACATGGCGAGCGCGACCGTCGGCGTGCTCCAGGTCTATTTCCCGGGGCGCTTCCAGCCCGCGCTGTCCTCCATCGTCGAGAGCCAGGGCGAGGGATACCTGCGCAGCCTCCAGTTCGAGACGACTTCGGGTGAGCGCGTCTTTCGCCCCATGGGGCTGACTGACCTGCCGGGCGGCGCCGCGACCGGCGCTTTCTATTCGGTGTTGCTGGGCGGCGGGCTGCTGCTGAGCGGGCGCAAGTCCCCGTGGCAGGTGCTGGCGGTGGCGGGGATCGGCGTCGGTCTGGTGAGTCTGTATTTGTGCCAGGTCCGGGCCGCCGCGGTCACGTTGGCGGTGTGCATGGTGGCGATGGGCGTCGTGCTGGCGCTCAGCGGGCGTCTGGTGCGCATGGTCGCGTTGGCCTCGGTGGTGGGAACGCTGGCGGTCCTGGCTTTCGGCTGGGCCCTCACGATGGGCGGTGACGCGGTGCTGTCCCGCTGGAACACGCTCTTCGACAGCACGCCGGGCAATGTCTATCAAAGCAACCGCGGTCACTTCCTGGAGAGCACGTTCGGGGAGGCGCTGCCGGAGTATCCGCTGGGCGCGGGGCTGGGCCGCTACGGCATGGCCAACGCCTACTTTGGTGACAACCGAGACCCCGAGCACCCTCCGCTATGGGCGGAGATCCAGTGGACTGCCTGGGTCTATGACGGTGGCGCGCTGGGCATCTTGTTCTATCCCCTCGCGTTGCTGGTGACGATGGCGTGGGGATTTCAGGTGGCGCGCCGTCGCGATGACCTCTTGGGCGAGTTCTGGCTCTGGGGCAGCTTGTTGTTCGCCTATGACCTGGGCGCGCTCGCGCTGACGTTCAGCTATCCCTTTTTCATGAGCCAGTCCGGCATGGAGTTCTGGCTGCTCAACGCCGCGCTCTACAGCGCCTACCATCATGCGACCCTACACCCTCATCGCAGGTGACTTCGTCGACACGGGGGGGATGGATCGCGCGAATCTCGCGCTGGCGGATTGGCTCGTGCGACAGGGGGGGAAGGTGCGCCTGGTGGCGCATCGGATCTCGGACTCGCTGCGCCAGCACCCGCGTGTGCACTTCGTGAAGGTGCCTCGGCCCGCGGGCGCCGCGCTGCTCGGGGAGCCCCTCTTGGATGCCGCGGGTCGCTTCTGGGCCACGCGCACCTTGGCCGAAGGGGGCGAGGTGGTGGCCAATGGCGGCAACTGCGCGGTGCCTGCGGTCAACTGGGTGCATTACGTGCACGGCGCCTGGAAGCCCGAGGCGACTGGCACGCCCCTGCGACAGCTCAAGACGCAGCTGAGCCACGCGTTGTATGTCCAACGTGAGCGTGTGGCGTTGCGTCGCGCGCGCCTCATCATCGCCAACTCCGCGCGAACGCGAGAGGACTTGCTGGCCGCCACGGGCGTGCCCGAGGACCGCGTCCACGTCGTCTATCTGGGAAGCGACCCGGAGCGCTTTCGCCCTCCGTCCTGGGAGGAGCGGCGCGCGGCTCGGGCAGCCTTGGGATGGCCGGAGGCGCGGCGGGTCGCGCTCTTCATCGGGGCGTTGGGAGATCGGCGCAAGGGATTCGATCGACTCTTTTCCGCGTGGGCTCGCTTGTGCACGCGGGAGGGGTGGGACGTGGAGCTGAAGGTCGTGGGGGAGGGGGCGCAGCGGAGCGCCTGGGAGCGACAGGCGTTGGCGCAGGGGATGGGGTCGCGGCTCCAGTTCCTGGGCTTCCGAAAGGATGTCCACGTGCTGCTGTCCGCGGCGGATGTGTTGGTGGCGCCCACGCGTTACGAGCCCTATGGGCTGGGCGTCCATGAGGCGCTGTGCGCGGGTATCCCAGCGCTGGTGAGTCGCTCGGCGGGAGTGGCGGAGTGTTATCCGCCCGAGCTGCGCCGCTTGCTGCTGGACGCATCCGACGATGTGGGCGCCCTGGTGCAGGCGCTGGAGGCGTGGCGCTCGGAGGCGGACATGCTCGCGCCTCGCGTGGCCGCGCTGTCGGAGGTGCTGCGCGCCCGCTCATGGGACGCGATGGCGGCCTCGTTCGTGAAGCGATTGGAGGAGTGACCGCCACGGTGGGAAGTCAGGCCGACCTCTGTTCGAGGACCTGCTCGAAGAAGTCGAGATGTGCCCGCGCGACCACGGGCCACGCGAAGTGAGTCAAAGCCCGCTCGCGTCCTCGCGCGGAGAGCTCCGCGCGCTGCTCCGGGCTCTCCAGCAGGCGAGCCAGCGCGGCTGTCCAGGCCTCGGGGTTGGTCTCGGGGAGCACCCATCCCGCGTCGCCCACGGTTCGTGGAACCTCGCCTGAGTCACTGCCGAGGACTGGGATGCCGCAGGCGAATCCTTCGGCGAGCATGCGACCGAACTGCTCCTTCCATCGAGGCGTGGTCTGACTGGGGGCGCACAGCACGGTCATGGCATTGAGCGCGCGGGGCACGTCGCCGTGAGGGACGCCCGTCACCACGCGCACGCGATCCTCGAAGCGGCGCCCCCACGCGCGCAGAGGGTCCTCCAGGGGGCCTCCGCCCACGAAGAGCGCTCGCCATGGCGTGGACAGTCGCTCGAGTGCGGCCATCAGGAGCGGCACTCCCTTCTCTGGAACGAAGCGGCCCAGGTAGCCCACGATGGGAGGCCCATCGGAAGTCCAGCCCTGCCCGCTCAGGAAGTCTTCGCCCGCGGGGCGGTTGGGATGGAACAGCTCCGTGTCCACGCCCATGGGGAGGGCGTGAGAGGGGCGCTGCGCGTAGCCGGGGCGCGCGAGCAACGTGTCTCGCACGGTCTGGCCCCAGGCAATCCAGCCCGAGGCGCGTTGCACGACGAACCGCTCAGCCTGGGAGAAGGGGAAGGGGTATTGCTTGGAGAGGTTCTGCGCGGTGCAGAAGACGAGCGGAACCTTGCGCGGCGTGAGCAGGGCCACTTCCAAGCCCGCCATCACGTAGGGCTCCTCCCACGAGTGCACCAGGGAGACGTTCCCCGTGAGTCGCGCACGGAGCTCCGGCCCGTAGACGAAGGCATGGAGTGAGCGGCTCAGCAGGGCTCGCACCGCCTCCACCTGCGCGGGTTCATCCGGGGCGCGCTGGAGGGTGAGGGGACCCAGGTCCCCCCGAAAGGAGCGCGGAGCCAGCGCGGTGATTTCCCAGCGCCCCGCGCCCACGCGAGCCATCTCGTTGGCGAGTCGGCGGTTGAGTCCGACGACATAGGAGTGCGACACACTGACGAGCCGGCGCGGCTGCTTCACGACACGAATCCTCGACGTGCACCAGGGGGCGTCCCGGGGGGATGACCGAACCAGAGCCCTGGTGTCGGGTCAAGCAGGGGCGCGCCGCGGTTTGAGTGACGGACGCGTCAGGACCCGTCGGTACACGGCGAGCACCTCGCGGGCATAGCGCTCGCGAGAGAAGCGCGCCTCCGCCGCATGGCGGGCGGCCTGGCCGAGCCGTGCCCTCAGCGCCGAATCGTGGAGCAGGGCGTGCATCGCGGTGGCGAGCGCCCCGGCATCGCCCGAGGGAATGGAGAGGACCTCGTCGCCGTCGCGCAGCACCTCGGCGGCCCCGCTCGACTGGGAGATGATCGAGGGCCGGCCACACGCGAGCGCCTCCGCGATGGTCAGGCCGAACGGCTCGCGGCGCGTGCTCGCGTGCACGAAGACGTCCAGCGCGCGGTAGATGGCGGCGGGCTCGGCTTGGAAGGGGACCAGGCCCACCCGGCCTTCCAATCCGTGAACGGCGATGCGTTGCCGCAGCTCGCTCTCGGAGAACTGGGAGTCGGGCGTGCGGTAGAGCGGCGCGCCCACGAGATAGAACCGCGTGGAGGGCGCCGCGGGTGTTTGCGATAGCAGCCGCGCCGCGGCCTCCAGGAAGACCTCGTGTCCCTTCCATCGGGCATAGGTGGCGACGAGCCCCACGCGCAGGACGTTCTCAGGCGAAGGAGGGAGGCCCGCCAGCTCATCCAGGCGCGAGCCATCACCCGGGCCGGGCGCGAAGCGCTGCACGTCCACTCCGTTGTAGACGACCTGCACGGGCACTTCCCCGAGCACCGCGCGCGCATCCTCTCCTACGGCCCGCGAGTTGGCGATGGCGGCCGATGCCAGGGGGCGCAGGACGCGCAGCGCGCGGCGCACCAAGGGGCGCTCGCCGAGGAAGTCATGTACGTGCCACACGCGCCGCAAGGGCAATCCCAGTGTGGCGGGGCTCAGCAGGTGGGTCTTGATGCCATTGGAGTGCAGCAGGTCCGGGGCGATCCGCTGCACTTCGCGCCGAAGCTCCCATCCATAGGTCGCGAGGAGCGCGGGGGTGGGCGCCAGCGTGCGTGCGAAGCGCCAGGTCTGGCGCAGCCCCTGTCCGCGCAATCCACTGTCTCCGAGCGCGGACAGTCGCTCGGGCAAGGGGAGCCATCGCGCCTCCACGCCGAGGCGACGTGCCTCATCCAACAGCGGCCCATCGGTCCCCGCGAGCAGATGGAGCGAGAGGCGCGTGTCTTCGCGCCGCAAGCAGTCCATCAGGTCCAGGAGCGCGCGCTCGGCACCGCCCAGAATGCCTACCGGGTTGAGGAAGAGGATGCGCAAGGCGATGGGACGGAATCAGACCCATCCGGGGGGGTCAAGCCGTTCCGCCTCGGCCTGGAAGTCTTTCGCGATAGGCCTCCAGCACGGTGTTCGCGTGGGCCCTCCAGGTGAAGCGTGAGGCTCTCGCCAGTCGCGTGTCGCGAGACGCGGGATGCTTGCGTCCTGTGAGCAGCGCGTCCAGGGCGTCTGTCCAGGCGCTCACGTCGCCCACCGGGCAGTAGTGACATGCCTCCGCGCCCACTTCCCGCAGGACCGGGAGGTCGCTGGCCACCACGGGCGCGCCACAGGCGAGCGCCTCGATGACGGGCAGCCCGAAGCCCTCCGCCTCGCTGGGCACGAGGACCATTCGGGCTCGGCGATACAGCCCCGCCAGGGTCGCTCGTTCTTGTCGTGGGGGCTGGAGGAGGGCGTCGCCGAGGCCCAGCCGGGCGACGTGCTCCCGCTGAGACGGGCTCAGGCCCCCCCCTTGCTGCACCAGCATCAAGTCCGGATGCCGGACGCGCAGCGCGGCGAAGACGGAGAAGAGGACATCCAGGCGCTTGCGCGGAATGGAGCTGCCCACGTGCAGCAGGTACGGCCGGCCGCGCAGCGGTGCGAGCAGGGCGTCGCTGTCATCTCCTGGCTGTGATTCCGGCCGGTACTCGGGCGAAACCCCATAGGGGGCCCACACGAGGCGTTCGGCGTCGACTACGTCGTGGCGCAGCAGTTCCTCGCGGATGGCCTGCGTGCTGTGGAAGACAATGGCGGCGCGCCGCAAGCCTTGGAGGCTCGTTCGCGCCATCAGCCGGAACCAGGCGGGGCGGGGCTCCCGCGTGGGCTCCAGCACGGAGCGGAACGCATCCAGGTCGTGACAGAAGACCCCTGTGCGAGCCGCGGGCAGCGCGTGCGCGAGCTGTGCGTAGGAGTGGTCCACGACGTGGAACGCGTCCTGCCGCGCGCGCTCGAGCAGGGCCCGTGCCGGATAGAGCCCGAAGCGCGTGACGAGCCGATCCACGTTGAGCGCGGCATTTCGCTCACCCACGCGAGGAAGGCGCCGCGCGATGGCGGGGATGCTGGGTCGCATCCGGGTGACCGCGACGTCGTCGGGGCGCGATGCGAGTTGCTCGTGGAGGGCCTCGCCCACCAGATCCATGCTGGGCCAGCCCTCTTCCCGGGGATCGAGCAGCAGCGCCAGCCGCAAGGGAGTGCGTCGCTCCGTCATCGAACTGGCCTCTTTGTCGTGGACGCGAACAGGGCCTCCAGCGTGCGCTCCAGCGCGAAGTGTGCCTGGTAGACCTCGGCCGCGCGTGTGGCCAGGGCGTGGCGCTTGTCGGGGTGGCGGAGCAGTCGCTCGGTGGCCGTGGCCATCGCGATGGGGTCGTGTCCCTCCGTGAGCTCCACGGGGCGCAGTTCGCGCCAGAGCGGCTCCGTGAGGTGCCCGGTGTTGGTGACCAGCGGCATGCCCAACCCCAGGCCCGCCATGGCGCTCCCGCGGCGGCTGCTGACGCCATCCGGATACGGTTGCAACAGCACATCACAGGCCTTGAGGTGGACCGCCGCGTCAGCGGGGGCCAGCGCGTCGAGCGCGCGGAGCTGATCGGCCAGTTCCGGATGCCGTTCCGCGAGGGCCGCGCGATAGGCGAGCGAGCCGCGTCCGAGCAGCACCGCCAGTCGCCGTGTGTCTCCGCTCAGGATGCGGACGAGGAGCGGCTCCAGCAGTCCCGTGATGCTCGGCCCATAGGTCCCGAAGTGGCCCAGCACGGGGCCGGTTCCCAGCGCGGCCCGCGCCTCCCGCACCCGGTCTTCCGGCGCCTGGGTCGGGAGGTTGCTGGGGACGGGGCGCCACTCCGCTCGGCGACGTGCATCGCCGGGCAAGGGCGCGGCCCACGAAGGGATGGAGACGAAGACGCGGTCAGCGGTGCTCGCCACCCATCGCGCCATCGCGTGGGTGACCCCCGCGAGGACGTGCCGTCGAAGGGGCGCCCCCGACTCGAAGGGATAGACCACCTCGTGAAAGAGGACCCATCGCTCGTCGTGCCGTCGCGACGCGAACCAGGCGCAGAAGGGCAGGTTCATCGCCTTCATGCCGAAGGCGTGTGGGACGTACTGCAGCAGCAACCGACGCGGGGCGCGGCAGGCATCCAGCGCACGGGTGAGTCCGGGCAGGCCCGACGTGAAGAGGCGCGGCGCGCGGTGCACGGTGACGCCCGCTTCGTCCGTGACGCCCTCGGGCCCTGTCGCCCACACATGGACGCTGGCCCCCGTGCGCGCCAGGGCCTCGGCCACGAGGCGGGTGTAGTCGCCGACCCCGCCGGGCTGGGGCGGATACTCACCGGTCAGCAGGTGCCAGTCTGGAGGGGCGTCGTGCACGCGAAGGTCACCCGAGCGCAGGGCAGGCGGGCATGCCGGAGCGTCCGGCGAGCGCGGGTGTCTTACACCGCCTCCGGTGGCGAAGGGGAAACATGTCGGCGCAGTCCGCTTGAGGTCCCTGGAGTCGCCCGCTACGGTCCGACTCGCGACGCATGAAGAAGCCCGACCTTGTCATCTCCATCGTCAATCACAGCAACCCTCACCTGCTGCACGACTGCCTGCGCACGTTGCACGCGACCACCCACGACATCTCGTACGAGGTGTGGGTCGTGGACAACGCGACGGACGGGCGCGGCGTGGCGGAGATGCAGCGCGACTTCCCCTCCGTGCGCTGGCTCTTCAATACGGAGCGCAAGGGGTTCTCGGCCAACCACAACCAGGTGCTGAAGCAGGCCGAAGGCCGGTACGTCTGCATCTTCAACGATGACACCCTCGTCCACGAAGGGGCCTTCGACGCCCTGGTTCGCTTCATGGATGAGAACCCGCGCGTGGGTATGGCGGGCGCGCGTCTGCTGAACGCGGACGGCACCATCCAGAACTGCACGTTCCGCCCCATGTCGCTGTCGGGGGCCCTGTTCGACCTGGTCTTCCTCCCGCGCCCGCTGCACTTCCTGAAGGGGCGGAACATCGACCCGGCGCAGTTCGGCCAGGAGGAGGCGCGGGTCAACTGGGTGCTCGGCGCCTGCATCGTCGTCCGCGAAGAGTGCCTGCGTGACGTGGGGTTGCTCGACGAGGTGATGTCCCCGCTGGGCAACACCGAGGACACCGACTGGTGCGTCCGGGCCTGGGGGGCGGGATGGGAGGTGGCATTCTGTCCAGAAGCGGTCATTACGCACCTGACCAGCCGCTCGTTCCGCCCCTCCGTGACGGGACCGGACAAGGTCCGCGTGGAGCTATGGCGCACCCGGCTGGCGTACTTCCGCAAGCACCATGGCCGCATGCATGAGGCGCTGCTGCGGCTCATCCTCGTGGGGACACTGCCCTACAACTCGGCGGTGCTGACGCAGACCCTCCTGCGCCAGCGCTCGACCCTCGCGGAGTACAAGCGGCAGTTGTCCACCTTCGCGCGCATCGCCCAGATGGGGCTGCGCACGCGCGTGGGTTGAGGCGACCGGGGATGCCCTACTTCTCCGTCGTCATTCCCACGTACAACCGCGCGCGGTTGTTGGAAGAGACCCTCGCCTCGGTCTTCGCGCAGGACGACACCGACTACGAGGTGCTCGTCATCGATGACGGCTCCACCGACGACACGTTGGCCTCGTTGGCCCGCCTGGGCGACCGAGTGCGCGTGCTGCGGCAGGCGAACGCGGGGCAGGGCATGGCGCGCAACCTGGGCATTCGGGAAGCGCGTGGCGAGTATGTCGTCTTCCTGGACAGCGATGACCTCTGGTTCCCCTGGACGCTGTCGACGTATCGCGAGGCCATCCGGATGCACGGTGGCCCCGCGGTCGTGATGGGGCAGGCCAAGACCTTCACGGACCCGATGGCGTTGACGGGCGAGGAGTCCGAGCCGCTGCGGACGCGGTTCTTCGCCGACTATCTGGCCAGCGCGGAGGCCCGCTTCATCCGGACCGCGTGCGCCGTGGCGGTGCGCACCGAGGCCCTGCGGCGCGTGGGGGGCTTCTGTGCGCGGCGCATCGTGGCCGAGGATTACGACCTGTTGTACCGCCTGGGCGTCGAGCCAGGATTCGCGTTCATCGAAGCACCTGTGACGCTGGGCTATCGCAGGCACTCGGGCTCCTCCTCCACCGACCTGGAGCGTGGCCATGAGGGCACCGTGTTCCTGATGGAGCAGGAGCAACAGGGGCACTATCCCGGAGGCGCGTCGCGGCGGCGGGAGCGGCTGCTGATGCTGCTCTTCGGCCTGCGTCACGTGACCCATTGGATGCTCGCGCATCGTCGCTGGGGTCTGGCGCTGGACTTGTATCGCAGGAGCCTCGCCTATCACCTGGAGGTCCCCCGCTGGCGATACATGCTGGGCTTCCCTCCGTATGTGCTCGCCACCTCCATGATGCGTCGAGGACGCGACGGTTAGTTCGCGGGGCTCAGTCTCCGGTGGGCGCTGGGCTCGCGACGGAGCGCGCGGGGCGGGGGCGTCGGAGCCACGCTCGCGCGGGCTCCTCGATGAAGCGGAAGAGCAGGACGGAGAGCAGCACCGCGAAGGGCATGGCCAGCAAGGCGACAGTGTTGTGCGCGAGCCCCAGGGTGCGCGTGTTGAGCGCGAGCAGCGAGTTCAGCACCGCGCCGTGCGTCATGTAGAGCGCGTAGCTGGCGCCGCCCAGGAGGGCGAGCCCGCGCGTCGCCAGCCCCAAGCCCCGCCATGCAATCCCACCCGCGAAGAGGAAGATGAGCAGCGCGAACAAGGGCACCAGGACCGCGCTCTGCAAGAGCGGCGAGGGCGGGGCATCGGTCAGCAAGACCGCGCCAGCCAGCGCGCTCCCTGTCGCGAGGACGCCGAGGGTGCGCATGCGCGGACTCCCCGAGGGCTGGGGCGCGCGAAGAAAGAGAATGCCCAGGCAGACGCCAATGACGAACTCCGGAAGTCGCGCGAGCGGAATGGCAAAGGCCAGTCCTCGGCTCCAACCGCTGAGTACCGAGCGCAGGAGGGGCAGCGTGTCCTGGGGGCTCCACCCGGACTCGACCCGCGACGCGGCATGGGGACTGAGTCCCAGCAGCCATGCGCCCACGGCCACCGCGAGGAGGCGCGGCGTGCGCAGTCGCGCGAGCGCGGGGCCGAGGCGAGGGAAGACCGCATAGAAGAAGGTCTCGACCGACAGGGTCCACGCGACGATGTTCCAGATGGGGCGCGAGACATCCATGCCCCAGGCCTGGGTGAGCGTCAGCGTGGCGGCCGAGTGGCGGCAGACCTCGACCGCGCTCGCCTTGGGCTCGGTGAGCTGGATGGAGCGGATGAAGAACGGAAGCTCCACCGCCAACGCCACGACATAGATGGGATAGAGGCGCGCGAAGCGGGCCCGGATGAAGGCCGTCAGAGAGCCGCGGAAGCTCCCGGTCGCGTCCAGGTACGTGTAGGCGAGGATGAATCCAGACAGGATGAAGAAGAGGCTGACCGTGGTGAACCCGGCGCCGAGCAGGTGCCCCACCCAGGCGGGCAGGTGGGGCTCGCAAGGGCCGCAGTAGTAGTGAAAGCCCAGCACGCCCATGGCGGCGAGGAAGCGCAGTCCCGTGAGCGCGGCGAGTCCTGGCCGCTCGCCTGGCTCGGAGTGGGTCACGAGGCGGCCCGCCTCGACCGCACGTACTGGACGACCGAGCGCACCTCGCCCATCAGAGACAGTCCCCTGCGCAGTCGCTCGCGGGCGACCACGCCGAGCGCCAGCGCACCGCCCGCGACGAGCGCCTGGACGAGCGGCCCCTGCGCGCCGGTGGCGAAGCGCGCCACCGCCACGGCGAAAGCCAGCAGCGCGCCCACGGTCAGGAAGGGCTCCATCACCTCCGCCTCCAGCCCGGTCAGGTGCGGGCTGCGGCGGGCCACCATCCAAGCGGTGAGCCACAGCTCCGTCAGCGTCATGGCCGCGCCCATGATGCCGATGCCGACGATGCCCAGGTGCATCACCGCGAGCGTCCCCAAGCCCGCGCGCAGGATGCTCGACACGGTGGTGACGTAGACGCGCTCACGCGCCTGCCCGCTCGCGTTCTGCTGCGAGCACAGCAGCCCGTGCACCGCCATGAGCGTGGCCTCCAGCGTGTACCACTGGACCAGCGGGGCGGCGGGCCGCCATCGCTCACCAAAGATGACGGGGATGAGCATGGGCAACGCGATGACGCCGAAGGGAATGGCCAGACACAGCACCGCGCTGATGCGCCGGATGGAGGTGCGCAGGTATTCCGCCAGCCCGGCTCCGTCCTCCTGCATGCGGCTGTACGCCGGATACGCGACGCGGTTGAGGATGCCGCTAACCATCAACGGCACCGACGCGAGCGCCCACGCCCAGTTCACCAATCCCACCGCGTCCTTCCCCAGCAGCTTGCCGACGATGAGCGGAATCCATCCCGAGAGGATGGCGGGGATGATGCCTCCCAACTGGAACCAGATGCCGAAGCCCAGCAGGCGCTGGAGGATGTCCTTGCGGAACCGGCCTCGGGGACGCCACGGCGAGGCGCTCCAGAGAATCACCAGTCCCACCGCGCCCCGCACGAGCCCTCCGAGCGCCAGCGCCCACGGGCCCCAGCCGAGGAGGGCCAGGGCGATGGTCGTCCCGGTTTGGGTCAGTCCCTCGACGAGTTCCATCCTCGCCACGGCGGGGAAGTGGAGATGGCGCTCCAGCATCATCATGGGGATGACGCGGAGCGAGGAGAAGAACAGGCCCACCGCCATGGCGCACACCATGGGCGTGCCGGAAGGGCCCAGGTCGTACGCGTTCGAGACGAGCGGCGCGAGCACCAGGAGCAGCGCCACGATGGTGCTGGTCAGGGCCTGATGGCTCCAGAACGCGGTGGTCGTCTCGTCCTCGGTGGGCTCATGCGACTGGCGCACCAAAGAGGCGCTCAGCCCCAGGTCGCCCAGATAGGCGCCGAGTGACGTCGCGAAGGCGACAATGCCAAACGCCCCGTAGTCGGATGGGAACAGCAGCCGGGAAAGAACGAGGGCGTTGATGACGCGCAGCCCCTGGGACGCGAACGTGCGCAGGGTCAGGGCGACGATGGAACGGAAGGCGCGAGTCTTGACGTCAGACCGGGCCTGCTCCGGATTCGATGCGGGACGGCTGCTCATGAATGGTCGCGATGGAGAGCGCGGCAGCGTATGCGCCGGGAGCGGACGGGACAAGCGACGGCCGGGACAGGGCCCGTGCATGCAGGTGGGCCAGGGGAGCATCCAAGTTCGACCCTCCTTGCCGCTTGTCGCTCTCCACCGCGTCGGCTAATCACCCGCGTTCGTTTGACTGGACGCGACCCCCGCGCCGGAGAGGAGGACACGTGAGCCCATTGGACCCGCGAGCCCTTCTTCGCGGTGTGGCCCGCTCCGCGCTGCGGCGCCTGGGCATGGCCCGGCCCGCGGGCGCCGAGGTTCCTCTGCTGCGGCGGCTGGACGGCCCGCGGACGACACCGCCCACTGTCTACTTCCTCACGCCGGACTATGACGAGCCGAGCGGAGGCATCCGCACGCTGTACCGCCATGTGGACCTGCTCGAGCAGGCGGGGATCTCCGCCGCGGTCCTCCATTCGCGACCGGGCTTTGCGTGCACCTGGTTCGAACACCGCACGCGGATCCGCCACGTCCCCACCACGCCTGTCGGCGCCCGGGACATCCTGGTGGTGCCGGAGGTGTACGGCGCCTCCATCCGCCGTCTGCCTCGGGGCGTCCGACAGGTCATCTTCAATCAGGGGGCCTATCTCACCTTCGCGCGTGCCGGACTCACGGACACCGCGCCTTCGCCCTATCAAGACAACCCGGACCTGAGCGCCGTGCTGGTCGTCTCCGAAGACAGCGCCGCCTACCTGCGCTATGCGTTCCCGTCCCTCCGCGTGGAGCGCGTCCACCCCGCGGTGGACCCCTCGCTTTTTCATGCGAGGGGACGCGGGTCGCGCCGTCGCATCGCGCTCATGTCGCGTCGCAACCGAGAGGACGCGGTCCAGGTGCTGCAAATGCTGCGCGCGCGCGGCAGCCTGAGCGGCTGGGACGTCGACATCTTGCAAGGACTTGCTCCGGCGCGCGTGGCGGAGGCGCTGCGAGGCTCGGCGCTGTTCCTCACCTTCAGCCATCAAGAGGGCTTCGGGCTCCCTCCAGTGGAGGCGATGGCGTGCGGCTGTCTGGTCGTGGGCTTCCATGGGCAAGGCGGGCGTGAGTTCCTCCGCCCCGAGTGGTCGATGCCCGTGGAGCAAGGGAACATCGTGGCCTTCAGTCAGCGCGTCGAGGAGGCCATGGGGCTCCATCGCGAGGAGCCGGCGCGCTTCGAGGCGATGTCGCGGCGTGCCTCGGAGTTCGTGCATCGGGAGTACGCTCCGGAGCGCGAGCGCGAGGATGTGGTGGGGTTCTACCGGGCGCTGCTTCGAGACGGTGAAAGGGGAAGCTGAGTGAAGAAGACCATTGTTCGCGCCGTGGGACACGTGGCTCGCGGGGTGTATCCCTGGAGCACCCAGTCGGGGCTGGCGCGGACCTTCCATGCTCGGCTGATCCGCCACTTCAGCTACAGCAAGAAGCCGTTCTCCGTGACGTATGACGGCATCCGCTTCGAGGTGATGCTGGGAGACAACCTCCAGCGCCACCTCTTCTTCTGTGGCTCCTACGAGCCAGAGCTGCATGCCCTGCTCATGGCGGAGCTGCGGGGCGGCGGTGTGCTGGTGGATGTCGGGGCGAACATCGGGGTTCATTGTCTGCCCGTGGCGCGGATGCTCCAGGACGGTTCTCGCGGGAGGGTGTTTGCCTTCGAGGCGGCGCCGGACACCGCCGAGCGGCTGCGACGGGTCGCTCTGCGGAACGGCGTGGCCGAGAGCCTGGAGGTCGTGCAGGTCGCGCTGGGAGACCGCCCCCGCACCGCCCAGCTCCGCAGCTCGGCGGAGCTGGGGGCGCACGATGTCGGCGTGCGTTCGTTGTACGGCACTGGGGAGCAAGCCATCGCGGTGCAGGTCACGACGTTCGATGCTTGGGCGGAGGCGCGCCCGCTGGAGCGGTGGGACGTGCTGAAGATGGACGTCGAGGGCGCGGAGGCCGAGGTCTTGCGCGGCATGTTGGCCACGCTGAAGGCGCGGCGTCCCCGCCTGCTCGTCATCGAGGTGGTGGACTCACTGCTTCGCCGCGCGGGCTCCAGCCGCGACGAGGTGATGGCGTTGTTGGCGTCCGTGGGCTACGCGGAGGTTCCCGCTTCGCAGACCCTTCATGGTCTGTCGGTGGCGGCGCTGGCTCCGAACCTCTTGTTTCAGCCTGTGTCCACATAGGCGAGCTGCGGAGGACCCAGGGGGCGCGCTGAGGTGTGTTCGTGTGCCCCAGGCCCATGCGGCCCGCCGAGGGCTGGCCCGGACGTCGGCCCTCAGTCGACAGCGGTGCTGACCAGATTGCGGAGGGCGCCAGGGCCTGGTTGCCGCGACTGGGAGGCATGAATGGCCACGAGAAAGACGACGACGTCTCGTGTGACGCGGAAGAAGCCGCGGACGATGCCGAGGACCGCCAAGGCCCGCACGGGCAAGCTGCGCGTCTGGGGCGGCATCGACCTGGGAGGCACGAAGATCGAAGCCGTGGTCGTGGATGCACGCGGCGAGGTGCTCGGTCAGGCGCGTCACCCAACGCCAGGCAAGGGGGGGCCGGGTGAGGTCGTCCGGGAGATGTACGGCACCCTGGAGGAAGCGGCGATCTCCGCGGGGCTGGCGACGCCTCGGCTGTCAGGCATTGGGGTGGGGGCTCCGGGCTCGGTGGATGCCAATCACGGCACGCTTGCGCACGCCACCAACGTGGTTGCGGATTGGGAGAAGCCCTATCCCCTGGCCGCGGACCTGGGCGACCTGGTGAAAGGGCGGGTGGTGCTCGGCAATGACGTCCAGGTGGCCGTGGCGGCCGAGTATCGACTGGGCGCGGGCCGTCCCTATCGCTCGGTGCTGGGCGTGTGGTGGGGCACGGGGGTGGGGGGTGGGTTGGTGCTGGATGGCACGCCCTGGCGTGGGCGCGGCGGCGCGGGAGAGATCGGCCACATGGTCGTGAAGCCCGATGGCGCGCTCTGCGGGTGCGGGCGACGGGGATGTCTGGAGGCGTATGCGGGACGTGCCTCCATGGAGCGCAAGGCGCGCAAGGAAGTGCATCGTGGGCGACGCACCCAACTCTTCGACATCATGCGAGACAAAGGCCGCCCTCGGTTGTCGAGCGGTGTCTGGATGACCGCCCTGCAGAAGAAGGATGGACTGGCCATCGCGTTGATTGACCGAGCCATCGAGATGCTCGGCGCCGCCATCGCGTCTGCCATCAATCTGTTGGACGTCGAGGCCGTGATTCTGGGTGGAGGACTCGGGACGCGGCTCGGGCCTGAGTATGCAGGGCGTATCGCCGAGTCGATGTATCCCCACCTGTTCATCCCCGAGCGCGCCCCATTGATCCACGTGGCGGAACTGGGAGACCTGTCGGGAGCCATTGGCGCCGCGCTCCTGGCCGAACCCAGGATGTGACATCGGGACAAGGAAAGAATGTCTCCCAAGGGGGACTTGTTTGTCGGACAAGCCTCGGCTATTGACACACGTGACCTGGCATTCCAGTTCAATCAATGCTCTGTCACGTGAGGGATGATGTCGGTATTGGTGATGGCGTGGCCCCGAATGGGGAAGGTGGGTTCGAGGAGTCTGGCAGCAAGTGTTCTGCTCCTCGTGGGACTGGTGGCGTGCAACCCGGCACCTGATAAGAGCCGGGCGGAGTCGCTACCGAAAACCGATGATGGACCCCGGACCGTGGTGAGCGAGTGGCGGCCCACTCCTACGGATCAGGCAGCGAACAAACAAATCGGTGAGGACTGCAGCGCGCACGGTGCCTCGGAGTGTCTCAGCCAGGTATGTGTGCATGCCCGACCGGAGCGCGGCTCGGGCTACGTGTGCAGCCGTCGATGTCAATCCAGCGCCGAATGCTTGCCCGAGTGGCGCTGTGTGAGCGTGGTCCCTGGCGCGAAGGAAGCCGTCTGCCTTCCGCCACGCGAGCCTCCCGCGGTTGTCGGTGAAGGCTCCTCCCCGTCCCCTGTTCCCTGAATCCTGGCCCTCGGGCCACAGCTGAAAGAACCTCAACTTGACTCCTCTGCTGAAGACGCGGGGCGGGCCCTGGTGGCGCCGCACCCCAGTGGTTGTGTTTTTTGCGTTCAGTCTGGTGGCGGTGATCGCCATTGCAACCGGGGCGGATGACCCGCTGCCAGATGATGAGATTGAAGAGAAGATCGCTCAGGCCAGCCTGAATCCTCTGCCTCCCCTGGGCGGCTCCGGCCAGTTCGGCGTGGCGCAGGCCAGCCCGGTGGCGCTGGGCTCCCTCAAACCGAGCTACTCAAACAAAGACCTCAAGCTCTCTGCTCCCTTTGGCGGAGCGACGCTGGAGCGTCACTTCAGCGGCGCGAACAACGCGTGGCTCGAGGCCGACCCAGCCAAGGTCCTCCCCGCACCGTTCGGCCACATGGCCGCGACGGGAGGTCGCTCGGGTGCCTCTCTCCAATGGTGGCACAACTTTCACAGCTTCATCCTGCTCCGGGTGCACACGGGCAGTCACTGCAGTGGAGACCCCCAGACTCCGTCGTGCGAAGACATGACCTACTGGGATGTCTATGGCGGTCCGGCGGGAACGAAGAAGACCTTCGCGGCCTGCGAGTTGGATGGCTGCTTCAGCCAGGATGAGTCCGAGCAGTCCATGAAGATCCAGCGGAGCGGCGACGGCTTCATCGTGTACACCTCCGCGGGGCGCTATCACTATCGGACGCTTCGCTCCATCTATGTGCTGAAAGACTTGGCGGTGCGCTCGCAGAAGATGCTCTGGGAGGGCGCGTATTTCCTCAGCTACGTCGAGCCAGCCCAATATGACGCATCGTCGTGTCCCTCGGAGGGCCAGGAGGATGCGGGCGTGGACGTCGCGGCCTCGTGTCATCGGCGCTCGGCGCGTCTCTCCTATGCGATTCCCAGCAGCAAGAGCCCAGCGGAGTGCTCGCCTTCAGAGGGCACCGCTGGTGTCTTGGGCGCGAACCTGCCAGTCCTGGATTCAGTCACCACCGCCAGTGGTGACAAGCTGGTGTTCCACTATCAGGCGCTCCAGGCCCGGGTTCCCGCGCTCATCGAGGGGAAGACCCAGGAGTGCGTGCTGTCTTCCGTCGACGTCGTCGGGCGGAGCGGCACCGTGGAGGCTGGCGCGGTTCAGTACTCGTATCTGGAGAACAAGGCAGGTCTGGTCTCGGGGAGCCAGTGGCCGGATCGGCCGATGACGGGAGGCGGAACGGTTCCTGGCACCATGGAGAACTACGCGTATCGCGACGCGTCGGGGCAACCCATCTGGGAGGTCACCCGGAACGGGGTACTCGTCGTCCGGCAAAGCCTGATGGGCGCGGATGGAGGAATCGCTGAAGGGTACGTGGGGCAGGAGGTGAGTCCCCATGACGCATACGCCATTGGCGTCTCTGGGAATGGATGTGTGCCCGGAATGATGTCGCTGACGCTGACGTCCCCGTGTGGCCCCAACCAGTACCAGACCTTCACGAGCAGCCAGGCGCTCCTGGGAGATGGAACGGGGACCGCGGTGTCCTCGGTTGAGCATCGGTTCTTGATGAAGCTCAGTGGGTGGGCGCCGCGCGGCGACCAAGGCCCCGTCTTGGGGAAGACGCAGGTGGTCGCGCAGTGCGATGGCGGGATGTGCGCCGGGCTCGCGACGGCTGGGGCCACGACCGCGTGGGACATGACGTTCCTGTCGCCCGTTGGCCGGACTGGCAAGGTCGAGGTGGCGCAGTATCAGCAACAGCCCAACGGGAGCTTCTCGGTCTTCGAGCATGGGCTCGCGACGGGAACCGATGTCCTGTCAGCCGGGTTCCTTCCTCCTGCGGAGCTCAATCGGGTCTACCTGGGGGCAACCGGTGAAGATGGTGGCTCGCCGCTCCTGGTCAACCAGTACACCTACGCGTATGGCGGGGCCACCCGCGCGGCGTCGCAGCGCGGGTTTGAGCAGTTGGTCCAGTCAAAGCTCTCCCCCTCCGCCTTGAGCGAGGAGGCCCCAGGCGCCCAGGCTGGGGTGTTCATGCAATATGACTCCTTCACCAATCAGTTGCAGGGTGTCATTCGCTCCGGGCTGACGTGGGAGTTCTCGGACGGCCCCCACACTTGGGAGCGCAAGCCGCGCCTCGTGGGGACTTTCTATTGCACGAGCGACGACTGCTCCCGAAGTGTGGGGGCGGCGCAGGACCCGCGAGGGCGCATCCGAGCCGTGATGGGGCCTTGCCTCGTGGAGAGTCAGTCCTCGACCACTTGCGACAAGGCGGCGCCCTCCGGAAAGCCTGCATACACCTTCCCGCTGACTCGGTACGAATACTGGGCGGACACCTCGACGGGACAGCGGGCGGGTCGTGTCTCGAAGAAGCGGGTGTGCACGCAGGCGACGAGCGCGGGATGCACCGGGACGTTCCTGGATACGACCTACGATGCCTATGACTCGCGTGGCCGCCTGCTCCAGAGCACCGACCCGAATGGGATCGTGACCACCTTCGAGTACGCGGGTGAACGTCTGGCTCGCTTCACGACCGCGGTCGGGACGCCGTTGGAGGCCGTCACGGAATACGGCTACGACAACGGCGCGCACGGCGACTACATCAAGCACTCGGATGGGCACTACGAGGTGCAGTGCTTCCGTCTCGGGGTTGCACCAGGGGCGGACTGCGCTGATTCGGGTGGGGCGCACCCTCGCTCGGACCTGCTTCAGTGGAAGGCCTCCTCGGCGACTCCCGGCGGCGCGGTCTATTCCGAGCGCGTCGACTACACGTATCGCCAGGGGAAGCTGCGGAGCGAGACCTATCGAGATGAGACCGGGGAGGTGCGCCGCACGCGCTACTTCGAGGGCGACCCCCTGGGCCGCATCACGTTCGAGGCGTCCGGGACCAATGCTCCGGGACCCTCGCCCACCGCGGCGGCCATCTATTCCCAGACAGGGCTGTTCGATGCGCAGGGCAATCGCATCGGCATGGGCCTGTCCTATCAGCCGGGAGCGTCTGTCCCGCCTCCTCTCTGCGGAGGGATTGACCCCAACACGCTGGCCAGTGGCTCGCCGCAGCCCTTGAGTCCGCAGTGCACGGCCTTCTCCTATGACCGGCTCAATCGGCTGGTCAGCCTCGTAGAGCCGCTGGGGACCAACGCGCCACAAGCAACGGCGGTGCGGACACTCCTGTCCTATGACCCGGCCGGAAACCTTCGGAGTGTTCAGCAGGGCTGTCCGCCCGGAGCAGGCACGTGCAGTCAGCCTGTCGTGAACTACCAGCACGACGACTTCGGCAACGTCGTGCGCGTCCATGCTCCTTGGGCCATGGGGCCGCAAGAGTCCGGCTCCGCGGGGCCGGGCCGCGGCATCTATCAGTTCGAGTACGACGCGGCGGGGAACCTCGTCCGTGAGCAGACGCCCGCCATGGCCGCCGCCACCGTCATGCAGTGGCTGGATTACGAGTACGACAGCTTGGGACGCCTGCGGGGCGCGAATGCCGTCACGTCGAGTTCGGTGGAGTCGCTCTATCGCATTGCCTACGACAACGAGGTCGCCGCGCCGTCGGCTTGTCCTGACTCTTCCCCGAGCCGCCCCTCGCTGGCCCTGGGGCGGGCGCAGGTGTTGACGGACTCGTTCGGAGACTCCTGGTACCAGTACGACGCGCACGGAAACATGATTGGCCTCTACCGAGTGCGCAAACAGACCGGCTGGGCGGCCCGCACGCATCCGTGCGTCGGCGCCCATACGAACGCCTCTCCCAACCGGGTCCTCTATTACGACCGAACGGGCTTGTTGATGAATGAGTGGATGCCCGGTGGGCGCTATGTGTCCTACGGCTACTACGGCAACACGACGGGGCGCTCGCACCGCGTGAAGTCGATCTCCGCGACGACGTGGGATGGAGCGTCCTGGTCGGGCATGGTGACGCTCATTGACGATGCTCGCTGGGAGCCGTTCGGCGGCCTGCGCTCCTACGTGCTCAACGCGCCCGGCGCGCCTGCTTCGAACAAGCAGGCGCGGGTCGAGTACCACCGAGGCGGCTCGAACCAGCCGCTCACGAACTGCAGTGGGACGGGCTTCGCCAGCACGGGGGATACCTCCGGTCGGCTCTCTGGGCTGACGGTCTCGAAGGTGGAGGCGGGCGGAGTGCTGGGGGACATCTTCAAGCGCGCCTATACATGGAAGGGAGACCAGGCACTCCAAGAGGACACGTGTCTCCTGGAGAGCGGAAGTGTCGCGCCGAACTCGGTGCGATATGCGGACTCCGGTTCAGGTGCGCAGGGCTACGACGCGCGCTTGCAGTTGAGGTTCGCGCAGCAGCTCACGTCCCCGGGCATGAGCGAAGGCGGGTCGTATCAGTCGCGCGCGTACGAATACGACACCCGCGGAAACAGGACCTCTGAACTCCTGGATGGATGGCAGTACGGCAGTGAGTATGACGCTGGGGCTCCTCGGGTGGATTGGCTCATGACTCGCTCGTGGACCCCGAATGCGTGCTCGGGCGGTTCGTGCCCGCGCGAGTTCAAGGTGACTCAGCGCTATGGCTATGACGCCGATGGTCGCGTCAAGCAGGTGGCTGACTACAAGCAGAAGACGGATCCCGTCGGCTCACCGCTCCATGTGCTGTCGCTGGATCCTTCCACGACGGGGGCCAATGCGGCCGTCGGGGCTGTCTATCGAATGGTGTCCGATAGCGAAGGTCGCTCGTATGAGTACTTCTACGACGCGCAGGGCCGACGTCGCCTCAAGCGCTACTTGCTGGATACCCCGGCGGGGATGCCCGAGGACGAGTACTTCTACGACGGGACGCGGCTCCTGGAAGACTGGGGGCACACGGGGTTCGACTTGTCGACGGCGGACTCGGTTCGTGACGAGTACCTCTGGCTCGACAACCGGCCGCTTGCCTTCTTCAAGAGCCGCAGCAGCCTTAGTGGGCAGCGCTCGCAGGACCTGGTGGGGGATTGCCCGCGCAACGGAGAGCCAGCGAAGTGCGGGCTCTACTTCATCGTCACGGATGGTCTGGGGAAGCCGGTGATGGTCCTGGACTCGTACCGCCGCGTCGCGGGCGTGGGCGACTATGACCCGTATGGACAGGTCAACCGCACGGCTCGCGTGGCCAGCTCTCCGGTGCTGGGAACGGGGCAGGACGTGCTGTTCTCCGCGCTGAAGGCTCCGGCTTCGACCGCGACGGTGACACAGATGCGCGCACGGCTCGCGTTCATCGACACCGCGAGCGGAAGCGGAGTGTATCTGGCGGATGGGAGTGGGGCGCTGGTGAACGGCGTGTCGGGCGCCTCCACGTTGCTGAGCAATTTGGTGGGGACAGGTGTCGCAACCGACTGGGCGCAGACCTCAGCGGACGGCACGCTCCAGTTGCGCTTCAAGTCTCCGACGACGGCGGGCGCGACAGGCGAAGCTTCGCTGGAGGGGTTGGAGTATCGCCGCTTCCAGTCGGGTGCGACTCCGACGTGGACGCCGTTGCGCTTCCCGGGGCAGTACCACGACACCGAGACGGACCTGTTCGAGAACTGGAATCGCTACTACGAGCCGCGCAGCGGGCGGTACCTCGGGCCGGAACCCATGCTCTTGACCTCAGAATGGGCTGCCAAGCTGAGCGAGAGTGGGAGGGGCATGGGGGTGTACCAGTATGCCTCTGGGAACCCTGTCTACTTCGTGGACGCGGACGGAAATGACGTCACGTGTGAGAAGGAAAACACCAATGACTGCATGGTGAAGCCGGATGAGAAGGGGGACGAGATTGTTATTGAGGATTCGTCGGGAAATGTCGTGAAGTCGATAACGATTACTGAGGCGACGAAGGATACGCCGGTCGCATTGAAGCCTGGTGAGAAATGGGTTGGAAAACAGGATGGAGTCGCGACCAAGGACAAGCCCGGGGCCGTATTTAAGACGACCGATTCTGTTGATGTCTCGCTGGGAAAAGGTGGAAAGGCCTCAACTTCCCTTCCTTACCCCAAGGAACACAGTTTTCCACCAGGTGGTTGGTTCGATGAGAACATGTCGAAGTATCTGTTCCGGATGGGGGGCAGAATCGCACGGACTGGGTGGAAGGATCAGGATTGGATTGACGGAAAAGGTGTGGGAAATGTCCCAAGGACTGACTGGGTGCCTTTGATGGATTCAACCAAGCCCGATCCGAAAAAGTGACGCCTTTCCGGTCATGGCCGCGTCAGATGTGATTGACGCGGCCATGATTACTGCCGTCGCTTCAACTCACGCGGCGGCGCATCACCGTGAGCGAGTCGGAGGTTTCGACTCGCTCATAGTTCTTTTCCTGCATGACGACTTCATTCGTGTACCGAGCGCTGCCCGCGGTCTCCAGCGGGCGCTGGGGCGTGGAGTGGCTGTCATGCAGGGCGATGATGCCCCCAGGGGCGACCAGCGGACTCCAGCCCGTCCAGTCCGCTTGCAGCCCTTCGTAGCTGTGGTCTCCATCAATGAAGATGAAGTCTGGGGCGGGGAAGCCCTGGACGCGGTGCTCTCGGGCTGCGTCTGCGCCCGTCGTGCGCACCCACTGCACGTGCCCATTGCGCACGCTGGCGACCTCTCGGTGCGCGATGAGCTGCTGCACGCTCACCTTCAAGCGCCCCACGGGATAGGGATCCACGGCCCAGAGCGTGGCCGTTGGGTCCATCACCGCGCGCAGCACTCGCGTGGTCACCCCATGCCAGACACCGACTTCGACGAGTCGTCGTCGCCCCGCGGCGTGCTTGGCGAGGCAAGCTCGCTCCGCGGCGGTGGTCTGCGTTTCGGCCTGCGCCAACCCCGCCAACCACAGGGCGAAGTGAGTCGTGACCCGCATGGTCCTGCTCCTATGTCTGTACTGCCGCGCTGTTAGCGTCCGGGGGCCACCACCCCGTCACTCGCCCCCGCCCGCGAAGCCTGCCACGCCAGCAGCCTATCCCGCAGCTTCAGGGCAGGTCTCTCCACCGCGACGTAGGTCACCCAGGCGAGCCCATGCGTCACCGCGATGAAGGCAAACAGATCCAATTCCCACACACCCAGGGTCAGGTTCCGCCGCTCGAACACGCGCGCCACGACCCCGAACCAGAGATAGGTGCCATACGAGAGGACCGCGGCCTGGAACACGAGCCCTCGCAGGGGAACGGGCAGCGCAATCGCTTCCGTGCCCACGAGCAGCCCGCCAAACCCCATGGCGAGCCCCGCGAAGATCCACACGCCTCCCCAGTCCGGCAGGTGAGGCACGCACCCCGCGAGGGTTGCCGCGAGCACCAGCACACCCATTGCGCCGCAGACCCCTCGCCAAGCCCGGGGCCATCGTTGCCATCGCGGCGCGGTCCTCGCGAGAAAGACACCCACCGCGAGTCCATCCAGGTGGAGGTGCGTGGGCCACTGCAATCGCACCCATTGTTCCGCGGGCAACAGGCCCGGCGTGGCGGTGTGTACCTCCCAGGCTCGGACTCCCAAGCTCAGCGCCCAGGGCATCAGCCATACCCAGGCCGGCGCGGCGCGAGCATGCAGCCCGAACGCGAGCAGCGGCAGGACCACGTAGAAGTGCTCTTCGACGCAGAGCGACCAGCTCTGCACGAAGTCGCGCACACCCACGTAGTTCTGAAGGAAGACGAGGTAGTGCCAGCCTCCCCCCACGAAGGGAGTCCCGAGCAACCACGGCTTCAGGGCATGGAAGGCGAGGACGAGAAAGTAGAGCGGCAGCGTTCGCATCCACCGCTTGATCCAGAACGTGCGGAGCTGGAGCCCCAGAGGCACTGCGTCCTCTGTCGCGAACACCTGCCGACCAATGAGGTAGCCGGAGAGGACGAAGAACAGGTCCACGCCCACCCAGCCGACGTCGAAGCCCGCGCGGAGCATGTCCGGTAGGGCGCGCCGCACGGACTCCGGAGCGTGGAAGCAGAGCACCGAGAAGATGGCCAAGGCCCGGAGCACGTCCAGGCCGTCCTTGCGAGAGGGCCCTGCGGCGAGGACTCCCGAGTCTGAGGTCTGCGGGTGAGGGGAGGGCATGAAGGGGCGCCTCGCATTGTCTTTCACAGGGGCTTGGGGACGGCAATGGCTCCGTGATTGCCCGTTCGCTCCCGGGACGACTGTCCGTGAACGCGCCCGTGCGAGACCTATCGCCAGGGCACGGAGTCCTGTCCTATGAAGTCGAGTGATGCGATTCCTCGTGGCAGCCCAGTTTGCTCCGGATCCCAACAGCGGCTCGGCTGGCTCCGTGCTGGCCGTCGGCGACGCCTTGGCCGCCCGTGGTCATGGGGTCGACTATGAGTGGTTCGCGGATGAAGGCGTGGTTCCTCATGCGGCGCTGCGACGTCACTTCGAGACCCCTGTCCGCCAGTTGAAGGCCCTGTCGTCTCGCTTGAAGCAGCAGGACTATGACGTGGTGCTGGTCAGTCAGCCTCAGGCCTATCTCGCCTATGAGCTGCTGCCTCGGCACCATCCGCGCACCCTCTTCCTCAATCGCACCCATGGTTGGGAGCACCGCTTGCTGTTGGCGGAGAAGCGCCTGGGCTATGAGCCCGTGAAGGCCGCCTCCCGCAGGGTACTCTCGGGTGCCAGTGGTAAGATGGCGGTCATGGCTTGTTGGCGCACCGCTCGCGCGTGTCACGGCGTCATCGCGCCGTCCTCGCGCTGCGCGGATTTCGTCCGCGACACGTACTCCTTGCCCGCGAGCAAGGTGGGCTTCATCCGCTATGGCCTGGGGCAGGATTTCCTCGAAGGGGCCCTGGTCGAGCCGGCCGTGCGCATGCCGCGGCTGCTCTTCGTGGGCAGCTACCTCTGGCGCAAGGGCGCGGGACTGATGGAGGACGTGCTGCCCCGACTGGCGCAGCGTCACCCGGGGCTGGAGCTGACGTTCGTGGTGAACAGCTCGGCGGAGGAGCACATCCGTCGCGTCTACGGGCCCGCCTTCGGTGAGCGGCTGCGCGTCCACTCGTGGATGCCGCGCACGGCGCTGCGCCAGGTGTACGCGGAGCACGACGTGCTGCTGTTCCCCTCGTACTTCGAGGGCTTTGGCAAGACGTGGCTCGAGGGCATGGCCAGCGGACTCTGTGTGGTTGGCTTCGATGAGGGCGGTCTGGGCGACCTCGCCCTCAACGGTCGGGATGCCCTCTTCTGTGAGGCGGGTGACTCCGCGGGCTGGGAGCGACTGCTGGAGGAATCCCTCCGGAATCCCGAGCTGGTGGCGCGCGTTCGTCGCTCCGGGCAGGAGCGTGCGCGGCAACGCACGTGGGACCAGACCGCCGAGGACACCGAGTCGTTCTGTCAGCGACTTCGGTTCGAGCGCGGCCTGGGCTGAGGACACGCATGCAAGACGGGAGAGGCCGTGGGCTGCGGGTGCTCCTGGCCATTCACCATCCGCTCGACCCGGACATGGGGGCCCCGGGAGTGACGCTGGCGCTGGGGAACGCGCTCGCGTCACGCGGATGCGCCGTGGACTACTTCAGCTACACGGAAGCCTTCCCCGGCACCACCGTCCACACCGCCTGGCATGGCGTGCGTTTCCCCTGGGAACTCGCGCGGCATCTGGCGCGCGTGGCGGGGCGCTATGACGTGCTGGACGTCACGACGGGCGATTGCTGGCCGTGGGCTCGGGCGGGCCGGCCTGGGGCCTCGCGTGACCAGGTGCTGGTGACGCGCAGCCACGGCTTGGAGCACACCTATTCCGAGCGGCTTCGGGCGGACTCCTCCAAAGGGCTGCATCACCTGAGCTGGAAGTACCCGCTCTACCATGGCGGCTTTCGCCTCTGGGAAGTGCGGCAGTCCCTGCTGTTGTCGGACCACACGGTCCTGCTCAACACGCAGGACGCGACCTATGCGCGTGAGCGATTGGGGTTGCCCGACGCTCGCCTCAGCGTGATTCCGCACGCGCTCCCCGCGGTCTTCCATGGACTGCCGCCCGCGCGGCCTGCGCCCGAAGGTGCGCCTTTGCGTCTGGCGTTCGTGGGGAGCTGGCTGCCCGCCAAGGGCACGGCGGTGTTGGTCGCCGTGGCGAAGGCGCTGTTCACACAAGGCCTTCCGTTCACCCTGACGATGCTGGGCACAGGCGTGGCCGAGCGCGAGGTGCTCGAGTCCTTCCCATCGACGATGCGTGAGCGTCTGCGGGTCATCCCTCGCTATCCCAACGCGGAGCTGCCGCGGCTGCTCGAGGGAGAAGAGGTGCTCCTGTTCCCCAGCCACAGCGAGGGCTACGGCATGGCGCTCGTGGAGGCGATGGCGTGTGGGTTGGTGCCTGTCACGACGCCGGTGGGCGTGGCGCAGGAGGTGGTGCTCCATGAGGAGTCCGGCCTGCGTGTACCCATTGGTGATGTGTCGGCGATGGTGGCCGCGGTGAACACCCTTGCGAGCGATGGTGGACGTCGACTCGCCCTGCGGCGGGCCGCGCAGAACGCTGTCTCTGGACTTTTCTGGCCGGATATCGCCGAGCGGATGATTGGGCTTTACAAATCCTTGCTGAATGGACGCGGGACGTCTTGAACTGAGCTTTCCCGTGGAGGAAGGGATCGACCACGCTGCTCAGGGATGACACACGTTGACGCGCCGGGCAGTGACCCTCACCATGATCTCCGGCATCCACTCGCATGGTCACCTTCTTCGTCGCTTTCCTCATCTCGCTCATGGTGGCCCTGGTGCTCACGCTCGTGGTGCGCAACCGCGCCCATGCGTGGGGTTGGCTTGACCAGGCGAACTCCAGCCGCAAGGTGCATGTCCGGCCCATTCCGAGGCTCGGGGGCATTGGCATCGTCGGCGGGTTCTTCGCGCCACTGTGCGCGCTGTTCCTCGTGGACTCGGGCGTCGGCTTCCAGTTCCGGGCGCAGACCGCGCTCGTCGCCGGGCTCTTCATCGGCGGTGCCATCATCGCGGCGCTGGGCCTCTATGACGACCTGCGCGGCGCCGGCGCGCGGCTGAAGTTCTCCGTGCAGTTCGCGGTGGCGCTTGGCCTCTATGCGCTGGGCTTTCGCATCGAGGCGCTCGCCAATCCCTTCGGCCTGGAGCTGCCGCTGGGCGTGCTGAGCCTGCCCTTCACCGTGTTCTGGGTGGTGGGCGTGGTCAACGCGCTCAACCTCATCGATGGACTGGATGGGCTCGCGGGTGGCGTGGCGTTCTTCGGCGTGGGCACCAACTTCATCCTCGCGCTGGCTCGCGGGGACGTGCTGCTGTGCCTGCTGATGGCCGCGCTCGCGGGCGCCATCCTCGGGTTCCTGGTGTTCAACTTCAACCCGGCCTCCATCTTCATGGGGGACACCGGGAGCATGTTCCTCGGCTTCGTGCTCGCGGCCGTGTCCATCAAGACGTGCACGAAGAGCGGCACCGCCGTGGCCATGCTCGTGCCCATCATGTCGCTGGGCCTGCCCATCATGGACACCCTGCTGGCCATGATTCGCCGCTCGTTGCTGGGGCGCCCCTTGTTCAGCGCGGACAAGGAGCACATCCACCACCGGCTGATGAGCCGCCTGTTGCTCAGTCACCGGAGCAGCGTGCTCGTGCTCTATGGGCTCTGTGGTCTGTTCACGCTCACGGCGCTCGGGCTCAACTTCGCCAACACCGCGCAGAGCGCCTTGCTGCTCACGGGCATGGCCATCGTCATCGTCGTGCTGATGCGCAAGCTGGGTTACCTGGACCTCAAGAGCGCGGGGGTGGTTCAGCAGGTGCGCCAGCGCAACCTCCGCCTGCGCCAGCTCGTCGCGGATGTCACCTCGGAGGTTCGCGGTGCGGGGTCGCTCCAGGGCATCTGGAACGCGGTGCGCCCGCTCGCCGAGGCGCTGGACGTGGCCCGCCAGGAGCTGCGCTTCCAGCAGGTCCGCGAAGGTCTCACGGATGGCGTCGTCTTCGAGACGCAGCGGCCCGGCCAGGACGCCGCCGCGCCGCTGGAGGTCCGCATCGAGGTGAAGCACCAGGAGTCCGTGCTCGGCGCGCTGGTGCTCGGCTGGCGCGATGGGCGCGAGGCCATCAACCGCGATGAGGAGCTGGCCCTGGAGGTCGTGGCGGATGCGGTGGCCGCGCGTGCCGCGGCGCTGCTGTTCCTCGCGGATGCACCGGGCGCGCGCGTGGTCGCGCTTCGACGGTGAGCACGGAGGGCGGTCTCGCGCTGGTGTCGTTGCTGCGTGCGTGGCCCGCGGCTCCGGCCACGTCGGTGGCGCCCGAGCACGCGGTCGCGTTCGTCCAGGCCTCGGTGCGGCATGGGCTCGTGGGCTTCGTCGAGCACGCGGTGGCGCGCGCGGGTTGGCCGCTGCCCATTGAAGCCCGCGCGCTGCTCCGCCGCGAGTCGCTGGGCAACGCCGCCCGCGTGATGCGCGTGAAGGCGCTGCTCGCGAAGGCCGTGAAGGCGCTGGCCGCGGAGAACGTGACGCCCGTGTTGCTCAAGGGCTACGGGCTGGCGCGGCGGCTGTATCCGGAGCCGCTCCAGCGCGCGACGAGTGACGTGGACCTGCTGGTGACGCGCGCCGAGGTCGACCGCTCCGTGCGCGCGCTCACGGGGCTGGGGCTCCGGGTTCGCGGGCCTGCGCACGCGCACGAGGACTCGCATCACCTGGAGCTGACGGGCCCGTCCGGCCTGGTGGAGCTGCACTTCCGCGCGCTCGCGGGCTACGGCCGCGCGCTGGAGGGCGATGCGCTGGTGGCGCGCTCCGAGGTGGAGGCGTGGGATGGCTTGCGCGTGCGCCACCCCAACGCGGAGGACGAGGCGGTGTACCTGGCGCTGCATGCCAGCAATCACCTGCTCCAGCGCCTGGCGTGGCTGTTCGACCTGAAGCTCCTGTCGCTCCCGAGCGAACAGCGCGCGCCGTTGGATTGGGCGGAGATCATCTCGCTCGCGCGCGAGACGGCGCTGCCGCATCTGGCGTGGTACGCGTGGGAGGCGGCGCACCGGTTGATGGCGGCGCCCGTGCCCGCGGAGGTGCTCGCGGCGCTGGCGCCCCCGTGGTGGCAGCGCGAGGTGGCGGCGCGCTGTTTCTCCGAGGCGCGGTTGCTGAGCACGGGGCTGGCGAAGAGCAAGCCCGCGTGGATGGCGGCCAAGCTCCTGTTGGCGCCGCATGTGGGGGACATGGCTCGGTACACGCTGCGCCGTATGGAGACCGCGGCGCGGGCGCGGCTGGACGGATTCCGGGGAAACACTGCGGGGTGACAGGCGGGCATTGCGGCGGGTGCGTTCCGCCCGTTAAAGGGGCCGCATCATGGCGCCGAGCCTCATCGATACCGTCCGCACCCTTGCCGCGTTTGATCCACCCCGTGGAGGGCTGAAGGGAGCCCCGTGGGAGGAGTATGTGGACTGGGCCATTGCCCAGGGCCTGGCGCCGCTGGCGGCCTACAACCTCGAGTATCGGTTGGGGGGCGGCCATGCGCCCGAGTGGGCGCGCGACCGGCTGATGACCATCTATCAGGGGTCGGTGAACGACAACGTGATGAAGCTGGTCCACTTCAAGCGCATCGTGGACGAGCTGGAGGGACGCAAGCTGCTCCTGCTGGGCGGCGCGTCGTTCGCCGAGGCGCTCTATCCGCACGTCGGCTTCCGGCCGGTGCTCGACATCCAGGTGCTGCTGCGCCGGATGGATGTGGATGGCTTCGCGGGCTACCTGTCCAACCACGACTTCCGTCCCGAGGAGGACACTTCCGGCAGCGGCGCCACGCGCGTGGTGTCCGATGGGCGAACCCCCATCTATCTCTATTCGGACGTCCTCGGGCCGCAGCGCCGCGAGCAGCTCGCCGCGGTGTTCGAGCGCTCCCGGGCCATGAAAGTGTATGGGCCCTCGGTGTTCCGTCCCGACCTGGAGGACGCCGTGCTGCTGCTCGCGTTGGATCAGGCCAGCCGCGGCTACGACGTGCCCTGGCTGTCGTTCGTGGACATGCGCGAACTCGTCACGGGCGCGACCTGGATGGGTGGGGTGTACTCCCGGACCCTGGATGTCCCCGCCCTGCTGGAGCGAGCCAGGGCGTGGCGCATGGAGCGCGCGCTGTACACGTCGCTGGCCATCGTGGCGCGCATCTTCGTGGACGCGGCGCCGCAGGCCACCGCGGCCATGCCTCCTCTGCGGGGCGCGACCCGCGAGCTGTTGGACCGGCTCGTGGTGGGTCCGGTGAGCACCCCGGGGCGGACGACCGCGCTCCGAGGGGTGGAGCGGCTCCGGCGCCTGCTGGCGGGGCGCTGAGGCTGGCGGGACCCTGGTACCCGGGACGGACTTCCTTTCGGTGTGGGTCTCGGCGTATGAGTCCCGAGCCGTCATTCCCAACGCTGGGGACTGGGACTTTCAATGCGCATTGCCATCATCGGTACGGGCTACGTCGGGCTCGTCGCGGGAACCTGCTTCGCGGACTCTGGGAACGATGTCACGTGTGTGGACATCGACGAGCGGAAGATTCGCATGCTCCTGGCGGGCGAGGTGCCCATCTACGAGCCGGGGCTCGAGGAGCTGATCCGCAAGAACGTGCGGGAGAAGCGGCTCGCGTTCACCACGAACCTGGCCGACGCGGTGTCTCCCGCGCAGGTGGTCTTCATCGCGGTGGGCACGCCCGAGGGTGAGAGCGGCGAGGCGGATCTCCAGTACGTGTTGGCCGCCGCCGAGCAGATTGGCCGCGCCATCAAGCAGTACACGGTGGTGGTGGACAAGAGCACCGTGCCGGTGGGCACCGCGGACAAGGTGCGCGCGGCCATCGCGAAGGTGGCGAGCGCCGAGTTCGACGTGGTGTCCAACCCCGAGTTCCTCAAGGAAGGCGCCGCGCTGGACGACTTCCTCAAGCCGGATCGCGTCGTCATCGGCGTGGAGTCCGAGCGCGCGCGCAAGGTGATGGGCGAGCTGTACGCCCCCTTCGTGCGCACCGAGCACCCCATCCTGTTCATGGACACGCGCTCGGCGGAGCTGACGAAGTACGCGGCCAACGCGATGCTGGCCACGCGCATCTCGTTCATGAACGACGTCGCCGCGCTCTGCGAGAAGGTGGGCGCGGACGTGGACTTCGTGCGCAAGGGCCTGGGCGCGGACAAGCGCATCGGCTACCCGTTCCTCTTCCCGGGCGTGGGCTACGGCGGCTCGTGCTTCCCCAAGGACGTGAAGGCGCTCGTCACGACGGCGCGTGAGTACGGCCTGGAGCTGGACCTCTTGCGCGCGGTGGAGCGCACCAACGAGCGCCAGAAGAAGCTGCTGGTGACCAAGGCCGTGAAGCACTTCGGCTCGCTCGAGGGCAAGAAGTTCGGCGTCTGGGGTCTGGCCTTCAAGCCGAAGACGGACGACATGCGCGAGGCGCCGGCCATCGAGGTCATCGAGGGGCTCATCGGCAAGGGCGCGCAGGTGGTGGCGCATGATCCGGTGGCCGCGCACGCCGCGAAGCGCGTCTTCGGCGATCGCATCCGCTACGCGTCGGTGCCCTACGAGGCGCTGGAGGGCGTGGACGCGCTCTTCGTCGTGACGGAGTGGAACGAGTTCCGCCACCCGGACTTCGAGCGGATGAAGGCGCTGATGAAGTCGCCGGTCATCTTCGACGGGCGCAACATCTACGACCCGGTCCGCATGCGGGAGCTGGGCTTCACCCACTTCAGCATCGGCCGTCGGTGAAGTCGGGCGGTTCGCTGGACGCCCTCACGGGGCTGCGCTTCTACGCGGCCCTGCACGTGGTGCTGTTCCACTTCGCCGTGCCGTGCATGGACGACGCGCCTACGTGGCTGCGCCATCTCGTGGGCGCGGGCTACGCCTCGGTGGGAGTGTTCTTCGTCCTGTCGGGCTTCGTGCTCGCGTACAACTACGTGAGCGCGGACGGGGCGATGCGCGGCGGAGTTCGAGCCTTCTGGAGCGCGCGGCTGGCCCGCGTGTACCCCGTCTTCCTGCTCGCGTTCGTGCTCTCCGCGCCGCCGACGATGGGGCGCTCGCTGGCGGTCAACGTACCGGCGACGGCCGCCCTCAAGCTGGGGAGCGCGGGGATGGCCACGCTCCTGCTGCTCCAGGCGTGGGTGCCCAAGCTGGCGCTCTACTGGAATCCGCCCGGCTGGTCCGTGGCCGTGGAGGCCTTCTTCTACGCGGTCTTCCCGGGCCTGGCGCGCCGCCTGCGGACCCCTCGTGGAGCCGGACTCGTCCTGGCGCTGGCGGGTGTCTGGGGCCTGGGGCTCATCCCTTCGCTGCTCTACCTCTGGCTCCAGCCCGATGGCCCGGGCCCCTTCGATGTGTACGCCTCCGGCACGTGGCTGACCGCGCTCAAGTTCAGTCCGCTGGCGCGCCTGCCGGAGTTCCTGCTGGGCGTGATGCTCGGCGTGGCCTTCGTGCGCGAGCGCGAGGCGGCGACTGCCTGTTCAGGCACCTGGATGGCGCTGGCGGGCGCGGGTCTGCTCGTGGCGGGCTTCGCGGCAGGGCCTGTGCTGCCGTACCCGCTGATGCACAATGCGCTGTTGGCGCCGGCGTCCGGGCTGCTCGTGTACGGGTTGGCGCGCGGGGGAGGGCTGTTGGGCCGGCTGTTGTCGCGGCCGCTCGCGGTGCGGCTCGGCGGCGCGAGCTATGCCCTGTACCTGCTGCAGTATCCGGTGAGCGAGGTGGTGCACAGCCTGGAGTCCCGGCTGGACCTGTCCTCACCGTGGCGATGGCTGGGATTGCTGATGGTGTTGCTGGTGCCCGCGTCGCTGGCGGTCCACCACTGGGTGGAGACGCCATGGCGCTCGCGGGTGCGGCGCGCGCTCCAGCCGTGGGTGGAGGCGGACGGCGCCGCGAAGTTGTCCGCCAGCCAGGGCTAGCGGGCCAGGCCGCAGTTGCGCTTGCCTTCGTCCGTCTCGATGACGTGGCAGTCGCACACGTCCAGCTTCGCCTCGCAGGCGATGTCATCGTCGGCGGTGGGCTCGACGCGGCCCTCCTCCTGCGCGGCGCGGCGCTCGCAGGCCTGCTTCTCCACGGAGTTGACGGCGCAATCGCAGAGCTTCTCGGACAGCTCGCGGCAGGCGCTCTTGCACGCGGTGAGCCCGGACAAGGTGGCGCAGAGCAGGGTGGCGGTGAGGACGAGGCGACGCATGGGCTCGGGGAAGATGCCAGATGGCCCCCGGGATGCAAGCGACGCAAGCGCGGGGCTGTCGCTCGGGTGCGCGGCCCGAGGGCAGGCCCGCCCGCTTGCCTGGAGCTTTGCGCGCGAAAGACGGCGTGTCCGGCGCCCCTGGCACGGCGCGCGCCCCATGCTCGCGGGTGAGAGACAGGGCTGCCTCCAGGGATGGCTCGGGTGTCCGGCCCCGACCATGTCCGTACGACCCGAGGGTGAGGCCCCCGGGCCCGAGGGCCAGCTGAGCCTGTTTCATGCGGTGTGTTTCAGGGGGCGTGGCGCGCGTGCCTGGCGGGCATCCGAGGGGCCAGCGCGGGTGGGAATCGGGCGCTGCCGCGCGCTCGTGACATAATCGCGCGCGCCCCCATGTCCCCCGCTTCTCGTCGTACCTCTCGGTTCACCGTGTTCGCGGAAGCCGCGCTCGCGGTGCTCGTGGTCATGGGGCCGTTGTCTCTGGGCGGCGCGGCTCGCTGGAGCCTCGTGCCGCTGGGCGTGGTGTCCGCTTTGGCGCTGGGGCTGGCCTCGGTGGGCGCGCGGAGGCAGGGACAGTCGTTTCAGCTGCCGTGGCTCGCGGCGCCGCTGGCGGGCGCCATCGCGCTGTGTCTCGCGCAGTTGGTGCCGTTGCCCACGGTGCTGCTCCAGGTCTTCAGCCCCGAGGCCGCGGCCCTGCGGGAGTTCGCGCTCGTCCCGCTGGGGCTCCCGGGCCTTCGGCCGGTGTCGATGGACCCTCCGGCCACGTGGCGAGAGCTGGCCAAGCACCTCGCCTACCTCATGGCGTTCCTCGCGGCAGTGCAGGTGAGTCGCTCCCGGGCTTCGCGGCAGCGACTGCTGTCGGTGGTGGCCTTCACGGGCACGGGCGTGGCGGTGGTCGGCTTCGGTCACGCGCTGTTCGGCGTCAACGCGCTGTTTGGCGTGCTGCCGTGGGTGCACGCGCAGCCGACGCTGGTGACGTTCTTCGCCAATCCCAACCATCTGGCGGGCTTCCTGGGGCTGGCGGCCACGGTGTCTTTGGGGCTCGCGTTGACGGCCGGCTCGCGGGGGCGGGCGCTGGTGTTCGCGCTGGCCGCGCTCGTGTCGGGCGCCGGTGTGCTGCTGTCTTTGTCGCGCGGCGGCATCGTGTTCTTCGCCTTCGGGCAGGTGCTGCTCGCGCTGTGGCTCATCCGTCAGCGGCGCGGCGGTGAGGGCCGGCCCCTGCCCATGTGGGGGCGCAGCGCGGCGGTGCTGCTCGGGCTCCTGGCGGTGCTGGCGTCGGGGGCGTATCTGGCCGCGGATCGCCTGTGGGCCGAGGCGCGCACGGCGGACAGCGTGGACAAGCTGCGCCACAGCAAGGTGGAGCTGTGGCCGATGATGGCGAGGGCCGCGGAGGCGTTCCCCGTGCTCGGCATGGGGCGCGGCGCGTTCGAGCCCACCTTCCCGCGCTACCAGACCGAGTCCAACCCCAACACGCTCACCCACCCGGAGAACGTCGTGCTCCAGTGGGGCGCGGAGTTCGGTGTGCCGGGGCTGATGCTGCTGGCGCTGGGCGCATGGGCCTTCCTGCGACTGCTGCGCCAGGAGGGTCACGGTGCGGCGGAGCTGGCCGCGCTCAGCGGGGTGGCCGCGCTGGGCCTGCACAACCTCTTCGACTTCAGCCTGGAGTTGCCCGCGTGCGCCGCCGCCGCGTGGGTGGTGTTGGGCACCGTGGCCCGTCCTTCCGAAGACAAGGCGCGCATGGGCGCGATGCCGTGGAGCGCGCGGCCTCGGCCCGTCATGGCCTGGGCGATGGGGCTCGGCGTGGTGTCGCTCGGGGCCGCGTGGCTGAGTCGCCAGGACCTGGAGTCGGCGGAGTCCGAGCTGGTGGGGCTCGTGGCGGCGAAGGCTCCGTTGGAGCACGTGCGTGAGCGTGGTCTGGCGCTCATCGACCTGCATCCATCCGACTATCTGCTGTATCAGGCGGTGGCCGTCGCGTACGCCAACCAGGGGCCCGCGCAGGCGGGTTCGGCGCTCGCGTTCGTGAACCGCGCGCTCTACCTGCGGCCCGTGGACGCGCCCTCTCATCGCGTGGCGGCGCGGGCGCTCCTCGTGCTGGGGCGCCGCGCGCAGGGCTTCCTGGAGTACCGCTTGGCGCACGAGGCCGGTGACGTGAACGTCCTGCTGGCCGAGGCGCTCCCGCGCGCGCGCACCGTGGACGAGTTGTCCGCGATGACGCCGGACACGACGGAGGACGCGGTGCGGCTCGCCGATGCGCTGCTCAACACGCCCGGAAGGCAAGACGCGGCGCGGGACTATCTGGCCTGGGCCCGCGAGCACTTCGAGGGACGGGTGGGCATCGCGGCGCTGTGGGCGCGCGAGGCCCGTCTGCGGCTCGCGCGCGGCGAGCCCGAGGCCGCCTCCGCCGCCTGTGCCGAAGTGGAGCGGCGCGACCCCGAGGCGCTGAGCACGTTGCTGCTGCGCGCGGACGTGCTGCGCGCGCAGGGCAAGGGTGACGAGGCCCTGCAGTCGCTGGAGCGCTTGCTGGCGCGCTTCCCGGGCAACGTGGAGCTGTCCTTCACGCTGGCCGCGCGGGAGTTGGATGCGGGGCTGACTCGCCGCGCTCGCGACACGCTGGAGGGCGTGGGGCCCTTCCTCACGGACTTCCAGCAGCGCGCCCGGCTGCTGGCCCTGGAGGCGGCGTGCTTCGAGCATGAAGGACTGCTGTCTCGCGCGGTGGAGCGGCGCCAGTCCGTGGCGCGGCTTCAGCCCAGCCCGGATGCCTACTTCGCCGTGGCGCGGTTGCAGGAGGCGCTCCAGCGCTACGACGCGGCGGCGCGCTCGGTGCACGAGGGCTTGCGTCTGATGCCCCCGGGCACGCGCAAGGACGTGGAGGCGTGGGCCGCGAGGTTGGAGGCCGTCGAGCGGGGACGCGTGGAGGCGCGCCGCAAGGAACTCGTCGAGGACCCGCGCGCGCAAGAGCTGGAGCACTACCTCCGCACGCCCGACGCCGTGGGAGATGGCGCGATGCCGTAGCGCGAGGCTGTCGCCCCCTCACGGTCCGACGCGCGCTTCAATCTCCCAGATGGCCAGCGGCGGTGGCGCCGGGGGCGCGTCGCGCAGGAACGATGCGACGACGGGCCACTCCAGCGTCGCGAAGTCCTGGAAGCGCATCTCCAGCGCCTCCTCGTGTGAGCCCGCGCGGAAGAGCACGCGCTCGTTCATCCCGAGGCGCTCATCCACGGCGACAGGGAACCCATACAGCTCGCCGAAGGGAGGCTCCGCGCCCACTTCGCACTCGGGGAAGGCGTCGCGGAACTCGGCCTCGGTGGCGAGCCGGACGTGGCTTGCGCCAATGGCGCGTCCCAGTTGCTCCAGGTCCACCGCGCCCGCGGCGGGGACGACGGCAATCCACAGGCGGCGGTCCGCCTTCACGATGACGGACTTGGCCACGCGCCAACCGGACACGTGCAAGGTCGCGGCGAGCTCCTGCCCGCTGATGGCGCGGGCGTGCGCGTAGCGCTCGAAGCGCACCTGGTGGCGTTGGAGATAGTGCTGGATGGATTCTGGAATCATGGCCGGCGGTCGCCTCCCTTTCGGAAGGTGGACATCCGGCCGCGGGATGCCGTCCCCGGCGAGGCTCCGCGCGCGCCAGCCCCCGAGGCGGCCAGGGAGGCAGCGCCCCGGCTCGACCGTCGTCGGGCTGGTGGCACGCGCCGCTATTGCTGGAAGTCGTAGACGCTGCCGAGCTTCAGGATGCGCGTCAGCTCATCGAGCGCGGTCATCGTCTCTCGCGCGAGCTGCGGGTCCTGGAGGTCGCGGGGGCGCAGCACCTCGCGATAGTTGCGCCGCACCCAGGCCGCGAGCGAGTCGTGCAGGGCCGGCGTGTAGAAGACGTCGGCGGTGATGGCGCCGCGCTCGGCATCGGTGAGCGAGATGCGCTGGCGGAGGCACGCGGGGCCGCCGCCGTTGTTCATGGACTGGCGCACGTCCAGGTAGTGCACCGCCGTCACGGGCGAGTCCTCCGCCACCACGCGCTCGAGGAAGCGACGGGCGGCGGGCGTCTCGCGGCTCTCCACCGGCGCGACGATGGCCATGCGGCCCTCCGGAAGCGTCAGCACCTGCGAGTTGAACGGGTACGCGCGCACGGCGTCCTGCACGGGCAGCTCGGCGGTGGTGGCGACGATGGCTCGGAAGTCCGGGCCCAGCTTCTCGCGCAGCATCTGGAGCAGGCCGGGGTGATCCACGAAGGCCAGCTCGTGCAGCATGAGGAACGCGCCGTTGCCCACCGCGAGCACGTCCGTGTGGAACGCGCCCGCGTCGATGCCGTCGGGGTGCTGCTGCGGGAAGAGCACCTGCCGCATGTCCAACTGGTGCAGCCGCGCCAGGGCCTGACTGGCCTCCAGTGTCTGCCGCGCCGGGAAGCGCTTGGGCCCCGCCACGTCGTGCCACGCGCCGCGTCCCCAGGCGAGCAGGTGCACGGCGGCGTGGCCCGGGGTGGACAGCCGCGTGTGGTTGGCCGCGCCCTCGTCCGCGAAGTGACTGCCGGGCGGCAGCGGCGGGTGCACCGCGAAGTGCCGCGCGTCCGAGAAGATGGCGCGGAGCACCGAGTGCGTGGTGTCCGCCTCGATGGCCCGGTGGAACATCTGGGACAGGTTCGCGGGCGTCAGGTGCAGGCGCCCATCCGCCGTGTCCGAGGACGGCGCGATGGTGGCCGCGTTGGCCGTCCACATGGCGGAGGCGCTGGAGGTCAGGCGCAGCAGGTGCTCGGACTCGCGCGCGGCGCGGGTGATGACCTCTTCGTCCGAGCCGGTGAAGCCGAGCGCGCGCAGGGTGCGCAGCGACGGACGCGGCTGGGGCGGCAGCACCGCTTGTCCAACGCCGAGCCCCGCGACGAAGCGCATCTTCTCCAGGCCTTGGAGCGCGGCCTCGCGAGGGTGGCTCGGCTCGCCGCCGTGACTCTGGGACGCCAGGTTGCCGGGCGACAGTCCGGCGAAATTGTGGGTGGGACCGACGAGCCCGTCGAAGTTGTATTCGCGCATGGGATATGGAGACGCCTTGTGGAGCGACCACCCTTAGCAAAGCGCCTCAAGCGTTTCCTCCGCTACGTGCTCATCCGTGGGGTGTTGGTCCTTCTCCAATTCCTCCCCTTGGGGTTGGCCACGTCCCTGGGCGCTGCCCTGGGCGCCCTGGGCTTCCACCTGGCCGGAGGGGAGCGCCGCAAGGCCCTGAAGTCGCTGGCGCGGGCCTTCCCGGAGAAGTCCGAGGCGGAGCGCCTGGCCCTGGCGCGGGCCTGCTTCCGCCACCTGGGCGCCGCCGCGCTGGAGGTCTCGTGCGCGCGGACGCTCGACCCGGCGCTGGAGGGGTTGGTGGAGTGGCCCCAGGCCGACCGAGCGGTGCTGGAGGCCGCGCTGGCCCGGGGCAAGGGGGTCGTCTTCGTCTCCGGACATGTGGGGAACTGGGAGCTGTTGGCCCGCCGGGTGGCGCGCTCGGGCTACCCCAGCCAGAGCATCGCGAAGGAGACGTCGGATCCGCGCCTCACCGCGCTGGTGGGTGACTTCCGGGCGCGGGGTGGGGTGCGCAGCATCTGGCGCGGCCAGGAGGGCGCGGCCCGCGCGATGCTCCGCGCCCTGCGCGCTGGAGAAATCCTCGGCATCCTCATCGACCAGGACACGAAGGTGCAGTCCGTGTTCGTGCCCTTCTTCGGCGAGCTGGCCGCCACGCCGCGCGCCGCCGCGGACCTCGCGCTGCGCACGGGCGCGGCCGTGGTGGTGGGGTTCTGCCAGCGCTCGGGCAAGGGCTACCGCCTGTTCATGGAGGAGGTGGTCGCTCCGCCGTCGGAGGACCGTGAGGCGGGCGTGCTCGAGCTCACCGCCGCGCTCAACGCTCGCATCGAGGCCGCCATCCGCCGCGCCCCGGAGCAGTGGGTGTGGATGCATCAGCGCTGGAAGACGCGTCCGGCCGCGCCAGCGGTAGCGGTGCGGTGATAGGAAGGCGGCGTGTCGCGCATCGTCCTCATCAGCTCGCTGGGCCTCCTCGCGGTCGCGTGTACGCCGCGTCGCGCGCGGGAGGAGTCCGCGGAGCCGCCGCCCACCGTGACGCTGCATGGCGCCCGGCTGCGCTCCTTCGAGGGCGAGACGTTGGTGGTGTCGGGGCGGGCGGAGCAGGTGACCTACCAGCGGATGACGGGCGAGGTGCAGGGCTCCACCGTGCTCGTGCACCTGCCGCGCGCGCCGGGGGCGAGCGACTCACCGTTCGCCTCGGCCAGCGGCGTGGACATCCACGCGCCACGGATGGAAGGCAGCCTGGCGTCCAAGCAGTGGACCGGGCTGGGTGGCGTGGTGGTGCGCACCGGGGAGGGCATGGTCGCGAACACGCCGCGGTTGACGTACGACGCCACGGCCCGGAATGCGCACGGAAACGAGGGATTGACGGTGAAGGGACCGGACTACCGGCTGAGCGCGGAGCGCTTCGCGCTGTCGCTCCCCGACGAGTCGTACACCTTCGAGGGCTCGGTGCGGACCGTGCTGGGAGCGCAGCGTGATTGACTTCCTCGTGATGGCCTTCTTCCTCGCCCCGCCGTCGCCCGTGGTGGCCGCGACGGGGACGACCCCCGCGACGAGCCAGGCCCCGGTGAGCACGCCGGCCTCGGGCAGGCTGCCGGCCCCCGCGCCGCCGTCGTCTCCCACGCCCGCGCCCAAGGAGGGCGCACCGGGACCCACGAGCTATCGCGACCCGGTGCAGATCTCCGCGCAGCTCGTCACCGGGGACCGCAAGCAGTCCATCCTCACCGGCGACGTGCAGGTGAAGCACCGGACGCTGGACCTGCGCTGCGACAAGATGATCGCCTACTACACCCAGCCGCAGGAGGTGACGCGGGTGGTGTGCACCGGCAACGTGCGCGCGGTGGACGGCGACCGCACGGCCCGAGGCGACCGCGCCGACTACGACGTGCCCACCGGCGTGCTGGTGGTGACGGGCTCGCCCGAGGCGCGCCAGGGCACCACCTACGTGACGGGCACCAAGGTGCGCCTGACGCTGGGCAGCGAGCGGCTGGAGGTGGAGAACGCCCGCATCCTCGTCGAGTCCCAGGCCGGCACCCCGCTGGGAGGCCGCAAGCGCGGCAGCGCGACGCCCACGGCGGGCACACCGCCCCAGGGAGGCGGCTCGAAGTGAGCGCGAAGCTGTCCGCGGAGGGGCTGCAGAAGACCTACCGGCGCCGCAAGGTCGTCCAGGGCGTCTCCTTCAACGTCGCCCCCGGCGAGGTCGTGGGCCTGCTGGGCCCCAATGGCGCCGGGAAGACGACGAGCTTCAACATGGTGGTGGGCCTGGTGTCCCCCGACGCCGGCCGCGTCCACGTGGGTGACGAGGACCTCACGCACCTGCCCATGCACCGCCGCGCCCGGCGCGGGCTGGGCTACCTGCCCCAGGAGGCCTCGGTCTTCCGCAAACTCACCGTCCGCCAGAACTTCCTGGCCGTGCTGGAGTTGCAGAAGGGCCTGGATGCGCGCGCGCGGTCCCAGCGCGCGGACACCTTGCTCCAGGAGTTCGGACTGGGCCACGTCGCCGAGTCTCTCGGGGAGACCCTGTCCGGAGGCGAGCGGCGCCGCGCCGAGATTGCCCGGAGCCTCATCCCCGAGCCCCGCTTCATCCTCTTCGACGAGCCCTTCGCCGGCGTGGACCCCATCAACGTGGGCGACCTCCAGCGCCAGATTCAGCTCCTGCGCGAGCGCGGCCTGGGCATCCTCATCACCGACCACAACGTCCAGGACACCCTGGGCATCTGTGACCGAGCATACATCATCGCACAGGGGCAAATCCTGGAGGAGGGCACGCCGGCGCAGATCGCCGCGTCCTCCCGCGCCCGCGCCGTCTATCTGGGCGAGCGGTTCCAACTCCAGGCGCTCTGAAGCACGCTCCGGACAACAACACAAGGCCGCTGCGAGGTGGGTTGGCCTCGCTTTTGCGTCGTGGGTTGAACAGCCCAGGTGCACTCAAAGTGCTTACAACTCTTTGAATTTATTGTGGAATTGAAGATATGCAAGCAGGGGGCCATGGAGGTCGGCACTAGACGAAGTCAGGGGGCCTTGTTACGTTGGCACGGTCCTTGATGGGCCGTTCCCGTCAAGCGACCTAGGAAGGCCCGGGGAGACGCCTCACATGGCGATGGAACTCAAACAAAGCCTGAAGCTTGCCCAACAGCTGGTGATGACGCCCCAGCTGCAGCAAGCCATCAAGCTCCTCCAGTTGTCGCGCATGGAGTTGCTCGAGCAGGTGCGCGAGGAGATTGAGCAGAACCCGTTGCTGGAGCAGCCCGAAGAGGGCGTGCTGGGCGAGGTGGCGGACAAGGAGCCGGGCGAGGCCTCGCTGGAGGCGGACAACGCCGAGGTTCCCCGGGACGTGGACCTGCCGTCGGCCACGCCGGAGACGGCGCAGGAGTTCAAGGCGGACGGGGAGGGCCCTCCGGAGATTGACTGGGAGGCGTACCTCAACAGCTATCAGTTCAACGAGCCCACCACCGCCTCCAACAAGGGCAACGTGGCCACGGACGACCTGCCGTCGTTCGAGGCCAACATGGTCAAGAAGGAGGACCTCGTTGACCACCTCCAGGAGCAGTTGGGCACGCTCCGGCTCAACGAGGCCGAGCGCCGCGTGGCCATGTTGATCCTGGGCAACCTCGACGACGACGGCTACCTCAAGCTGCCGGACGTGGAAGGCGACGCGCTCATCCGGCTGGCGAACGAGGCGGACGTGCCCATGCACGTGGCCGAGCGCACGCTGCGGCGCATCCAGGTGTTGGAGCCGCGCGGCTGCGGCGCTCGGGACCTCCAGGAGTGTCTGCTCATCCAGTTGCAGGGCATGAAGGAGCCGAGCGCGTCGCTGCTCGGGCTCATCATCAAGCGGCACATGAAGTACCTGGAGAGCAAGAACCTGCCAGCCATCGCCAAGGACCTGAAGGTGACCTTGGAAGAGGTGGTGGCGGCGGTGAAGCTGTTGCCCAAGCTGGACCCCAAGCCGGGTCGCAACTTCAGCGGCGATGACGCGCAGTACATCACCCCGGATGTCTTCGTTTACAAGATGGGTGAGGACTACACGGTGGTCCTCAACGATGACGGCCTGTCCAAGCTGCGCATCTCCGGCACGTATCGGAACGCGCTCAAGTCAGGCGCGGTGGGGCCCGGGCAGACCAAGGACTTCATCCAGGACAAGCTGCGCAGCGCGATGTGGCTCATCCGCTCCATCCACCAGCGCCAGCGGACCATCTACAAGGTCACCGAGAGCATCGTGAAGTTCCAGCGCGACTTCCTGGACAAGGGCATCGCGCACTTGAAGCCGCTGATTCTTCGCGACGTGGCCGAGGACATCGGGATGCACGAGTCCACGGTGAGCCGCGTGACGACGAGCAAGTACGTGCACACGCCGCAGGGCATCTTCGAGCTGAAGTACTTCTTCAACTCGTCCATCTCCCGCGTGTCCGGCGAGGACACCGCGAGCGAGGCGGTGAAGCACCACATCAAGCAGCTCGTGTCGCAGGAGGACGCGCGCAACCCGTACTCGGACCAGAAGATTGTCGAGTTGCTGCGCTCGCAGGGCACGGAGATCGCCCGGCGCACGGTGGCCAAGTACCGCGAGGTCCTGGGCATCCTGCCCAGCAGCAAGCGCAAGCGTTACTACTGACGGATGACCGCCGCGCGCGTCTGAGGCACGCTCGGCGGCATGACCTCTGTTCCCCTGGATTCGGAGCGCCCGCACCGGGAGCTCGTGCCGCTCATCGTCCCGCCCGTCACCTTGGAGGGGCGGGACGTGCGCCTCGCGCCCCTGGGCCTGGAGCATGCGCCCGCGCTCACGGCCCTGTGCGAGGAGGAAATCTTCACCCACTTCTCGCGCGTCCTGCGCACGCGAGAGGACGTGGAGGCGTTCATCTCCAGCGCCCTGTCGGCGGCCGGGCGAGGCACCGAGCAAGCGTTCGTCGTCTTGGAGAAGACCACGGGCGAGCCGCTGGGCTCCACGCGCTATCTGGACATCCAGCGTGACAACCGGACGCTCGAGATCGGCTACACGTGGCTGGGGCGCCGGGCCTGGCGCACGCGGGTGAACACCGAGTGCAAGTACCTGCTCTTGCGCCACGCGTTCGAGCAGCTCCAGGTGATGCGCGTGCAGCTCAAGACGGACCGCTACAACGCCCGCTCGCGCGCGGCCATCGAGCGCATGGGCGCGACGTTCGAGGGCATCTTGCGCAACCACATGCTCGTGCGCGGCGGCGTGGTTCGTGACAGCGCGTATTATGGCGTCATCGACACGGACTGGCCCGAGGTGAAGGCTCGCCTGGAGGGTTTCCTTCAGAGGTGATGGTAGGGTCCGCCGCCATGTCTCAGACCCTTGATTTCTCCCGCCTGTCGCGCGGGCTGGCCGCGCTCGCTGCGTGGGGCCTGCTCGCCAGTTGTGGCCGCACCGCCTCCGAGCCCGTCTCGCTGGCGGGCCTCTCGGACCGGACCCTCACGTTCGCGCTGGCGGACGTGGATGACGCGGAGACGCCGGACGCGCTCGGCGCGCACCGCTTCACGGTGGCCTTCTCCCTGGCGGAGGGTGACGCGTGCACGAAGCTGGCGGAGGGCGTGACGGCCACCTTCAACGGGCAGCCCATGCACCTGGAAGGGGGCGGCGCGCCGGACGTGGATGGCCGCGGGGATGCGTGCGAGGCCACTCGGGCGTGGTTCGATTTTGATCCCGCCGCGTGGACCACCGAGCCCACCGAGGATGGACGCATCCTGCTCCAGGATGACACCGCCACCGTCTCGCTCATCCTGGAGGACGCCAAGGTGAAGCGCCTGTTCGCGTTCCAGGGCACGGGCGCGGTGGACCGGCTGCGGCGCGGTCAGACGTACAGCTTCGTGTGGCAGCCCGAGTCGGAGGTTCCCGGTCCCATCACCGCGACGCTGCTGCGCGAGGGTGGCAGCGCGCCCGCCACGCTCGCGGTGACGCAGGACGGCGGCAAGGTCAGCTTCACCGTTCCCGCGGGCACGCCGCTGGCCAACCACGTGCTGTCGCTGAGCGCAACCGTCCCCGGGAAGGTGCTGGACTGCCAAGGTGTGACGTCGTGCTCGGGTGCCTTCTTCCACTCACAGGACTTCTCGGTCTCCGTGGTGCCCTGAGCAGGCGGCCTCTCCTGCCCTCGGGCGCGATGCCAGCGACCCGAGGTGTCGGCAGGATGACTGGGGTCGGACGAGCGGTGCGTCCGGGAAGTTCCAACCTGGGGGGGCGGGTTGCTTTCGCAAGGCGCTCCGTCTCTGATTTGTCACGGAGCTTACCTCTCACCCTAGGAGGCAGCCGCGCATGCAGCTCAACATCACCTTCCGTCAGTTCGGAGCGTCGGATTCTCTCAAAGAGTACGCCCGCGAGAAGGTCGAACGGGTGAACCGATTGCTGGACCGGGCGGGTGACGCCCACGTGGTTCTCTCCCTGGAGCGTCACCTCCATCACGCGGACATCACCATCCACTCGGGCGCGTGGGTCCTGCGGGGTCGTGACAAGAGCGATGACATGTACGCGTCCATCGACCTGGCGATGGACAAGATTGAACGGCAGCTGCGCCGCTACCGCGACAAGCTCAAGAGCCACCACGGCCGTGAGCGCGTGCACCACCGTCAGGAATTGGTGAACCAGCTCAAGGTGCGGCACTCGGTCTTCGAGATGCCCGAGGCCCCGGAGAGCGCCGAGTCCGCGCCCGCGGCGACTCCTGCTGCGGCGAGCGCCCCCGCGGCGCCCCCGGCCGCCTCCGCGACGAAAGTGGTTCGTGCCACCCACCTCACCGTCAAGGCGCTCCGGGTGGACGAGGCCGTGATGCAGATGGACCTCATGGACAATGACTTCTACGTCTTCCAGAACGTGGAAGCGGGCAACGCCATGTGCATCATCTACCGTCGCAAGGATGGCCAGTACGGCATCATCGAGCCCCACGCGCCCGGCGCCTGAGCGTCTGCCTGGCGCCCGCCCTCGTCCGAGCCGAGAGGGCGGACTCGGCTGCCCCGGAACCTCACCTCCGGGGTGGCAGCGGGTCGCGCGGATCCCTCCCTTGCGTGCCGCGCAGTGAGCGAAGCGGTCCAGGAGGCCCAGGCGACTCTTGCGCGAATCCGGGGTGAGGAGTAATTGCCCGCCCAGGAGCGCCAGCCGCGGGAGCGCCAGTTGAGAATCGCCGAGTTCCTCAGCCCTCAAGCCGTCATCGCGGACATGCAAGCTCGGACCAAGCCCGAGGTCTTGCGCGAGCTGAGCACCACGCTGGTGCGCGCGCATCCGGAGCTCAACGCGGACAGGCTGGTCGAGGTGTTGCGCGAGCGCGAGAAGCTGGGCAGCACCGGCATCGGCGAGGGCGTGGCGATTCCTCACGGCAAGCTCTCGGGCATGTCGCAGCTCCAGGCGGCCTTCGGCGTGTCCCGCGCCGGGGTGGACTTCGACTCCATCGACAGCCGGCCCACGCACCTCTTCTTCGCCTTGGTGGCCCCCGAGAACAGCGCGGGCGTGCACCTCAAGGCGCTGGCGCGCATCTCCCGGCTCTTCAAGAACCCGCGCTTCCGCGCCTCCATCCTCGAGGCGCCCTCGGCCGCGGACATCCACGCGCTCATCATCCAGGAAGACGCACGGCCCTGAGGCCGTCCGGGGGGACGAACGAATGGATGTCGTCCTTCGGCCCATCAACGACCGGTTCCTTCAGGAGCTGGTGCTGCCGTTCCTCACGCGCGCGATGGGCGACGCGGCCGGCGCGCTGGAATCGCTCGGCGTCCACCTGGGTGATGCGCAGGCCCGCGTCCTGTGCGAGCGACTGGTGGCCACGTCGGTGCCCGGGGGCGTGAACTCGGTGGACACCGACGCCTGGATGGACCTGGTGGATCGGCTCGTCTTCATGCCCTGGCGCGAGGACCCGGCCGGCTGGGACGTGGGCGGGATGCACGAGGGCTACGCCGACGACTGGGACGAGGCCCTCCACGTCGCGCTGATGGTGGAGGACCCCGCCTATCCGTACTGGGAGGCGCGTGAGGCGCGCGCGGTGCGGGATGCCTTCCGCCTGCGGCCCCGAGGCGACATGGGGCTGGCCTCGCTGCTCGCCGGACAGTGGGAGCCCTTCCCGGAGTTTCCGCCGGATCGCGTCTTCGCGACCCAGGGGCGTGGCGAGTATCAGCCCCGGGAGCGCTTCGCTTTCGCGGACTGGGCCTGGCGCCCGGCGCGCGCGGTCGCGCACTGGCAGGTGAACCTGCCGCGCAAGCTGGAGCGCCTGATGTCTCGCGAGCAGGAGCGCATGCGTTTGAGCTCGCTGCCGGAGCGCGACGAGGTCCTCGGGTATTGGCTGGGCAAGGTGTCCCAGCCTCCGCCGCTGACCGTGGCCTTCTCGGGCCTGGGGCCTCGGGCCGCCTCGTGGATTCGCGAGCTGGGCGCGCTCACCGCGCACGTGCGCTCGGCCGCGCAGACGCGGCAGGGCCTGGCCTCGCTCGTGACGCGCGGCACCACCGTCCGCCTGTGAGGGCGGGCGCAATCGGTGTCAGGCTTCACGCGTAGGTTCGAGCCGAACCCGCCGTCCGCTGCGCGCCCTTATGCCCGCTCTTCGTCGCGTCCTGTCCGCCGTGATGTGGCTCGTGGTCCCATGCCTCATGACGGCCTGCGCCGGGCCCTCGCGCTCGAGCCCGCCGGTGCGCGCCGCGGCCCCCTTCCACGTGGGGCTTCAGTCCGCCGTGTACCGCGATGAGGCCCGGCAGCGCTCGCTGCGCACCGTGTTCTGGTACCCCGCCTCGGAGTCGGCGCAGATGACGCCCCAGCCCGCGGGCGACGTCTTCAGCTCCTTCCTCGCGGCTCCGGGCGTCCCCCTCGCGGACGCGCACGAGCGCTATCCCGTGGTGCTGATGTCCCATGGCAGCGGAGGCAGCGCCATCAACCAGTCCTGGCTGGCCACGCACCTGGCCGCCCATGGCTTCATCGTCATCGCGGTGAACCATGTGGGCAACATGGTGGGGGACAACAGTCCGGAGGGCTACGTGCGGGCCTGGGAGCGGCCCAAGGACTTCTCCTTCGTGTTGGACTCGGTGCTGAAGGACCCGGCCTGGGGGCCGCGCATCGATGCGGAGCGAATCGGCGCGGCGGGCCACTCCATGGGCGGCTACACGGCGCTGGCGCTCGTGGGCGCGACGCTCAACCTCGAACCCATCGCTCGGTTCTGCACCGCGCCAGCGACCCGGGAGTCCGCGGGCTGCGAGATGCTGCGCGACGTGGACTACCGCAAGATTGACCGGGCCGTGTCACGCGCCTCGTACCGGGACCCTCGCGTGAAGTCGGCCTTCGCGATGGCTCCGGGGATGGCGGGCACGTATGCCCAGCGGGACGTGGCGGGCATCTCCGTGCCCGTGGCCTTGATGCTCGCGCGTGGGGATGAGCTGATGCCCCATGCGGAGTGCGGGATGCGCCTGGCTGGGCAGCTGCCTGCCTCGACGCGCGTGTGGGTGGTGAACGAGGCCGGCCACTACTCCTTCCTGCCGGAGTGCTCGGCGGTGGGCCTTCGGGCCGCGCCCGAGCTGTGCCGGGACGCCGAGGCGGGCGCGCGAGCGGACATCCACGCGCGCGCGCAAGACGCGGCGCTCGAGTTCTTCACCCAGACGCTGGGCGCTCGCTAGGCCTTGGCGGGAGCGTCCGCCCGGGGCGGGCTCTCCAGGAGGAGGGTGACGGGGCCGTCGTTGACGAGCGCCACCTTCATGTCCGCCGCGAAGATGCCGGTGCCCACCGTGAGGCCGCGCTGGCGCAGCAGCTCACACGCGCGCTCATAGAGGGCCTTGGCGGCCGTGGGCTCCTCGGCGTCGATGAAGCTGGGGCGCCGTCCCTTTCGCGCATCCCCATAGAGGGTGAACTGGCTCACGACGATGAGCTGCCGCGAGGTGTCCTCCAGCGAGAGGTTCATCTTCCCGGCGGCGTCCTCGAAGATGCGCAGCGTGGCGAGCTTCTCCACCATCCACGCGACCTCCGCCTGGGTGTCTCCCTTGCCCACGCCCAGCAGCACGAGGAGCCCGGGGCCCATCTCACTCACCCGCTGGCCCTCCACCGTCACCGACGCCTCCAGCACCCGCTGAACCACGGCCTTCATGCGCGCGTCACCTCCGAGCCACCTTCCTGCCAGGGCGGTGCGGACGCGGCAAGCGCGGCGCTCCAAGCGGGCGACCTCGTGGGGTGCGTGACACCCGTGCATGTCAGAGCCAGCGGGCACGCTGGCTTCGTGCAGTCTTGGACTCTCAGAACGCGACGACCCGGCGGGGCGCCTGTTGGCCATGGGGCGCAATGCGCTCCAGGCCACACGAAGGTCACAAGCTTTCAACCTGGCGGAAGAGCGAGCGCCCAGACATGGACGGCGAATGACACCCTCCCTTGCCGCCCCTTTCGTGACCTCCCCATAATGGCCGGCGACCTTCCCGGAGCGAGTGTGCGGTTTCTTCGAGCCAGATTCTTCGTGGCGGCGGTGGCCATTGTCTTGGGACTGCCCCTCATCGCGCGAGCCGCCCCAGCTCCCGCGGACAAGCGGGCCGAGCGCGAGGCGCTGAAGAACGCGCTGCTCCAGGTCCTCCAACGCTCGCCGCTGAAGATGAGCCGCGTGGGCATGCACATGCAGAGCCTGGATGACGGCTCCGTCGTGTTCACCCACAACGCGGACGAGCTGCTCAACCCCGCGTCCAACGTGAAGCTCGTCACGTCCGCGGCGGCGCTGGCCACGCTGGGGCCCGAGTACCGCTTCGACACCGAGTTCCTGGTGGAGCCGGAGCTGCCCGCCGACGGCAAGGTGAAGACGCTCTTCGTGCGTGGCAAGGGCGACCCCACCATGACCACCGAGCGCCTCTGGGGCGTCACGGGCGAGCTGTGGCACGCGGGCATCCGCGAGGTGCAGGACATCGTCGTGGACGACTCCTGGTTCGACGCCGAGCGCACGCCGCCGGGCTATGACCAGGAGGACTCGGACCGCGCGTACATGGCGCCCACCGGCGCGGTGAGCCTCAACTGGAACGCGGCGGCCATCTACCTGCGCGCGGGCTCGGGGCCCGGGGCGCGGGGCGTGGTGGAGATGGAGCCGCCGAGCGACTACTTCATCATCGAGAGCAACGTCGTCACGGGCAGCGGCCGGGCGCGCCGCGTCTCCGTCACGTCGGACCCCTCGGGGGACAAGCAGAAGATTGTCGTGCGCGGGCAGATCGCGGACGAGCGCGGCAGCGTGAGCGTCTGGAAGAAGATCGACAACCCGCCCATGTACTTCGGCTACACCTTCAAGCAGCTGCTCATCTCGCGGGGCATGAAGGTGAAGGGCAAGGTGAAGCTGGGCGTCACGGCTCCGCGCGCGCGCATGGTGCACGTGGCCCAGTCGGACACGTTCGACATCGTGCTCAAGCGGCTCAACAAGCTCTCCAGCAACTTCATCGCGGAGACGCTCCTCAAGACGATGGGCGCGGAGGCGCGCGGCGTGCCGGGCTCGTTCGCCAAGGGCATCGACGTGGTGGAGGCGTTCCTCGACCGTGACGTGGGCATCCCGCGCGGCACTTACGTGATGAAGAACGGCAGCGGCCTCAACGACGCGAACCGGTTCTCCGCCACGCAGCTCGACCGCATCCTCCGGCACATGTACTCGCGCTTCCCGCTGTCGCCCGAGTACCTGTCCTCGCTCGGCATCGCGGGCAAGGACGGCACGCTCAAGTACCGCTTCGAGGGCACCGACGCGGTGGGCCGCCTGCGCGCGAAGACGGGCACCCTGGAGAACGTCTCGGCGCTCAGCGGCTTCGTTCAGTCCGCGGGGGGGGAGAAGTTCACGTTCTCCATCATGGTGAATGACTACCCGGGCCGCTCCGGTCCGGTGGTGGCGGGGCTGGATGCGCTGGGCGCGGCGGTGGCGGCCACGGGCTCCTCGCTGGGGCCGTCCACCGCGGTGGCGGCGCTGGGGGACGGTGGGCGCTCGGGCGCGGTGCCGGAGGTGGCCACGCGCATCAAGACGTACCTGGAGCTGGCCCGTCAGCGCGACCCGCGCAACCTCGGCTTCCTGCGCACGGCGTGGCGCAGCGAGAAGGACCCGGCGGTCCGCGCGGTCCTGGCCGACGGTCTCTATCAGTCCAACCCGCATGACTACCTGGGCGCGCGCACGCTGCTCGACAGCTACTCGCCTGGGGACGACGTCTACGGCCGGCTGCGGCAGGTGGCGCGCGTGCTCTCCGTGGAGGTCCCGGGCGTCGGCAGCATGGTGGAGCTGGCCGCGAGCGGGAACGCCGAGGCCATGTCCCGCGTGGTGGAGCTGTCCGCCGCCGTGGGCCCGGACGCGGATGCGCAGCGCGACATGTCCGAGTCGCTGGGCGAGCTGGCGCGCACCGCGCCCGAGGCGCTCGTCGGGGCGCTCCGGACGGCGAGCCCCGCGGACCGTGAGGCCTCCACGCCGCTGCTCGCGCGCGGCATCGTCCGCACGGGCGACGCGGAACATCCCTTCTGGAAGTCGCTGCGCCGGTTGGTCGTCTCGCCGGACGCGCAGCTCGCCGCCTTCTGCAAGGGGCTGGACGCGACGCTGGCGCCCAAGATCGCCGAGGCCCGGGCCCTGTCTCGCGAGCCCGTGCAGGTCGTGGCCCCGAGCGGCAACGCCGGCGCGCGCGCGGGGCCGGATCGCGATCTGCCCACCGCCGAGACCCGCCCGGGCGGGTAGGCCGCCCCGCTCCCTGGGCCTCCGCCCCGTCCGTCCCCCGGTGGGGCGGGCGGGCGAGTGTGCGCCCAGACACCGGCCGGAATCTGGCCCCGCGGGTGTCAGTGGGAGATGCTAAGGCGGAGGCAAACCTGCCAGGGAGTGCACCCTGGAGGTAGTCACTGCCCCGTGGTGGGGCTGTGCTCGGGAGGAACCATGGCTGGAGGCGTGAACAAGGTCATTCTCATCGGCAACCTGGGGGCGGACCCCGAGGTCCGTTTCACTCCCGGGGGGCAGGCGGTCGCGAACTTCCGCATCGCCACCAGCGAGAGCTGGAACGACAAGAATGGCCAGAAGCAGGAGCGCACCGAGTGGCACCGCATCGTCGTCTGGGGAAAGCTCGCGGAGCTGTGCGGCGAGTACCTGAAGAAGGGACGGCAGTGCTACGTCGAGGGCCGTCTGCAGACGCGTGAGTGGACGGACAAGGAGAACCGGAAGAACTACACCACGGAGGTGGTCGCCACCTCGGTGACGTTCCTCGGTGGCCGCGACGCGGGTGATGGCATGGGAGGCGGCGGTGGACGTCGCTCCGGCCCTCCGCAGCGCGGCGGTGGCATGGACGACGGCTTCGGCCAGGCCCCCCCCATGGACGATGGCGGGATGGGCGGTGGCCACCCGGGCGGTGGCGGCGGGGACGACGACATCCCCTTCTAGTGCCGGGCCACAGGCCCTGAAACGCGAACCGGCCGCTCCCTGCGAAGGGGGCGGCCGGTTTTGCATTCCGGGAGCGAGGGCGCGCGGCCCTCGCCGGGAAGGCTCGCCTCAGTCGGCCGTGGGGGGGAACTGCCCGCCCGCGGTGTAGAGCGCGTAGATGACGCCCCAGCTCATGGCCAGGAGCACCAGGAAGATGAGGATGGAGACGGGCTCGAAGCGGCGCATGGAGCGCTCGCTGGCGAGGATGCCCCAGCCCATGCAGAACGTCTGGATGCCGTTGGCCAGGTGGTACGAGGTACCCAGCGTGCCCAGCAGGTAGACGACGAGCGTGGGCAGGTGGTGGTGCATCTCGCTGGCGATGTCGGCGAACTGCTCGGCGCCGCCCTCCATCAGCCGCGGGTGGAGGAAGGCCAGCCAGATGTGGGCGCCCAGGAACGCGAGCACGCCGAGGCCGGCGATGCGCTGCACCAGGTACTTGAGGTTGCCGTAGTTGTTGTAGCGGGTGTTGTTGGGCTTGAAGCTGAAGATGCGGACCAGGCCCCAGCCGGTGTGCAGGAGCAGGGGCAGCATCACGATGAGGAACGTGAAGGCCTGCGCGAACGGGTTCGCGTAGCTCGTCACGGAGGCCTGCCACGCCTCGGCGCCGCTGAAGGCGGACAGGTTGTTCCACAGGTGGTTGATGACCCAGAAGCTCAGGGGCATCACCGCGAGGAACGAGCCCAGGCGGGACTTGAGGAGGGGCGTCCGGGCGGGGACGGAGTCGGCTGTGGCGGCTTGGGTGCTCATCGAATCTCCAGCGGACGGCTGATCGCGGGATGCGGACCGCGGGGCCGAGTCAAGGCGACGTGACGCTCTGGGGGCGGTTTATAGCCGGTCCCGTCCCCTGGCTGGATTTCTTCCGCACCCCCGGAGCGCCCCGGCTGGCAGCCGGGACACAGGGAGTCATAAGTCCGGGCGATGCTTCCCCTCGGTCCGGCTGCTACCCGCCGGCCGAGCGCCGCCGGGGACGCCGTCTTCCGTTGGCGGGCGGCGAGGGGTGAGGCACCCTTAAAGATTTCCCCATGCCCGATGAGCTTGTCAGTGGACTGTTGAAGAAGGCGGACCTGCGTGTGGTGCTGGCCACCACGGGAGACCTGTCGCGGCAGGCCCGTGCCACCCACCAGAGCGCCCAGGCCTCCGCCGCGCTCCTGTCCCAGGGCCTCACCGCCGTCGCGTTGATGGCGTCGCTCCAGAAGGACGCTCAGGCGCGCATCAACCTCCAGTTGGAGTGTGACGGCCCGGTGCGCGGCCTCTTCGCGGACGGAGACGGCCAGGGAGTGCTGCGCGGTTACGTGAAGAACACCTACGTCGAATACGTGGGCACCGAGGGCCAGTACCACTGGCGTCCCGTGCTCGGGAACAAGGGGTTCCTGTCCGTCCTCAAGGACCAGGGTGGCGGCGAGTACTACCGCTCCTCCGTGGAACTGGAGCGCTTCGACCTCGTCGAAGACCTGGAGCGCTACTTCCACCAGTCGGACCAGGTGGCCTCGCGACTGCTCATGGCCCAGGTGCCATCCCAGGTGAACGGCGCGGTGGATCCGCTCGGCACCGTCGTGGGCCTGCTCGTCCAGCCGCTGCCGAGCGGGGACCTGGCCGCCTTCCAGGAGCACGGCGAGCGGCTGCGCCGGGAGTTCCTCCCGGTGGTGCAGGCCCATGCGGGCGAGAGCGCCTCCGTCCTCCTGCACGCGCTGTTTCCAGAAATGAACCTGGAGGTGATGTCTCGCTACCCGCTGCGCTTCACCTGCTCGTGCAGTGCTGAACGCGTGAAGCGTGCGCTGCTCGCCATGGGCCGCGAGGAGTTGCAGGACTTGTTGGACAAGGAAGGGCAGGCGGAAGCGACCTGCCAATTCTGCACGACGCGATATGTCATTTCAGGAGATGAAATCCGCGGCATGCTGGCGAGCGGCGCGGTTTGACATGTATGGCCTTGCCCGGTACAGGCGCGCGCCATGAGTTACTTCACGCACCTGCTCGAGGGCGGCTACGAGGCCGTCCATCTCCTGACGGATTCCAAGACGGGCCTGCGCGCCATCGTGGGCATGCACAACACGAAGCTGGGCCCTGGCCTGGGCGGCACGCGCGCGCTGGCGACGTATGCCAGCGAGGATGACGCGGTCATCGACGCGCTCCGCCTGGCGCGAGGCATGACGTACAAGGCGGCGCTGGCGGGCCTGCCGCATGGTGGCGGCAAGGCCGTCATCATGTTGCCCAAGGGCCCGTTCGACCGAGTGAAGCTGTTCGAGTCGTTTGGCCGCGCGGTGGAGTCGCTCGGCGGGCGCTACATCACCACGGAAGACAGCGGCACCAGCCCGGACGACATGGAGTACGTGCGCCGGCATACGAAGTACGTGGTGGGCCTGAAGGAGCGGAGCGGTGACCCGTCGCCGGTGACGGCGTTCGGCGTGACGCGCGCGATGGAGGCCACGGCCAAGCACGTCTTCGGGCGCTCGGACCTCAAGGGGCTGCGCGTGACGGTGCTGGGCGTGGGCCACGTGGGCATGCCGCTGGTGAAGGAGCTGCACGAGCGCGGCGCCAAGGTGTGGGTCAGCGACGTCAACGCGGCCAGCGTCGAGCACGCCGTGAAGCAGTACGGCGCGACGGCCGTCACCCCGGACGAGCTGCTGCGGATGGAGGCGGATGTCTATGCGCCGTGCGCGCTGGGCGGCGCCATCAACGACACCACCCTGCCGCTGTTGAAGGTGAAGGCGGTGTGTGGCGCGGCGAACAACCAGCTGCTGACGCCGGGACATGGCGAGCAGCTGGCGCAGCGCGGCATCACGTACGTGCCGGACTACGCGGCCAACGCGGGTGGCCTCATCAACGTGGCGCAGGAGTGGGCCGGGTACGACCGCGCCAAGGCCTACGCCCGCGCCGAGCGCATCTTCGACACGATTGACGAGGTGCTGACGCGCGCGAAGGCGTCGGGTCTGCGTCCCGAGCAGGTGGCGGATCGCATCGTGGAAGAGAAGCTGGCGGCCTGAGCGGTCGCGTGCCGACCTCCACTCGGGCACGCCGGGTGGAGGTTCACGACACGCGGGATGTGGCCAGGGCGCGAGGCTCGGGGTATGACGGGGCCGCACCTCATCCGGAGCTCACGCCGTGGCTACCAAGCGGGCAGCGCCTGGGTCGAAGGCCCAGGGCAAGCGCAAGCCCTCCCCGAAATCCGCATCGAAGTCCCGTCGTCCCGTTGCGTCGCGCAAGCAGGCGCAGAAGCTGGTCTCCATCCCAGGAGACCTCGTCCTGGCGCCGCAAGCCGAGGCCCCGCGACTGCCCACGGGGCGCGACCACTCCCGCAAGAAGTCCACGGGGGTGCAGGAGTTGTCCTGGGCCGAGTTTGATCGCTCGGTGCAGAAGCTGGCCCGCGCCATCCGCCAGACCTACGAGCCGCAGGCGGTGGTGGGCGTGGTGCATGGCGGCGTCTTCGTGGGCGGCGCGCTGTCGTCCGCGTTGGGCTGTGAGTTCTTCCCCGTGCGCATCAGCCGTCGCAGCCGCGACAAGGGCAGCGCGGCGGGACCGGACAAGGCGACCAACAAGGCGCGCGTGAGTGGCGAGATGCCGCGCGAGCTGAAGGGCCGCCGCGTGCTCATCGTCGACGACGTGGCGTCGAGCGGGGACACGTTGGAGCTGGGCACCGCGCTCGCGCTCAAGGTGGGCGCCAAGGCGGTGAAGACGGCGTGCCTCGTGGCGAGGCCCGAGGGGTTCGCTCCCGAGTTCTGCGCGGTCTCCACCGATGCGCTGATTGTCTTCCCATGGGATTACGAGCCCGTGACGGGCGATGGGCGTTTCGAAGAGGATCCGGACAAGGCCGGAGCCTGAGCCGCCACGCCCGCGGTTCCCCCTCGGGCTTGCGCGGGGCGGGGCGAAGCGAGCGCACCCGTGTGTTCGCTTCGAGTTCATGTCCGCGCACCCCGAGCGTGCGAGGCGCGGCGCCAGCGGTTGCTCCGTTGACCGGGGCCTGCCGCCCGCGTTGCGCCCGCCATCTTGGTTTCCTAGGCTCGACCCATGACCGCCCGCGTTCTCCGAGTGCAGGAGGGAGCGGGCGCTGGAACGAGGACCCGGACCGCTCCGGGACCTGAGGCCGCCACGAGATGATCATCGGGACGGCGGGGCACATCGACCACGGCAAGACGTCGCTGGTGAAGGCCCTCACGGGCATCGACACCGACCGCCTCAAGGAAGAGAAGCGCCGCGGCATCACCCTGGAGCTGGGCTTCGCTCACCTCGCGCTGGACGACGGCACCGTCGCGGGCGTGGTGGACGTCCCTGGCCATGAGCGCTTCGTCAAGGCGATGGCCGCGGGCGCGGGCGGCGTGGACCTCGCGGTGCTGGTGGTGGCGTCGGACGAGGGCGTGATGCCCCAGACGCGCGAGCACCTGGACATCTGCCGACTCCTCGGCGTGCGCGCGGGCGTCATCGCGCTCACCAAGTCGGACCTGTTGTCGGAGCTGGGGCCGGAGTGGCGCGCGCTCGTGGAGGCGGACCTCGCGGCGCTCACCGCGGGCACGTTTCTGGAGGGCGCGCCCGTCGTGCCCGTGTCCTCGAAGACGGGCGAGGGACTGGACGCGCTGCGGGCGTCGCTCACGCGCGCCGCGGCGGGATTGCCTCGGCGTCCTGTAGAGGGGCCCGCGTTTCTTCCGGTGGACCGCGCCTTCACCATCAAGGGCTTCGGCTCCGTCGTGACGGGCACGCTGTTGTCTGGAACGCTGTCGGTCGAGGACGCCGTGTCCCTGTTGCCGGGGATGCCGGGGCCGCTGCGCGTGCGGGGCCTGCAGACCCATGGGCGCGCGGTGCAGTCGGTGGAGGCGGGACAGCGCGCGGCGGTGAACCTCGCGGGCGTGGAGGCCGAGTCCCTCCATCGCGGCATGGTGCTCGTGCGCGCCGGCGAGTTGCCCGAGACGCGGATGGTGGACGTGGAGCTGTCGCTGCTGCCCGCCGCGGAGGCCGCGCTCCTGCGTCGCCGCAAGCTGCTGTTGCACCTGGGCACCGCGCAGGTGGAGGCCACCGTGGCGCTGCTGGACCTGGAGGCGCTGGAGCCCGGTGAGACGGCGCTGGCGCAGCTGCGTCTGGATGCGCCCGTCGGCGCGTTGGTGGGCCAGCGCTTCATCCTCCGGGGCGCGCGCGCGCTGCCCGGCCGTGGCGCGACGGTGGCGGGGGGGCGCGTGCTCGCCATCTCCCCGCCGCGTCGTCGCAAGGGCGGCGCCGAACTGGTGAAGCCGCTGCTGGACGCGGACGCCTCGGGACAGGTGGCGTGGTTGCTGCGGCAGGCAGGCTATCGAGGGCTCACGCAGACGGAGCTCTTCGGCCGCTCGGGGTTGGGGCCGCGCGTTCTGGCGCGCGCGCTGGAGTTGCTCGGGAGCCGCGCCGCGGTGCTGCTGGTGGACCGCGAGCGCCGACTCTACGTCTCCGGCGAGGTGTTCGAGGGACTGCGACAGCGAGCGCTGGCGCTGTTGGCCGCCTTCCATGAGCGCGAGCCTCTGCGCGAGGGGTTGTCGCGAGAAGAGCTGAGGCAGAGGCTGTCCCTGGAGCTGGACGCGCGCATCTTCCAGCGAGTCGTGCAGGCACTGGTGGATGCGGGGACGGTGGTGGGGGAGAAGGACGTGGTGCGCCTGCAAGGACGCGGGCGCACGCTGACGCTGGGAGATGAGGCGGCGCGTACGCGGCTCGCCTCGGAGTTGACGGGCTCGGGGTTGGCGCCGCCGACCTTCAACGAGCTGGCGCTGAAGCTCCAGCTGCCCACGCAGCGATTGCGCGAACTCTTGCACGTGATGGTGGCGGAAGGAGGCGTGGTGCAGGTGAGCGACGAGCTGTGTTTCAGCGCCGCGTCCATCGCGGAGCTTCGCGAGCGGCTGGTGGCGCACCTGAGGGAGAAGCGGGAGATCTCCACCCAGGCCTTCAAGGAGTTGGTGGGCCAGAGCCGCAAGTTCGTCATCCCGCTGTCCGAATACTTCGACCGGGAGAAGGTGACGCTCCGGGTCGGCGAGAAGCGAGTCCTGCGTCGCGGATGAACTCCCAGCCCTACAGTGAGCAGGCCGTGCGCGGCCTCATCGAGCCCTTCGGCAACCCCATGCTGGTGTTGGACGCAGGACGCGTGCGTGCCGCCAATGATGCCTACCTGCGCCTGTTGGGATTGGCGCGCGAGCAGGTGGAGGGGCGCTCCTTCCTCGACTTCGTCCAGCCCGAGGAGCGCAGCCGGGTAGGGGAGCGCTATCGCCGCCTCATGGCGTCCGGCGAGCTGTTGGGGGGACAGTCGCACTTCTATCTGGTGCCTGGCGTGGATGGGCACTCGCGCGAGGTGGTCCTCAGCGCCACGTCCATCCTCCTGGAGGAAGGGCGGCAGGGCCTGCTCGTCAATTGTCTGGTGTTGCCCGAGCCGCCCATGGAGCTGGCTGTCGCCGAGCGCCTGGTGGAGACCTCCGCCGCGCTGGTGTCCGCGGACTCGGAGGAGGCGGCGCGCCGCATCGCGGTGGAGGGCCTCATCGCGGCGGGCTACCGCGCGCGGCTCCTGCGCTGGGACGGTGAGCGGTTGTTGTCCCCGGATGGGCATCCCGCGCCCGCGGACGTGGAGTTCGCATTGGAGGCCGTGGCGGACGCGCGCCCCGTGTTCGGCGGCACGGACCACTCCGAGCCCACGCATGTCTATCTCCCCGTGGGAGGACAGTTCGCGGACGTGCTGTGGGTCGAGGGGCCGTGGGTCGCGCCTCGCCACGGCTCGGTGCTGACCTTGTTTGCGAAGGTGGTGGGCGCCGCGCTCGCGGATGCGCGGTTGCAGGCGGAGGGCGCGCGCAGTCGCTGGGAGGTGGAGGCCGTGGCGGAGGTGGCGCGCTTCGTCGCGCAGCCTGTGCCACCCACGCCCGACGCCTTCCTCGCGCGCGTGGCGGAGTTGCTGCACGCCTCGGCCGTCACGCTGCACGTCGTCCCCGGGCCGGGCAGTCCACTCTCACTGCTCGCCCACGTGGGGCTGGAGTCCGTCGTGGCGCAGGGCCGCTCGGTGGAGGCGCTGGCGGGAGTGCTCGCGCCCTGGGCCGTCGCAGTGGAGACGGGAGTCCTGTCCCAAGATGCGCACGCTCGTGCGCTGCGGGAGTTCTCGGGAGGGAGTCTGGAGAGCGGCGCCGCGGCTCGGCTCACCCGTGGTGGCGAAGTGGTGGGCGCGCTCCAGGTCCTGCGTCCGGCCGAGTGGCCCTTCGACGCGCGCGATGCGCGCCTGTTGTCCACGCTGGCGGAGCTGCTGGTGACGCTGCTCGAACAGCGCCGACTGCGCGCCGAGTCCGCGCGCCAGCTCACCGAGACGCGCCTGCTGTTGGACCTCGCCCGCACGACCTCGGGCGTGCTGGAGACCGCGAGCATCCTGGACGTGGCGGCGGACTTCCTCGTCCACCTGCTCGACGTCTCCAACTGCTTCATCCTGCTCTACGACGAGAAGGCCCGACTGCTGCGCGGCGCCGCCGCCTCGAGCGCGCACCGCGAGTTCTTCCGCTCGGTGGCCATCCCCCTGCACGGCGATGGCTTGGCCTCGCGCGTGGCTCGGGAGCGTCGGCCCATTGCCATCGAGGATGTGGCCAAGAGCCAGGGCGGCTACGACGCGGAGTTGGTGGAGCGGCTGCGCGAGAAGGCGCTGCTGGCCCTGCCGCTGACGTCTCGCGAGGAACTCATCGGCGTGGTGATGCTGGATGACGTGCGACGCTCGCGCGCCTTCGGGCCCGAGCTCATCGAGCTGGCCGAGGCCACGTGCGGACAGCTCGCGCTCTCCATCGCCAACGCGCGCCTCTACGAGTCACTCTGGGCCAGCTACGCAGAGCTGGCCGCCACGCGCGCGGAAATGGTGAAGCGCGAGCGGCTCGCGGCCCTGGGCGAGCTGTCCGCCATCGTGGCCCACGAGGTCCGCAACCCGCTGGGCGTCATTTTCAACGCGGTGGCATCGCTGCGCCGGCTGCTCCAGCCCGAAGGGGACGCGGTGATGCTCCTCGACATCCTGGGGGAGGAGAGCGATCGCCTCAATCGCATCGTGGGCGACCTGCTCGACTACACGCGCCCGCGCGAGCCGGTGCTCCAGCCGGAGGACCTGGGCCGCGTGCTCCATGACTCGCTCGAGGCGGCGCGCGCGCAGGGCGCGGCGGACCGGCCCGTCCGCATCCAGGCGGAGGTGGAGCCGGAGCTGCCCGCGGTGCCCATGGACCGACGCCTCATCCGGCAGGCGCTGGTGAACGTGGCGGTCAACGCCATGCAGTCCATGCCCCAGGGCGGGCTGCTCCACGTGCGAGCGCGCCGCGAGGCGCTCGATGGCCGCGAGCAGCTCCGCATCGACGTGGCGGACCAGGGCCCGGGCATCCCCGCCGAGCTGCTCCACCGCGTCTTCGAGCCCTTCTTCACCACCAAGGCGCAAGGCACCGGGCTGGGGCTCGCGGTGGTGAAGCGCATCCTCGAGGAGCATCACGGGGAGATTGCCGTGGAGAGCACCCTCGGCCGTGGTACCACCTTCACCTTCCGGCTGCCGCTGTCGCAGCCCCCGTCCTTCCCATGACCAACGCGAGCACCCAGCTTCCCCGCGGACGCATCCTCGTGGTGGACGACCAGCGCAACATGCGCGCCACCACCGCGCTGCTCCTCCGCGCCGAGGGCTACACCGTCTCCGAGGCGGCCACGGGCGACGAGGCCCTGCGCCTGTTGGCCAGCGGCCCCGTGGACCTCTTGCTGACGGACTTGAAGATGGAGCCCATGGACGGGCTCACGCTCCTGAAGCGCGGGCTGGAGGTCGCCCCTCGGCTCCAGGTCATCATGATGACGGCGTTCGGCTCCATCGAGAGCGCGGTGGAGGCCATGCGCCTGGGGGCCTACGACTACGTCACCAAGCCCTTCAAGGAAGGCGAGCTGCGCTACCGCGTGGAGCGCGCGTTGGAGCGCGCCAAGCTCCAGGCGGCGGTGGACACCTTCGCCAGCGAGTTCAACCAGCGCCACGGCCTGTCGGCGCTCGTGGGCCGCAGCCCCGCCATGCGCGAGCTGACCACGCGCCTGCTGCGCGTCGCGCAGAGCGACGCCACCGTGCTCATCCAGGGCGAGAGCGGCACGGGCAAGGAGCTGGTGGCGCGAGCGCTCCACGCGCACAGCCGGCGCAGCTCGCGCCCCTTCGTCCCGGTCAACTGCGCCGCCATCAGCGAGACGCTGCTGGAGAGCGAGCTGTTCGGCCACGCCAAGGGCGCCTTCACGGGCGCGGTGAAGGCGCGCACCGGCCTCTTCGAGGAGGCCGACGGCGGCACGCTCTTCATCGACGAGGTGACGGAGACGAGCCCCACCTTCCAGTCCAAGCTGCTGCGCACGCTCCAGGACGGCGAGGTGCGCCGCGTCGGCGAGTCCACGGCGCTGCGCGTGGACGTGCGCATCGCCGCCGCCACCAACCGCGACATCGAGCTGGAGGTGCGCGAGAAGCGATTTCGCCAGGACCTCTACTACCGCCTCAACGTGGTGATGCTGCGCGTGCCGCCCCTGCGCGAGCGCCTGGAGGACGTGCCCGCCCTGGCCGAGCACTTCCTGGAGCGCGCCAACGCCCGCAGCCCCCGTCCGAAGCGCCTGTCCGCGTCGGCGGTGGAGCACCTCATGACGTATGGCTTCCCCGGCAACGTGCGCGAGTTGGAGAACCTGGTGGAGCAGGCCGCCGCGCTCGCCGAGGGCGATGAGCTGCTGCCCGAGGACTTCCCGCTCCGCCCGCAGGGGCGCGTGGCGCCGCCGCCCGGACTCCCCGCCCAGGAGGAGAGAGCTCCGGGGGCGCCCACCGGCCTGTCCCTGGCCGAGGCCGTGGAAGAAGCCGAGCGCCGCGCGATCGCCCAATCCCTGGAGCGCCACGGGGTGGACCTGGCGCGGGTGGCGGACGAACTGGGCGTCTCCTCCACCACCCTCTGGCGGAAGATGAAGCGCCTCAACCTCCGCCCTCCCCCGGACGTCGTCCGGGACTAGCCCCGCGCCCGCCCGGGCACCTGTCCGAAGCGAGTGCAGCCGGGGAATCCCCCGGGTTCATCCATGAAAAATGCAACCACCTGAACTCGTTGGGGGTTTTCAGATTTGAAACCCGATTTCAGCTCTGAAATCGGCGGAAGAGGGCGGCTGGATGTCCCACCTTCTTCAAGTGCTTGAGAAAACTGGAGTTTGCCTCCTCGGCACGCATGGCATGGCACCTGCTAAAGGAATCCGCGGGACACATCGAAGCGAGGCTGAAAGTGGTTCCCCCCCACCCTTTCAGCACTTCCGGTGCGTCACCTTGAGAAGACCCGCGGCCCGACACCCTTTTGGGGTGCCGGGCCGCCTTCTTTTTCCCCCCAGCCCTGCTCGCGGACGCCTGGCATGTCAGCCCGTCGCGCCCACTCGCCTACGTGTCGGGTGGAGTGCTGCTACCCCCAAACGACAGCGCCCGCCCAGGCACGAGGCCGGGCGGGCGCGGGTGACGCCGAAGCGTCCGAGGGCTACTGGCCGAACAGCGTGCCCGCGTGGGCGAGCCACTCGCTGACGCGGCCGGGGATGATGCCCAGCAGCACCACGGCGACGGTGGAGATGACGAGCGCCACCTCCGTGCCCCAGCTGCGCTCCAACGTCTGCGCACCCTCGGGGACCGGCCGCATGAACATGTAAACCACCACGCGCAGGTAGTAGTACACGCCGGCCGCGCTGGAGAGCACCGCGACGATGGTGAGGCCCACGAGGCCCACGTCGATGGCGGACTGGAAGATGAGCAGCTTGCTCATGAAGCCGATGGTGGGCGGGATGCCTCCCAGCGACAGCATGAACGCGGTCATCGCGAACGCCCAACCCGGACGGCGCTGCGCCAGCCCGCTGAAGCGCTCCAGGTCCCACGCGGTGCCCTTGTCCTCGTCCTCGCGGCGCTCCAGCGCGGACACCAGGGCGAAGGCGCCCACCGCGCTGAAGGTGTAGGCCAAGAGGTAGTACAGGATGCCGCGCAGCGCGTCCGAGCGCGCCACGTCCAGCGGCGTGCCGCCCGTCAGCGCCGAGGCGCCCAGGATGCGGAAGTGCTCGCCCGGCGCCGTGACGAACAGCGCCGCCACGCCCAGGAGCAGATAGCCCGCGTGCGCGATGGACGAGTACGCCAGCATGCGCTTCACGTTGCGCTGGGGGATGGCGAGCAGGTTGCCCACCACCATGGTCAGCAGCGCCAGCGTGGAGAACAGCGCCAGCGGCATGTGCGGATCCATGCCCTTGCCCACGGTGAGGAACACGCGGACCATCGCCGCGAAGGCCGCCGCCTTGACGCCCGCGCTCATCAGCGCCGTCACGGGCGTGGGCGCGCCCTCGTAGACGTCCGGCGTCCACATGTGGAACGGAACCGCCGCGACCTTGAAGGCGAAGCCCGCGGCCACCAGGATGGCGCCGGTGTAGACGAGCGCCGGAGCGGTGGCGAGCGCCTGCGACAGCGGCCCGGCCATGTCCGCCAGCTTCGTGGTGCCCGTGGCGCCGTAGAGCAGCGCCGTGCCGTACAGCAGCACCGCGGAAGAGAAGGCGCCGAGGATGAAGTACTTGAAGCCCGCCTCGCTGGGCCGCGTCCCGCGCCGCAGGTACGCCGTCAGCGCGTACGTCGCGACCGAGAGGACCTCGAGGTTGACGAACAGGGTGATGAACTCGGCGGACATCGCCAGCAGGCTCATGCCCGCCGAGGCGAAGAGCATCAGCGCGTAGAACTCACCGCGCTCCGCCCCGCGCTTGCGCAGGAAGCTCACCGACGCGAGCGCGGCCAGCGCCAGGCCTACGCAGACCACCAGCGTGAGGAAGCTGGAGAAGGGGTCCAGCACGCCGTAGCCGAGGAACACCGCGTGCGGCGGCTCGAACATGAGCCCCAGGGCCGTCAGGCCGCTCGCCACCGCCGTGGCCACGGTGAGGACTGCCTGGTACCCGCGGGACGCCGAGGAGGAGAGGAACACCTCCGACAGCAGCAGGATGGAGGCGCCCACCACCATGATGAGGGCGGGCAGCAGCGGGAGGAAGTCTGCCAGGGTGATGTTGGGCAGGGTCATGGGAGTCTCTTGGACCTACGGCCGGGGCGAGGGCGCCGCGGCGCGGGCGGCGTGCGGCACATGCGCGGAGGGCGCGGCCGCGGTGGCGGAAGAGGGCAGGGCCATCGCCTCGACGCGCAACTGGTCATCCTTCACCTGCGCCCCGGGAGCGCCCACGCTGGCGCGCGCCACGAATCGGTCGGTGGACGGAGCAATGCGGTCGAGGAAGGGCTGCGGCATCAGGCCCATCACCGGCACCATGATGATGAAGGGCAGCACGGTGAGCACCTCGCGCAGGTTCATGTCGCGCAGGTGCTGGTTCTCGCGGTGGGTGAGGGCGCCGAAGAACACCTTCTGCACCATCCACAGCATGTAGGCCGCGCCCAGGATGACACCCAGCGTGGCGAACGCGCCGAAGCCCAGGCTCAGGCTGCTCTTGAAGGTGCCCAGGAGCACCAGGAACTCGCCGATGAAGCCGTTGGTGCCCGGCACCGCGATGGACGAGAACGTGATGATGATGAACGCCACCGTGAACACCGGCATCACCTTGGCGATGCCTCCGAAGTCCGACATCAGGCGCGAGTGGCGGCGCTCATAGAGGAAGCCGAACAGGAGGAACAACGCGCCCGTGGACACGCCGTGGTTCAGCATCTGGTACGCGCTGCCCGTGGCGCCTTCGACCGTCACCGCGAGCATGCCCAGCATGCAGTAGCCCAGGTGGCTCACGGACGAGTAGGCGATGAGCTTCTTGATGTCCCGCTGCGCCAGGCACATCAGCGCGCCGTACACGATGCCGATGACGGCCAGCGTGGCCAGGAACGGCCGGGCCTGCTGCGCGGCCACCGGGAAGAACGGGATGGCGAAGCGCCAGAAGCCGTACGTGCCCATCTTCAGCATGACGCCGGCCAGAATCATGGAGCCCGCGACGGGCGCCTGGACGTGGGCGTCCGGCAGCCACGTGTGCACCGGCCACATCGGGACCTTGATGGCGAACGCCAGCGCGAAGGCGGCGAACATCCACGGCCCCCAGGTGTGCAGCAGCTTCGCCAGTCCGGTGAGTGACGCGCACGCGCCTTCCGGTCCATTCACGCACGCGGCCAGCGAGCGGTTGGCGGACAGGAGGTTGTTGTACATCGTGGCGTAGTCGAACGAGCGCGCTCCCGGCGGGGCGCTGATGAAGTACAGCGACACGATGGCCACCAGCATCAGCAGCGAGCCGACCAGCGTGTAGAGGAAGAACTTCACCGCCGCCATCTGGCGGTCCTCGGCGCCCCACACGCCCACCAGCAGGTACATGGGGACGAGCATGGCCTCGAAGAAGATGTAGAAGAGCAGGACGTCCATCGAGGCCAGCGCGCCCAGCATCGTCGTCTGGAGCACCAGCAGCGCCAGATGGAACTCCTTGATGCGGTGCGAGATGTACGTGGTCGACGCCAGGACGACCAACGGCCCCAGGAAGACGGTGAGCATCAGCAGGCTGGCCGCCAGGCCATCCACGCCCAGGTGGTAGCTCGTCCCGAAGTGCTCGAACCACGGCACCCGGAACTCCATCTGGAACTCGGGGCCGCCCGGCTCGTAGCGCAGGTACGCCCACGCGCCGAACACGAGGTCCAGCAGCATGCCCACGAGGGTGACGGCGCGAATCTGCCCCGGCTCGCTCGCGGGCAGCATCAGCACCAGCGCCGCGAACACGAGCGGCAGGTAGATGACGACGTTCAGCAGGTGGGTGTCGAAGAAGCTCATTGCAGCACCTGGATGAGCGCGTAGGCCACACCGCCCAGCAGGGCGACGGCCATGACCGCGGCATAGGCCTGGGCATCGCCCGACTGGAGGTAGCGCAGCGCGCTGCCCACGCGGGCCGTCACCCACGCCGTGCCACGCACGAACACGGTGTCGATGACGAGGGAATCCACCACCCGGAAGAGGATGAAGCTCAGGAACTTGATGGGGCGGATGATGATGAACTCGTACAGCTCATCCACGTAGAACTTGTTGTGCGCCACCCGGCGAACCGCCCGAGCGACGGCGCCCACGGGCTGACCGGCGCGCTTCGGGAAGAAGCTCAGGTAGAGGTACGCCGCGAGCCCGCCGCCGCTGATGGCCACCAGCCACGCGGTGAGGTACGCGAGGAGGCTCGGCGTCGAGTTGTCCAGCTCCACCGTCTCCGCGGCCTTGGCCACGGTCTCCGCCGGACGGAGGACCGGGCTGAGGAAGTTCTCGAACACCGGCTGCATTCCGCCACCGGCGCGGGGCATCAGCGGGAAGGCGTACACCGCCGCCGCCACGCTCAGCACCGCCAGGACGACCAGCGGCAGCGTCATGTGCCACGCGCTCTCATGAGCGTGCGCCACGCGGGCCTCGCTGGAGCGCTTCCCCTCGAACGTCAGCAGGTACACGCGCGACATGTAGAAGGCGGTGCACGCGGTGATGACCAGGCCCAGCGCGTAGACCACCTCCGACACCCAGTGCAGGCCGTGCAGGTGGTTGTGCTCCACGCCGTGGAAGATGGCGTCCTTCGAGAAGAAGCCGGACAGCGGGAAGATGCCGGTGATGGCGAAGGTGGCCACCAGGAAGGTGCCCCACGTCCACTTCATCTCGTGGCGCAGGCCGCCCAGCTTCTTGATGTCCGTCTCATCGCCGTTGCCGTGCATCACGCTGCCGGCGCCGAGGAAGAGGCAGGCCTTGAAGAAGGCGTGGGTGACCAGATGCAGCGCGGCCGCCCAGAAGATGCCCATGCCCACGCCCATGAACATGATGCCCAGCTGGGACACCGTGGAGTAGGCGAGGACCTTCTTGATGTCGTCCTGCGCGAAGGCGATCAACGCCGCGAGCAGCGAGGTCAGCGCGCCCACGATGGCGATGGTCGCCATGGCGGTGGGGCTGAGCACGAGCAGCGAGCTCATCCGGCAGAACAGGTACACGCCCGCGGTGACCATCGTGGCGGCGTGGATGAGGGCGGAGACCGGCGTCGGACCGGCCATGGCGTCCGGCAGCCAGACGTACAGGGGCAGCTGCGCGCTCTTGCCGGCGGCGCCGAGCAGGAACAGCAGCATGGCCACCGTCATCACGCCGCCGAAGGTGTGCCCCTCCAGCGGACCGGACTCGATGGGCGTCTCCAGGGACACCTTGCCTCCGGTGCCCTCGGGCAGGCCCTGGGCCATCTTCTCCAGGCCCTTGAAGTTGACCGGGCCGCGCTCGGACAGCGCCTGCTCGTAGCGCTCGCGGCTGGTGCCCGCGGCGTTGAAGTCGCGCGGATCCGCCTGCCGGTTGAACGCGCCCACCAAGAGGACGATGAGGAACGTGGCGATGAGGAACGCGAAGTCGCCAATGCGGTTGGTGACGAACGCCTTGCGGCCCGCCCACGCCTTGGCCGGATCCGTGTACCAGAAGCCGATCAGCAGGTAGCTGGCCATGCCCACGCCCTCCCAGCCCACGAAGAGCAGGACGAGGTTGTCGGCCATCACCAGCGTGAGCATCGCGGCGACGAAGAGGTTCAGGTACGCGAAGTAGCGCGCGTAGCCCTCGTCGTGCTCCATGTAGCTCGTGGAGTACAGGTGGATGAGGAAGCCCACGCCGGTGATGACCAGCAGCAGGGTCCCGGACAGGTGGTCCACCAGCAGTCCGAAGTTCACCCGGAAGTCGCCCGCGGCGAACCAGGTGCCATAGTCATGCGCCAGGGCGTAGCGGACCACGTCCCGCTCGAGGCCGAACGGGTTGGGGAAGTTCACCACCCGGCCGCCGGCCGAGTCGCTGGTGGCCCAGAAGGTGAGCACGCTCAGCACGAACGCGCCCGCCACCGCCGAGCAGGCGATGAGGTTCACGTTGGCCCGGCCCAGCATCCGGCCAAAGACACCGCACACGAAGGCGCCCAAGAGCGGCAGCGCGATGATCAACCACAGGGACGGCGCGAGCACATCCGGGGGGATGGGGGCCGTTCTGAAGAAATCGATGATTCCGTCCATGGATGGGCTCAGGGAAAGACGGGGCTCAGTGCTTCATCGTCCGGATGTCGTCGACGTTGACGGTCCCGCGGCTGCGGAACACCGCGATGACGATGGCCAGACCGATGGCGGCCTCTGCCGCCGCGACGGCGATGACGAAGAAGGCGGACACATGGCCGATGCCGTCGCCGTGCATGCGGGCGAAGGCCAGGAAGGTGAGGTTCGCCGCGTTGAGCATCAGCTCCACGCACATGAAGACGACCAGCGCGTTGGTGCGCACCAGCACGCCAAACATGCCCATGCAGAACAGCGCGGCGGCAAGCAAGAGGTAGTAGGTGATGGGGACCATGGCCTGGGCTCGGCTTTCGGGCGGGCGGGGCGTGTCAGACACGCCGCGCCCATCTAGCAGAAGTTGTTCGGGGGCGGGATCAGATCCGCGACTTGGCCACCACCACCGCGCCCACCATGGCCACCAGGAGCAAGAGGCTCACGGCCTCGAAGGGCAGCAGCCACTGGGTGAAGATGCTCTGGCCGATGGACGCCATGGTGCCGAACGTGGCCTGGGCCTGGGGGCCAAGGTTGGCCGGCTGCGCCGGCACCCGGCTCAGGGTGATGCCGAGCACGCCCAGGAGGCCCACCGCGGAGGCGCCCCCGAGGATGCGGCTCAGCGTGGGCTTGCCGCGGTGCGCCGACTCGCCCAGGTTCAGCAGCATGATGACGAACAGGAAGAGCACCATGATGGCGCCGGCGTAGACCAGCACCTGCACCACGGCCACCGTGTGCGCCCAGAGCAGCACGTAGATGCCGGCCAGGAAGAAGAACGTGGAGACCAGGGCCATGGCGGAGTTGATGGGGCTCCGCGCGAGGATGACCAGGCCGGCTGACAGCAGCGTCAGGAGCGCGAACGCCCCGAAGAGGACAAGCTCGACGTTCACGACCAGTCTCCGTAGGAACCCCACGGCTTGTCACCGAAGGGGCAGCACTTCTCGCGGATGTGCGCCTCGAACTCGTCGCGGAACCGCATGAGGAACGAGTGCGTGGGCAGCGCGGCCGCGTCACCCAGTGCGCAGATGGTGTTGCCCAGGCCGATGGGCGGGTAGGGCGCGATGGACGCCGCGACATTGGACAGCATGTCGATGTCGCCCGGCTCGCCGCGGCCCTCTTCAATCTTGCGCAACAGCCGCGTCTGCCAGGGCGTGCCCTCGCGGCACGGCGTGCACTGGCCGCACGACTCTTCCGCGTAGAAGCGGGCCACGCGCCACAGGCTGCGCACCATGCACGTCGCGTCGTCCATGACGATCACGCCGCCGGAGCCGGCCATGGTCTGCTTGACCTTCAGCGCCTCGAACTCCACCGCCACGTCCAGCTCGTCCGCGCCCAGCACCGGCGCCGAGGAGCCGCCCGGGATGACGGCCTTCACCTTGCGGCCCTTGGGCATGCCCTGGCCGTACTTGTCGTCGTGGATGAGCTCCAGCAGCGTGGTCTGCATGGGCAGCTCGTACACGCCCGGGCGGTTCACCGAGCCGGACAGGCACACGAGGTGCGTTCCGCCCGACTTGTCCGTGCCCAGCTTGGCGTACCAGTCCGCGCCCTTGGCGAGGATGGACGGCACGCTGGCGAGCGTCTCCACGTTGTTCACCACCGTGGGGCAGCCGAACAGACCGACCACCGCGGGGAACGGCGGCTTGAGGCGGGGCCAGCCCTTCTTTCCCTCGAGGCTCTCCAGGAGCGCCGTCTCCTCGCCGCAGATGTACGCGCCCGCGCCACGCACCAGGTAGCAGTTGAGCTCGTAGTCCTTGCCCATCATCTTCTTGCCGAAGATGCCGGCCTTGTAGGCCTCGTCGATGGCGGCCTGCGTGCGCTGCGCCTGGAACTTGAACTCGCCGCGCAGGTAGACGTAGGCGGTGTGCACGCCCAGCGCGTAGGACGCGATGGCGATGCCCTCGAGCATCATGTGCGGGTCGTTCTCGAGGATGTACCGGTCCTTGAACGTCCCCGGCTCGGACTCGTCGCCGTTGACCGCGAGGTACTTGGGCTTGGGGCTGTCCTTGGGGACGAAGCTCCACTTGAGGCCCGTGGGGAAGCCGGCGCCGCCGCGTCCGCGGAGGTTCGACTTCTTCACCTCGTCGATGATGGCCGCGGGGGCCATCTCCAGGGCCTTCTTCAGCCCGTCATAGCCACCGCGCTGACGGTAGCTGTCCAGGGTCCAGGACTGGGGCTTGCCCCAGGCCGCCGAGATGACCGGTTCGATCGCCTTTGCCGTAGAGGCCATGATGAACGTCCTAGGAAGAGGTGAGGATCAGTGACTCAGGGGAGCTTCGCCAGGATGGCGTCCAGCTTCGCCTTGGTCAGGTTCTCGTGGTGATCCTCATTGATCTGCAGGCACGGCGCCGTGCCACACGAGGCGAGGCACTCGGTCTCGCGCAAGGTGAACTTCTCGTTGGCCTCGCCCGCCTTGAGCCCGAGCTTGTCCTCGAGGTACGCGAGCATCTTCTCTGCGCCCCAGAGGGAGCAGGAGAGGTTGGTGCAGACGTCGACGACGTACTTGCCCGGCTTCTTCAGGTGGTACATCACGTAGAAGCTGGCGACCTCGTAGGCGCGCTCCGGCGTGACCTCCAGCTGCTTCGCCACCAGACGCAAACCGTCCTGCGGGAGCCAACCCTTGAGCTCCTGAAGCAGGCGCAGCGCGGGCAACATGCCAGCGCTTTTGCGCTCGGGGGGATAGTGCGAAAGGATCTCCGCGATCCCCGCGTCGAACTTCTTCTGCTCTTCAGGAGTGAACAGGGGCTCCGCCATGGCGGGGCGTACGTATGGCCCCGATGGCCGCGTTGTCAACATAAACCCTTGGCTGTAGACTGGGCCGCCATCAGCAAATTGCCGAGCGATTTCAACCCCTTGTTATGCGCTGAGCCCGTGGGCGCCGGCGCAGGCGGGCCTGGGTCCCGGCCGGGCGGCGGGCGGGTGGACGTGTCCCGCGGCGAGCGAGCAGGCGGACCTGGGGCGGGGGAAGAGGTTCGCTGGCACTTTCTTTCCCGGGGCCCCTGGATCCGGTAGAAGTCAGCGGAACCGTGGCCGAGGTGTGGCCGGTGGCCCCGAATGCCGAGGGGACGTCGGCGTCCGCGGGGCGTACGCGAAGGATTGGCGGCGACTGGGTGACATCTTGAGTGCGGCAGGACCTGACAGCACCGCGTCCCACACCGAGCCTGACGGCTACCGTGTGCTCATCGTCGAGGACAACCCGCACATCATCGAGATGTACAGCTACGTCCTCAAGAAGCTCGCGAGCAACGATCTGCACGGGAAGGTCCCGTTGGAGGTCCACTTCGCGCCGGACGGGCACCACGCGCTCCTGATGCTGCGCGAGGGGCGCTTCAGCCTGGTGATGACGGACCTCTACATGCCGGTGATGGACGGCTTCGCCCTGGTGGAGCGCATCCGCGAGGAGGAGGCGCTCCGCGGCATCCCGATCATCGCCATCTCCGCCGGGGGCAAGGAGGCGCAGGAGCGCGCCATCCAACTCGGGGTGGACATCTACCTGCGCAAGCCCGTGCGCTTCGTGGAAGTCCTGGAGACGGTGAAGCAGCTGCTGCGCATCAAGTGAGGGCGGTTTTCGCGCGCGGAGTATTTTTCCGCACCGAGCGTTGAGCCATGGCAGCGGTGCGGCGTAGAGTTCGCGCACCCGACATGACGAAGCCCGCCATCAACCGTGACACCGTCAGTGGCGAGGCGCTGTTCATCCTGCAGAACCTGCGGGAGAACGGCCGCCTGGGACGCTCGAACAAGCTGGCTGACGTCAAGGCCGCGCTCGAACCGTCCGTCTCGCTGGAGTTCGACAACTACTTCTTCTTCCTGCGCAAGTTCCACTACATCGCCATGGACCGCGAGGCCCAGCTCAAGCTCACCGATCAGGGCGAGCGGGTGGTGGGTGGCGACTTCCAGGAGCGCTTCGCGCTGGAAGTGGACGAGTACTTCGAGGAACAGCTTCACGGTGGTGAGGAACAGCCGCCCATCGCGCAGGGCGAGGAGCTGATGCTCCCCCCGCCTCCGCCGGAGCTGCTGCTCGACGAGACCGAGGTCGAGGCGCCGCCGACGGGAGCTCCGTCCTCCTCTGCACCGCCGCCCATTCCGCCGCCGCGCACCGCGCGGGTCGCCATGCCGGCGCTCGAGCTGGTTCCACCGCCCGCCGCCTCGACGCCGTCCGTCATCGTCGCGCCGTCGGCCGCGATTCCCTCGGCCCGGGTCGAGACGCCGCCGCCCGAGCCGCGCCGTGACGTTCCCCCCGCGCCGGTCGCGGCGCCGCCCACCCAGGTCGCTCCTCCCTCGCCTGTTGCCGCCCCCTCCCCGATGGTCCCTCCTCCCGCCGCGCCCACTCCCGTTGCCTCGGCCTCCCTCTCCGCCGCGCCGAAGGGCGCCGAGCTGGACCGCTACCAGAAGTTCGATCCCATCGGCACGGGCCCGCTGGGCACCGTGTTCAAGGGCCGCTTCAACGCCCTGGGCCTGGACATCTGCATCAAGGAGCTGAAGGACATCTTCGGGTACTTCTCCTTCTTGCAGCGCGGCGAGGTGCTCAAGCGTCTGAAGAAGGAGCTGTGCGCGCAGGCGCAGGTGCGCCACCCGGGCGTGGTGCAGATCATGGACCAGAACGTCGAGGTGGCTCGCCCCTACTTCGTCGTGGAGCTGATGCGCGGCAGCCTCAAGGAGAAGCTCGACGCGGGCGGGGGCAAGGGCATCGAGGTGCCGCTGGCCCTGAGAGCGTTCCTCCAGCTCGCCTACGGGCTGCGCGCCGCGCATGCCTCGGGCCTCACGCACCACAACCTCAAGCCCGAGAACGTCCTGTTCGACGCGGCCGGCAACGCGAAGCTGGCGGACTTCGGCCTGGGCCGCGTGGTGGAGGTGGATGCCACCAAGGGCATGCCGCAGGTCTTCGTGGGCACGGGCGGCATGGTCTACATGGCGCCTGAGTTGATCAACCGGGTGGGCAAGGAGCCGGGCGCCGCCGCGGACGTCTACGGCCTGGGCATCCTGCTGTACGAGATGCTCACCGGACAGATTCCGGGCCGGCGCTCGCCGCTGCCGTCGGAGGTGAACCCCGAGGCCCCGAGCGGGTTGGATCAGCTCTTCGACAAGGCCACGCAGGACAAGCGCGAGCAGCGTTATCCGGACGTGGACGCGATGCTGGAGGACTTCTACAAGGCCTTCCCGGATCGCGACTTCCTGAGCCGCGGCGATCTCATCCTCTCCTCGGATCTCCCGAAGGAGTAGCGAGCGGGCGGGCCCGAACGCGAGGCTCGCCCGACGCGAAGGGGACTGTCAGACTGGCGCGCAGCCATGACCTCGCGCGCGTCCGACTGCGTCCTCGTCACCGTCACCGGGAAGGACCATCCCAGCATCACCGCCCGGCTCACGGGCATCCTCGCCGAGACGGGCGCGGAGCTGCTCGACCTGGAGCAGGTGGTGGTGCAGGGGCGGCTGACCCTCTGCCTGCTCATCCGCCTGCCCGAGGCGCGCGACGCGCTGAAGGAGCTGCTGCTCGCGGCGCGGGAGCTGGGCGCCGAGCTGGACTTCCAGGTGGCGGAGCCCCCGCGCGCGGTGGGGGCCGAGGACGGCCCTGCTCGCTATGTCGTCACCGCGGTGGGCCGTGCGCTGGGCGCGCCCGAGGTGCACGCGCTGACCACGGAGCTGGCGGGGCAGGGGGCCCGGCTGGACCGAGTGGTGCGCTTGAGTGACGCGCAGCTCGGCTCGGTGGAGTTCCACATCGCGCTGCCGCGCGAGCGCGAGCCCGAGGCGCTCAAGCGCGCGCTCCTCGCGTTGTCCATGCGCAGCACCTCCTTCGATGTGGCCTTGCAGCGCGAGAGCCTGTACCGGCGCGCCAAGCGGATGGTGGTGATGGACATGGATTCCACGCTCATCCGCATCGAGGTCATCGACGAGCTGGCACGCGCGCATGGTGTCCACAGCCAGGTGGCCGCCATCACCGAGCGCGCCATGCACGGCGAACTCGACTACGACGAGTCGCTGCGGCAGCGCGTGGCGATGCTCGCGGGGCTCGACTCGGCGGTGCTCCACGAGCTTGCCGCGAATCTTCCCCTCACCGAAGGCGCCGAGACGCTGACCCGCGTCCTCAAGCGCCTGGGGTATCGCACCGCCGTCATCAGTGGCGGCTTCTCCGTGGCGGCCGAGGCGCTGCGCGCGCGGCTGGGAATCGACTTCGCCTATTCGAACGTGCTGGAGGAGCGCGAGGGCAAGCTCACCGGGCGCACGCTCGGGCCCATCGTCAACGCTCAGCGCAAGGCGGAGCTGCTGGAGACGCTGGCGCGCCAGGAGGGCATCCTGCTGGAGCAGGTCATCGCCGTGGGCGACGGCGCCAATGACTTGCGGATGCTGGAGCGGGCGGGGCTGGGCATCGCGTTTCGCGCCAAGCCCCGGCTGCGCGAGGCCGCGGACACTTCCATCTCCGCGGGTGGACTCGACTCCATCCTGTATCTGCTCGGGCTCACCGCGCGCGAGCTGCGCGAAGTGGGCTGAGGCGCGCGGCTACAGCCGCATGCGCGTGGCCAGCTCCCGCTGCTGGAGCTGGCCCTTCTCGATGAGCAGCTCCAGCAGCGCGCGGAGAATCTTGGAGCTCTTCTCCTGGTTCTGCTGCACCGTCTGGAGGCGCTGCAGGTTCTCCTCCGTCCACTCGTTGGCGGGCGCGCCCCCCGCGAGAATCTCATCCAGGATGTCCGCCGCGCTGGAGCCGGCGGGCGCGGCCTTCTCCGTGGGAGCCGAGGCCCGAGGCGCGCTCGCTGACGCCGCGGGGGGCGTGATGTCCGCGATGCGCTTGACGACGGTGTTGCCGCTCATGTCCACGACCTTGAACTCATCCTCGTCACTGGTCGTGGTGTCGGCGTCCTTGCGCCGCGTGGGATTGAAGCGCGTGCTGACCGAGGGCTCCTGGTTGCGGTAGTGGCGCAGGATGGCGGTCTCGATTTCACGGTCGCCGGCCACCATGGGGACGATGCGCGCACGGGCACGCGCGGCCACCTGATCCAACGTGGCCAGGTCCGAGGGGTCCGACATCGCGAGCACCAGCGTCTTGCCGTTGTCCTTCAGGGAGACCGGGAAGACACCCTTCTGCTCCGCCAGGGAGATGTCCACGCGTGCCAGCGCGCCGGCGTCCTTGGTGAGGTTCCCCAAGCTCACCCGCTGCATGCCGAGGCCCTGACAGATGGCGTCGATGATGACGTCCTCCGTGGCGAGGCCGAGGTCCGCGATGGTGCGCGACAGCCGCCCGCCCCACTGGTCCAAGGATGCCAGCGCGCTGCGGAGCTGAAGCTCATCGATGACGCGAGCCTTGACGAGGATGTCACCAATGCGATTGCGGGAAGGAGGCGCCATGGGAGGAGGATTCTAGCGTCTGAAGGCGTGGACGAAGAGTCCGGAGCGTCGAACTTGCTCCGGAGCCAAGGAGACGCGGCGATGCAACCCTTCGCGGAAGGTGACCTCCAGATGTGCCCGTACTGCGGCGAGGACGTGGAAGTCGAAGTGGATGTCCTGGGCGCGAGCACGGAGTCCTATGTCGAAGACTGTCCGGTGTGCTGCCGACCCTGGGTCGTCCAGGTGACACGCGGCGAGGACGGCGCCGCGGTGATGCTGCGGCGCGAGGACGACTGAGGCCGAGCCCACCGAGCGAGCGAGCGGGCGTGAGGGCTCTCAGGCGGGGCCAGGGCCTGTCCTTGACACGTTTCGAAGCATGGTTCTGTTGATGGGGTGAGGCGATGCCGGCCCGAACCCGGGCACGGCGAGCCGATCTCGAAACAGTCGACACATGTCACGGCGTGCGCCCGTTGGGGCGACACGCACAGGAGAAGACCATGCAGACCTATCGTCATCCGTTCAACGCCGCCGTCACCCTGCCGCTCATGCGCGACTTCGACCTGCTCTTCCGCGAGCTGGCCTCGCCGCGTTCGCAGGATGCGCGCGAGCTCACCCCCGCCGCGGACATCCTCGAGGCGGAAGCGGGCGTCACCATCCGCGTGGACCTGCCGGGCCACGACGCGAAGTCCATCCAGGTGAAGGTGGAGAACGACGTCCTCACCGTGCGCTCCGAGCGCAAGGCCGAGCCCGGGGAGTCGGGCGTCACCGTGCGCCGCCAGGAGCGCGCATCGGGGGTGTACAGCCGTTCCTTCGGGCTGCCGGATACCGTCGACAGCACTCGCGTGGAGGCGCGCTACGAGAACGGCGTCCTCACGCTGACCCTGCCTCGCAGTGAGGCGACCAAACCTCGCGTGGTCGAGGTCAAGGTCCAGGGTTGATGCTCATGCCCGCAGGGAGGCCGCTGCCCCGAGGGCGCGGCGACTCCTGTAGACACCGTCCAATCGAGGGCTTCCGCGGTAGGGGAGGCGGAAGCCCTCGTCGGTTACTTGCGGACGTTGAGCGCAAGCGGCACCCGGAACAGCTCGAGCACCTGGGCCACGTCCACCGGCTTGGCCAGACACGCCACCGCGCCGGCCTGCTTCGAGGCCTCCACGACGTCCGGCGAGTGCGCGCTCGTCATGGTGATGAGCCGCACGCCCTCCATCTGCTTGCGGGCGCGGATGCGGCGGCAGACTTCCAGGCCGTCAATGTCCGGCATGTTCAGGTCGATGATCATCCCATGCGGCTTCTGCTCGGACACGAGCAGCAGGGCCTCCACGCCGCTCGTCGTCGTCTGCAGCTCGACCTGGTTGGCGTAGGGCTTGAACGCGCGCTTGATGGCGTCCAGCACCTGCCGCTCATCGTCCACCACCAGGAGCCGAACGGTGCCACTACCCAACTCCTCCGGCACCGGCATCTGGTGGGTGATGAGGAACGTGCGCAGGTCCGCCGAGCGCACGCGCCGGTGACCGCCCGGCGTGCGGAAGGCCATCAGGATGCCCCGATCGATCCACTTGCTCACCGTCGACGGGTCCACCTGAAGCAAACGACTGATGTCGTGCGTCGTGTAGAGCTGGTCCGTCATCGCCGTACTCCCCTCGGATTGCATCGTTCCACTAGCCATGGAAATAAACACCTACCTTGAATTCGGGGTTAATTCAACCCGCCTTCATCCTGCGTTTATCAGATCTTCTCATCAGACCCACGGCGTTGTTCCAGCGGCCACTTGCGCGAAGGCAGAGTTCGACGAGTTCACGAGCGGCCCCCCTTCCGCCCCCACTCTGGGAAACGAAGTGAGCTTCCTGCCGCACTTCCGCTACTGCATCCGCAGGGCATGCGGCCAACCCCACGTGTGACATTGGGTCCAGGTCGTTGAGGTCATCGCCCATATAGGCGCAGTCCTCCGCGGGGACCTTCATCTCCTCGAGCAACTCGAGCAGCGCGGGGCCCTTCTCCTTGCGGCCCTGATACACGGCGGCGAAGCCCAATTCTCGGGCTCGCGCCTCGACGATGCGTGACGTTCTCGCGGTGAGGATGGCGGCGGGCAACCCCACCAGCCGGGCCATGACGAGCGCATGGCCATCCTTCACGTCGAAGCGCTTGAGCGCCTCTCCGTCGTGTCCGTAATACAAACCACCGTCGGTGAGTACACCGTCGACGTCGAACACCAACAGGCGCACGCGCGACGCAAGTGACGTCAACTCCTCCATGCCTGGCTTGGATGGCGCGTGCGTCAACATGGTGTGTTCGACTCCTCCCGCGTCGTCATCCATCAGCCAGCTTCGTGCCCCAGCACACGGCGGATGTTGAGCACATTTCGTACCACGTCCTCGAACATCTGGGGATTCAGGGAGCATGGACCGTCACAGAGGGCACGATCCGGGTCTTCGTGGACTTCTGTGAACAAAGCGTCAATCCCCGCAGCCGCGGCGGCGCGCGCGAGGAGGGCGACGTACTTGCGCTCGCCCGCCGTCTCACCGTTGCCGGCGCTGGGGAGCTGGACCGAGTGGGTCGCGTCAAAGCAGACGGCGAGCCCGGCCTCGCGCATCTGGCTCAAGCCGCGCATGTCCACCACGAGGTTGTTGTAGCCGAAGCTGGAGCCGCGCTCGGTGACGAGCACGTTGGGGTTGCCCGCCTCGAACGCCTTGCGCGCCGAGTGGACGATGTCCTTGGGGGCCACGAACTGGCCCTTCTTGAGATTCACGCCCTTGCCCGTCTTCGCCACGGCTTCCACCAAATCCGTCTGCCGGCAGAGGAACGCCGGTATCTGGATGATATCCACGACTTCCGAGGCAGGCCCGACGTGGCTGGTCTCATGGACGTCGGTGAGGACCGGGACGCCGACCTCCTTGCGGATGCGGGCGAGGATGCGCAAGCCCTCTCGCAGGCCGGGGCCGCGGAAGGACTTGCCGCTCGTGCGGTTGGCCTTGTCGTAGGAGCACTTGAACGCGTACGGCACGTTCAGGCGCGTGGTGATCTCCTTGAGCATCCAGGCATGGCGCAGCGCCATGTCCTCGGACTCGATGCTGTCCGGGCCCGCGATGACGAACAGGCGCTGGCCTGGTCCCACGGGGTGGCCACAGATCTGGATGGGGAGGCTCACGCGCGCACCGGAGCCGGGCGACCCTGGGCGGCGTCTCGGTGCTTGAGCGCGGCGCCAATGAAGCCGGAGAAGAGGGGATGGGGAGCGAAGGGCTTGCTCTTGAACTCGGGATGGAACTGGCACCCGACGAAGTACGGGTGGTCCCCGAGCTCGATCATCTCCACGAGGTTCAGCTCGGGGTTGTGACCGGAGATGACGAGCCCCGCGTCCTGGAGTTTGGGCCGGTAGGTGTTGTTCACCTCGTAGCGATGCCGGTGGCGCTCCTGGATGAGGTCTGCGGCGTAGAGCTGGTGCGCGAGGCTCCCGGGCTTCAGCGCGCAGTCGTAGCTGCCCAGGCGCATGGTGCCGCCCTTGTCCTGCACCTTCACCTGGCTCTCCATCAGCGTCACGACAGGGTGCGGGGTGTGCTCGTTGAACTCCAGGCTGTTGGCGTCCTTCAGGCCGAGCACGTTGCGGGTGAACTCGACCACGGCCATCTGGAGTCCGAGGCAGATGCCGAAGAACGGAATCTTCTTCTCGCGCGCGTAGCGCACGGCGGCGATCTTCCCCTCGGTGCCGCGCACGCCGAAGCCGCCGGGCACGAGCACCGCGTCCACGCCCGCGAGCAGCTTCTCAGGACCCTCGACCTCCACGTCCTGGCTGTCCACGAAGCGCAGCTTCACCTTCACGTCGTTGGCGATGCCGCCGTGCAAGAGCGCCTCGTTGAGGCTCTTGTAGCTCTCCGTGAGGTTCACGTACTTGCCCACGATGCCGATGCAGACCTCGCCGCGCGCGGGCTCGTAGATTTTGCGGGTGATGGTCTCCCAGTGCTGCAGATGCGGGGCGCGGCTCCAGATGTTGAGGATCTCCGCGAGCCGGTCATCCAGGCCCTGGCGGTGCAGCTCCAGCGGCAGCTCGTAGATGCTGCGCACGTCCGGCGAGGTGAACACGTTGCCGTTGTCCACGTTGCAGAACATGGCGATCTTGTCCTTCAGCTCGCGCGAAATCTCCCGGTCCGTGCGGCACAGGAGGAAGTCCGGCTGGATGCCAATCTCGCGCAGCTTCATCACCGAGTGCTGCGTGGGCTTGGTCTTCACCTCGCCGGCCGCGCCGATGTACGGCAGCAGCGTCAGGTGCATGTAGACCGTGTTCTGGCTGCCCACGTCGTAGCGCATCTGGCGGATGGCCTCGAGGAAGGGCAGCGACTCGATGTCGCCCACCGTTCCGCCGACCTCGCAGATGACCACGTCCGCATCCTGCGATGCCTGGCGGATGCTGGCCTTGATTTCATCGGTGATGTGCGGAATCACCTGCACCGTCTTGCCCAGGTACTCGCCGCGGCGCTCCTTGGTGATGACGGCGTTGTAGATGCGGCCGGACGTGAAGTTGTTGAGCCGGCTCATCCGCGCGTTGGTGAAACGCTCGTAGTGGCCCAGGTCCATGTCGGTCTCGCCACCGTCCTCCGTGACGAAGACTTCACCGTGCTGGAACGGACTCATCGTTCCGGGATCCACGTTGATGTATGGATCCAGCTTGATGAGGGTAATGGTCAGCCCACGGTTCTCAAGAAGGGCGCCAATGGATGCCGAGGCGAGCCCCTTCCCGAGCGAGCTGACCACGCCGCCCGTCACGAAAATGAACTTGGTTTTCTTGGAGCGCATGTCCCTTCCTGCCAAGTGAGGCAGGAGGCGTCAATGATTCTGTGAGAAACGGAGGGCGGGCTGGCGCGGGGGTGGAAGCGCGCTCAGTTGCCGTCCCATCCACCGTGCCGGGAGACCGCGAATTCACGGGGATCCGGCTGTCCGACCCGGAACTGGCGGAGGTCGCACTGGCGGCAGCTCCAGCCCTCCCAGCCCTTCTTGACGACGGCGTGCAGGCAGGAGTCGTAGTTGGGGCAGAAGAGGTTGCGCTGGGTCTCCACCATCTCCTCGTCGCGGAGGGCGGAGGGCAGCGGGATGGGGCAGGGGGTGATGGACACGACACGCTCCGGAAGACAGCCACAGAAGTGAGTAGGCTTCCCCCCTGCGGCATCGGAACAGGGGGAATGCGCGGACATTCCCGGCGGGTGGGCGCAAAAAAAGTCCGCCCCCGCAGTGAAGCGGGAGCGGACCGTTACAGCGAGCGCCCTCCATCCGCAGGGAGGCTCGGACTAGCGAGCCACCGCAGCGGAGGTGGACGCCTTGCGGTCACTGTCGGTCAAGGCATCACCTCCTTTCTGAGGGGACTTCTTCTAATCCCGCCGAAAATGCCGCGCCACTCGGAGCGCTGCGAGACGTTCAGGCGGCGACGACTTGCTTCTCCACCAGGCGACGGTAGAGGCCTTCTTCGGACATCAGCGCGGCGTGGTTGCCGCTCTGCACGACGCGGCCGTGCTCCAGCACCAGCACGCGGTCCGCGCTCGCCACGGTGGAGAGGCGGTGCGCGATGATGAGCGTGGTGCGCCCGCGCATGAGCTTCTCCAGCGCGTCCTTCACCAGGTTCTCGCTCTCGGCGTCCAGGGCGCTCGTGGCCTCGTCGAGCACGAGCAGGCGAGGGTCCTTGAGGACGGCGCGGGCGATGGCCACGCGCTGCTTCTGTCCGCCGGAGAGCTGGACGCCTCGCTCGCCCACCAGGGTGCGATAGCCCTCCGGGAAGCGGACGATGAAGTCGTGTGCGTTGGCGGCGCGCGCGGCCTCTTCCACCTGCGCATCGGTGGCGTCCGGGCGGCCGTAGCGGATGTTCTCCGCGATGGACGTGGCGAAGAGCAGCGGCTCCTGCGCCACCATGCCGAGCTGCCGACGCAGCCACTCCGGGTCGAGCGTGGTGAGGTCGTTGCCGTCGAGCCGCAGCCGACCCTGAAGCGGGTCATAGAACCGTGACATCAGCGAGGCGAGGGTGGACTTGCCCGCGCCAGACGGCCCCACCACCGCCACGACCTCGCCGGGGTTGAGGGTGAGGTCGATGCCCTGGAGGACCTCGACGTCCGGGCGCGAGGGATAGGCGAAGCGCACGCCCTGGAACTCCACGCGGCCTTCCAGCGCGGCGGGGCGCTCGCCGCCCGAGGCGGGGATGGTGGGGACGCGGTCCACCAACTCGAAGACGCGCTCGGCGGCGCCCGTGGCGCGCATGAAGTCCGCCCACAGGTCCACCAGCGCGCTGAGCGAGAAGGCCATCAGCATGGTGTAGACGAGGAACGACGTGAGCGCGCCCATGGTGAGCTGCCCGTCCGTCACCAACCTGCCGCCGTACCAGAGCACCACCACCACGGCGCCGTAGCCCGCGCTCGAGGCGAGGCCGATGAAGATGGAGGCCTGTGCGGCGCGCTCGCGGGCGAGTTCGTACGTGCGGTGGATGGCGCTGCCGTAGCGCTCGACCTCGGCCTTCTCCGCGGCGAAGGAGCGCACCGTGCGCAGGCCGGAGAGGCTCTCCTCGGCGACCTCGCTGGCGGTGGACACCGCGTCCTGGACCCTGCGAGACAGGCCCCGCAGCCGGCGGCCATACAGCACGCCGCCCACCGCCACGGGGGGCACGATGGCGAGCATCAGCAGCGCGAGCTTGGGCGAGGTGTAGAACAGCAGCGCCAACCCGCCCACGGCCTGGGCCGCGTTGCGCAGGGCCATGGAGATGTTCGCGCTCACCGTGTTCTGCAACACGGTGGTGTCCGAGGCGAGCCGGCTGGTGAGTTCGCCGGTGCGGTGCGCGTCGAAGAAGGCCACCTCTTGATTCATCAAGCTGCGGAAGAGGTCCTGGCGCAGCCGCACCACGATGCGCTCCCCCGCGGTGTTGAAGAGATAGGCCCGCAGCGCGATGGCCACGCCCTGCACCACGAAGACCGCCAACATGATGAGCGCCGCGCGGTCGATGAGGGCGTGGTCGCGCGCGCCGAGCGCTTCGTCCACGAGCACGCGGATGGCCTGCGGATACACGAGGCTCGCGCCGCTCCCCATCATCAGGAAGACGGTGGCCAGGGCCAGCGTGGGCACCTCCGGTCGGGCCAGCTTCATCAGCCGGCGGACGGTCAATCGGGAGGGACGCTTGGATGGGGGCTGGGGAGCGGGAGAGGACACCGCCGGAGACTAGCGCGCTCGCCTCAGGCGTGCAGCGGGTGTGCGGCGGACCCACGTTCGGTGCTAAGCCTGCGAGGGGTTCCGACGCAGGGGGGGACATGGAGACACGCGCATTCGGCCGGACGGGGGCTCGGGTTCCCGTCATCGGGCAAGGCACCTGGCAGATGGAGGACGACGACCGCGCGGGGGCCATTCGCGCGCTGCGCGCCGGCCTCGACCTGGGACTGACCCATCTGGACACCGCGGAGTTGTATGGCCGTGGGCTCGTGGAAGAGACCATCGTCGCGGAGGCCATCGCGGGACGGCGCGACGAGGTGTTCCTCGTGTCCAAGGTGATGCCGTCGAATGCCACGTTCTCCGGGACGCTGGCCGCGTGCGAGCGCAGCCTGCGTCGCCTGCGAACGGATCATCTCGACTGCTACGTGTTGCACTGGCCGGGCTCGCACCCGCTGGAGGACACCGTGCGGGCGTTCGAACGGCTCATCCGGGACGGGAAGATTCGCGCGTGGGGCGTGAGCAACTTCGCGGTGGAGGAGCTGGAGGAAGTGCTGGCGATCTCCGGGCCAGAGCGCATCGCGTGCAACCAGGTGCTGTATCACCTGGAGGAGCGCGCCATCGAGCACGCCGTCATTCCGTGGTGCGAACGCAACGGCGTGGCCGTGGTGGGCTACAGCCCGTTTGGCAACGGGCGCTTCCCCTCGCCGCGCAGTCCCGGGGGCCGCGTGCTGATGGACATCGCCCAGGACCATGATGCCTCGCCGTACCAGGTGGCGCTGCGCTTCCTCGTCCGCAGTCCGTCCGTCTTCACCATCCCCAAGGCCAGCCGTGAGGCGCATGCGCGCGACAACGCGGAGGCGGGGAAGCTCCACCTCACGCCGGGTGAGCTGCGGCGCATCGACGAGGCCTTTCCGCTGAGCGCCGAGCCCGCGAGCCTTCCTGTCATCTGACGTGACGGAGGTTCGTTGGGCTCGGCGGGGAGGGGCCCTGTCGAGGTGGCTACAGGCCCGCGCCCAGGCCCTTGCGGAACGCGGTCAGGGTGGGCTCGCCGCTGCCGGGCGATACGGTGACCGTGCCCGTTTCCCCGTCTCGGGTCGCTCGCGTGTGAGGGCCCTTCACGAACTTCACGGACGTGATGCGGCGGAGGACTTCGCGACCGCTGTCGGTGGCGAGCGCGCGCAACGCGTGGCCCGTCACGTTGAGCGAGCCTTCCAAGGCGCGACGCCCGGGCTCGTCATCCAGTCCGACCCAATCGACGTCGAAGCGCAGGCCCTTGCCGCCCAGTGAGAGCTCGCTCGGCCAGAACTGTTCGGTGATTCCGGTGGCCAGTCGCTCCGCGAGTTGGACGAGGTCCTGGCGCGTGGGGATGGGGCGCACGAGCTGCGGCAGCTCCAGCAGCTTCTCCGCGTTCGTCACCGACACCGCGACGATGGTGTTCACGTCGACGTAGGCCACGGAGGCCGAGCGCAGCAGGCCCTCCTTGCCCAGGGCCACGAGCACCGCCTCCTTGGGCACGTAGTCCACCACTTCACCCGTCACCGTGTGGCCATGGGACAGATGCAGGGTGACGGTGAACGCGGGCAGTTCCTCGCCCGTGCGCGCGCGCGTCGCCACCGTGCCGAGCTGCTCCAACAGCCGCTCCACGCGCCTCGCCACCAGCCGCTGAACACCCTCCATGTTTTCGTCCTCTTGGGGCTTCCGCGTGGGGGGCTTCGGCTTCGCGAGTGGCGGTGGGGGCGGCGGTGTTGGGGTGGGCTGTGCTTCGTGGGCGACGGGGGTTTCCGCTGCTGGCTCGGCGGGGGTGGATGATTCCCTTCCGCCGAAGAGTTCCTTGAAGATGCCCATGGTTGTTATTCCCCCCGTTCTCGGATGACTGCCTCGACGCGCGCCACGTCCTCGGGGACATCCACCGCCACGGTGCGCCACGCCACGCGCGCACAGCGGATGGGGATGCCGTGCTCCAGCGCGCGCAACTGCTCCAGCTTCTCCGTCTCTTCCAGCGGCGTGGGCGGCAGCGTGGCGAGCCGCAACAGCACGTCGCGACGGTAGCCATACAGGCCGATGTGCCCCAAGCGACTCGCGGGCGTGCCTGGCTCTCGTGCGAACGGGATGGCGGCGCGGCTGAAATACAGCGCGTCACCGCTCCGCGACAGCACCGCCTTCACCACGTTCGGGCTGTCCACCTCGTCCGCTTCGAGTGGCCGCACCAGCGTGCCCATCCGCACGGTGTCGTCGGCGAAGAGGCCCGCGAGCAGCTTGAGCGCCGCGGGATCCACGAGCGGCTCATCGCCCTGCACATTCACCCAGACGTCCACGGCTGGGTGCTGGCGCGCCACCTCCGCCACCCGGTCCGTTCCCGTGGCGCAGTCCGGGCTCGTCATCACCGCGTGCCCGCCGAAGCCCGCCACCACGTCGCGGATGCGCGCGTCGTCCGTGGCCACGTAGACCTCGTCGAAGGCGTTCGCTTCCCGACAGCGATTCCAGACGTGCTCGATCATCGGCACCCCGGCGATGCGGGTGAGCGGCTTTCCGGGGAAGCGCGTGCTGGCGTAGCGGGCGGGGATGACGGCGACGGTGCGGGACGCGGGCATGACCCCTTCATCTAGCAGATTCCGATTCCAGAGCTGGAATCGGCAGGTTTAGGACGCATCGCGAGACGTTCAGGCGGAGGGCGGGGTTGCCCCACTAGGCAGGTGACACACCGTGCCTAGCTTGCCGACCCATGAGGAAGGTCATCCATATCGTCGGCGCGCGCCCCAACTTCATGAAGGTGGCGCCCATCTACAAGGCCATCCGCGCGCGTGGCGTGCTCCACCAGCGGCTGGTGCACACCGGCCAGCACTATGACGTCAAGATGAGTGACGTCTTCTTCTCGGACCTTGGCCTTCCCGCGCCCGAGGTGCATCTGGGCATCGGCTCGGGCAGTCACGCGGAGCAGACCGCGCGGATGATGGTCGAGATGGAGAAGGTCTTCCTTCAGGAGAAGCCGGACCTCGTCTCCGTCGTGGGCGACGTCAACAGCACGCTTGCCGCCGCGCTCGTGACTTCCAAGCTGGCCATCCCGCTCGCGCATGTGGAAGCGGGGCTGCGCAGCCGCGAGCGCTACCAGCCCGAGGAGGTCAATCGCGTCGTCACGGACCGGCTGTCGGAGCTCCTCCTCACGCCCTCTCGCGACGCGGATGCCAATCTGCTGGAGGAGGGGGTGCCTTCCTCGCGCATCCACTTCGTGGGCAACGTGATGATCGACTCGCTGCTCTCCAATCAGGAGAAGGCCGAGCAGCTCTCCACCTTGCGTGACCTGGGCCTGAGCGCGCGCCAGTACGCGGTGGCCACGCTGCACCGCCCGGTGAACGTGGATGATCCGAAGCTGCTCGTGGGGTTGATTGGGTCGCTGCGTGATGTGGCCCGGCGTCTGCCGCTGGTGTTCCCTGTGCATCCGCGGACTCGGAAGATGCTCACCGAGCAGGGGTGGCTCGCGGAGCTGGAGCGTGCTCCCGGCATGAAGCTGGTGGAGCCGATGGGCTACCTGGAGTTCCTCGCCCTGACGTCTCAGGCGCGCGTCATCCTCACTGACTCGGGCGGACTTCAGGAGGAGGCCACCGCGCTGGGCGTGCCGTGTCTGACGCTTCGTGAGCAGACCGAGCGACCTGTCACCGTGGAGGTGGGGACCAACGAAGTGGTAGGCACGGACGCTGCTCGAATCCTTGCGGCCGTGGACCGCATCCTCGCGGGGCAGGGCAAGCAGGGGCGTGTGCCGGAGCTCTGGGATGGCCGCACGGGCGAGCGCATCGCGGACCTGTATGCGCGCTCGGTGGGGGCACAGGGGCAGGCGCGCGCGAGCGCGTGACCGTATCCCTCAAGGGGCCTCCGCGTGGAGGCCCTGCGCGCGCGGCGGGCGTGCTAGAGCCCTGGGCCCATGACCGCGAAGGAGCCCACCGCCGAGTCCTCCGAGGAGACCGCGCCCGAGAAGGCCGCAGCAGCGCCGTCTGCTGAGGCGGATGCGGCCGCGCGCGAGGAGGAGGGCTCCACGGGCGTGTCCGCCGAGGTCGTGGGGTCCTCCGTCGCGGACGCTCCTCCCGAGGGCTTCGCCGACATGCTCTACGTCGTCGAGCCCAACTACGCGGGCTGGAGGCTGGAGCGGTACCTCCGCGAGAAGCTCCGTCGCGCGTCGCGCGAGCGCGTGCTCGGCATCATCCAGCGGGGTGTGTTCTGTGACGAGGGGCGGCTCAAGCCCTCCACGCCTGTCTATCCCGGTCTCGCGTTCCGCCTGCGGCGTCCGGCCAGCGAGGAGCCCGAGACGCCCACGGATGTGGCGGTCGTCTTTCAGGATGATTGGCTGCTCGTGCTCGACAAGCCGGCGGGGCTGCCCATCCACCCCACCGCGCGCTACCACAAGGGCACCCTCGTCTCGTTGCTGCGCGAGCGCTTCGAGGAGCGCGCCGCCGAGCCCGCGCATCGCCTGGACCGGGAGACGAGTGGGCTCGTGGTGTGTGGTCGCACGACCGAGTCCTGTCGCGTGCTCGGGCGCCTGTTCCTGTCGCGCGACGTCCACAAGGAGTACCTCGCGGTCTGCGAGGGCCATCCCCGTGAGGATGCCTTCGTGGTCGACGCGCCCATCGCCGAGGGGACGGACCTCATCCGCATCGCGGTGCGAATCGATTCAGTGGAGGGCAAGGAGAGCCGCACCCGCTTCGAGGTGGTGCAGCGCTTCACTCGCGACGGTGCTCCGTTCGCGCTCTTGCGCTGCTACCCGGAGACGGGCCGCCAGCACCAGATTCGCATCCACCTCCGTGAGGCGGGCCACCCCCTGGTGGGCGACAAGATGTATGGGCCGGATCCCGGCTACTTTGATCGGTTCAGCAAGCGCTGCCTGGAGCCGGAGGCCTGGGTTCGGCTGCGGCTGCCTCGGCATGCGCTGCACGCGGCGCGCATCTCATTCGCGCATCCGGGAACGAGGGTGGCGATGACGTTCGAGGCCCCGCTTCCTGAGGACCTCGAGGACTTCATCGCGGGTCGGCCCTTGCCCGAGCCCCCGACGTCCGGGGCGTGAACTGCGCGGGCGGCATCCCTGCTCTTGGATGCCGCCCGCCCCCAACAATTGATCAGCCCGTCTTGCGGAGGTTCTCCGCGCCGGGCACCGCTCGCAGCAGCTTCTGCGGCATGCGGTCCGCGAGTTGCTCGGTGAAGCGCGCGAACAAGCGGAAGAGCACGGGCAGCAGCACCAACGTCAGCGCGCACGCGGAGATCGTCCCGGACACGATGACGACGGCCAGCGGCTTCTGCATCTCCGAGCCAATCCCGTTGCTCAGGCACGCCGGCACCAGCCCCAGCGCCGCCAGCGCCGCGGTCATCAGCACCGGCCGCAGGCGCTCGCGGCTGCCGTGGAGGATGGCGTCGTCCAGGGACTCGCCCGCCTCCCGGCGCTCCGCGATGGCGCTCATCACCAACACGCCGTTGAGCGCCGCTTGTCCAATGAGCGCGATGAAGCCCACCGCGGCCGCCACGCTCAGCGGCATGCCCGCCCAGTACAGGCCGAACACGCCGCCCATCAGCGCGAAGGGCACGTTGATCAACGTCACCACCGCGCGCCCGAACGAGTTGAACGCCTTGAAGAGCAGCAGCAGCGTGAGCACGAGCGCCACCGGCAGCACCGTGAGGAGCCGGTCCATCGCGCGCTCCTTGCTCTCGAACTCACCGCCCCACTCGATGCTCGTGCCCGCGGGGGCGGGGGCCTCCTTGTTCACCAGCGCCTGCGCGTCCTTCACGAAGGAGCCCAGGTCCCGGCCGCGCACGTTCATGCGCACGCCGATGTAGCGCCGGCCGTTCTCGCGGTTGATGGAGGCCCGGCCAAAGCCCGTGGTCACCCGGGCCAGCTCGCTCAAGGGGACCAGCACGCCGCCCTCCACGGGCACGCGCAGGCGGGAGATCTTCTCCACGTCGTCTCGGCTGGACATGGGCAGGCGCATCACCACGTCGAAGCGGCGCTCGCCCTCCCAGAACTCGCCGAGTGGACGACCGCCCACCGCCGTCTGGAAGACGTGCTGGAAGTCCCCCAGCGACATGCCGTAGCGGGCCAGGGCCACGCGGTCTGGAGCCACCTGGATGCTGGGCACCTCGCCGCTCTTGACGATGCCCAGGTCCGCGACGCCCTCCACGTGCGACAGCACGCTCTTCACCTTCTGCGAGTACGCCTGGAGCACCTGGAGGTCGTCGCCGAAGAGCTTCACCGCCAGCTGTCCCTGCTGGCCGCTGATGCTCTCGTTCACGTTGTCTCCAATGGGCTGACTGAAGCCCACCTCCATGCCCGGCACCTCCGACACCGAGCGCTGGAGCACGTCGAGCACGTCGTCCAGCTTGGGCGTGTTCTTGGGCCACTGCGCCGGGGGCTTGAGCTTCACGAAGATCTCGAGGTTGTTCGTGAGCTTCGCGTCGGTGCCGTCCTCCGGGCGGCCCAGCTGACTGAGCACGCCATCCACCTGCGGCGCCTGGCGCAGGAGCTTTTCAATGCGCGGCACCAGCTTGCGCCCCTCCGACAGGGAGATGTTCGAGGGCATGGTGAAGGTCAGGTAGAGGCTGCCTTCGTTGAGCGCCGGGAGGAACTCGCTGCCCATGCGCGGCACCAGCGCGCCCGCGAAGAGCAACCCCGCGGTGCACATCGCCACGACGGTGAGCGGGTGCTTGAGGCTCCAGGTCAGCACGGGGCCATAGGCCTTGGCCGCCGCGCGCAGCACCGGGGACTCCTTGTGCTGCATCGGCTTGCGATAGACGAACGACGCCAGCACCGGGATGAGCGTGACGGAGAAGACGAGCGCGCCCAGGAGCGCCGCGACCACCGTGTTCGCCATGGGCGCGAAGATGCGGCCCTCCACCCGCTGCAGCATGAAGATGGGCAGGTAGGCCGCGATGATGATGAGCAGCGAGAACACCGTGGGGCGCACCACCGCCTTCGTCGCGCGCTCGATGCGCTGCATGGGGGTCTCCCCCTCGAATTGGTGGCCGGACATGCGCGCCAGGATGCTCTCGATGATGACCACGCCGCCGTCCACGATGACGCCGAAGTCCACCGCGCCCATGGACAGCAGGTTGGCCGACATGCCCCGCATCTTCAGGTAGATGAACGAGGCCAGCAGCGAGAGGGGGATCAGCACGCTCACGACGACGGCCGCCCGCAGGTCCAAGAGGAAGATGAAGAGGACCAGCGTGACGAGCAGCGCGCCCTCCAGCAGGTTGTGACCCACCGTGCGCAGCGTCGTGTTCACCAGGTCCGTGCGGTCGTAGAACGGGTCGATGCGCACGTCGTCACCCTCCAGGCGGAGGTTCACGGACGCGACCGCGTCGCGCACGCGGGAGAGCACCACGGAGGGGTTCTCTCCCCGGCGCATGAGGACGATGCCCTGCACCACGTCCGCGTCGCCGTCGCGGCTGACCACGCCCTGGCGGGGTGACCAGCCCTCGCTCACGTCCGCCACGTCCTTGAGGAACACGGGCGTGCCCTCGTGCGTGGCCACCCGCACGTCGCGGACGTCGTCCAGCGTGTGGAAGAGGCCCTCGCTGCGGATGACGAACTGCTCGGAGCCACGCTCGAGCACGCCGCCGCTGGCGTTCTCCGAGCCTTCCTTCAGCGCGTCCTCCATGTTGTCCAGCGTGAGGCCGTACGCGGCGAGCCTCGCGGGGTCCGGCTGGATGTGGATCTCCTTGAGCAGGCCGCCGTAGCTGACGACGTCCGCGACGCCGTCCACGCGCAGCAGACCCGGCCGCACCACCCAGTCCTGGAGGGTGCGCAGCTTCATGGGGTCGCCCTTGGCCCCCTTCAGCGTGTACCGGTAGATTTCACCGATGGGCGTCGCCAGCGGCCCCAGCGAGGGCGTGAGGCCCTGCGGCAGCTCCGCGTCACGCAGGCGCTCCAGCACCTGGGCGCGGGCGAAGAGCACGTCGGTGTTGTCGTTGAAGCTCAGCGTGACGAACGACAGTCCGAACATGGAGAGGTTGCGCAGGCGCGTCAGGCCCGGGATGCCGTTGAGCGCGCGCTCCAGCGGCAGGCCAATCTGGCGCTCCACCTCCTCGGACGGCTGGCCGGGGTAGAGGGTGATGATGTTGACCTGCGTGTCGGTGGGGTCCGGAAAGGCCTCCACCGTGAGGTCGCGGAAGCAGAAGTAGCCCCAGATGGCGGCGAGCACGGCGAGGGACACCACCGCCGCTCGGTTCTTGAGGCTGAACTCGACGAGTTTCTCGAACATGGTTGAGAGTCCCGGGGCCTAGTCGGCCAGCTCGATCTGGTTCTCCAGGAGCAGCGCGCCCCGGGCGACGAAGCGCTCGCCGGCGGTCAGGCCGCCGCGCAGCTCCACCTCACCCCCGCGCCGGCGGCCGGGCGTCACCGCCACGCGCTCCAGGCGGTGGGCGTCCCGCGCGACGAACACCACCGAGCGCGCGCCGTCCGTCACCACCGCGCTGTTCGGCACGCGCACGCGCTTCACGTCATCCGGCGCCGAGGGCGTCACTTCCACGTAGGCGTTGGGGCGGAACAGGCGGTCGGTGTTGGGCACGCGCACGCGGACCTCCACCGTGCGGCGCGTGGGGTCCACCACCTCGGAGACGCGGTCCACCTTGCCCGGCCGCGTGGTGCCATCCCGCGTCCCCACGAGCACGGCGGTGCCCGGACGCAGGTCGGACGCGTCCGACTCCTGGAGGTCCGCCACCACGAGCACCTCGTCCAGGTCAGACAGGCGCAGCAGGGGCTTGTCGCGCTCCGGCGTCACCTCCAGGCTGGCCACCACGTCCAGGTCCACCACGGTGCCCGCGCGCGGGGCCGTCACCCAGAAGAGGTTGTCGCCCTCGGTGGACACGCGCAGGCTGGCGGCCTTGGCGCGCGCGGCCTCCAGGGCCAGCTCCGCCTGCTTCTGCTCGGTCTGCGCGGCCAGGAGGTCCTTCTCCGGCGCGGCCTGTAGGGACACGAGCTCCTTCAGGCGCTCGGCGGTGCGGCGCTTCTCGGCGGCCTCGGCCTCCGCGCTGTGCATCTCCTTCTGGAGGTCCGCGTAGGCGCCGGAGCGCACGCTGAAGAGGCGCTCACCGGCCTTCACGCGGTCACCCAGGCGCACGCGCACCTCCTCCACGCGTCCCGCGAGCGGCGCGCCCATGGAGGCGGTGCGGCTTTCATCGAACTGCACGCGCGCGGGGGCGGGGAGGGGCGCCAGCGCGGGGGCCTCCGAGGCGACGGCCAGCTCCACGTACTGCCACTGCGGCGCGCCCTCGGGAATCTGAACGGTCTCGCCGTTCACCGCGGGGCGGGGGTTGGCCGTTTCGCTCTCCGCCGCGGAGGGCGCGGGCGCGAGCGCGTACAGCACGCCCGCGGTGCCGATGAGGCCGGCGCCCGCGATGGCGAGCCAGACGGGGCGGCGGTGGTCCGGCGAAGGAGCGGAAGGGGAGGGAGGGGAGGGAGGGAGAGGAGAGGAATCCGGGAGGCTCATGGTGTGACTCCGAAGAAGGAAGAAGGAAGAAGGTCAGGAGCGAGGCTCGGTGAGGGACTCGGGCGCGCGCGGGCCCGCGGAGTGAGCGCGGTCCAGCCCGGTGCTCACGTGGAAGGCGCCCTGGTCGAGGTCCGCGGCGTGCAGCAGCAGCTCGCCGTAGGTGCGCCGGGCGAGCAGCAGGTCCTGGAGCGCCGCGCCACCCGCGCGCACCGCCGCGTCCAGGCGCTGCACCACGCCCGCCGCCATGGGCAGCGTCTGGTTGCGCAGCCGCTCCCGGCGCTCGCGCAGCGCGGCGAGCTGGCTCGCGAGCGTGGAGGCGTCCCGGGCCGACTGGGCCGCCAGCTTCTCGCGCGACACGCGGGCCGCCTCCATGGCCGCGCTGGCCGCGTGCGCGTCCGCCTGGCCGTGGTCGAAGAAGGGCAGCGGAATGGAGAGCCCGACGAACAACGAGTTCAGCTGGTTGCCGGCGATGACGAACTGGTCGCGCACGTAGCCGGCGCGCACCGTGGGGTCCGGCACCCAGTGCCGGCGGGCGAGCGTCAGCGCCGCGCGCGCCGAGTCCTCCTGCGCCGACAGAGAGCGCAGGTCGGGCCGCGACTCGATGTCGGCGGCCGACGGCGCGCGGGCGAGGCGCGCCTCCAAGAAGGCCGCCGCAGCGGTGCGTCCGCCGAAGGGCTGACAGGGCATGCCCGCGGTCTGCGCGCACGCGAGCAGGGCATCCGACAGGCGGGCGTGCTCCTCGCCCAGCGAGGTCTGGAGGCTCTCCTCCTCCAGCACCGAGCGGTCCACGTCCAGGCCCGCCGCGTCGCCGTGGCGCTGCCGCACGCGCTGCAGCTCCGTCAGCTTCGCCGCGTCGTCGGCCAGCTCCTGGAGTTGCGCGAGCCGCAGCTCGGTGGCGGCCACGTCCGCGGCCTTGTCCATCACGTCATACGTGCGCGCGCGCAGCGTGGCCTGGGCATCCAGCGCGGAGGCGGCGAGCGCCGCGCGCGCCGAGTCCTGGCGAGGGCCGCGCTTGCCCAGCTCCACCAGCTCCGAGAGGCCGAAGGCGTAGTTGGGCACCTCCGCCCAGCGACGCAGTCCCGGCGGGTTGGTGGCCCCGATGGGAATCGTGTTCATGGACACGTCCAGCGTCGGGTTGGGCAGCACGTGGGCGCGGATGAGGTCGGCCCGGGTCGCGGCGATGCGCGCGCGGACGGCGGCGAACTCGGCCGATTGCTCCCAGAGGAGCGCGGCGAGGTGGTCCTCGTCCGGCAGCGCCGCGAGCGACAGCGCCGCGCCGGCGGGAGGAGTGGAAGTGGCAGGCGGCGACTCCGCGCGCGCCCCAGAGGCGGGGCCGACGAGGGCGAGGAGGGCAGCGAGGAACGGCAAGGGACGGCGCACGAGGCAGGCTCCCGGTGAGGTACCGGCCTGTCCCATGGCAAGGCGCGTGCCCGGGTTTTCCTCAGTGATTCCGGGGGGCTACGTCCGTCGCGCGGTTCAAAATCCTTGCAGTGGCGGGGCGCGCTTCAAAATGCTTTCACTCCAGGCGCTTGAGGAACGTGGGGTACGAGAGGCCGAGCGCCTTGGCGGCTTCCATGCGCCGGCCGCCCAGCTTCTCCAGCACCCACCGCACGTAGGCGCGCTCCAGGTCCTCCATGGGGAGCGGCTGCTCCACGCGGAACGCATCGGTGGCGCCGGCCTCCGCCGAGGGAGGGGCGAGCGCCGCGGGGCCTCCGCCGAGCACTTCCAGCTCCAGCTCGGGGCCGGGCTCCAGCACGAGGGCGCGCTCCAGGATGTTGCGCAGCTCGCGGACGTTGCCGGGGAAGGCGTACTGGGCGAGGCGCGCGCGCGCGCGGGTGCCCAGGGTCATGTCGCGGCGTCCCAGCTCGCGGCTCAGCTCGGTGAGCAGGCCCTCGGCCAGGGACGGGATGTCCTCGCGGCGCTCGCGCAGGGGCGGCACGTCGATGCGGAAGACGCCGAGCCGGAACCAGAGGTCCTCGCGGAACGTGCCCTCGCGAAGCTGGGTGGGGAGGTCGCGGTTGGTGGCGGCGACGATGCGCGCGGAGCTGGTCTGCTCGGTGGTGCCGCCCAGGCGGCGGAAGCGGCCCGAGTCCAGGAAGGTGAGCAGCTTGGCCTGGAGCGCGAGCGGCAGCTCTCCGACCTCGTCGAGGAACAGCGTGCCGCCGTGGGCCACCTCCACCAAGCCTCGGCGGGCGGCGCGCGCGTCGGTGAAGGCGCCCTTCTCGTGGCCGAACAGCTCGCTCTCCACGGTCTGCTCGGGCAGCGCCGCGCAGTTGATGTGGATGAAGGGCGCGCCGCCGTCGCGGGAGGACAGGGCGTGCAGGTGGCGCGCGAGCTGCTCCTTGCCCACGCCCGTCTCGCCCAGGAGCAGCACGGGGCTGCGGGGCGACGCGGCGATGCGCTCCAGCATGGAGAACACGCGCTGCATGGCGGCCGAGGCGGGCGGCACCAGCCGACGACGGCCGGACAGCTCGGCCTCCGCGGCCTCCAGCCGGTCCTTCAATCGGCCCGTGTCCACCGCGCGGCGCGCGCGCAGCACCAGGTCCGACAGCTCCACGGGCTTGGTGACGTAGTCCGCCGCGCCCGCGCGCACCGCGTCCACCGCGCTGGCGATGTCCCCGTGCGCCGTCACCATCACCACCGCGGCGCCAGGAGCCTGCGCCTTCAGCTCGCCCAGGAACGACAGGCCATCTCCGTCGGGGAGGCGCCGGTCGAGCACCACCAACGCAGGTGTGGCCTGCGCGAGCGCCGCGCGCGCTTCATGAAGAGAGCGAGCCAGCGTCAGCGCGAAGCCCTCTCGCTGGAGCGCCACCGTGGCGATGGTGGAGAAGGCACGGTCATCGTCCACGAAGAGGGCGGGAATGCTCATGGCCGAGGCGCCTCGGAGGAGGAAAGGGGCAGGGGCAGGTGTACCTGGAAGCGGCTGCCGCCGGGAATGCGCTCGAAGGTCAGCTTGCCACCTTGTTGCTCCAGCGCCTGCCGCGTCATGGCGAGCCCCAGCCCGATGCCCTTGGCCTTGGAGGTGACGAACGGCTCGAAGAGGCGACCCTCGACGGTGGCGGGCGGCCCCCCCGCGTTGTCCTCCACGCTGACCACGGCCTCGTCCTGGTGAAGCGTGGCGACCACGCGCACCTGGGGGGCGGCGAGCTGTCCCAGGTCCTTGGCCGCCACCGTGGCCTCCATGGCGTTGCGCAGCAGGTTGTCCAGCGCGGTGGCCAGCAGCAGCGGATCACACGAGAGGGGCGCCTGCTCGGGCAGCACCACGTCCAGGTGGACCTCGTCGGCCTCGGGCAAGGCGCGCAGGCCCGCGACGACGTCGCGCACGAGCTGCGCCAGGTCCACCGCCGTGCGCCGCGTCACCGGGGGCTTGCCGAAGTGCAGGAGCGAGGTGGCCAGATGGGACAGCCGGTCAATCTGGCCGTTGATGGTGCGTGCCACCAGCGCGCCCTCGCCCTCGGGCGACACGAGCCCGGAGGCCATCTTCAGGCCGTTGAGCGAGTTCTTCACCTCGTGCGCGATGAGGCTCGCGGCGCTGCCGAGCGCGGCCATCTTCTCATGGCGCGCGGCGCGCTCCTCCATGTCGAGGAACAGGCCGTACACGCGGCGCCAGTGGAAGCTGAAGAGCACCAGCGTGCCGAGTTGGAGCAGCGCCACCACCATGAGCTGCACGAGGAAGCGGTTGCGGATGCCCGCGAGCATCGCGGTCTCGTCCGCGGCGAGCACCAGGTTGAGCCCCGTGCCGGGCACCTTCGTCGCGGCGGCGAAGACCTCCAGGTCCGGCCCGAGGGCCAGCGGCCGGATGCCCTCGCTGATGACGGCGCGCAGCTCGGCGTCGGCTCGGGGGAGCGTGGCCCAGCGCGGTGGCGTGCCGGGGAGGAACAGGTCGCCCGCGGCGTTGAGGACGAGCAGCTCCAGGTGCTCGCCCAGCGGCCGGCCGCCCGGCAGCGCGCTGCTCGTGTCGAGCAACCCCGCGAGCACGCCCGTGGCGCGGCCCCCGTGGCTGATGGGCACGGCGACGACGAAGGACGAGGAGCCCGGCGCGATGGCCTCGACGATGGGCACCTGGCGCGCGAGCACGTCGCGGAACCACGGGCGCGCCGCGAAGGAGGACTCCTCGGTGATGTGGGGCGGGTCGCTCCAGCGGACGCGGCCTTCGGGGTCCAACAGCATGAGGCCCGCGTGGAACAGGCCACCGGAGGGCGAGGTGAGGTCGAGCAGGTCCTCGGTGCCCAGGTCTCCGGGGTGCTGGAGGTCCGGCCCCACGCTGGCGGAGACGCGTTGCAGCTCCGTCTGGAGCAGGTTGAGGTGGAGGCCGAGCGCCTCGGCGTAGACGCGGGCCTCGCGCGCGACGCGCAGTTGGAACTGCGCGCGCGCCTCGGCCACGTCGCTGCGGTAGCTGAGCAGGGGACCCGCGACCGCCACGAGCCCCAGCAGCACGAGTCCGGCGAGCACGGAGCGGACGAACTGTCGCTCCGCTTGGATGAACTCGGGCCGCGCGGAGGAGGCGGTCATGGGGTCAGGCGCTGAGCTTGTCGTCCGCGGTGAAGCCGCCCGTGAGGTACTGGCCGGAGAAGCAGGCGGTGCAGAAGGTGGAGCGCGTGGGGTCATCCACCGCGGCGCCCAGGCCCTCGAGCGACAGGTAGCCCAGCGAGTCCGCCGTCACGTAGCGGGCGATCTCCTCCGTGGTGTGGCTGGAGGCGATGAGCTCCTGACGGCTGGGCGTGTCGATGCCGTAGTAGCAGGGCCACTGCGTGGGGGGGGACGAGATGCGCAGGTGCACCTCCACGGCGCCCGCGGCCTTGAGCATCTTGACGATCTTCCGGCTGGTGGTGCCGCGCACGATGGAGTCGTCCACCACCACCACGCGCTTGCCCTTGAGCACGCTGCGCACGGCGGACAGCTTCAGCTTCACGCCGAAGTGGCGGATGGACTGCTGCGGCTCGATGAAGGTGCGGCCCACGTAGTGGCTGCGGATGAGGCCCACGTCGTAGGGGATGCCGCTCACCTGGGAGAAGCCGATGGCGGCCGGCACGCCCGAGTCGGGCACCGCGATGACCAGGTCCGCTGCTGGAGCGGGCTGCTCGCGCGCCAGCTGCATGCCCAGGCGCTTGCGCGTCTCGTACACGCTCTTGCCGAACAGCACGGAGTCCGGCTTGGCGAAGTACACCTGCTCGAAGATGCAGCGGCCCTGGCGCGGCGCGGGGGTGAACGGCTTGCTCGTGCGCATGACGCCGTTCTCGATGATGAGCAGCTCGCCGGGCTCCAGCTCGCGCACCAGCTCCGCCTCGATGAGGTCCAGCGCGGTCGTCTCGCTGGCCACCACGAAGGCGCCTTCCTTCATCTTGCCCAGCACCAGCGGCCGGAAGCCGTGGGGGTCTCGGGCGGCGATGAGCTTGCTCTCGGTGAGCAGCAGGATGCTGTAGGCGCCCTCCACCTTCTTGAGGGCCTCCACGAGCTTCGCCTCGAAGGTCGGCTGCTTGGAGCGCGCGAGGAGGTGCATGACCACCTCGGTGTCCGCGTCCGACTGGAAGATGGCGCCGTCGGCCTCGAGCGCGTCCTTCAGCTCGCGCGCGTTCACCAGGTTGCCGTTGTGCGCGATGGAGAACTGCCCGCCCGCGTACGTGACGAAGAGCGGTTGGGCGTTCTCCAACCGACTGCCGCCCGCGGTGGAGTAGCGCACGTGCCCGATGGCCGCCTGGCCGGGCAGGCTGGCGAGCACGGGCACGGTGAAGATGTCCGCGACCAGGCCCATCTGACGATGGGCGCGAAGGGTATGGCCGTCCGACGCAACGATGCCGGCGGACTCCTGGCCTCGATGCTGGAGGGCGTGCAGGCCCAGGTACGTCAGGTTGGAGGCCTCAGCGTGACCCACGATTCCGAAGATGCCGCACATGCGCGGTGCCTTACCCCTTTCAGACCGGAAGCGGAACGAAAACGCACGCCACGACGCGGGGTATTCCACGGTCCACCTGATGGGTCCCGGTACGCCACATTCGAGGCTGCTGGCCGGAAAGGTAGGAGCAGCGCCGGCGCGGGAAGCAGGTACTCTGGCCGGGCATGTCTTCCGGACGACGTCTCCCCTGGCGCACCTGGGTTCCCTTCGCCTTGCTGACCGCGGGCGCCGCGTACGCGCTCGCGTCATGGAACTGGTGTGGGCCCTGGGTCGAGCATGCGCCCACCGTCCTGTCACGGATGCGTGGCGAAGGGCCGCTGCGCGCCGGCGCGGCGAGGGTGGAGCTGCGGCCGTCCTTTCCGGTGGTGGTGGCCGGCTATCCCCCGCCGCGCGCCGAGGCGAACGCGGCCGAGCCCCCGCTGCATGCGCGCGCGGTGGTGGTGGAGGCGGGCGGGGTGCGCGTGGGGCTGGTGTCGCTGGAGCTGCTCTTCGTCACGCCGGAGGTGACGGAGCGGGTGCGCGCGCGCGCGCGCGAAGCGGGGGTGGGCGAGGTGCTGGTGATGGCCACGCACACGCACTCGTCCTTCGGGGGCTATGACACGCGGCTGGTGGCGCAGGTCTCGGGCACCGGGCGCTACCGGAGCGACGCGGTGGAGTCCGCCGTGGCGGGCGCGAGCGAGGCGGTGGCGCGCGCGGCGGCCTCGCTGACGGACGTCACGCTGGAGGTGGGCAAGGCGGAGGACGCGGGGCTCGTCTACACGCGCACGGGAGGACAGGCGCCCGATGGGGCGCTCACGCGCGTGGTGCTGCGAGGGGTCCGCGCTCCGGTGGCGGAGCTGCTCGTGTTCGCCGCGCACCCCGCGCTGATTCCCCGCCAGCGCGAGCGCGTGGACCCAGACTATCCGGGCCGGTTGAGCGCGCTGCGCGAGGCCGCCTCGGGCGGCGTGACGCTCTTGCTCCAGGGCGCGGTGGGCAATGCGTCCGTGGCGTATTCGGAAGGGCAGGGCGTGGAGCGCGCGGAGGGCTTCGCGCGGGCGCTGTCGGCGCTGGCGGAGCGCGCGGAGCCGGTGTCCACGCAGGGGCCGGTGACGCTGTCGCTGGCGCGGATGTCGGCGGCGATGCCTCGCCCGGATTCCACGCGGCTGGTGCCGGGCTTCACGCGCTCGGCGGGGGACAACGTGCTGTGTGCTTCCGCGCCTCGGGAGGCGGAGGTGGACGCGCTGCGGCTGGGGCCGCTGTCGCTCATCACGGTGCCGGGGGAGCCCACCACGGGCGCGGGCGTGGAGCTGCGCGAGCGGACCGGCGCGACGCACGTGCTGGCGCTCGCCAACGGCTACGTGGGCTACGTGGACACGCCCGAGCTGGTGCGTGCCCATGAAGGTGAGTCGATGCGCCAGTACTTCGGCGCGGGCCTGTTGGAGCGACTCAACGTGGCGGCCCAGGTGGCCGCCGACGCCGCGGGCTTCCCGCGCTGAAGTCGGCTCAGCCCACGTTCTGCCGCGAGGGCGTGGCGGGCGTTGGGTGCGCGGCGCTCGGGGGCGTGGACTCGTGCCGGCCGTAGTCGCGGCGGTAGATGCGCAGCAGTGCGAGGAAGGTGGCCATGACGAGCGGGCCCAGCAGCAGGCCCACGCCCCCGAAGATGGAGAGGCCCCCGAGGATGGAGAAGAAGATGAGGGCCGGGTGCAGGTCCATCCCCCGGCGCGCGAGCAGCGGCTTCACCAGGTTGTCCACCGTGCCCACCACCGCCACGCCCCACACCGCCACGAGCAGCGCCGTCACGGGGCGCCCGTCGAAGAAGACGATCGCGGAGGCCACCAGGCACATGCCGCCCGCGCCCACGGCCGGAATGAACGCGGTGAAGAAGGTGAGCAGCCCGAAGAAGACCGCGCTTGGTACTCCGCCCACCACGAAGGACAGGAACGCGAGCAGCGCCTGCACGCCCGACGTGGCCACGGTGGAGACGATGATGGCGCGTGAGACATCTCGGAACTCGGTGAGCAGATCCGCCGTCTGACCGGACTCCAGCGGCGAGAGCTCCTCCAGCCACGTCACCAGCCGCCCGCCGTCCACCAGCAGGAAGAAGAGCGCCACCAGCATCATCACGCCCTGCACCAGCACGGAGCCCGTGGCGGACACGGCGCGGCCCACCACCTCCGCGGCCTGGCCTCCGCGCTCGCTCAACTCCTGCTTGAGGGCCTCGCTGAGCTGGGCCTCCTCCAGGTGCAGGCTCTCCACCACGCGGCGGGCCCAGGGCTGGAGCGCGGCGGGCACGCGCTCCACGACACCTGTCAGCCCCTCCTGCCGCACGAGCGACGCCACGGATTGCGCGCCCTGCACGCCCTCGCGCACCACGTAGGCGACGAGGCTCGCCAAGGGCCCCACCACCACCAGCGCCACGGCGAGGCACAGCAGCGTGGCCGCCAGGTTGCGCCGCCCGCGCAAGAGCCGCGTCAGCCCCTCCTGCGCGCGCCAGAGGAGCGCCGCGAAGATGGTGGCCAGGAAGAGGGGCCGGATGAAGGGCCACAACGTCACGCCCACCAGCAACAGCGCCGCGAGGATGAGTCCCACGAAGATGCGTCGGGCCTGGGGGTTGTCGGGTCGAGTCATCGTGCCCAGGCAGATAGCAGGTCCGCGCGTTGGAGCCGCTGTGCTGCTCGGCTTTCACTCCCAGGTCCAAATCGAGGGCCGAGAAATCTGATACATCGCGTCAATCATTACCGCGGGCGTAGTGTTTTCGCCTGAGGTCACAAGTTGCAGTGCGTCAATCCCTGTCGCGGGCGCTTGTGCTTGTGATTCACAAGCGTTCGCTCCCACTATTCCGTCCATTCCCCGCCGCTCCGCGTCGCGCCTCGCCCTGTCGAGGACTCCGTGGGTGGTGTTTCCGGAGGAACGCCATGCACCGTCTGTCGTTGACTCGCGCTTCTTGTGCCGCCCTGCTGACCGTGGTGGGCCTGTTGGCTCTGCCTGGATGTTCCGAAGAGGAAGACCCCAAGCCGTCCGGACCGGGCACGAAGGTGGACGCCGGGACGGACGCGGGCACGGAGCCCGATGCGGGCACGGACGCGGGCGTCATCGTGGACGCGGGCACGCCGTGGGACGGCGGCGTCACGGGGACCTTCTCCTGCGCGGGCAAGCAGGGCCAGACGTATAGCTTCACGCCGGGCCAGGAGCAGCAGATCCAGGACCGGGTGAACTCGCTGACGGAGTGCGCCACCATTCAGCTGGCGGCCGGCACGTACACCTTCGACAACGCCATCACCATCCGCAAGGACGGCATCACCTTCGCGGGCGCGGGCAAGGGCACCAAGGGCGAGGCCACCGGCGGCGCGTCCAGCACGGTGCTCGTCTTCACCAACGCCGCGGCGAACACCAACGGCCTGGACGTGGTGGGCAAGCTGTTCACCGTGCGCGACGTGGCCATCTGGAACGCGAAGAAGGACGCGCTGCGCATCGAGAACTCCACCGACGTGCTCATCCAGCGCGTGCGCACCGAGTGGGCGCAGCAGAACAAGGAGAGCAACGGCAAGTACGGCATCTACCCGGTGAAGTCGAAGTACGTGACCATCGATGACTGCGAGGCCTACAACGCCGCGGACGCGGGCATCTACGTGGGGCAGACCGAGTACGCCATCGTGCGCAACAACAAGGCGCTGCAGAACGTGGCGGGCATTGAAATCGAGAACACGCGCTTCGCCTTCGTGCACGGCAACCTGGCCCAGGACAACACCACGGGCCTGGTGGTGTTCGACCTGCCCGGCAACCCCATCGTGGGCACGGACATCCGCTTCCAGAACAACAAGGTCCTCGACAACAACCGCCCGAACTTCGCGTCGGTGACGGCCAGCAGCAGCACCGTGTCGCAGGTGCCGGCGGGCACGGGCACGTTCATCCTGGCGTCGCGCCGCGTGGAGTTCTCCGGCAACACCTGGTCGAACAACAACACCGTGGACATCGCGGTGCTGAGCGGTCTGGCCATCGAGCCGGATCCCGCGCAGTGGAGCGCGGGTGGCGGCAACTGGGGCACGTCCGACATCTACATCCACGACAACACGTTCCAGGGCGGCAGCGGTGACTCGGTGGACAACGGCGCGCCGGACCAGGAGAAGCGTCCGTTTGGCGCGGTCGTGTTCGCGGCGTATCAGTACGCGGCGGCGGCGCAGGGCATCCTGCGCGTGGAGCACATCCTCTGGGACGGCATTGATCCGGCCCCGCGTGACCCGAAGCACCCCAACGCCATCAACCTCTGCGTGGGCGCGAACACGGTGCCGCAGTCCACGAAGAACATCATGGTGGACTTCGACCTCCAGGCGGTCTCCGGGAACCTGACGGGCTCGTCGCCGAACCTGACCACGGCCTGGGGCTTCACGAAGCACTACGCGCAGGGCGCGGCCCCGTACAACTGCGCGGGCTTCAACCCGCCGGTCGTCACGGGCAGCCTCTAGTCGTCACGCCAAACCTCGGAGCTCGAACACCATGCGCGCGCTGTCCCCCCTGTTTCCTCGCCTCTCCGCGGTGCTGCTGGCCCTCGTGCTGGCCGCCTGCGGGGGGACGCCTTCCGAGAAGAAAGTCGATACCGTTCCGGACGCGGGCAATCCCGACGCGGGAGCACCGGATGCGGGGGGGCCAGACGCGGGCGCTCCAGATTCGGGGAGCCCCGACGCGGGCTCCCCTGACGCGGGCGAGCCGGACGCGGGCGAGCCGGATCGGGTCATGCCCGACAACCTCTCCGAGCTGGGGTTGTTCACGGGGAGCCCGAGCGATGGGGGGATGCACCCCGTCGCCGGGAACGTGCCGTACACGCTGACGGCGCCGTTGTTCTCAGACTACGCGGTCAAGTCCCGCACGCTCTTCGTCCCGCCGGGCAAGGCGGCTCGCTACGACGCGAAGGCCGTGCTGGACCTGCCGGTGGGGACGTTCATCACCAAGACGTTCTCGTATCCGGCGGACATGCGCGCGCCGACGCAGGCCGTGCGCGCCGTGGAGACGCGCGTGCTCATCCGCCAGCCCTCGGGCTGGGAGGCGTATCCGTACCTGTGGAACGCCGACCAGACGGAGGCCACGATGGCGGCGGGTGGCCGCGTGGTGCCCGTCGAGTTCATCGACCTCCACGGCGTCACGCAGAAGATTTCGTACCTGGTCCCCAGCCGGAACCAGTGCCTCACCTGCCACCATCTCCAGAACGCCACGGGCGAGCAGGTGATGCTGCCCATCGGGGTGAAGGCGCGCTACCTCAACCGCACGAACACGTATGACGGCGTGGAGGTGAACCAGCTCCAGCACCTGGCGCAGCTCGGCCGGTTGGAGGGGCTGCCAGCGCTGGCGGACGTGCCGCACGCGCCGGATCCGTTCGACGCCACGCAGGCGGACTTGAGCACGCGCGCGCGCACGTACTTGGACATCAACTGCGCGCACTGCCACAACCCGCAGGGCACGGCCGGCATCACCAGCCGGCTGTTCCTCAACATCGACAACGTGGACCTGTTCAACCTGGGCGAGTGCAAGCGCCCGGGCTCGGCGGGCAGCGGCGTCGGTGGTGAGTTCGACATCGTCCCCGGCGACCACGCCACGTCCATCCTCTGGTACCGGATGGACACCACGGAGTCCGGGAAGATGATGCCGCAGATTGGCCGCTGCCTCCGCCACGAGGAGGGCTCCAAGCTGCTCGCGGATTGGATCGACTCGCTGTCCCCGAGGCCCTGCAAGTAGCGCGGGGGCCGCGTCAGGTCTCCGGGAGGAGCTGCACCATCGCGGGCAGCTCCTCCGCGCGAGCCTGGAGGCGCGGCTTGGGCCGGATGGCCACGGGGATGCGGGCGGCGGCCAGCATCTCCAGGTCGAACAGGTTGTCCCCGAAGGCCGCATGGAGGGGCTGGGCCGTGCGGGCGCGAAGGCAGCGCACCTTGCCCGGCCCGTAGGGAATGGGCTCCTCCACGGAGGGCCGCAGCCGCCCCGCTGCTTCCCGCGGCGTGCACGCCAGCACGCGCTCCGGTGAGAGGCCCAGCGGCCCGACCGCCGCCTCCACCACCGCGCGTGGCGAGGCGCTGACGATGTAGCAGTCCACGCCCTCGGTCTGCGCCCACGTCAGCACACGCCGCGTCTCTGGATGCACGCGCGACTCCACGCGCACGCGTGTGACGACATCCCGCGCGAAGGCGCGCACGTCCTCCGTGCGCCAGCCCGCGAACAGCCACGCTTGCATGGCGTACAGCTCGTGCTCGGGGAGACGTCCCGCCTCGTGGGCGGCGAAGAGGCGGCGGGCCAGCTCCCGGTCATCCGAAGCCGTGTCCACGCCGTGCGCCAGGCACAGGTGCTCCAGGGCCTCGTGCACCTCGGGCTGGAGGTCGCCGTGCTCCAGCAGCGCGAGGAAGAGGTCGTCGCCCACGTCTCCGCTCCACAGCGTGCCGTCCGCGTCGAACGCGAGCACGCCGCCGGGCGTGCGGAGGAATTCGGCGCGGATGCGCTCCAGCGTCTGGGTGACGGGTTCGGTCTTCATGGGCGCATCCTCGCCGGAGGTCCGCTGAGGAGTCACTGTCACCCAGCGGAAGCTTGTCCGCGGGAGCACGGCCGTGGGGCGCTCGGCGCCTCCTAGGCTGCGCCCTCCTCGTCACGGGAGGCGCGGCATGGCCAGGGGCAAGTCGGACGGAGTGCGAGTCCACGAAGACAGCAAGGAAGAGGCGCTCGCGAAGGACCGCTCCGAGCCCACGGGGCAGCGGTTGACCACGGACCAGGGCACGGGCGTGGTGAGCACGGACGACTCGCTGCGCGTGGGCCCACGCGGCCCCACGCTCCTCGAGGACTTCCACCTGCGAGAGAAGGTCACACGCTTCGACCACGAGCGCATCCCCGAGCGCGTGGTGCATGCGCGGGGCGCGGGCGCGCACGGCTTCTTCCAGGTCTACACCTCCCAGGCCGAGCTGACGCGGGCGCGCTTCCTCCAGGACCCCTCGGTGCGCACGCCCGTGTTCGTGCGCTTCTCCACGGTGGTGGGCTCGCGGGGCTCGGCGGACACGGTGCGGGACGTGCGCGGCTTCGCGGTGAAGTTCTACACGGAGGAGGGGAACTTCGACCTGGTGGGCAACAACATGCCCGTCTTCTTCATCCAGGACGGCATCAAGTTCCCGGACGTCATCCACGCGGCCAAGGCGGAGCCGCACCACGAGATGCCCCAGGCGGCCACCGCGCACGATTCGTTCTGGGACTTCGTGTCGCTCGTGCCCGAGACGATGCACATGGTGATGTGGACGATGTCCGACCGGGCGCTGCCGCGTAGCTACCGGATGATGGAGGGCTTTGGCGTCCACACCTTCCGCTTCATCAACGCGCGGGGCGTGTCCCGCTTCGTGAAGTTCCACTGGAAGCCCGTGCTCGGCGCGCACTCGCTCGTCTGGGACGAGTGCCAGGCGCTGGCGGGCAGGGACCCGGACTTCCACCGCCGAGACTTGTGGGAGGCCATCGAGGCCGGCCACCTCCCGGAGTACGAACTGGGCGTGCAGGTCATCGAGGAGGCGCTGGCGGAGCGCCTGGGCATCGAGCTGTTGGACCCCACCAAGCTGGTGCCGGAGGAGTTGGTGCCGGTGGAGCGCATCGGGAAGCTGACGCTCCACCGCAACCCGACGAACTTCTTCTCCGAGACGGAGCAGGTGGCGTTCTGTGTCGCGAACGTCGTGCCGGGCATCGACTTCACCGATGACCCGCTCATGCAGGCCCGCCTCTTCTCGTACCTGGACACGCAGCTGACCCGCCTGGGCGGCCCCAACTTCGCGGACCTGCCCATCAACCGTCCCCTGGTGCCGGTGCACAACCACCAGCAGGACGGATTCGGGCGGCGCCTCAGCAACGCGGGGCGGGCCAACTACCACCCCAACTCCCTGGGGGGCGGCTGCCCCGCCCTCGCCTCGGCGACGCAGGGTGGCTTCGTCCCCCACGCCGAGCACGTGGGCGGCCTCAAGGCCCGCGTCCGTGGTGAGTCTTTCGCGGATCATTACAGCCAGGCGGGACTCTTCTTTCGAAGTCTGTCCGATACAGAACAAGCGCATCTGATTGATGCGTGTCGTTTTGAGCTGGGCAAGGTGGTGACACGAGAAGTTCACGAGCGGGTGCTGGGGCACTTCGCGAAGATTGATGGCGTGCTCGCGGCGCGGGTCGCCGAGGGACTGGGATTGCCTGCCCCAGCGCCCGCGGTGGTGCCCTCCGTTTCCGCCAATGCCGTATCACCGGCGCTGAGCCTGGAGAATACGGTGAAGGACAGCATCAAGACGCGCCGCGTCGCGGCGTTGGTGGCGCCCGGCGTGGATGCCGTGGCGCTTCAGGGATTGCGCAAGGCATTGGAGTCGCAGGGCGCGACGCTGCGAGTCATTGCGGGCCATCTGGGCTCGGTGAAGGACGCGAGTGGCAAGCCCTTGCCCGTGGACGTGAGCGCCATGACGACAGCCTCCGTCGAGTACGACGCCGTCTTCATTCCCGGGGGGAGCGCGAGCGTGACAGTCCTGTCACAAGACGCGCGGGCCCGGCACTTCGTCTGGGAGGCCTACCGCCATGGCAAGGCGCTGGGCGTGTCGAAGGAGGGCGTGGAGCTGCTGCGGGCTTGTGGAATCCCTCCCGCCGCACCGGGCGTCGTAGCGGACACGGCCTCCGGAGAGGCCAAGGCCTTCGCGCGCGCTTTCAGTGAGGCCATCGCAAAACATAGACACTGGAATCGTGCCGATCCGAGCGGATTCCCTCTCTCGCCACCCCAAAATTAGAGAAAAGGCGGGCGCAACTCCTTGCGGGTGCCAGCGATAACTCTCTCAACGGTGTCTGGCTTTCCTGGAGAACCTTCTTATGAGCAACTACCGCATCAAGTCTGGGGACACGCTGAGCGGAATTGCGAAGCGGAACCATACGAGCGTGGCCGCGCTGATGAAGGCCAATCCGCAGATCAAGAACGCGGACCTCATCTACGCGGGCAAGAAGCTCAACATCCCTGGCAGCAAGGATGAGTTTGTGGGTGGCAACCAGGGCCTGAAGGGCGGCAAGGGTCCGGGCGGGACGAAGGGCACGCAGGGCGCCCAGGCCGGTGCGCCGGTGGGCGACGTCCCGAAGGGGCAGGTGGGCGATTGGATCAAGGAGGCCATGCAGGTCCTCAGCGCCGCGGGCGTCCCGGCGGACAAGATGAACCCGCAGGACATCGCGGCCATCATCCAGCACGAGTCGAGCGGCAACCCGAACGCGCAGAACAACTGGGACTCGAACGCGCAGAAGGGCACGCCCTCCATCGGCCTGATGCAGACCATCCAGCCGACGTTCGACTCGTACAAGCTGCCGGGCCACAACAACATCCGCAACCCGGTGGACAACATCATCGCGGGCGTCCGCTACTCCATCGCGCGCTACGGCTCGGTCTCGAACGTGCCGGGCATCAAGTCGATGCGCACGGGCGGCGGCTACGTGGGCTACTGAGCCCCGCCGCTTCGCTTCCCCACGCGCCCCGCGCGGGCCGTCTCCTGGGTTCGGGAGCGGTCCCTCGCGGGGCGTTCGCGTTGGCGCCCGACTGGCCGGACGGCTCGCCGGGCGCAGCGGCCTTTCCCCGGAGCGGGGGGCCCATTAGATAGCCGGGATGCGTTCTTCTCGGAGTGGTCGTGTGCAGGGTGCGCGGCTGGAGCGGGTGAAGGCCTCTCGCCAGTTCGCCGAGGGGCGGTTTCGCAACACCGCGCCCGAGATCTCGGTGCTCCAGGGCAACCCGTTGCCGCTGGTGGGGGAGTTCTTCTTCGGCGACGCGCAGCGCACGCCCCCGGGCCCGCTGCCGGTGTTGGATCCGCGCGCGGCGTGGACGCGTCCGGTGGAGACGGGCTTCCGCGTGACGTGGCTGGGGCACAGCACGCTGCTGCTGGAGTTGGATGGGGCGCGCATCCTCACGGATCCAGTGTGGGGCGAGCGGGCCTCGCCCATGTCCTTCGTGGGGCCCAAGCGCTTCCACGCCGCGCCCGCGTCCCTCGCGTCGCTGCCGCCGCTGGACGCGGTGCTGGTGTCGCACGACCACTATGACCACCTGTGCCGCTCCACCATCCACGCGCTGGCGGCGATGGGCGTGCCGTTCATCACCGCGCTGGGCGTGGGCGCGCACCTGGAGGCGTTCGGCGTGGCGCCCGAGCGCATCACCGAGTTGGATTGGGGCGAGGAGGCCACGGTGGGGCCGGTGCGCTTCACCGCGACGCCCGCGCAGCACTTCTCCGGGCGCGGGGTGGGGCGCCGGAACCAGACCCTCTGGGCGTCATGGGTGCTGACCTCCGCGCGCCGCCGCGTCTTCTTCAGCGGTGACACCGGGCTGACCCCGGAGTTCGAGGAGATTGGTCGCAAGCACGGGCCGTTCGACCTGGTGATGCTGGAGGTCGGCGCGTTCCACCCGCGCTGGGGCACCATCCACCTGGGCCCGGAGAACGCGCTGAAGGCCCACGCCATGCTGGGCGGCGGTGCGCTGCTGCCGGTGCACTGGGGCACGTTCGACCTCGCGCTGCATGCCTGGGATGAGCCGGCGGAGACGCTCGTCCGGCTGGCCGAGGCGCAAGGGGCGCGGCTGCTCACCCCCCGACTGGGCGAGGTCATCGAGCCGAGCCGCGTCGAGGGGCTCACGCCCTGGTGGCGCGACATCCGCGCGCCCTGAGCGGGTGGCGCGACATCCGCGCGCCCTGAGGGGGCGGGGGCGCTCCGCGCGAGGAGGGGACCCACAGGGGCCGCTGGCCCTCCGCGCGGTGTTGTGGTTTGCACTACGGTGAGGTCGCCGTTTCCCAGGCGCCTTGTCTCCTCCAGGTTCCGCCCATGATGAAGCCCACCCTGCTCGCCCGCCGACTCCTTGCCCGGCGCCATGGTTATGCCGCGCTGTTCGTCCTGCTGTTCGTCGTCGTGGCGCAGCTCACGCGCGTCGCGTTGTGGGTGAAGTCGGCGCGGCAGGTGTCGCTGGATTCGAGCCTGCTCGCGGCGCTCCTCTGGGGCCTGCTGTTCGACGTGGGCGCGGGCGTGCTGTTCGCGCTGCCCGGCGTGGTGGTGTCCACGCTGCTGCCCAAGGGGCTGGTTCAGGGGAGGGCGGCGCGGGTGCTCGCGCACGGGGGCGTGTTCGTCTCGCTCTTCGCGCTGCTGTTCATCGCGGCGGCGGAGTGGCTCTTCTGGGACGAGTTCGGCGTGCGCTTCAACTTCATCGCGGTGGACTACCTCGTCTACACGAACGAGGTCATCGCCAACATCCGCGAGTCCTATCCCATCCCCACGGCGCTGGCGGGGCTCGCGGTGCTGGCGGCGCTGGGCACCCTGGCCGTGGCCCGCTCCGGGGCCGTGGGCGCGTGGCTGGCGGGGCCGGCGGAGCCCTGGAGAGACCGGCTGCGCGCGGGCGGCGTGTGGCTGGCGGTGGCGGGGGTGGTGGGCCTGGGGTTGGACTCGAACCTGCTCCCCAGCTTCGCCAACAACTACAACCGCGAGCTGGCGAAGAACGGCGTGTGGGCCATCTTCTCCGCCTTCCGCAACAACGAGCTGGAGTACGACCAGTTCTACCTGACGCTGCCCGTGGATGATGCCTTCCGCCGGCTGCACTCGGAGCTGGCCGAGGACCCCACGGTGTCCATGGCAGCGTCGACCTCGCGGGATGCGCTGCACGAGGTGCGCAACGAGGGCACCGAGCTGCGGCCCAATGTCATCCAAATCACCGTGGAGAGCCTCAGCGCCGAGTTCGTGGGCGCCTACAACCCGAGCTCCAAGCTGACGCCGGAGTTGGATCGCATCGCGCAGCAGAGCCTCGTCTTCGACCGCTTCTACGCCACGGGCAACCGCACCGACCGGGGCATGGAGGCGCTCACGCTGGCGCTGCCGCCCACGCCGGGCCGCTCCATCCTGAAGCGCCCGGGCAACGAGCGCCTCTTCACGCTGGGCAGCGTCTTCCGCACGCGGGGCTACGACACGGCCTTCGTCTACGGAGGCTACGGCTACTTCGACAACATGAACTACTTCTTCGGCGAGAACGGCTACCGCGTGGTGGACCGCACCGCCGTGGCGAAGGAAGACGTCACGTTCTCCACCGCGTGGGGGGCCTGCGACGAGGACCTCTTCCGGTGGGTGCTGCGCGAGGCGGACGCCGCGGACGCCGCGAAGAAGCCGTTCTTCCACTTCGTGATGACCACGTCGAACCACCGGCCGTACGCCTATCCCGAGGGCCGCATCGACCTGCCGCCCAAGGCGTCTGGCCGCGCCGGCGCGGTGAAGTACACCGACTACGCGGTGGGCAAGTTCCTGCGCGAGGCGTCCACCCGGCCGTGGTTCAAGAACACCGTGTTCGTCATCGTCGCGGACCACTGCGCCAGCTCGGCCGGCAGCACCGAGCTGCCCATCCAGCGCTACGCCATCCCGCTGATGATTTATGCGCCCGGCGGCCAGGTGGCCCCCGGCCACGTCACCACGCTGACGAGCCAGGTGGACTACGCGCCCACGCTGCTGGGGCTCCTCAACTGGAGCTACCAGAGCCGCTTCTTCGGACGGGACGTGCGCCGCATCGACCCGTCCGTGGCGGGCGCCTTGATGGGCACCTACCAGAAGCTCGCGCTGCTGGAGCGCGGCGGCTTCGCGGTGCTCAAGCCCGTGCGCCAGGAGACGCAGTTCCACTACGACGCCAAGACGAACGCGCTCACCCCGCGCGGCTCGGATGACGCGCTGCTGGACGAGACCATCGCGTACTACCAGGCCGCCAGCTACGCGTTCCGCAACGGCGTGCAGTCCGAACTGGCCGCTGCGCCCCACCCCTGACGCCCCCGGGGCCCCGCGTCGTCGTTCTCGACTTTGGCTTGAAATCCGGAGGTGGCCTCCATATCTGGAGGGCGCCTCCGTTTCGGGCCAGGGCTCGGGGAGCGCATGTCGGGAGGGCACATGAGCGGGACACGCACGCAGGGCCGGATCCGGGTGGGAGTCATTGGCGCCAGTTCGAGCGGAGGGTGGGCGACGTACGCGCACCTGCCAGCGCTCCAGGTGTTGCCGCAGTACGCGCTCACCGCGGTGAGCACGACGCGCAAGGCGAGCGCGGAGGAGACGGCGCGGCGCTTCGGGGTGCCGCACGCGTTCGAGGGCGCGGAGGCGCTCGTCACGCATCCAGACGTGGACCTGGTGGTGGTCTCGGTGAAGACGCCGGAGCATGACCGGTGGGTGCGCGCGGCCATCCACGCGGGCAAGCACGTCTTCTGCGAGTGGCCGCTGGGCGCGTCGCTTTCGCAGACCACCGAGCTGCATGCCCTGGCCGAGAAGGCCGGCGTTCGTCATGCCATTGGGTTGCAGCGGCGGTTGGCGCCGAGCGTGCGCTACCTGAGGGACCTCGTGGCGGAGGGGTACCTGGGCAAGCTGCGCTCGGTGACATTGAACGCGGCCATGCCGCCCCTGGGTGCGCGGCGCGCCGCCAACGTGGCCTACACCGCGGACGTGGCCAACGGCGCCAGCGCGCTGACCATCTTCACGGCGCACTACCTGGACATGGTGCTCCACGCCGTGGGCGAGCTTCGTGAGTTCTCCGCGGTGGTCGCGCGCCAGTTCGACCACACGACCCTCATCGAGACCGGCGAGGTGCTCCCGGTGAGCACGCCCGACCAGGTGCTGCTCAGTGGCACGCTGCGCGACGGCGCGGTGCTGTCCGCGCACTTCGAGGCGGGCAAGCGCAACGGCGGCGCCATCCTGTGGATGCTCACCGGCACCGAGGGGGACCTCGTCGTGACGGAGGACTACCAGCTGCTCGCGGCGCGCGGGGATGGCCAGCCGCTCGCGCCGTTGCCCGTCCCGGAGCGCTACTCCTGGCTGCCGCTGGGTGGGTTGGACCCCGAGGCGCATCGCATGGCGCACGTGTACGCGGGCTTCGCGCGCGACCTCGCGGAGGGCACGCGCACCGCGCCAGATTTCACGGACGCGGTGGGCCGCTACCGCTTGCTGGACGCCATCCAGCGCTCCTCGGACACGGGGCAGCGTCAGGTCTGGAACGGCTAGGGCGCGCGCTGGAGCGCGGCGGCCATCGCTCGCGTCTGCACACGGGCCGAGAGGGCCTGCGTGAAGGGCAGGAAGCCGAACGCCGCGAAGGTGAGCACGGACAAAAGGAGGCTGGGTAGCCACAGGCCCAGCACCAGTCCCGTGGCCAGATGCATGCCCAGCGTGAGCACCACCCAGGGCGCGCGCGTCGCCTTCCACCACACGCACGGCGCATAGCCCAGCTCGACGCCGAGCACGGCCCACGTGGCGGCCTTCACGAGCCCCGGATGGAAGGCGAGCCACGCCAGGTCGAACCGCGCGAACGGGGGCTGCATCCACGCCTCCCACAGCGCGGTGCCGTCCTGCCACGACGGGGCCAGGGCCTTCTCCACGCCGGTGGACAGGTACACGAGGCACAGGTGGAGCTGGAGCACGCGCAGCGACAGCGCCGCCTCCGCCGAGGGCGCGCTGGACGCGCGGCCCGCCACCTTGTCCAGGGACAGCGCGGCGCCCACGGGCATGAGCGCGCAATAGAACAGGCTGAGCGGGGCGAAGACCTCCAGCCCATGCTCGAACAAGGCCCCGCTGTTGAGCAGCACCGCGTGGACGAGCCAGGCCACCGCGGCGCTGGCCCGCGTGCGCCAGCCGAGCAACAGCCCCACCAGCGCCACGCCGTAGACGACGAGCACCCCGGTGACGCACTGGCTGGGCGAGACGCCCACCGCCTGTAGCGCGTGCGCGATGAAACCCAGCCGAGGCACCCACGGTGAGGCGAGCGGCTCGGAGAGATTCCACGGCAAGAGGCCCGAGTCTCCGAAGAGGGACATGAGCGTGTCCGCCTGCTGCCACCCCTGCGCGAGCAACACCAGCGCCACGCCGATGCGGAACACCGCGAGGGGGTGGGGCGCCACGGGCTCCGAAACAAACGCGGCCAGCCTGCGGCCCAGTCCTCGCGAGTCGAGGGCGGCCGTCATGGCGCGTCCGCGCGGGGCTGCGGGTCACGGCGCGGCATCTCGGCGCGGTAGACCACCGCCCACATGGGCCGGCTGCCCACGCGGTAGTCCTCCATCGCGGGCAGGTACAGCTCATCCACCATCACGCTGACGCTGCGCGCGTCCGGGTGGCGACTGAACATCACCGTGGCCCAGTCCCGCGCCAGGTCCGCCTGCACGTCGCTCAGCGCGACCGTGCTCCGAGGCGAGTGCACGCGCTGGTTCACCACGTCGCTGGCGAAGGGGAGGTCGTCTCGCACGCGGCGCCCCGGCTCCAGCCCCACGTCGAAGGAGACGCGCACCGTGGGGCGGACCGTCGGGGAGAAGAGGCCGTAGCGCGCGCTGACGCCGCTCCATTGCGCGTGGGCCTGAAGCAGCCCCTCCGCGAGCGAGCCCGGCGGGAAGGGTCGGAGGTGGAGCACCGCTCCCGCCGCGAGCAAGAGGTGCAGCGCCGCGAGCGCGCGCCACGCCGTGCGAGCCATCATCGTCCGCATGTGACCGTCCCCGCGATTCACTGGCGGGGGCAATCTCGGCCACGCGCGGGGAAGGCACAATCTGCCCTCGAGTCGAGTGTTGCCCAGGGGAAATGCATCACCGGACGACACCCCCATGCCCCGCGGGGCGGTGGGCGTGTCGTCCGGTGGGAATGCTCAGTGACCTTCGGCCTGGGGCACCGCCGGCGGCACGAGCGCCTCGGTCCGCTCCTCGGGCCGGCTCGCCGAGAGCTTGCGGATGACGATGTAGAAGATGGGCGTCAGCACGAGGCCGAACAGCGTCACGCCCAGCATTCCGGCGAGCACCGCCACGCCCATGGCCTGCCGCATCTCCGCGCCGGCGCCCGTGGCTCGGGCCAGCGGCACCACGCCCATGATGAACGCGATGGACGTCATCAGGATGGGCCGCAGTCGCAGGCGGCACGCCTCCAGCGCCGCTTGAACCACGTCCACGCCTTCATCCTCCTGGGCGCGAGCGAACTCGACGATGAGGATGGCGTTCTTCGCCGCGAGGCCCACCAGCACCACCAGGCCAATCTGGGTGAAGATGTTGTTGTCTCCTCCCACCAGCCACACGCCCACCAGCGCGCTGAGCAGCGCGAGCGGCACGGTCAGGAGCACCGCCAGCGGCAGCGACCAGCTGTTGTACTGGGCCGCGAGGATGAGGAAGGCCAGCAGGATGGCGAGCGGGAAGACGAAGAGCCCCTCTTTGCCCGCGCGCTTCTCCTGGAACGTGAGGTCCGTCCACTCGAAGCCCACGCCCGCGGGCAGCGTCTGCGCCGCGATGCGCTCCATGGCCGCCACCGCCTGTCCCGAGCTGACGCCCGGGCGGGCCATGCCGATGAGGTCCGCCGAAGGGTAGCCGTTGTAGCGCGGCACCTGGTCCGGACCGAAGGAGGGCACCACCTTCACCAGCGAGGCGAGCGGGACCATCTCGCTCTGGACGTTGCGCACCTGGAGCCGGCCGATGTCCTCCGGCTGCATGCGGAACGGGGCGTCCGCCTGGACGTTCACCTGATACGTGCGACCGAAGCGGTTGAAGTCGTTCACGTAGAGCGAGCCCAGCTGGATTTGCAGCGAGTCGAAGACCTCCGACAGCGGCACGCCCAGCGTCTTGGCCTTCACGCGGTCCACGTCCAGTCGGAACTGGGGCACGTTGACCTCGAAGCTGGACATCAACCCCATCAGCTCCGGCTGCGCGGAAGCGGCCTGCACCAGCGACTGGCTCGCGGCGTAGAGCGCATCCGGACCCAGGCCGGCGCGGTCCTCCAGTTGGAGCTTGAAGCCGGCGCGGTCACCCATGCCGGGCACAGGAGGCGGCTCGAACATGCCCGCGAACCCGTCCTGGATGGTGGCGAACTTGGCCTGTAGCCGGTGCGCGATGGCGGACGCGGTGAGGTCCTTCGTGGTGCGCTGCTCGAAGGGGTCCAGCACCGTGAAGACGACGGCCGAGTTGGAGGCGCTGACGAAGCCGTTGATGGACATGCCGGAGAAGGCCACCACGTGGGCCACGCCCTTCTCCGCCAGGGCAATCTCGGACATCTTCTTCACCACGGCGTCCGTCCGGTCGAGCGAGGCCGCGGGAGGCAGCTGCGCGATGCCCACCAGGTAGTACTTGTCCTGCATGGGCACGAAGCCCGTGGGCACGCGGTTGAAGCCCACCCACGTGAGCACGAGCAGTCCACCGTAGACGGCGAGCACGAGCGCGCTGATGCGCACCAACTTGCGCACCGTGCCCACGTAGCCGGCCGAGGCCTTCTCGAAGAAGCGGTTGAACGGCCGGAACAGCCAGCCCCCGAACGCCCAGGCGATGATCCGCGTGAGGACGTCCTTCTTGTCGTGGTGGCCGCGCAAGAGCACGCCGGCCAGCGCGGGGCTGAGCGTGAGCGAGTTGAAGGCGGACAGCAGGGTGGAGATGGCGATGGTCAGCGCGAACTGCCGGTAGAACTGGCCGGTGAGTCCGCCCAGGAACGCGGTGGGGACGAACACGGCCGTCAGCACGGAGGTGATGGCGATGATGGGCCCCGTCACTTCCGTCATGGCGCGGCGCGCGGCCTCCTTCGGAGTGGCTCCCAGCTCGATGTGCCGCTCGACGTTCTCCACCACCACGATGGCGTCATCCACCACGATGCCGATGGAGAGCACCAACCCGAAGAGCGACAGCGTGTTGAGCGAGAAGCCCAGCATGTGCATCGCCGCCGCCGTGCCCACCAGCGACACGGGCACCGCCGCCAGCGGGATGATGGAGGCGCGCCACGTCTGGAGGAAGAGCACCACCACCAACACCACCAGGAACACCGCCTCCAAGAGCGTGCCCACCACGTTCTTGATGGACGCGCGCACGAAGAGGGTCGGGTCGTACGCGATGCTGTACTCCATGCCGGGGGGGAAGAACTGGCTCAGCTCGGCGATCTTCGCGCGCACCGCCGCGGAGACCTCGAGCGCGTTGGAGCCCGACGCCTGGAGGATGCCGATGGCCACCGCGGGCTTGCCGTCCAACTGGCTGCGCAGCGCGTAGGTGCTGGCGCCCAGCTCCACGCGGGCCACGTCGCGCACGTGCGTCACCTGACCGTCCGCGCCCACGCGCACCACGATGTCGCGGAACTGCTCCTCGTCCGTGAGGCGGCCCTGGGTGGTGACCGTCACCTGGAAGGGGGCGGCCGCGTCCGGCTGCTGGCCCAGCACGCCGGCGGCCACCTGCACGTTCTGCTCGCGGATGGCGTTGACCACGTCGTTGGCCGTGAGCTTGCGCGCGGCGAGCTTCTGCGGATCCAACCAGACGCGCATGCTGTACTCGCCGGCGCCCCACACCGCCACGCTGCCCACGCCCGGGATGCGCTGGAGGACGTCACGCACCTGGAGCACCGCGTAGTTGGAGAGGTAGAGCGGCTCCAGCTTCCCGTCCGGCGAGACGAGGTGGACCACCATGAGGATGTCCGGGCTCGTCTTCTCCGTCATGAGCCCCATGCGCTGCACTTCGGCGGGCAGGCGGGGCAGGGCGCGCGCCACGCGGTTCTGCACCTGCACCTGCGCGAGGTCCGCGTCCACGCCCTGCGCGAAGGTGACCGTCACGGAGACGCGGCCGTCGCTCGTGGCCTGGGAGGACATGTAGAGCATGCCCTCCACGCCGTTGATCTCCTGCTCCAGCGGCGCGGCCACCGTCTCGGAGATGACGCCGGGGTTGGCGCCGGGATAGGCCGCGCGCACCACCACGGTGGGCGGCGCGACGGCGGGGTACTCGCTCAAGGGGAGCTGGGTGAGGGACAGGCCGCCGGCGATGAGCAGCAGCACGGACAACACGGCCGCGAAGATGGGCCGGTCTACGAAGAAGTGGGCGAACTTCATGGCTGACGTCCCTCGGTGCTCGGCGTCTCGGCCATGGCGACCATCTTGGGCGTCACGGTCATGCCCGGCCGGGCGAAGCCCTTCAGGATGATGCGCTCACGCGGCGACAGGCCCTTGCGCACCACGCGCAGGCCACCTTCGGTCGCGCCCAGCTCCACGCGCCGCTGCTCCACGGACTGGTCCGCGCGGACCACGTAGACGAAGCGGCCCTGCTGGTCCGTCCCCACCGCCTGCTCCTGGATGAGCAGGGTGGGCTGCGCGGAGGTCGTCTCCAGCCGCACGCGGGCGAAGAGCCCCGCGGTCAGCTTGCCGTCCGGGTTGGGCAGCACGGCCCGGGCGCGCGCGGTGCCGTTCTTGGAGTCCACCCGGTTGTCCAGGAAGTCGAGCCGGGCCTCGTGGGGGAAGCCGTCCTCGCCCGTCAATGCCACGCGCACCGGCGCCGGGGCCACGCGGCCATCGGCCCGGCGACCCGCCGCGCCCGCGAACCGCAGGTAGGTGGGCTCGTCCACGTCGAAGTAGACGTAGAGCGGATCCACCGAGACGATGGTCGTCAGCAGCGTGGCGTTGGCGCTGCCGCCGCTGACCAGGTTGCCCTGCGTGACGATGGCGTGACCCACCCGGCCGCTGATGGGGGCGCGGACCCGCGTGTCATGCACCTCGATTTCAGCCGCGCGCACGGCGGCCTTGGCCGCTTCCACCCGCGCGCCGCTCTGGGCCTTCTCGGCGGCGAAGACGTCGAAGTCACCCTGGGCCAGGGCCTGTTGGCCCACCAGGTGCTCGGCGCGCTCGAAGCGGCGCTCCGCCAGGGTGCGAGCCTCCTCGGCCTGATGCAGATCCGCCTGGGCGCGCGCGAGGGCGGCCTCGGCGACGCGCGAGTCCAGCTCGAAGAGGACCTGTCCGGACTTGACGAGGCCGCCCTCCGTGAAGCGGACCGCCTCGATGTAGCCGCCCACGCGCGGGCGCAGCTCCACGCTCTGCACGGCGGCCAGCGCGCCGGTGAACTCGGCGTTCTCCGCCAGCGAGCGCGTCACGACTTCCGCCACCACGACCTCGGGCGGCGGGGGCTTGGCGGCCGTGGCGGTGGCCTGCCCGGTGCCTTCGTTGCTCGCGAGGACGATTCCTCCGACCACCAGGGGGACCGCGAGGGCCGCTCCCACCATCGTGTGTTTCGACAGCATGTGTCACTCCTGTTGCGTGACGGCGCGCACTCGCGAGGAGGTGCGCTCGCTTTCGCGAGCCTCCCTGCGGCCGTCACGAATCGCGCCACGAGACGGGACTCATGACGCGGCCACGCGAAAGCGGGCGCTTTCGTGGGGCATGGGGTTCTGGAAAAGGGGGGGATGCTTCAGGACCGGCGTAAAAGACGCGCTTCCTCGCGTTCCATTACACCGGGGACTGCGTCACCGCCGACGGGATACCTGGGGGTTCAGATCTCGTCGCAACATGAGCACCGACGTGCGAGCACCGGGCGGACCCGATGGGAACGTTCGGCTTCCTGCTCGGCCTCTCTGCGGTCCGAGGCAGGCGCCATCAGGCATTGAAAATGGGGAGAAATTACGGCGCACCACATGCGCACTAACTAAGGCGGATCCCTCGAATGTCGCAACGCATTCCGCGTCCCGAGTTCGCGACGTGTCGTGTTCGTCCAAGATGCACCCGGGCAATACGTGCTGCGATGCGACCCGAACCGAGCCGACGAGAGTGAGAGCTGCCATGACGCGCGCGACGAAGAAGGGGGTCCCGAAGAAGTCCGCTGGGGCGAAGACGCAGGTGGGTGCGGCGGCGAAGGCGGAGCTGCCCATCGTCGCCTTCGCTACGCCCGAGGACTGGTCCAGCTGGCTGGCCGCGCACCATGCCGCCTCGAAGGGGGTGTGGCTGAAGCTGGGAAAGAAGGACTCAGGGCTGGTGTCCATCGACTATGCGCAGGCGTTGCAGGTGGCGCTGAGCTGGGGATGGATTGACGGGCAGAAGCGCGCGCACGACGCGACGGCGTGGCTCCAGCGGTTCACGCCGCGGGGCCCGAAGAGCATGTGGTCGCAGATCAACCGCGACAAGGCGATGGCGCTCATCGCGTCCGGAGAGATGAAGCCGTCGGGGCTCGCCGAGGTCGAGCGCGCTCGAAAGGACGGTCGGTGGGCCGCGGCCTACGCCTCGTCGAGCAAGGCGGTGGTGTCACCGGAGCTTCAGGCCGCGCTCACTGCCAATCCGCGCGCGGAGAAGTTCTTCACCACGCTGGACTCGGCGAACCGGTACGCGGTGCTGCACCGCGTGAACACCGCGACGAACGAGGAGACGCGCCAGCGGCGCATCACCCGGTTGGTCGAGATGCTGGCCCGCCACGAGAAGATCCACCCGTAGCGCGGGCCGGGGTCAGCGCCGCTGCCCGGAGAACAGCGCCTTCGTCTGAGGCCAGCGGCCCCAGGCGATGAAGTCGAGCAGGATGCAGAACACCGCGGGGCCCAGGGCGAAGATGGCCGGCGGGAGCACCAGCAGGTGGGTGAGCACCGCGCCCACCATGACGCCCGCGAGCCCCAGCGCGGCCAACCCGGACAGGCGGGGGATGAGCAGCCCGAGGCCGCCCGCCACTTCGAGCGTGCCGGTGAGGTAGCGGAACCACTGCCCCAGGCCAATCTTGTCGAAGTTCTCCACCACCTCCGGTGTGGTCCGCAGCTTTCCGCTCCCGGCGAAGACGAACAGCACCGCGAACAGGACCTGGAGCACCCAGAGGGTGATGTTCAGGGCGCGACCTCGAGATGGCGCGGCGGTGTCGAGAGACGTCGTGGCGGGGGCGGCGGTCTGCGTCATGGGCTGGCTCCGAGGTTGGCGTGAGGCTCCGAGGCGACGTCGAATGAGTACGGAAGAAATCGACACGCCGGATTCACTTTGTGGCCTCAGCCCGTCCGAGGCGCCACGGAGGCCCTCGGCTGGGGTGTCGTGAGGCGGGCGCGGAGCCAGCGGCGGGCGGGTTCCTCCACCTTCAGGAAGACCGCGCGCGAGACGAGCAGGGTGGCCGCCACCGACAGCCCGCAGAAGAGCGGGGGGGAGGCCCGCTCGATGCCCAGGCCCACCAGTCGGTCCGCCACGCGCGCGTAATAGGCCAGCGGGATGTGGAGGATGTAGAGCGCGAAGCTGGCCTCGCCCAGCCGCACCGTCACGGGGTGCTCCAGGAACCGGGCCAGTGGACCGGCGCCGCGCGCGAGCGCCCAGATGAGCCCCGCGAACAGCGGCGTGAGGAGCGCGTCACGCAAGGGGAGCGTGGCCTCGGTCCAGGGCGGCAGCATCACTCCGAGGGCCAGGGCCACGGCGAGGAAGGGGAGGCCCGCGGGCACGGGGCGGGCCTGGCCTTGGGCCTGCCTCAGCGCGAACGCCCGCCCCATCACCACGCCCAAGAGGAACTGCGCGAGCCGAGGCACGGGGTGGTACGCGCCCACGTGCCGCCACGTCTCCGAGGCGCCGAGGACGCTGTCGGGATGCGCCGCGAGCCAGCCCTCCATGCCCCACGCGGCGCCGGCGGTGAGCAAGCCCACGAGCACCGTGGCGAGCGCGATGGCGGCGAGCACGAACGAGCGGGCTCGGGCGACGGGCAGCGCGAGCAGGGGGAAGAGGGCGTAGAAGAAGGCCTCGACGGAGAGGGACCAGCCGGGGCAGTTCCACTGGCACGCCAGCGAAGGCGCCCAGGCCTGGGTCAGGGTGAAGACCGCGGTGCTCACGCTCGCGAGCCGTTGCAGCGCCTGCGCCGAGGCGCCCCCTTCCTGCCGGAGCACCGCGAGGAAGAAGGGCGGCGCGGCGAGCACCAGCCCCAGGAGGTACACCGGATAGATGCGCGCGAAGCGAGCGGCCCAGAAGTCGCGGCGGGACACGCGGCCCGCGTCCGCCGCGCCCAGGTGGCTGTAGGCCAGCACGAACCCCGAGAGGATGAAGAACAGGGTGACGCTGGAGGGCCCGCCGTCGAGCAGGGAGCTGGCCCAGCGCGGCAGGCCTTCGCGGGGGACGACGTGGAACGCCACCACGTGGAGGGCCGCGAAGAACCGCAGCCCCGTGAGCGCATGCAGCGAGGGACGGGCCGTGGACGAGGAAGTCACCGTGCCGGCCAGTCTGCCCGAACTCGGGCGCCAGGGAATCCACGGCGCCTGGGGGCAGGCGTCAGCTCGGTCGCGGGGCCGCCGGGACGTAGGTGAGGAAGACGACCCCGCTGGGGAGCGTGCGCGTCTCCTTCAGGCTCAGTGCGTGTGGCGCGAAGCCCGAGTCCACCAGCCGGATTCCCGAGCCCACGATGACGGGATTGAGCTTGAGGATGAACACGTCGATTTCAGGAAGCAGCTCGGCGGCGAGCGCGCCTCCCCCCACGAGCCAGAGGCCCCGGCCGGGCTGCTGCTTCAGCTCGCGCACGGTGGCCCGCGCATCCTTCGAGAACGTCACCGTGGGGTCGGGGCTCTTCTCTCCCGAGCGGGTGAACACATAGTGCGCCAGATGGGGATAGGCATTGGTGACCCCGGCATCCAGGCCCACCTGGTACGAGCGGCGTCCTTCGAGCACCGTGTCGAAGTGCTTCCCTGGGCCCGTCAGCCCTCGGTACGCGCGATAGCCGGCGGGCAGGGCCTCGGGATACTCGGCCACGATGGCGTCGAAGTAGTCCGGGGCGCTGGAGAAGAAGTCGAACGCTCCCTGAGGCGAGGCGATGAATCCATCCAACGAACTGGCGACGAAGTAGGTGAGCTGTCTCAAGGTTCCTCCGGTTCTCGTTGCCCTTGGGCCTTAGCGCGACTCCGCCCTGCAGTGAATCCAACTCGTGTTCTTTCACCGAGGCGGAGTGTTCTGGCTGGCGCTCCCTTCGCTGGCCTTGTGCGGTGGGGCAGGACGTCAACGTCCGCGCCGCCAATACGATGGCGTTCTCCGCGGAGCCGCAGGCGCTCCCCACGGACTTCGCGTTGTCCAACCTGCACGTGCGGCAGCAAATCTTCCGCATCGTGGCCGTGGACTCGACGAACAAGATGCTCACCCTGGACAAGCCCTTGGAGTACGGCATCCCGGTGACGTCCAGCTCGGATGGCTCGGCGGCGCGTGGAGCAAGGGCAAGGGTGCAGCGGCCACTTCCGCGGCTTGCGTGTCTGGGATTCGCTCTGCGCGGGCAATAACGCGAGTGATGAGTCTTTGGGGCCCGGCGTCTTGGTGGGGGCCTTGAGGCGATGCGGGATGTTTGTCTTGAGGCCCGCCCCTTCGTCGAGCACTCCCCGCGTGGCGCAGTCATGTGGCCGCGCCACGCGGTGGAGTTCATTGACGCGCTTGGCCTGGCGCGTCGAAACGGCTCGGCGGAGATTGCATGGGGGCTCGGGTTTTCTCTCCGGGATTCATCGTACGCTCGGTGCATCCGTTGCTGCGTGTCCCGGGAGACTCCTGCATGAAGGTTCCGAGCTCGTTGTCTTGTCTATTGGCGTTGTCGCTGTCGTGGGGGAGCGTCGCGGGCGCGGTCGAGCCTCAAGCGCCGGGCTCCGAGCCGCAGGCCTCCGCGGCCGAGTCTCAGGCGTCTGCCCCCGAGCCCGCGAGCCCGTTGCCCGAGCCGCTGTTGCTCCCGCCGCAGACCCGGCTGTTCCTCTCCAGCCTCACGGTGGTTCGCTACAACCCGCTGGGTTTGGAGACACAGAACCGGCTCGTCTATCAGCGCCGCCTGTTCGACAGCTCGGAGCTGCTGTTTCGAGACACCTTCGCCAGCGCCGCCGCGAGCCTCAAGGCGAGCCCCGCCTACGTGAAGGTGGGCCCGATGCTGGAGCTCCAACCCCTGACGGTGCTCAACCTGCGCGCCGGCTACGAGTACGTCCGCTTCTTCGGGACGATGGGCTTCCTCCAGTCCTATCCGGGACCCTTCCACGACTTCTCGGATGACGTGCGCGACGCCACCCGCGACGGCGCGTACAGCACCTCCGGGCACCACCTGCTCTTCGAGCCCACGGTGCAGGCGAAGGTGAAGTCGGTGGCGCTGCGCTCGAAGCTGGCCGTCGAGTATTGGAACGTCAACCTGCGGGACGGCGCGGGCGGCACCTTCTACGACGCCACGCTCGACACGCTGGTGCCGGGCAAGGGCTGGGTGCTCGCCAATGACACCGACCTGCTCTACCTGGGCGGGGCGTGGACGGTGGGGGCGCGCTTCAGCGCGGTGTGGCCGCGCTACGGCGAGGACGCCTCCCTGCCCGCCAACTTCAAGGGCAACAGCCACATGCGCGTGGGCCCGCTCGTGGCCTATTCGTTCCACACCCGGGAGAACTCGTCGTTCAACCGGCCCACGCTCCTGGTCATCGCGGGTTGGTATCTCCAACACCCCAACCGCGCCGAGGCGATGCCCTACCTGCTCGCCGGGTTCTCGTTCAGCTCGGACCTGATGCCGAGCCGACGGTGAGGCTCGGCGGGCTCAGAGGTCCTCGAACTTGGACTTCTTCTCGCGCTTCTTGAAGAAGAGCGCGGTGCGGCCCAGCAACTGCGCCAGCTCCGAGTGCGTGCCCTCGGAGATGCGCGCGGCGGCCTCGTGGCGCGTCTCGGGGCCCTCGTTGATCTTCACCTTGATGAGCTCGTGGTCGTTCAACGCCTGCTCGACGGCGGCGATGACGCCCTCGGTGACGCCGGACTGGCCAACGAGGACCACCGGCTCCAGGTGATGGCCGATGGCGCGCAGATGGCGCCGCTGCTTCCCGGTAAGGGACACGTCTGACTCCTTGAGGTTCGGGCCGGGGCGAGCAAGGGGGCTCGCTCCGGCGAAAGGGGGCGCACCCTACTTCTTTTGGGTCGCCATGCGGATCTCCCGCATCGCGTCGATGTGGTCGGGCTGCAGCTCGACCGTTCGCTTGAAGTGCTTGAGGGCACTCGTGGCGTCCCCGCAGAGCTTGGCGATGACGCCCAGGAAGTAGTGGGCGGGGGCGCACCGCTCATTGCGCTTGATGGCGTTCTGGATTTCCCGGAAGGCCTCGGGCTGGGCGGCCTTCTTGTCCGCCGCGGTGAAGAAGCGGGCATAGCCACGCCACGCGTAGAACTCGGCCTCCTCGGCGTTGAGCTTGATGGCCTCGTCCAGCATCTTCACGGCCTCGGGGAACTTACGGGCCTTTACGAGGATGCAGGACTTCTGGAAGAGCTCCTCGGCCATGAGGATGGACTGCACATCCACCTCGTTGCCGGCGCCGCCGCTCTTGAGCTCCTCGAGGTAGTTGGCGCGGCTCTTGTCGTCCGTGAGGGTCCGGTAGGCGTCGCCGATGTACGCGAAGATTTCGGCCTTGAGCTTCTCCAACTCGGGCGGCGCGCCCTGCGGCAGGGTGTCCGGGTGGTACTGCTTGGCGAGCCGGAAGTACGCCAGCTTCACCGGGCCCGCTTCGGTCTGTTCGGACAGCCCGAGCCGCTGGAAGTGGTTCTGCTGCTTCATCGCCGTGGCGAGCTGGCGCAGCGCGGGGATCTCCTCGGCGCCTGGGCCCGCTGCCGCCGCCGGGGCGGGTGCCGCCGCGCTGGGATTGGTGACCCCGGGCGGGGCGGGGCGGGCGGGGGCGCTCGGGGGCGTGCCTGGACGAGCGGCACCAGGGCCCGCGGCGGGGGCTGCTCCGGGGCCTGCCGCGGGGCGCGCGGCACCAGGGCCCGCGGCGGGCGCGACTCCGGGGCGCGCGGCGCCGGGGGGTGTTCCTGGTGCCGCAGTGGGGCGCGCGCCAGGGCCTGCGGTGGGCGCCGCTCCGGGGCCGGTGGCGGGCGCGACGCCTGGACCTGCCGCGGGCCGTGCGACGCCTGGGCCGGCGGTGG
>NZ_JAHNZT010000079.1 GCF_019039035.1 Citreicoccus inhibens | reverse complement strand
TTCTCGACGGAGGTGACGACGAAGGCCGCGCGCTTGCGGCTGAGGACGGCCGAGGCCAGCGCGTCCATCGGCCCCCGGGCCCCCAGGAGGACGGCGTCCCAGTCCGTGAGGGACTCCACCAGGGCGGGCATGTCCACCCCGCGCTGCATGGCCACGAACTCCGCGGGCGAGGTACACGCCAGGAAGGGCGCCAGCACCTCCCGACTGGAGTCCAGGCGGGGCCAGCCCGAGGGAAGGGCCTTGCCGCCACAAACGAAGGCCTCGCCCTCCTCGTCCGAGCCCCGCGCCCCCTTCTTGTTGACGGCATTGCCGACAGGCACTCGCCGGTAGCCCATCGGCGCCGGCTCTGGCGTCCCAGCCGCAGAGGTCGACGCCTCCCCCTGGTACACACCCGTCGCCGCACTCCTCGCGGCAAGGGAGGGTACGAAGAGGGGACTGAAGGGTAGGGCCGCCCCACGGCCCGTCTGGCCCGGCCTCGCCGGCAACGAGGCGCACCCGGAGGACAGGAGAGCCACCACCAGCGCGAGGCCAAGCCCGCCGCGCCAAGGCCGGTCAGCGCGCATTGTCCACCCCCAGCCCTACCGAAGCGAAGGCGCCTGGCCGCAGCGTCCCTTCCGCCGTCGGGAAGAGCAGCGTGCCGCCCTGCCCCACCGCGTACAGCTTCCCACCCAGGAAGCGCCATCGCGCCTGGGCTGAGGCGACGTAGCGCGCGCCCGGCTGGCCCGCCCCCACCGCCACACCGCCCACCCCCACTGAGAGGTTGCGGTGGAAGAGCTGCGTCTCCAGCCGGCCGTCCACGTCCACCCGGCCCCAGGTGAATGCCTCGGTGCCCATCGACAGGCGGAAATGGCGCTGTCCCAGGACGCTCAGGCTCTCCGCGTCCCAGCTCAGAATCACCTCGCCATAGGCCGAGCACCCGTCCGGGAAGGGCGCATCCGCCTGGGGCATGGCAGTCGGGCCCGCTACCTGGAACCGCGCCAGCTCGTAGTCCGGGCCGAAGGCACCCTGCCGGAAGCCGCCGCGCTGGAGGCGGCCCTCCAGGCGAGCTCGCAGGTCCATCCTCGAGGTCAGGTACTCCGCGCCCAGCCCCGCTACCGCGCCCCACGCGCCGCCCGCTCCGGGGCGTCCACCCCAGCCCGCATTCGCCTGCAGTTCGAAGCCCCCCTCGGGGTTGCGGCGCCGCACGAGAATGGCCGTCCCATCCAGGTGGGCCAGCGTCATCGGCTCCGACGTTCCTCCCGCCTTGCCCCAGTCATGCACCGCGGACAGCGCCAGCGTGTACTGCATGGGGTACGGTTGGCGGCCCACGAGGAGGTGCTGCATGTCCAGGACGACTTCCGCCCCCAGCAGCCGCGCGCCCAGCACGTCCGAGGCGAAGGCCTCGACGTAAAGAGGCCTCAGCATGCCCGTCACCACCGCCCCCGCAGGGTGGTAGTCCGGGTTGCCTCGGTTGTTGTAGCGGCGCACCAAGTGCCCGGACAGCAGCGTGTAGGACTCCAGGGCGCCCACCCACACGAAGTTCGGTGCGTCGCCCCCCAACGTCAGCATTTGCACCACCTGGCCCAAGTCGGAGAGCTCGTCCCAGTCCTCCTTGCGCACCAGACTGGCGCCCTCCTTTGCACCCCACATCCGCAGTCGTACTGGAGCGCCCAGTTCGAGTTGGAGCAGGCCTGGATTGACGACCTCCAGCCGCGGGTGCACCTCAAGGTAGCCTTCGTCCGTCCCTGCCCCACGTCGGGACAGCAGTGCCCATGTGGTGGTCTCCAGGCTGAGCCGGTTCGACCACCGCGACGGTGAGTTGGACGTGGGAAGAGGCAAATCACTCTCCGCCCCGTTGCCCTCATCGCCAGCAACTTCTTCCGCGCCCAATTCGTCCGCGCCCGGCTCGAGCAGAATGCTTTCGTCAAGCCCGGGGATGCCCTTGTACTCGGGCGGCACCTCCGCTCGCACGACTCCAGACAGCAGCACGGCCACAATGGCCCAGCTCCGACACGTGCACATCGACGCCTCCTGAAAGGGCCCCGGCCGGGGCCAAAGACAGAGGTCCCCCATTCGGGCCGGCAGGGCGCCAGTCCGCGGGTGACTGCATTGCACTGAGGGAGTCGCCTACCGCCTGGCAGAGCCAGCGCATGGACGGACGACTCCCGCTACGGCGGCTGGAAATCCCAGCGCCGCACCACAGCTTCGACGAAAGACAAACGTTTCCCGTTACGACACCAGGAAGCCCCAGCGCCGCATGACGAGTCCAGAGAAAGGCAGACCTGTCCCGCTACGACGCCGGGAGGCCCCAGCGCCGCGCTACTCCCTTCGCGAACAGAACATGACTGACGAAGAAGGTGTCAGAGCGCTGGCCGAAGAGGCCCCTTCGAGAAGGGGCAGACGACCGTCCCTGCGCGCGAAGCAAGGCAACCGCGTACGCCGCTTGGTCGCACGCCGGCCACGCTCAAGGTCAACAGGGACTTACGACGGCGGATCGGAGGCGCCACCCTCGACGTGCGTAGGACCACGGCGAGACGACGGGTGAGCACGTGCTCGTGCGCACTTCCACACGGAGAGGTTCATGGGTCCCCCGGGACTCCATCGAAATGCATCCAACAGATGCATTCCATTGAACCCTAAAAGGACATTCCCAGCAAGCCCCTGTTCACGACGGAGGCGGGTCGCCGTCAGACAGCGCAGCGCCGGAGCCCCTACGGGAAGACTACATTGGTAAGGGTGACCGCCCGGCGCCCATCGGCATCCCAGAGCTTGAGCGTGTACGGTCCTTGAGGAGGCTCCGATGCAGACTCGGCCTCCACCACCACGCGCTGGAACCCCGGACCCGAAAGGAGGGGGCCGGACTGCCACACCTGGAGGACTCTTAGTTCCTCCCCAGCCTTGCCCCGAAGGGTAGCCTCCTTCGCCGTCCAGGGAACGTCCCCGCCTGATCTCAGCACAAGCTCTACAGCCACCCGGCGTGACGTGCGGTAGGCGCGGATAGCATGTTTGGCAGCAGCCACTCCTGGGGCCAGGCTTACGTCTTTGGTCACGTCACGGAATGCAACGCCGTCCCCATTGAGGAGCTTTGTCGAGATGAGGCCCGTCAGCCCATCCGGAGCACTTTGCTCCATGCGCAGACGTTCGTTCTCCTCCTTGCATTTCTCGACCTCGATGCGAGCCTGCCGAACCTCTTCCTGGTAGGTCTCGACTCCTCTCTTGCGTCGATAAACCTCGACATGCGCTTCCGACCGCGCGGGATGTGCGACCAGGACAAACGTCGCACTCGCAGGGGCCGCTCCATCCTGGAAGCGTACCGTCATCTTGAGCCGTTCCCCCGCGGAGACTCTCTCTGACGGAACCAAGCGCAACGTACTGAGGCCTGCATCCAGCACCGAGAAGCGCTCACGGCCCTCAAGCGCCACTCCGTCCCGACTCACGTCCGAATCGAAGATGAACACCGTTGAGAGCCCTGGGCTCACCGCTACTTCAGGCGCGGACTGACCATCATCCGAGACCAACTCGATTCGACGAATACTCAGCCCTGCGGCAGCCGGGGGCGACTGCGCCAACGCTGGCCCTTCGCCAGCGAGGAGGAGGAACAGCAGCACAGCCGACAGGGAATGATGCACGCGACGCTTCTCCTCGACCAAGCCAGCAGCAACACCGCTGGCAGCTCACGAGCGGCCATCAAGCGCGACCGAGATGCTTCATTCAAACTCGCTCACAGCGCGGACAAAGACGGCCGAGTACACACGAGCCTTTCCCGAATCCGCGCCGCCACCCTCGATCTCCAGTCCGCGTTTGTTAGAGGTGTCCAGCACCTCCATGCACACAGGGAAGCCTCCCTTGCTGGTGCGCGCCCGAGTCAGTCGGACGTAGACGCGATCCGCCACAATGAGCCGCCCAGTCAGCGTGGCTCCGGCGTCAGTCCCCAGGAGGATCTGAGCAGACCCTTCCTTCACCGTGATGTACTTTTCTTCCCCCTGGAAGACGAAGGATCCGGGCGCGTCACGGCCAACCTTCATACCCAGCCGCATCATCCCCTCCTCCGAGCCTGCCGGGCACGACTCCGGCTCCGGCGGAGGGCGCACTTGCGCGCCCGTGCAGGCCAGCGCGCCGCAGAGGGCCGTGCCAACCAGCGTGGCGCCTGCGCTCTTCACGGCCCGCTTGGTGGGAGTCGGGGGACTGGGGGGAGTGTCACTCTTCGGCGTCGTCACGGTGGCTGTCACCTTGGGATTCGTCGCGTCTGGCGCGACGGCCGCAGGTATTGCCTCCGGCCCGGTTGGAGCTGCGGCTCGGGCAGCTTGTGGTTTCTTTGCATATGGCGCTACTTCTTGGCTGTGGGCTGCAGCCACCTGTAGAGGGGCGGCCGGGCGAAGGAGAAAGGCCCCCGAGGCGAAGGCCACACAGAGCAGGCACGCTCCCAGCACCCGCCCCTTCCTAAGACGCGAGTAGAAGGTGCGCCGCTCCACCTCGGGGACAAAGGACTCCGTCGTCGCGCGTGACAGGTCCGACGCCTCACGCGTCGGGCCAGGCAGCCGCGAGTCCTCGGCAGGAGCGACACCAGCGCCAGGAAGCAGCGCAGGAACCAAGGCCACGGGTGCATTCTCGGGTGGGGCTTCGGCAGGCCCCTGCGGAAGCTCAGCAGGCGCAGGGCCAGGAGGCACCCCTCGGCGCAACTTACGCAGCGGGACTTTCATCCATTTCAGCCACTTGTCCCCACCCTCCGTCGTCGCGGAGTGCGGCCCATACGTGTCGCACAGGGGCGTCGTCCAAGCATCCCCTTCTGCATGGGCCAACAGCCCTTCAAGGGCCACGCAGACAGCATTCGCGTCGGGACGCGCAGCAGGTTCCTTCTCCAGCAGCCGCATGCACAACAGGCCGAGTCCCGCAGGGACGAAGCGGTTGGCGAGGTGAGGAGGCACAGGGGACTTGCGGATGACACCCTCGACGTAGCTTGCATCTGTCCCTTCGTCGAAGGGCCACCTCGCCGTGAGAAGGCGGTACAGGACAATGCCCAGGGCCCACACGTCATCCGAAGGCACGGACTCGTAGCGGGCGCTGCTTTGCCCCAGGTGCTGCCGAATGAAGAGCCAGGCCTCAGGCGGCCGGTACTCCATGGTACCGGGCGGCAGCAGGGACTGGGTGACGCCCGGGGCGCCCTTGTAGGCTCCAATGCCGTAGTCCACCAGCACCGCCAGGCCGTCCGCGGCGCGCACCATGACGTTGGCGTCCTTCACGTCCCGGTGCACCACTCCCGCCTCGTGCGAGGCCGCCAGGGCTCGCGCCATGTCGAGCGTCACCTTCGCCACCTGCTGGGCCGAGGGGTTCTCCTCCCTCACCCACGCGCTCAGCTTGCGCCCCTCGACGTACTCCATGGCGATGAGGGCGTAGTCGCGCCCCTTGTCCTGCCAGTAGGAGAAGCCGCGAATGCCCACCACGTTGGGGTGACTCAAGCGCAGGAGAATGGAGACTTCCTTCTCCACCCGCCCCTCCACGCGCTGCCGCTCCACCAGCTTCAACGCGCAGGGCTGCCCGTCATTCGTCGCGAGGTACACGGTGCCAAAGCCGCCCTTGTCCAACTGCCGCACCACCGTGTAGCCCTTCACCACGTCCCCGGGGGACAGCACGGCCGGGGGGCCGTCGTCCCTCATGGCGACTTCCTCTCGGAGACTTCGAACAACGGGACAGCGGCTTCGCGCATTCAGCACCCTCCCCGGCGCACGCGGACGGTACCAGAAGCCCCGGGAAAGCAGGTGCACTCTCCTTCCTGACAGCGAGCCTCAGCCCTGACGACTGCACCTGACAGGTGCAATTCCAAAGCTACCTCGGTATGATTTGGGCATGTTCATCCAGCCGCCCGCCCCGCCCCCTCCAGCCGAAGGGCCCCCTCGCCCACTCTCGCAGGTGCTTGGCGAGACGGCGCGCGAGGCCCGCCTGCGCGCTCGCCTCACTCAGGCCGAGGTCGCCAGCCGCTCGGAGATTGCCACCTCCGTCTACCAGCGACTCGAGCGCGGGCGCCTGCTGCCCAGCCTCCCCACCCTCTACCGAATCTGCACCGCCCTGGGGCTCTCGCCGAATGAGTTAATGGGCTTCCCTTACAACCTACCGGCGAGCGAAGCCTCCATCTCCTCCGCCCGGAAGGAGCTACTGCACCGCATGCGCCAACTCGATGAGCGCCAGGCCTTTGCACTCCTCCGCTTCCTGCAAGGCTTCCGTTGACTGCCTCCACACTCCATTTTGGGTAGAGTCACGAGCACCTCATGAATGAAGAACTTGCAGCCACCATTGGCGCCATCAGTCGTGCGGCCCGGGAGCAGATGGGCCTCACTCAAGCGGAAGTCGCCGACCGCGTGGGGCTGGTGCCTCCCGTCTACAGCCGGCTGGAGCGCGGGCAAATGCTGCCCAGCGTCCCGACGCTGTACCGCCTCTGCACCGAGTTGATGCTCTCCCCGGAGGACTTGCTGGGCCTCGCGGACTCATCGGCGAAGGGCCCTCGCACCCGCCCCGAGGACGACAGCAACCTTCGCCGGCTTCTCTTCCTGGCGAGGAAGCTGGACGAGCGGAAGCTAGACGCGCTCGTCCGCATCACCACCGAGTTGGCCCGCTGACAGCTTCGCGAGCGGCGGGCCGCTACGGCTCGCCGCGCGCCTTCTGACGGCAAAGGCGAGCCACCTCCCCCCGTCCCCGTCGACGTGGCGCGCCCTCGGAGTGTCCGGCTCGACGTCCACCGTCACGACGTCGCCCGAGTGAGTGCGCGTGTGACACCACGTCAGGTGCTCTCGGAAGCCTTGCCTCACCGAGCCCCCGACGTTGAGTGACAGCTCGGGCTTGGCGCTGGACGCGTCGTCGGGGCGTCGCATCCACGACAGAGTCGCAGACAGGACGCCGAAGCCCGCCACTCCTGCCGTGGGGAGGGGCTTGGCAGCTTACCGCGACTCGAAAGCAGGGCCTGGGTGGCCTACGCCTTCTTGAGGGCCTGTAGTTCGTGTGCGTCCAGCCCCTCGGGGTACATGCCGCCCTCGCCGAACTCCACTTTGTCGCGCATGCCCCCGCCTTCGGAAACCACGAGGGCGGCCTCTCGCGCCGCCTCCGCGCGCCCATAGGGCTGGGCCGACAATGCCTGGGCTGCGCTGCGGAGGGCATCGCGCAGGTCCGCCGCCGAGGCGAATCTCTCATCCGGGTTGAGCCGCAGGGCCGTGTGCAGCACAGCTTTGACTTCGGGGGGCAGCCGGGACACCGCCCTCTCGACGAAGTCCGCGTCGAGGGTGGGCATGAGCGCCTCCATCTGCTTCAGCGGAAGCGTAGGCTGCTTCTCCAGCCGGAGCTGACTCTCCTTCGCCCTGGGTGGCACGT
>NZ_JAHNZT010000078.1 GCF_019039035.1 Citreicoccus inhibens | reverse complement strand
TGGCCGGCTGCGCGGAGGCCAACGTCGCCCAGGAGGCCGCCAATGTCGGCAAAGCCCTGGCCGCCCTCTCCCAACTCATGGCCCTCCTCAACGTCCTCCTGGGCCTGGTAGGCGGCCCCCAGGTGCCAGACTTCTCCAGCCTCGAGGGCCGCGCGCTGGACGAAGCTGTTGCGCCCCTTGACACCATCGTCCGCACGCTGCTGCAGGCGCGCGCGGCCATCCCTATCCCGTGAGGAGGACGTCGTGAGTCGAGCGCCCCAGAATCTCCTTGTCCCCTTCCGGCGGGACAAGAAGCGGGACTTCGCTGCGGGCACCGGGGCCGAGCTACTCGCCTCGAAGGTGCGGCAGGTGCTGCTCACGGAGGGCGCCACGCCCCATTCCGCTGGCGAGCTGCCCTGGCGCACCCGCTTCGGGGCGGGACTCGCGCGGCTTCGCCACCAGCGCAATGACGCGGTGCTGGCGGAGCTGGCGCGCGTGTACGTCCGTGACGCCCTCGCTCGATGGCTGCCTGGCGCCCATCTAGTAGAGGTTCGCGTCGAGCAGGACGCAGCCACGCTGACGCTTCGTGTGCGCGTGCGCGAGGGTGACACGACAGCGGACTTCGACGCTCCCCTTCAGTGGGGACTTTGAGTCATGCAGGAAACTCGAACTTCGGTGTCGGTGGTGGTGGCCAATTCAAGTACCTTTCCGAGCGGAGAGGGGCAGAGGCGCTCTGGATGATGAATGATGCCGACGGTGCCTCCAGCCTCCTGTTCACGAATGTGAAGCCCCAGGGCGAAGGAGTCTGATGGAGCCAGCGACATACTTCGCTGCGTGGTGCCGAATGAGGGAAGGCATGCGCGCCGAAGTCGCAAAGTGGGTGATGAAGACTCATCAGGTGTCCGTCGCGGAGGCCTTGACGCTCCTGCGCACGGTGGAGAAGATGCACCGGTGGGTACGGCTCTGCTCAGTCGCAGGCTGGGTGGAAGCATCCATGGCAGTGAAGAACCTGCCCAGTTGGGCCGAACCAGGCTCTGGCACGACTACAGAGTTGGACTACAGCCCATGGCAATGTGACAACCGCTGTCCGACGCATGGTGTGTGTTACCTGGGCAAGAGGTGTCCAGTCTGTTTTGGGCGGTATGTCATGACATCGGTCGGTGGCTCGTTTTTCGTCCGAGAAGGAGAGGGCGAGAGCTGAGCCGCTGGCTGAACGACCGCGAATTGGGCAGTTGGCAGAGCTTCAACCTGGGGAGTGCGGTGTCTCACTGCTCGACCACACCTTGAGACTGGCGGCCCAGCTCCGGGTTTGCGAGTTCGCGTATGGCGGCGTTCGCGAATCGCCGTCCTCATGTCCCCAAAAAGAAGTGAGTCCAAGGCCTTTGTCTCCCGGTGGAGGCATCCGCCGACGTGCCACTTCTCCCAGCGTCCAACGACTACACCCACCGAGACTTCGACGCCCTGCGCGCGCGCCTTGTCGCGCTGACGAAGAGCGTCTTCCCGGACTGGACGGACTTCGACGTCGCGAGCTTCGGCAACGTCTTGCTGGAGATGTACGCATTCATCGGCGACGTCCTCGGCACGTACCAGGACAACCTCGCCCGCGAGTCCCGCCTCTCCACCGCCACCCAGCGCCGCAACGTCATCGCCCTGGCGCGCATGCTGGGCTACCGCCTTCACGGCGCGCAGGCAGCTAGCACCGAGGTGGAGCTGCGCCTGGCCCTGCCTCCCGCCGCCCCCGTCACCTTCCCCGCCGGAACCGTCGTCCGCACCCAAGAGGTGACAGAAGCCGTTCGCTTCCAGCTCCTGTCGCCCGCCACCATCCCGGCCGGCGCCAACCCGCCGCGCGTCGTCACCGTGGTGGAGCACTCGAAGACGCACACCCAGCTCTTCGACTCTCGCGGCCTCGCCGACTTCGAGGCGCGCCTGGACTTCGGCCCCTACCTCGATGGCTCCGCCCGCGTGTCCACCGCCCAGGGCGCATTCACCGAAGTGGATACCTTCCTCAACTCTCGCGCCTCTGACGCCCACTTCCTCGTCTCTGTGGACCAGGGAGACAAGGCCACCGTCCGTTTCGGCACCGGCATCAACGGACTGCCTCCTGCTGGCACTGTGGCGGTGACGTACAAGACGGGCGGCGGCGCAGCCGGCAACGTGGATGCAGGTCGCCTCGTTGTCGTGGAGGGTAGCTTCCGGGACTCCCACGGCCATGCAGTGCAGGTGTCCGTTCTCAACCCCACCCCGGCCTCCGGCGGCGCGGACCGGCAGTCCATCGCCTCCGCGAAGCTGCTCGCCCCCGAGAGCCTCCGGGCTCTGACGCGCACGGTGTCCCGCGAGGACTTCGAGGTCAACGCCCGGCGCCTGCCCGGCGTAGCGCGCGCTCGCATGCTGACGTCCAACGAGGACGCCAGCATTCCGGAGAACTCCGGCATCCTCTACGTCGTGCCCCAGGGCGGCGGCGTGCCCACGCCCGCCCTCAAGGCCCTTGTGCTGCGGCAGGTGACGGAAGTCTACCCCTGCACCCTCACCTTCCAGGTCAGCGTCCAGGAGCCGGTGTACCGACGCGTGGACGTCTCCGCGCGCCTCTTTCTGCGACAGGGCGCTTCGGCCCTGGAGGTCGCCTCGCGCGTCCGCCTGGCACTCGCAGTCCATTTCCGGGTCAGCGAGCCAGACGGCACGCCCAACCCGCGCATCGACTTCGGCTTCAACCTCAAGGACGCAGAGGGGAGCCCCGCTGGCGAGGTGGCATGGTCGGACGTGTTCAACGTCATTCGCGATGCCCCCGGAGTGAGGAAGCTGGGTGACGCGAGAATGGACCTGACACTCAACGGCCTACCCGCGGATGTGAAGTTGGCGGTGCGGGAGCTGCCGGTGCTGGGCAGCGTCACGCTCCAGGACGGGGACACCGGGAGGCTCTTCTGACATGGCGCTCCTCAATCCGAGCTTCGAGGACACGGGAGGGCGGCCCGGCGAGGCGGCGTACTGGACGCTGACGGCGGTGACGCGCCTCGAAGCCCTGGCGGGCTTCGGCGTGCCGGACGAGGCGTGCGAGGACTTCGAGCGCTGGTACGTGTGGCACGCCACCCTCTCCGACGTCCCTGTGGCCCTCGCCTTCTTCGGCCAGCGCGAGGGTTTCGAGGCCTTCTCTCGGGGCTGGGACAACGACGGCTACCTCTTCGAGCTGCCACCCGCGCAGCTCGTCCCGCACCTCTTCGAGGGGAGCGCCGTCGAGACGTGGGGCCAAGGGCCGTCCCTCACCGAGTGGGAGGACACCGCTTCCGTGCCAGCACCGAGAGAGGACTTCGACACCGAGGCATTCACCTGGCGCTGGGAGGACGTGCCAGCGCGCGCGGCGCGCTTCAGCTCCTCGCAGCCCACCGAGGACTTCGACACCGGGTGGCCCACGGCCACCACGCAGTGAGGACACCATGGCACTCGCAGACTGGACGTACCTCAATGGCGGACTGGACATCGCCACCGTGGACAGAGGTGTGACGGCGGGCATCGCCCGTCCCCCGGGTGGCGGCAACTTCCTCTTCGCCTTCAACTCGCTGTCGGCCGCACAGGGCGCTGTCGCCCTCTTCGCGAACCTCCCCGACTTCGCCCCCATGGCCCGTGGCGGCAGCATCCGCGGCTGCCTCCAGCGCGGGCCTGGTGGCGGCCCCACCGGCTTCTCGCCCTTCCTCTACCTCTGCGGACAGGGCACCTCCGTCAACGACTCCGCGTACCTCCTCGGCCTGTCCGATGACGAGCCGCACCGAGTGGTGCTGCGCAAGGGCGCGGTGGCCACGGGCCTGCCAGACGCGGACGGCCCCGGCGTCCTGCTGAAGTCTTCAGCGAGCTTCGCGCAGGGCACCTGGCTGCACCTGCGGTTGGACGTCATCGTCAACGCCAACGGCGACGTCATCCTCAAGGCCTTCCACAACGACTTGGCCCTCCACCCGCTCGGCACGCCTCCCAACTGGCAGCCCATTCCGGGCATGGCCGACTTCGTCGACGACAACCTCGGCATCAACTCCGGTAGCCAGCCCCTCACCTCGGGCCGAGGCGGCTTCGGCTTCGCCGTGCGGGACGTCACGCGCCGGGCCTACTTCGACTCGCTCGAGCTCTCCCGCCAGGTGTGAAGACATGGCCCTCACTGCCTTCACCAGTCGCCTCGGCGTGGGCCAAGGCCGCATTCGGCCCCAGCGGGCCACGCCCGTCTCGGGCGAGTTCCTCTTCGTCCTCGGGGACGAGGAGCCCGGGCACTTCTTCGAGATGGCCCCTGGGGACTTCGCCGAGGTGACGCAGGCCGTGGACGTCACGGGCCTGGCGCTCGTCCGCTGCGCGCTGCGTTTCCGTGTGCCGCCAGGGGCCCCGTCGGGCCTCGCATGGGAAGCATCCATCGTCGTGGACGGAGTGAAGTACGCCCGCTGCATCGGGCGCTCCGGGCGCGAGCGCCTCGTCACGGACATGGCCGCCAACGTCTCGAAGCTCTCCGGCGTCCACACGGTGGGCGTGCGCCTGGAGCTCATCTCCCTGTGAGGAGGCCCCATGGCCACGGTTGAGCTGCCTGCCCTCTACGTCGACACCGTCTCTCTCCTCGCAGAGACTCGCCGCCTGCTCCTCCTCAATCGGTCGCCGGGTCCAGGCGAGGAGGGCGTCCCCGTGGACTCCGCGCTGGAGCTGGAGATGGTGGACATCGGCACCGACGGCATTTCGCGGGCGGGCACACGCGTCTGGGTGGACGGCATCCTCGCTTTCGCGGGCGTGGACAGCGTCGAGGTGCAACCTGCCTTCGCGGGGCCTCTGGCTGAGGTGGCGCAGACAGCGGACACCCTGCGTGTCGTGCTCCACCCGGCGACGCCGCTGGCGAGCCAGGCCTCCGTCTCAGTCCGCGTCGTCTCGGCCACGGCCGGCGGCGCGCACCACCTCGACGAGACGTACATCTTCAGCGTGGAGGACAGGACGGCGCCCCGCCTCGTGGGTGCCCAGGCCCTGGCGCCGAAGTCGGTGCGCCTCGCCTTCGACGAGGACGTGCGTGTGCCGTCCTCGGCGCGCTTCACCTTCACCGCGCGTGGCGCGCCCGCTGTCCCGGTCGCGGCCCTCGAGGCCGCAGCGGACGGTGCCCTCGTCCATCTTGTCCTCGACACGGAGCTGACGCCGGACGTGGCGTATGAAGTCCTCGTGGACGGAGTGACGGACGCGCACGGCAACCCTGTGCTCGCGCCCTACCACCGCGCCACCTTCGCTGGCTTCCGCCCGGCTCGGCCCCCCTCCCGGCACTTCGCACTCTGGGAGATGCTGCCGGGCCACAACCGCCGCGACGACGTGACGGGCGACCTGCATCGCTTCGTGTCTTGCCTCCAGGAAGTGACGGACTTGCTCCTCGCCGACTTGGATGCCTTCCCTGATGTCTTCGACTTGGAGCGCGCGCCCGAGGCCTTCCTGGACGCCATTCTCCAGGACTTGGGCAACCCCTTCGCCTTCGAGTTGGATGTCCTCGGCCGGCGCCGCCTGGCCTCCGTCCTCGTCGCCATGTACCAGCAGAAGGGCACGGCCCTGGGCCTGCGCAACGCCATCCGCTTCTTCCTCGGCATTGAGGTGCGGGCCATCTCCCCCTTCGCCTCGGACACCCTGGTGTTGGGCGAGTCGGAGCTGGGCGTCGACTGGGTGCTGGGCCCTTCCGAGCGCTTCGCCCGCTACGCCTTCAACATCGGGGTGGACCGCCTCCTGACACTCGCGGAGCGCCAACGCCTGCGCGCCCTCGTCGGGTACCTCAAGCCCGCCCACACTCACTTCGTGGACCTGGTGGAGCCCCTGCCGCCCATTCTCCCCGAGCACTGGGAGCTGGGACTCAGCGAGTTGGGCGAGACGACGACACTCCACTGACGTCCGCCCGGAATGTCCCCGATTTCCACTCGGCAGCCTTTGTCGTGAGGGGAGGGTCGCGACACGTGCCGAGCCACAATGAGGAAGTACAACGCCCGAAGACATGTATCGACTGTCTCCGGCCCGTTCAGTCGACACACCGCCGTCGGTGCGCGAACTGCTACCGAATTTGGCAGCGCGACCACTTCCCTCCGAACGCGACATGCGAGGTGTGCGCAAGGGCCTACTACCGCCGCGGCAGCTCGAGCCGGGGCGGGCGGACTTGCAGCAGAGCGTGCTTCGCGACATGGAAACGCGGGCGCAACGCGGTCAATGCGCCAACAACCGGTGGCCAACTGGTTCCGTGCACCTGCCGCTGGTGCGGAAAGCCCTTCGAGACGCCTCAGCGACTTATCGCTCGCGGCGGCGGGCTCTACTGCTCGCTCGTTTGTAGTGGCATTCGCCGACGCCTCAACCCCGAGCGCTCCCTCTACCCAGAAAACGCATGGCGCCAGCGCGAGGGCTTCTCCGCAATCCGCACCTCCATGCTGCATCGTCCTGACGCGCAATGTGCTCGCTGCGGGGAGCGCCGCACGAAAGGAAACCTCGTCGTTCATCACCCACTGCCGCCCGAGGGCAACCGCGAGTTGCTGCTGGCGCCGTGGAACCTCGAAGTCCTTTGTCGCCGCTGCCACTTCCACACGCACCATGGCTCGAATGCGGAGGCCAAATCATGGCCGACACTCTCCAATACTTCTTTCGGCAGCGCGTCACCGAAGCGGAGCTGAACCTCGGCTTCGCCCTTCTCGAAAAGGCAGACCGCAATCTCGCCTCGGACTTGGGCGTCCACGGCGTCATCTCCGGGGCCGTGCCCGCGCCGCACTCGCCGGTGCCCAACCTCTCCGTGGACTTGACGGCCCCGGGACGCGCCTACGACAACCTCGGCCAGCGCATCTTCTTCGGCACGGGCCAGACGGTGGACTGCGCGGTGGACATGTCGGGCATCCCTACCGACGTCTCCACCTCCGGCAGTGAGCGGTGGGTGGGGATATTTCTGCGCTTCACCCGCCTGTTGTCCGAGCCCCGCACGGACGGCAACTCCCAGCAGGTGTACTTCCGCCGCGACGAGTCCTTCGAGTTGGTGGTGCGCCAGGCGCCGGAGGGCCCCCTCGGCCAGGCGCCCAAGCCCGCCCTCCAACCTGACGAGCTGCTGCTGTGTGACGTCCGGCGCCGTCCCGGGCAGACGCAGATTCTCGCCGCGGACTTGGACACCTCCCGCCGCCAGGCCTTCATCTTCGCCCGGGGCACCTCGGTGGCCGTGGAGAGCGGCAATTGGGAAGTCCTGCGCCCCGACGCGGACACGGTGCAGGCGACGTTGGACGAGGTGGACGCTGAGCTGGCCGGCCACTTCTCCGGGGCCGCCCGACGGCATGGGGCTGGGGCTGTGGACTACGCGCCCCATGGCTTCGTCGCTGCCAACACGGTGCAGGCCGCCGTGGATGAAGTCGTGGACAAGCTCTCCTCCGCTGCTGCTGGGACACCGGGAGCCTCCCGTGTGGGTGCGGACGCGGTGCCTGGCACGCCCAACCTCCTTCCGGCGGGCACCGTGGACGCGCAGCTGTCCTCGCTGTTGGGCTTCGTCAACACTCACC
>NZ_JAHNZT010000077.1 GCF_019039035.1 Citreicoccus inhibens | reverse complement strand
TCCACGCCGCCAAGGTGGGGACTCGCTTCGAGGCCCTCGAGCCCATCCGCCAGGGCGTCAAAGCTCGCTTCGGGGCATACGGCCGGGGCGTGGCCACGGGCTTGGCCATCCGCCACGACAACGGCAGCCAGTACACCTCGGAGGCCTTCCAGCGCGAGCTGCGTTTCCTGGGCGCCGACTCCAGTCCGTCCTTCGTCCGCAGCCCCGAAGGCAACGGCTGTGCCGAGCGCTTCATCCGGACGCTCAAAGAGCAGCTCCTCTGGGTCCGCTCGTTCGAAACCGTGGAGGCACTCCGCCAGGCCCTGCTCGACTGGGCTCGCCAGTACAACGAGCACTGGCTGCTGGAGCGCCACGACGTCCTCTCGCCGACTCAGGCCCGGCGAGAACTCATGCAACGGCAAGCCGCCTGATTGCTACCAATCTGGTGTCTCAACAATCAGGTGCGGTACAGGCCCTTCAAGTAGCTCCCCGAACGGTGCCCTCCACGAACTCGTTCTCTGTTTCTCTCTAGAGAATTCGAACTCTCTGATGTGGAGAAGGCGCTGCAATTTCCAGCGGTTACGAGTGGATGGGTAGAGAAGCTCGCCAATCGGGGACTGATTGGTCCGCCGCGAACTTCGCACCCGCTTGAGTGCCAGAGTGCGCCTCGCGGCGGATCAACACCTCGATTCTGGGCGGATGGGATAGAGACACACATGAGGGCCGCAGTCGGTGTGGCGGTGGGACACGGGATGACGGAGGCCCAGTTTCAGCCCCGTCTTGCGGCTCCCATATCCGCAACGGTGCACGCCACCCTTGAAGGCGGTCCTTCGCTACTTTGACCTACAGCCTTCTCCTACCTCCCCAGAGGGAGAGGGCATGTCGGACCGCCCTGTTACGTTACCCGACGCTCGTACTCACGCCAGGAGGGCTAACGATGGGCGAGCTGACCGAGTTTGCATCAGGGGAAGGGCGGGGGCTTGGAGGGCTTTCGCGCCGGCAGTTTGCGGAGCGAACTGTGAAATCCAAAGAGGTGCTGCTCGCAGTCATGGGCTACTTAGGCCACCAGCACGTTAATGACTATGTGCGAGAGCCTATTGCTGTGCTCGAGGAGCAGGTACTTCTGGTGGCGCGCTGCTTCGTCGCAACATGGCCCACGAAGGTGAAGCCGCATCCCGTTGACGTCGTCGCGATGGCTGTCCTGAGGTGTGGGCAGTTGGAGGCATCGCTGGTCCGCCGCATCTTCGGCGGCTTCTCGCTGGAGAGCGACCTAACGGCTCCAACAGAAGCGCAGCTCCAAAAGGAGGGGCTTCGAGTCGCCCGCGAGGTCGTGGTGCGCGACAGCCGCGCGGACCTCGTTGGATATGGCAAGGCGTTCTTCGAGCGTAATGTGATTGCCGTCGAGCTGAAGAATGCACCCGAGGCATGCGAGCGCCTCGCGGACCAGGTGGCGGACTATCGACGTGCCGCCGACTCTGTTCGCGTTGTCATGTCGCCGGAGTGTCTGGCTCGCACGTCGCTCGCCCGCGGCGAGCTGGCTGAGCCCTCCGCTTACGCCCAGTGCATCTCGAAGATGGGGGCTGAACTCTGGACGCTGGACTCAACCACGGGCGAGTTTCAGCGAATCAAAGGGGCCTCGGCGGGTGCGTACGTGCCCGCAGAGTATAAATCACTCTGGACGCGGCTATCCGGTGTTGCAGTAGCCGCGTAGTGACCAGGAGAATTCCCCGAACGAGCTACACGTTGAGGTGTTCTATGGCTTTGAAGCAGGTCGCAGCACGGATGGAAGGCGACGTGTTCCAGGGGATGGTCTTCTGGCTGAACGCGGCCATGCTCCTCAGACCCTCGGCGAAGGTCACGCGAGTATCAATCGAGCACGATCAGGCGACGGGCGTCGACGACGTATCGGTTCACTACGAGTCGCCGGGAATCAACGCCGGAGGGCGTTCGTGCGCGGCCGACTACTTCCAGGTGAAGTACCACGTCGATCGAAGCTCGGAGTACGCCTCCGAGAGCTTCTGCGACCCGAAATTTATCGGCGCCACGCGTTCGCTGCTTCAGCGTTTCCACGATGCGCGGTCTCGGCTGGGCAACGCCGACGGCTGGTATAGGCTGAACCTGGTCAGCAACTGGCAGTGGGCTTCGAGTGACAAGCTTGGACCACTTCTGCGTCAGTCGGAAGAGGGTGCGCTTCCTGACCGGTTCTTCAGCGAGGGTGCGCGCTCAGAACTCGGCAAGATCCGGAAGGCGTGGCGCGAGCATCTCGAACTTTCAGAAGCCGACTTCGATGACTTCGCGCGTCGACTTCGGCTCCGTGTGGACTACCTCAGCCGTCCCGCGCTCAAGGACCTGCTCAACGAGCGGCTCATCAACGTTGGCATGCGAGCGATCCCCGTTGACAAGGCGCAGAATGTCTACGACTCGCTCACTCAACAGTTCATCATGAGCGGGACCAACTCGTTCGACCGGCAGACGTTCCGCGCGATGTGCGAACGAGAAGGACTGCTTGTTTCACAGCCACCATCGGGTCCTCCAGTACTGGGCATTCGCAGCTTCATGCGATTCGCGGAGCGCATGGAGGACGAGTGCACGTCCTTCGTCTGCGTAGCAAGCAACTTCGAGGGCCGCCACTTTCGCTCGATAGATTCCTGGCAGAACGTAGTCCTGCCTAACGTTGCATCGTTTCTGAAGGGCGTCTCGTCACTCCGCACGGAGGAACACCGCCTTCTGCTCGAGTGCCACAGCTCACTCGCGTTCCTCGCAGGCTACGAACTCGACCGGAAATCGGGCGCGCAGGTCTTCCCCGTCCAGAAGGGCGTTCGGATGTCGGTGTGGAAGCCCGAAGGCTTGACGAGCACTGCGAACAGCACGTGGGCAACGACGACGAGCCCCGCTGGTAGCGGCCACGACGTGGCGATCGCCGTCTCCGTCTCCCGAGACGCACTCGCCGACGTGAAGGCGTACGCGAATGATTCATCGGCCATCGGCTCGGTAGTCGACGCTCGTCCCGCATCGGGCATCGGGCAGCGCGCGGTCGCAAACGCTGACCACGCCGTGGCACTCGCGGACAGCCTCGCCGAGGTGATGCGCGCGCACCGGCCCAAGGAGGGTGGCACAATACATCTCTTCATCGCAGCTCCCAACGCCCTCGCGTTCTTCCTCGGGCAGCATCGAGGAGCGCTGGGAAAGGTGCAGCTTTACGAGTTCGATTTCGAAGGTGAACGGGGAGGCTCGTACTCGCCGAGCATTCGCCTGCCGGCATGACGAGGTTTACAATGGAACTGCCGACTGACTTCAAGGAATTCCTGCAAGAGATTCGACCGACCGAGCATCAGCGCTCGGATCTGCAGACCGGGCACAAGACGCTGCGCGATCGGCTGACCGCTGATGAGGACCTAAATAAGTGCTTCCTCTCAGACTTCCTTCAGGGCAGCTATCGACGCGCAACGGCCATCCGTCCGAAAGGTGACCGCCGTTCTGACGTCGACATCATCATCGTGACGAAACTCTCCGAGCGGGAGTACACGCCAGCGAAGGCGATGGACCTGTTCAAGCCCTTCCTCAACAAGTACTACAAGGGGAAGTGGCGGCAGCAAGGCCGCTCGTTCGGCATAGAAATGCACTATGTTGAGCTTGACCTGGTTCTCACCTCGGCTCCCTCTGAAGCCGAAGTGGGAATCCTGCGCTCGGATGCCGTCACGAGCGATGATGACCTCGAAGAGGCGAAGGACTGGCGTCTCCATCGTTCGTGGGTTGCGCTAGGTTCGCGCTACCGAAGCGATGCCAAGAACCTGCTCGCAGAGGCCAAAGGGCAGGACGAGTGGAAGGCGCAGCCGCTCCACATCCCTGATCGCGATGCGAACAAGTGGGAGCCCACGCATCCTCTCGCGCAGATAGCTTGGACGCGCGACAAGACCGCTCGCACCGACGGTCATTTCGTCAACGTCGTGAAGGCGATCAAGTGGTGGCGTGTCGAGAACTACGAGGAGCCGAAGCACCCGAAGGGCTTTCCGCTCGAGCGGCTCATCGGCGAGTGCTGCCCCGACGGCATTACGAGCGTCGCGGAGGGTATCGTGAAAACGCTAGAGAAGATCGTCTCGCAGTACGCGCTGACCGTTCTGACCGGTGGCAAGCCGAGCCTTCCTGACTACGGCGTGTCGACTCATGACGTCTTCAAGCGGATCTCCGCTGACGACTTCAAGAAGTTCTACGACCAGGCAAAGACGGGCGCAGACCTCGCGCGGCGCGCCTACGACTCGGAGGACCGAACGGAGAGTGGCAACCTCTGGCGCGAGCTGTTCGGGAGCAAGTTTCCGAAGCCGCCGGAATGCGGGGGTGGCGGTTCGGGAGGGTCGAGCCGACGTGGTTTCACGCCGCCGACGGGACCGGCCGTTCCGGGGAGCGGACGCTTCGCGTGACCTCAACGCCCCTCCTTCCACCGCTCAAGATCGAGCGCGGCCTGCGCGGGCTGCGAGGCATCGATGCGTGCCTCGTCGAGGATGGGCCGAAGTTCGACGAAAGAACTAAGCGCTGGGTCGTCACACTGTCGCTCCATCGCGATGTCGGCGCTCGGTTCGTCGGAACGTCGACGAGATGGTGCGTGCTCATCGACGGGGACTATCCCTTCGGCCCTATCTCGTTCTACCCCGCCGCGGAGGGCGGGCTCACCGCGACGTTCCCGCACCAACGGAGGAACACGGCTGGCCGCGAGCGACGTGGTTGGCGAAGCGGCAAGTTGTGCCTCGACTCTCCGTTTGGAGGCGAGCGACGAGTAACCGTGGTTCGCGATCCAGTTGGCGACGTCGATGCGCGACTCAGGTGGCACGTCGAGCGTGCGATGGCATGGCTTCAGCACGCTGCGAACGACCAACTCCTGGCTGAGGGTGAACCGTTCGAGTTGCCCGACCGCCCTCACACCACCGTGCGAGAGTGGGAGCGCCACCTCGTTGTGGACGACGAGACCGCAACTTCGTTCGCGGCGTGGAGCGGCCGAGAGCGTACCTTCGGCCGTGCGCGTTTCGGCGCGGTCACTGACATCGGCGGTGCGCTCGGCGTATCTCGTTTCGAAGACCAGAGCGGAACCACCATCCGCACATGGGCTGGCCGTGAGCTTGGCGATCTCGGGAAAGGCGACGTCAACGGCTTTTGGTGGCTCTTGCCCAACCCCATTGTTTTGCCGCCGTGGCAGGCGCCCGGCACATGGGGAGAGCTTCGACGGATCGCGAAAGCGATGGGGCTCGATACCGACGCAATGCTGCGATGGCTATTCCCCTCGATTCGAGGCGCGAAGCCGAGCAGCGTTCTGCTGATCGGTTACCCTGTGCCTCTGCGCGTTGGCGCGGCGCCTTCTGAGGTGCACTGGGACGCCCTCCTGCTCCCACGCCTGAACGAAGCGTCCGGGAAGCCGCCGAGTGGCTTTCGCCCGAATGCCCGCGGTTGGTGGCACCGCGACCGATACGGGAAGTTCGCGGACAACGTTTCGCTCGAGTACTTGTACGCGGAGAACTGGAGCCCCCAGCGTCTCCATGCTCGCGGCCGACTTCCGACTGCAGTGCGGGACCTGCGAGTCGCGCTTCTCGGCGTCGGCGCTCTCGGATCGCTCCTCGCGGAGATGCTTGTGCGCGCGGGCGTCACGGACGTCGCCCTCGTCGATGACGACCATGTGGAGGCTGGCAACGTGTGCCGACATGTGGCCACGCTCGTCGATATCCGTAAGGACAAAGTGCAGGTCGTTGGGCAGCGACTGCGGCAGATTTCGCCGGATGTTCGCGTCGTTGAGGTGAGCAAGGCTTTCTGTGGCGACGTGAAGACGATCGTCGAACAGCTCGACCCCTATGACGTCGTCCTCGACTGCACGGCTTCGGACGAGGTCGTAACGTTGCTCGCTACGGGGTGGTGGTCGAACCCGCGTGTCTTCGCTTCGTTCTCACTCGGCTACGGCGGGAAGAGACTCTTCTCGTTCGGCGTGAGCGGCCACGAATTCCCGCAGCAGGAGTTCACCTTGAAACTCCGTCCGTGGATCGAGCACGAGGCGGCAACATGGGCAACCAGTGAAGAGGTCCTCGAGGGAGCAGGGTGCTGGTCGCCGCTGTTCCCGGCTCGCCACGATGACGTGGTGCTGGCTGCCGCAACGTGCGTGAAGGAGCTTGAGACGCTCGTCGCGCAGAGGCCGCGCGCGCCTCGCTTCCGGGTGTTCGCACAGAGTGGTTCCGACGACGGCTTCCAGGGATTCGTCCCTGAGGCCATCCCGCCCAGCGTGGATGCGAAGGCGTCATGAAGGACTGGAGAGGGAAGACCGCGGACGGCACCTTCGCCGTGCAGCTTCAGGCGCCGGTGCTCCGCGCTCTAGATCGCCTCTGCCGCGAAGCACGCGCTTCCGAGACGGGCGGCATCCTCATCGGCCGCTACTCGGACGAGCTCTCGGTGGCGATCGTGCGGGAGGCGACGCCGCCACCGTCGGACTCGCTTCGCGGGCGCGCCTGGTTCGTGCGGGGCGTGAGCGGCCTCGGCGACATGCTCGGCAATAAGTGGCGGGCGAAGGAGCGCACGTACTACGTCGGCGAGTGGCACTTCCATCCCGTGGCCCACGTCGAACCGAGCGGCGACGACTTCGAACAGATGCTCAAGATCAGTCACGCCAAGGAGTACGACTGTAAGGAACCGTTGCTGCTCATCGTTGGCACCGGCAAGCAAGATGGGTGGCGTTCGCTCCGTGCGTTCGTCTGCCCAGCGGGCTGCGCCCCATTGGAACTCTTGCCTTGGGTTGGAGCCGCTGATGCAAAGTGAAACTGCGGAAGGGGCGCCCGAAGAGCGTGTTGACTTCCTCCCGGGCACCCTCTGGCCCGGCGTGTGGTTGACCTGCCCCGTTCTTGGCCCACGCGTTACGAACGTCCTAGCGCTGCTGAGATGGCGAATCTCGTTAGTCGCGGCGTCCTCCTACACCTACAGCATGCAGGCGCCGAGCTGCCTCTGAAGTGACGGCAGGGGAGCATCCCGTCCGGGCCGCTGCCCGAGGAATGCCGCAGCCGATGCGCAGCGCGGCAGTCTGCTCACGGTAGAAGTCCAGCCCGGCGTCCGGCTCCACAGCCGGAGGCGCCAGCAGCCTGTTGCCCCCAGGTCCACACCAGGGTGGAGGTGTGGCTACCGGATATTCGGGTCCGGTGAGAAGCGTGCGTCAGCGAACGCGTCATTGCATGCACAGCCCTCCAGATGGGGTCCGAAGAATGCCGGGGATGGAAGGGGCGAAGGTGGGTGAGCGTGCGCAGGCGCCTCTGTGTGGTCATGCAGCTCTTGACGGGATGCGGCAGAATTCTGGCCTGCCAGCTACGGCCGGCAAGGCAAGAATGGCAAGATGCGGGTCTTCGTGAAGGCGCTGGTCGAGACGATGCACTCGGCCCTGCTGAGCCGTTCGGAGCTGGTGCTGGAGAACCTGGCTCTTCGTCAGCAACTCGCAGTCTTCCGTGAGAAGCGCGCGTCACCGCGGCTTGCGCGGGGCGACCGCCTCTTCTGGGTGGTTCTCCAACGCCTCTGGCAGGGTTGGCGGAGGCCTCTGTGCTTGGTGCAGCCTGCGACAGTGGTGAAGTGGCATCGGATGGGCTTTCGACTCTTCTGGCGATGGAAGTCCCGGAGTCGGGTGGGGCGGCCTCGGGCAACTCCGGAACTGCGCGCGTTGATTCGGCGCATGGCTGAATCTAACCCGACATGGGGTGCCCCGCGTATTCATGGGGAGTTGTTGAAACTGGGGATGGAAGTAGGCCAGACAACGGTCGCTCGGTACATGCCCAGACCTGGAAGGGGAGCGCCGAAACCATCGCCCTCGTGGCGGAGCTTCTTACGCTTGCATCTGTCAGAGTCCGCGGGAATGGACTTCTTTGTCATTCCGACTGCGACGTTTGGAGTGCTGTTGGGATTTGTGGTTGTGAGTCACCGAGACAGGCAAATTCTCCACCTCAATGTGACAGCGCACCCGACGGAAGAATGGACGAAGCAGCAGTTGCGCGAGGCCTTTCCCTGGGCCAGTGTTCCAAGGTACTTGCACCGAGATAGGGACAAGCTCTACTCCGAGGGCGTTCGCGCCACGCTTACCCATTTAGAACCTATTTCGGTAGGAGCGCGTGGAACCAAGTGATGATGCCCAGCGCAAAGTGCAGCATTGCGACGTAGGTGTCCTCTCGCTTCTCCCAGCGCACCAGCAGACGTCGGAAGCGGTTGAGCCA
>NZ_JAHNZT010000076.1 GCF_019039035.1 Citreicoccus inhibens | reverse complement strand
GCCTCAATGCGGCTCCACTCGGCATCGCTCAGCTCATGTCGGCGCATAGGCCTGTGCTGAGCACCCAGGGCCCCTACCAGCAACCGCGCGCGATTGGGAGTTGACCGAACTGAACGTTCGGCCAACCCCGAGTTGTTTTCCGAACGCGAGACCAGGGACAGCCCCTAGGGCAGCATGGTGATGCGATTGAGCGCGGGGGCGGGCAAAGGGCTCGCCTGGGTGCTGTGTGCCTTCAGGTATGCCTCCAGCGCGTCGCTGTCCACGGCGCCACCCAGCCGGTTCGTCCCCTCGGTGAGCACCGGGAAGCCGTCACCCCCAGCCGCGAGGTAGCTGTTCACGGTGACGCGGTAGTTCGCCGCCGGGTCCACCGTCACGCCGTTGATCCGGATGGACGCCGGGTCGACGTGGCTTCCGACGGGCGCCGACGCGCTGAACGCATAGGTGAAGCCCGCCGACGGAAGCAGCATGAGGGTGGCTCCCGACGGCCGCCACTGCCGCTCCAGCAGTTGATCGATTTGCGCGCCCGTCAGCGTCACGGTGACCAGGCTGTTGCCGAACGGCTGCGTGGTGAAGGCCTCGCCGTAGGTAACCTCGCCCTGGGCGATGTCCGCGCGCACGCCGCCCGGGTTCATGAAGGCCACCTGCGCCCCACCCAGGTTCGCGGGCTTCGTCGCCTCCAACTGCGAGTCCGCGATGACGAAGACCAGGGTGGACTGGCCCACAGCGTCCGCCTGGGTCCTGAGCGTCTGAGCCACCCAGCCGATGACCCGGTTGGCCCTCGGCGTAACGAGCCCCTGGTACTTCGCCACCAGCTCCTTCACCGCGCCGACCTCCGGCACGTCGCGAGTGACGATGACGTTATTCGCGCGCGCCTCCACGACGTCGCCCGTCGCCTTGCTCAACTTCAGGTTGATGTCCGTGACGAGCTGCCCCATCGACGAGGCGCTCGTGACGACCTTGCCATCGATAACGCAGTTGTAGGCCTGATGCGTGTGGCCGCTGACGATGACGTCCACCGCGTCATCGAGGCCCTTGGCAATGCCCACGATGGCACCTGAGATGCGCCCGTCCGCCCCCTCGCCCTTGCAATCGTTCACCTGCGAGCCCCAGGTCGGAATTCCCCCCTGATGCACCACCACGATGATGGCTTCGATGCCCTGCCGCCGCAGCTCTGGCACCAGCGCGTTCACCGTCTGCACTTCGTCCTTGAAGGTGAGCCCCGCCACGCCCGTGGGCGTGACGACTTCCGGCGTGTCCTCCAACGTCATGCCGATGAAGGCCACCTTCACGCCCTCGAACTCGCGCACGTCGTAGCGGGGGAACAGCGTGCGGTCCACGCCCGTGGCCACGTTGGCCGCCAGGAACTTGAACTTCGCGCCCGCGAAGCCATCCCCGTCCAGGCAGCCATCCACTGGGTGGCAACCGCCCGACTGCATGCGCAACAACTCCGTGCTGCCCTCGTCGAACTCGTGATTGCCCACCGCGACCAGGTCCAGGCCAATCAGGTTCATCGCCTCGACCGTGGGCTCGTCATGGAAGAGCGCCGACAGCAACGGCGAGGCGCCGATCAGGTCTCCGGCCGCCACCACCACCGTGTTCGGATTGGTGGCCCGCAGGGCCGCGATGTGCCGGGCGAAGTACGTCACGCCGCCCGCGTTCACCCGCACCAGCCCACCGTCGGGGGCCACGCCCGCCACAATCTGTTGCGCGGGCTCCTCGAGCTGCCCGTGGAAGTCATTGAACGCCAGCACCTGCACGCTCACCGTGGTGGGCCCCGCGTCGGGCGTCCCAGAGTCGGACATCCCAGAGTCGGGCGTCCCAGAGTCTGGCGTCCCAGAGTCGGGCGTCCCAGAGTCGGGCATCCCCGAGTCAGACGTCCCCGCGTCCGTGCCGGAATCTGGGGGCGGAACCTGGACGGGATGATGCACACAGCGCTTGTCCTCGCAGACCCACTCCGTGTTCGAAGCCGGCGGTCCCTTGTCTTCACGGCAATCGGCGGCGACCTGGCACTCATCACCTCCGCAGCCACCATGCATGAAGAGGAACATGCCGGTGACGAACGCTCCGGCGAGCAAGAAGACGCTGGGACGTGCTCCCAGAAGTGACGAGCGCGGCGTGGCTTGTGGCATCGACGGAACTCCAACGAATAGGGAGGGAGAATCTACTCTGGTTCGTGGACGATGGCGCGACTTCACGGCGGCACGGTGAAGCTCGCGCCCCTCCTGCGCGCCGCCCTGAAAGCCTGACCCCGTGCATCTGGTAGCTTGAACGCATGGCTCAGCGTCCAGCCTCCGCGCCATCGTTCTGGCCCCTCCAACTCGGGAGGTGGGGGCTGTACGCGGGACTGCTCATCATCACCTTCCTCCCCATCATCTCCGCCGAAGGTGGTGCGCTGAACCAGAGACGTGTCTGAAGGAATCGTGGGGCGGAGGAGTCAGGCATTCACACTCTTGATTTCTGGCAGGACAAGAACATGCCCCAAAGCCCCCGCCTCGCTCGTTCCGGCATCAAATGCTGCTCTGTCAATGTGGCCACGACATGCTACGCCTACGGGGGCCTCCTCCCCTCGAGAGCGTCATGCACAAGATTGGGCAGAAACCCAAGCAGAGCCACACGACCCCCACGTCCTCCTCCGCCCCCCCTCTGCAATCGCCTGTGGCCACGGGTGCGCAGGGGCCTGCCCCAACGCCAACTCCGTCCACGAATACACCCACCCCTGCGTCACAATTCGTCGCGGGGACCCAACCCCAGCAACAGAATCCACTGGCTCCGCCTCGAAATCCCGGCGATCACACGTCCATCAGCGCGCGCCAGAACCAGACCTCCGTCTTTGGAAACCAACGAGTTCAACCCGCGAACGACGAGATGAAGAAGTTGGGGCCCGTCATGCAGAAGGTCATCACGGCTGCTCTCGCGGGACATTCGGCGCCGGTCACTTTCAGTATTGCTGTCGACCAGAACAACAAGGCGGAGTTCAAAGACGGCGGAGCCTGCTCCACGATCCTCGAGCAGTGGATTCGTACAGACGTCGGCTGCAACTCACCGGCAGCCGGCTCCGTGCAGTTCGCTTCGGAGCTGGAGGTTCCCAGCAACCGAGCCGCCTTGATGAAGAATCAGAAGACCACCGAAGACGTTCGCAAGGAAAATGCCAGACGGTTTGACCAGGCCGTCACTCCTGCCGAGAAGGATTATAAAGAGCTCAAAACCCGGATTGATCCACTCAAAACCAAAGAGCAAAACGGCTCAATCACGCCCAAAGAACAACAACAACTGAAGGAACTGCGCGCAAAGCAAAGCAATGCGTTCGGGTTCATCCAAGGCGCGATGAAGTCCGCGAGGATGGACACGTTGAATCTGGATGTAGCGTTGGGTGCGGGCCTCCGCTTCGACACGGATTGCATGGACGTAGACAATCTCACGGACCGGCTGAGGCCAATCGAAGGCAAGTCGGGGCCAGAACGGGCAGCCCACATCAGCAAGCGTCTCGACGACTACGTCGAGAAAATGGGGCCAGGGTATTACAGGGTCTCCATGTATCCCGCCAGTGGCTCGGGGCATGTCGTTGGCCTCAGGGTCGCCGAGGGCGCCGATCAACAACGCACCTACAAGTTCCTGGACCCGAACACGGGCGAGTTCACGACAGGAGATCGCGCGACGGCGATGAAGCTGCTGGAGCACCACGCCACGACGCTGGGCTACGCCGAGGACTTCACCAAGTTCACCGTGGACGTGCATCGCCCCTAAGAGCGTGTTGAGATGGACCGCGATGCAAGGCGGCGCAGCATGAGGCCGGTCATTGCGATGTGGATGAAGGCTTCGGACGAGTGCTCGTGACGCTCGTAGTCCCGAGCCAGTCGCCGCTGGCGAGTCAGCCACGCATTGGTGCGGTCCATGGCCCAGCCGATGACCCGCCGACTGAAGAGGTCCATCACGACGGCCAAATACAACCAGCCCTCGCGCGTGGGCACGTAGGTGATGCCCGTCACCCAGGCCCGGTCGGGCTTGGATGGATTGAAGTCGCAGGCGAGCAGGTTGGGTGCCACCGGCAAGCCGTGCTTGGAGTCCGTGGTGTGCACGAAGCGTCGACGCCAACGGGCTCGCAGCCCGGCCTCGCGCATCAGCCGAGCCACGCGATGCCGGCCTACGTGCTGCCCCTGCGCCTTGAGCTCGGCGCGCACACGCGGGCTGCCATAGGTGCGGCGGCTGTCCTGGTGCACCTGCTGGATTCGCTCCGCCAGCGCCTCATTGGCCTCTGACGGGCGGACGCCTCCCGCTCCTCCCAGGCGTAGTAGCCCGCTCGCGACACCTCCAGCACACGACACAGCACTGCTACTGGGTAGCTCGCCTTCTTCTCCTGGATGGCCGCGAACCTCACGTGCTCTCCCTGGCGAAGAAGGCCGCGGCACACTCAACCGGTGAGTGCACAACGGTGAATTCATCCCGATTGAGAGGCTGGCGGAATGCGCGGAGGTCTACCGGGCGAGGGGCAGGTCGAGGACGGCAATCCCTTGGACAGCGCGGATCTTTATGTGCCGTAATGCCACGCGCATGCGAACCTCTGTCTCTTTTTCTCTGATGATCGCGGCCTGGACGTTGCCGTCGCTGGCCGTGGCGCAGTCCTCCTCGGAGTGCGTCCCGTATGACTTCGACGCACAGGCGAAGGCCCAGGTCTTCACCATCAAGGCCCCCACGCCCAAACAGCCGGTGAGCTTCCAGTCCGAGGCCAAGGCCTGCCCTGCCCAGGGCAAGTGCGGGTGGAAGCAGCGCAGCTACCTCATTCCGGGGGACACAGTCCTGGCAGGCCCGGAGCAGGGCGACTTCCGGTGCGCCTACTACGTCACCGCCAGGGGCAAGCCCCTGGCGGGCTTCCTTCCCGCCGCGAACCTGGAGCCCGCCAAGGGGGAGAAAGGGCTCGACGCGGCGATCCTCCCGGGGACATGGGTGTACGAGGAGAATGAGATCGTCTTCACCTCCAAGGCGGGCGGGCTGCTGCACGCCGAGGGCACCGCCACCGCCGTGGTGAACGGCACGGCCAATACCGGTGGCTTCGCCGAGGACGTGAAGCCCGGAGGCGAGGAGCTTCGCTTCGGTGACCCCAAGGAAGAGGACGCGTGCCTCGTCACCGTCCAGCGCCGGGGCCCTTATCTGCTCGTGTCCGACAACCTCCAGTGTGGAGGCCTCAACGTGAGCTTCAAGGGCCTCTACATCCGCAAGAAGTAGCCGCTCCGCGAGCACGCCTCACGGCGCGAACAGCAATTGCTCAGGGCGCAGGGGGGACGGGGGTCACCTTCGACAGCTGCCCCGAATCATTGCAGCCTGTCTTGTCGAGGATAGGGATGTTGTTGGCCCTGCTGTCATTGACGATGTCCAGTGACAGCACGTCGCCCTGCGCCTGGGTCGTCAGCCGGTAGATGCCGTTGGGCTCCGGATTCAGCTTCCATCGCTGCTCCGGAGCATCCGCCGATTCGACGAGGAGGGGCGATTGCCGGCGGCATTGGCCAGGGACAGGCTGGTCCCACGCCTGTGCCTACCCAAAACTCAGTCGCTGCGTCATGAGTGCGTCAAGGCTGCGTCAAAACGCGCGTCAATGTGAGTGAGCAAGGCGCGCGGGCTTCGCGCATCCCAGCTCAGCGCGGAGTCCTGAAATCATCCTCAGGCTCATAGCCACGCCAGGTCGATGTGGAGAAGCGCGTCCGCGGGCATCTCTACCTTCGGGGCATGGACTGCGCGGAAAGCCTCGCCCACCACGCCGATGTCCGGGACTGCGCGCGCCTGGCCGTCAGCCAGTAGCGGCTCTCCGTCTGAACACGTAGGTGGCTCTGCACCCGGCCGGCGAGCATCCGAATCTGCTCCTCGACATTGGAACGTGGCCGCTTCGCGCCGCGCGGCAGCATCGTGCAGGGGTATCCGTCCAGGGACTTCCCCTACCATACGGTGCGCGGCTCTCGCCGCAGCATCCGCCTGGATGATGAGGAGCTTTCCCTTGCGGTCCCTTTGCGGTGATGCACGAGCCAAAGCGGGGCGCGTGCTGGCGGGCGCGCCGCTCTCCCCACTACGGTGCCAAGCGAATCGCTCTGGACCACGTCGGCGGCAGCGGGGAGAACTGGAGCATCATGGTCTCGTTGGTCTCCTTCGCCGCGCGCTCAAGGTCGAGATGATCGTCGGCGTCGACTTCGGTGCGCCGCAGCGGACGCGCGACCAGCGGCGGAAGATCATCGCCGTTGTCGCGCACTCGACGGGCTGGAACTCCTACCGCATCGACGCGACCGGAATGAACGCTCGGCTCCTCGCGGGTGAGCCTCCGGGCTGGAGCGCGAAAGAACTCGTCGACGAGTTGGTGGCCCGACCTGCGCGCGTCGTCGGGTTCGACTTCCCGTTCTGCGTTCCCCACGCGCTCCTGCGCGACCCGAAGTTCGCCTCGGACATCGGATACGAGCACGGCGCGTTCCTTGGCTGGCGCTCGTTCAACTCGTGGATCGCGCAGCGCCTCCCGCTCACCGACCCGCTCGACTTCACGCCCTTCGCCCCGTGGCGAGACCGCGCCGAGCGCTCGCGGCTCTGGACGAAACGCGCGACGGACATCGCCGCTGGTGGGCAGCCGCCGCTCAAGGACAAGTTCCAGGCGACGTTCCAGATGACGCTCCTCGGAAATGCGCTGCTCGCGAAGGTGTGGGAGTCGCACCAGTACCGCGTGCTGCCGGTGGCGTCCAATACGCACGTGTGGCGCGGATTCTTGCAGGCGAAGCCAGCAGACGCGCTACGAGAAGTCCCGCCAGAGGCATGGGTGTGCATGTCCGCGGGCGCGGGCACCAAGGGCCCTCGCCTCTGCGAGTGGGCTCGACTCCGCCTCAATCGCCACCTGGGGCTGTCTCGCTGGCTCCGGTGAGCGTCAAGGTAGTTGTCGCGTGAGAGGGTTCAGCCGACGGACCGCACCTCCTGCAGGAGCGGGGTGAGATTGGGAGTGGGATTGAGGCGCACGGGGCCGACCGGCGTCCAGTCGCGCGTGCCGCGGCTCCAGCGCGCGGGATGGCACCGCCGGGCGCGCTGGTACACCTGGTGGCGCCGGGCGAGCAGCGAGGCTTCGCGCCGGAAGTGTCTGTCATCGGGAGTGACGAAGCGGATGGCCGAGTGGCGGTGCTCGGTGTTGTACCAGGTGATGAAGCGCGTCACCCAGGCATGGGCGTCCTTGATGGATGTGAAGGGCCGCTGTGGAAAACAGGGGCGATACTTCAGCGTCCGGAAGAGCGCTTCGGAGAAAGCGTTGTCGTCCGAGACGCGGGGCCGACTGAAGGAGGGCGTGACGCCCAGCCACTGCAGGGTGGCCAGCAGCGTGGCGCCCTTCATCGGGCCTCCGTTGTCCGAGTGCAGCACCAGCCCCACGGGGCAACCGGCGTCCTGCCAGCAGCGGCGGATGAGAACCGCGGCGTGCTCAGCCGACTCCTCCTCGTGCACCTCGAATCCCATGATGCGCCGACTGAAGATATCCACCACCAGGTAGAGATAGAGGAAGGTGCCCCTCACCGGGCCCTTCAGGTAGGTGATGTCCCAGCTCCACACCTGGTTGGGCGCGGTGGAGGTGTGCTCGGCCCGAGGCCTGGTCGTGGGCGCCTTGGCATGTCCGCGATGGACCAACTGTCCAGCTTCGCGCAGCACCCGGTAGAAGCTCGCCTCGCTGGCCACGTACTCGCCCCGGTCCGCCAGCCGAGGGACAATCTGCTTGGGCGAGACGTCGCGAAACTCCTCGCTGTTGGCGACGGCGAGGATGCGGCGCCGCTCCACCTCGGAGAGTCGATTGGCCGGCTGGGTATGGGGACCGCACCGCCGGTCCTCGGCCGTCGCTGGTTTTCTCCAGCGTTGAATCGTTCGCGGGGCCACCCCGAGCCGCTCGCAGACAACCTCCAGCCGTACGCCCTTCTCCAGCGCCTCGTCGACGTGGGCGAGTGTCATCTCTCGCTCTTCTCGTCCCCGGAATCGTCCTCGTCTTCCTGGTGCCTCTGGTCCCAGCCCATCGCCTGAAGTTTCTTTTCGAGCACCAGCAGCGCCGCCGTCTCCGCCAGCGCTTTCTCCTTGCGCTGCAGCTCCCGCTCGAGCTCCTTCACCCGCTTCTCAGCGGCGGCCAGCCGCTTGCGCTCCTTGGCCGGCAGTAGCTCCGCCGACGTGCCTGAGAGGGCTCCAGCGGCCGCTTGCTGCCACTCCTTCAGCTGCGCCTCGTGCAACCCCTCACTGCGAAGCACTGCCCCCAGCTCCTCACCGGCAAGCCCCTGAGTCGCCGCCAGCACGCGCAGCTTCTCCTCGGGCGTCCACTTCTTCGGCCCTGACGGCGCAGCGGGCTTCTTCTCTTCGGGCGGAGGCGTCATCGCCGCCACCCTATTCGCCTCCCGCAACCACTGCGACAACGTCGGCTGGGACACTCCCACCTGTCGGGCCAACGCCGCCGCACTCACCGCTCCCGGGCCCACCATCCGCTTCACCATCTGCAACTTGAATGCAGCCGTGTACGACACCGCGTCCTGCCTGCTCTCGCCCCCAAGGCGTCATCAGCTCGGCATCTCAGCCGAGGCGACAACTTCCCTGACACAGGGGGGCTCCTCTTCCGGCGAAGTATCGCCGATGGAAAGGTGGCCTTCTACGTGGCCCATGCCCGACGCAATGCCTCGTTGGCTTCGCTGGTGAGGGTGGCCGGCAGTCGGTGGGTGATTGAAGAGGACTTCGAATCCTCCAAGGGCGAAGTGGGCCTGGCTGACTATGAGGTGCGCACGTGGACAGCGTGGCACCGACACATGACGCTGTGCTTGGTGGCGCACGTCTTCCTCGCCGCGGCACGGGCCCTGGCCAACCTTGGGCCTCAGGAGGGCTTGCCCCCCCAAAGCCCTCGGCCTGCCGACGCGAAGAAACCCCATGCGGGCGTTTCTCGGTCGGCGCGGCCTGCATTGACACTCCTTGTCCGTTTCTCCGTCCAAGAGGTACGCGGGCTGCTGCTGGCCCTGCTCCGACGCGCCGTCGCCCCAATTGAGCACGTCTTGGCGTGGAGTCGCTGGCGCCGCCACCATCAAGCCGTCGCCATCGTCTGCCATTACCGGACTCACGGCGCTCGTCTCAATCTACGACTGTAGGATTAAGCCCCTGAATCTCAAGGGATTCTTCCTCGGTCAAGTCCCGAATCGTGTGTAGTCGGTTCGGAGGGGGTACGGGGGAGGAAAGCTCCTTGGCGGCATCATTCAGCGGTGCCTGGGTTTGAAGTCAGCAAGGCCATGTCGAGGTAGCGACGGTCA
>NZ_JAHNZT010000075.1 GCF_019039035.1 Citreicoccus inhibens | reverse complement strand
TCGTCACGAACACCTCCTGACGCACACGGCGAACCTCCATCCCATCCGAGAGCGTCACCACGACACTGCCCCTGGCTCCGGGCGGGACTCATCCCTCGTCAGGACAGCCAAACCCGGACGGGTACGGAGGGGCTGCAGGTGCCGCGCAAGAGGCCCAGGCGGCGCGTGGCGAGCAGCCGCCCCCGCCCGTTGCCGGCAACCGGGCCCAACCAGGTGTGGGCCTATGACTTCGTCTTCGACAGCTGCGCCAACGGGCAACAGCTCAAGTGCCTCACCGTGGTGGACGAGTGGACGAGAGAGTGCCTCGCCATCGACGTCGCGGGGGCCATCCGCTCCGAGCGAGTGGTGGAGGTGCTGTCGAGGATTGTCAGCGAGCGAGGGGCCCCGAGGCATATGCGCAGCGACAACGGACCGGAGTTCGTGGCCTCGGCCATCCTGCAGTGGGCCGCGGAAGCTCGCATCGAGCTGGCGCACATCGCACCCGGCAAGCCCTGGCAGAACGGCACCGACGAGAGTTTCAACGGACGTCTTCGCGACGAGTGCCTCAGCATGGAATGGTTTCGCTCCAGGGCAGAGGCGCGAGCCGTCATCGAGGAGTGGCGCCTGCATTACAACCAGGTCCGGCCACACTCGAGCCTGGGCTACCTCACGCCTCTGGAATTTCGACGCAAGTGCGAAGCAATGGTACCCAACCCATCCCGGGCGGAGCCTCTCTCGCAATCAGTGGTCCGAAGAATCCAGGCAGGTCACCACGCTGCATCGGCGCGGCGCACGGCCCTGCCGGCACTCATCAGTGGTCCTCCTCTGTCGCGCTGCTTCAGTTCACCGCTGGAAACAAGGCTCCTTGTTTGGCTTATATGTCGTGAGCGGAAGTGGCAGGAGCCGTTACCTTCAAACTGAAGGAACCAGATAGTACGGTGCGAGAAGTGGCGCGCACGCGGCGGGCAAGCAAAACGCAACCGAGGGTCGCGCAGCACCTTCCTGCGGCAGAGCCGTGAGTTCTTTAACCCTCTGGCGTGTGGCGTCCCACATTTTCTCGTAGGCCTCGGGCTGAAGGGGCCGCAAGTCTACAAAGCCGACCTCGTCTGACGGGTCAGGTGTCTTCATCTTCGTGGACTTCTGAGGATTGAGTTTTGGACCAGCCCACGCAGCAATCGCGAGAAAGGGCGCACGACGAGTCACGGGCATGGAGCCCAACGGTGCGAACCCCATCACGCTTGTCCGAAGCCCGGCAGGCGTACGCCACCAAAGGCTCACCAGCTCGTCGTCACGCGCGTACTTACGCCAACTGTCGCGCGAAAGAGACCAGCCTGTCTTTCCTGCGAGCCCAACCAAGAGTCCGACGAGATCATCCGCAGTTCGGATCTCTGGGAAAACCGCAATGCCCGGACGCAATATCTGTGCAGCGCTCGTGAAGAACCCCGACAGCCCCGCGTGGAGGGACTCCGATGGAGATGTTCCGGACCAAACGCCCCACTGAATCGCGTCCTTGGCCGCGGCGTAAGCTGCGGCGAATAAACAGCCGGTCGTACCGGAACGAAGGTACTGCCGCATCACATTGACGACACTGTCTGCTTCAGGCCCGATAACGACGTTCATTATTTCAGAATTTCAGATCGAGAGGCTCGCGTTGCTGGATGATGACAAAGCGGATGTGCTCGCCATCGTCGGACGTGACAACAACGCGCGGCGCATCGTCTGCCCGTCGGGCCCAAGTCGCAGGATCCTCGTGAAACTCCCCTTCCGTCACGTAGACGGAATCGTTGTTTGGCGTGGAATCGACCGAGTCTTCATTCGGATCCCAAGTGGACATGGCGACCTCCGTGCTTCCTCTATCATAGTCCTGCATGCTGCAGGGGCGGTAGTCGACTACCAGAATCCCGATCGTAAACTCCGAGATACTGAACGCCACCAGTGACGAAATCGCGTGGAGGAGAGGCCCTAAACCCGCGATGACACACACCTTTCGCTGAATCGCGAAGAATCTAGGCAGATAGAGCAGCCCACGGGATCGCTTACACTCCCTGTCGCTTTGGAATGGGACAAACGGCGCTCCTCCCAACCTAAGCCCTCTTGGGGGGCACATGCCCCCCCCGGGGAGTACCTCGCCGACGTGCTGTTGCGCGTGCAGACGCCTCGCGATCGGCGAGCTGCTGTCGCGAGAGTGGAGGCATCGACGCGCCGCCCACTCTTCCTGAACACCGTCGTGCAGGTCCCGTCCGTCGACCTGCTCCCCCGGGCTCGCTGCTAGCGACGAGCACACCCACGCCCGTCCTCAAGCGGTCCAAGCACGGCGTCTGTCGGACGGCCGCCTGCGACTCAAGGAGGTTGGCGAGGCCGGCCCTCGAAAGAACGGATGACGCAGCAGCACAACTTGATGCCCGGCAAGGAGCCTCGCCAGCCCGAAGGGCATGAGGTGGCCTCACCTGACAAGCGGCATCCTGTTGTCAGCACCCCAAACCTACTCGTCCTCTTTCTCCTCGAAGACAAGATCGACGTATCCCACAATCGGGTTGGGCGGGGTCTGAATAGGGACCTTGAGCAGCTTGCCGACGTGGGACGCGACCAACTGATGGATGCGGTTCATGTCCACTAACGACAAATGTGGATCCTGCGAAAACCGCAGCCTGTGTCGAGTCCCTGCACTTGAATCTATCGATGCGGAGAACCCAGCATTCGACACTACGGCTCCTCCCTCCAAGTTCCGAGTTCGCGTTTGCAGTTGCCGAACCTCCTCTATGACTTCTCGTAGGCTCTCTCCAAGCTTCCGAATATCGCCTTGCCCGTCCTCTGCTGCCTGGCGTGCCCACTTTGCCAGTTCTTTGAGTCGGTCCTCAGTCATCCTATTTACCATAACAGTCACTACTCCGCACAACACTCAACTACAACGCATTACCTATTCCCGAATCTCAGCATCATCTCGTCCGTTGGCGAGCGCGGCAGCCAAAGCAGAACAGGCTTCGAACGAAAGCGAATACACACCTCCAATGCCACGGGTGTAACGATCAGGGGGAGAAAATTCCCTTGGAGTCGGGTAAGCGATTTGAATATCGCGCAACCACCCACAAACAAGACCGACCGCAACACTCTGCATTTTACTACCAGTGGGCGAGACAACAATTTTCTCCCGCTGCGCATGATCGTGATAAATCTGCAGCAGAAGCCGCAACACATCGCGATAGTCGCGAGTACTCACACTGAACTCCTCGCGCGGAGATAGCGAGTCAATCCTATTAAGCTGGCGCATCGCCTCCAACTTCCAATAATCGGGCTCGTCCCTCGGGATTCCATTGACGACGGTAAAGCTGGAGGTCTGCATCTCAGCGCAAAGCGCCGCAACCTGCGAGGGATTCCACGACGGGAAAGCCACCACACGAATCGGCTGCCCTTGCATTTCCACGCTAGAGAGTTCAGGCACAACCGTCAAGCCAAACACGCCTGCCGACAAAAACATCATCAAGCCGACCGGATCTCCAGAATTTCGGAGTTCTGCATCCACCGTATGTTTGGAGGGCGGATACTCAGCAGCATCTACATACAGAACTTCGGTTTTGAGAAGGTGCCCGCCGCGCACGACCTCAGCGAGCAGTTGCACAATCAACAATCGCGACATTCCAGAAATATCGATATACAGGCGAGAAGCTGCACCAGCAGCCCTGAGCACCTTCTCTCCTCCGCTCGCTGGGTTCTCGCGATCATATGTGACGCTCTCCAGAGTGATACCGCGCTTCCTGCAGAGCTGCTCAACCTCGGCACGGCGGTTTGCGAGCACTGCTGGGAGATAATCAACACAAAGCAGACGAAAGTTCTTCTCTCCTCTATTCAGCGCGCGCCCTAGCACCTCTAAGGCTCGGTCCTCGAATCCCGCACACATGACAAGGACACTATTAGGCGCAATAGATGGCGCGTCGATTGCCTTGGCCTCAGGCCAGTCCATATTAGCAAGCTGCTCATCAAGGCGGAGCACATGCATGTCACTCATCGCTCTGTACCTCATCCTGCTTTGGTGATGACAGCGGCAGGTCTAGTTGAGGCTGCCCGGCCTCCTTCGTCGACTTTTCGTCTTCCCTAATGCGTTTACGCTTCTCGAAGATCTTCGGGGATGCCAACAACTCTTTGAACTCATCGACACTGAGCTCCAAAGAGTCACGCTTGCTAAATGTCAACCCAAAGGAGGGAATCAGAAATCGGCGTAAGTATAGCCGCGGGACAACATTTCCACGCCTGCTCTTCCCGCGCACGTCTTCCAAGAAAACCGAGTACCGGAGCAAGTCGTTATACGTTTCCTTGAACTGCCCTTCGAGATGCGGATCTTCGTACGGCTCAATTCGTGTTGCCTGGTGTGGGGGAGAGCCACCTTCATTCCTGGAATCACGAAACCTGAGATACGATGAAGCAACAGCCCCGAAGGCTTCGACAATTTCCACAAGATTCTGACCCTTAGGAAGTGCTCGAAGGTTGCGGAGGAAGCTGCCTGCTTCTTCTCGGATAGTCTTGTTCTGGATCTCTGCTGAGATGGCCGGCGTCGCCGCAGCAGGGCGAATGGCGTCTCTTCCTCCTGCCTTGTCGACCATTTTACCAACGAGCCCAATCAAAAAGTGCACGTCGCCGCTGCACAATTCGCCCAACGCACGCTTCCCCCATACAATCGATTGCTTCTTCTCGCGCATGGCGCGAGCCACTTCATTCTGGCTTGTTTCTTTCTCCTCGTCACCGACGAGAGACTGGAGTGTTTGGACTGGGTAATTTTCCGTATAGACAAAACGTCGATTGAAAATATCATCAAAAAACTGAAGCTTGTCATCTCGATCGGCATGAATGAAGTCAATCCCGAGATTCACTAAGCTAAACTCTCGACCCTCCACATAGGCCTTGCCGTCTACATCACGACTCTCAAATGAAGCTGGACTTTCGGTGGCGAGTTTGAAGAAGCAAGCCGAGCTTCGCTGCATCAGTAGCCGGTTCAAATTCTGCTGGAGCTTCTGGCTAATTTTCGGCGCAGAGTAGTCATCAACAAAGAAGAAGATCGGCCTATCTTGAAGCTCAGCAAAGTGCGAGATGAGCACATTGCAAACTCGGGGGACGATATCCGGACCAAAGTATTCCCCGAATGCCTGCTTCGGATCGTTAGCGAATTTCTGCTTACTTGCAGCACGCTCTCGCTCTTTCCCGAGTTGCCTGCGAAGACTGTCAAACGTATCAGCCTTCGAGTGTTGAGGCCGGACAAGTTTCAGAACATCCCAGAGTTCGGCTGCAGCACGAGTTTCATTTCTGGTCCAGCTATCGACGAAGTGTCGCTGGAGCCACAAAGAAAGAGAGTCGAGAAGTTCACGAATCAGCGTTGCCGACAGGAAGTGGAGGGGAATATCTAGAGCTTCGGATCGGCTTGGCAGTTCATATCGAGGAAACGAGAAATAAAGATCGTCACATCGATAGTACACGCTTATATAGCGAATTCCCGATGGCGTGTCATCATCAGTATAATACCGATGCTTGAGACTGAGGCTGCGAAATACCGTCGTCTTCCCGCAGCCACGTGGTCCGGTGAGGACCAAGTTATTGACAGCCTCAATAGCTGGCAACCCGAGCATCTTGTCGGAGTAGAGTTCCTTCAGGAGCACGTGTGATTCGCCGATCTGCTCACAACTCAAGAAGTCAAACGGCGTAATCAGCGTTCGCCGAGCCTTTCCGGCGATCATTGCACGAAAGCTCTTAGGAATCTCTCGAAGGGAGCGAAATAGAGCAACTGGGTTACGCGCCCGTGGGTCAAAACCAGCATCGTGCTCGACAAGCCCCTTCGCCAACAAGTCGTTATTTAACGTATCGAAAGTATATCGGTCCTCGGGTGAACACGCCTGGTAATCGACCTTCTTCAGCAACTGTCGCAACATCTCGGCAAGTTGCTCGAAATCATCAAGCAGGACGGCCTCGCTCGTGATTGAAGCCACCCCAAAGTCTGTTACGCGAAAGCCGTAACGGGGCCCAACAAGGGAAGCGGAGCGGTCCTCAACTAGGATGTTGCCAGCATGAAAGTCGCCATGCTGAAGGTTGGCACCCTGAAGCTCACGGAGGAAATCAAGCATTTCCTCCATGAAGGTTACTATGAAGCCGACATCAACGTGTGGCTCCTTCTTGAGCAACTGAGATAGCGAGCGTCCGCGCACCAAATCCGATAGCAGATAAATACAGTCTGCTCCATTGACAGACCAGCCTCCAGAGTCATAAAACTTCACGACGCGATCGGAGGGTGCAGCATTCGGCTTCAGAATTTCATCGCGCCATGCAGGATTCGACTGATTGTATCCAATCAAGTTTGCGATTGGGACAATCTTACAGGCGATAGCTCGACCAACTTTTGCAGATTGCGCCCGAAATACGTGTGCATTACAACCCGATCCCAGCAACTCCTCGATCACGTAATCTTCGTGGCCCGGGATTTGCTGCCCAAGAAAGAATGTATAATCAGGCAGATTCTTCCTCATGAATTCTCCATCAGGCTTATCCGCGCTGCGCTCGCAATCTTCTTCTGGTCGACCTGCAGCCGTCGTAGAGACTGGCGCCTAAAAACAAGAATCGTTTCGCTCTTCGTACCGCTCAGATCCCTTCGCGAGCGACGGACGTCCGGAATCAAGTCATTAATCACACGCACAAGAGAGAACGCATTCAGCACGGGTGATTTTTGGAATACGGAAGTCACAACTTGAGCGGTATCAATTGCGCGCCCTCCCCTGCTTGCATCGCCCACGATTAGAATGATCGCGCCCTCGGGAACTACCGCTGCCGCGAGCCGCGCGAGCGTACTGGTCATCAGGTCGCGGAATAGGCCTTCCGGGTTACTCTTAGGGATATCACGCTCCTCGGGCAGTCGCCGTTCGAGGAACCAGAGGCGCAAACGATTGTCGCGCACATAATCCAGCTCGTTCATGTATGGAGGACTGGCGATGATTGCCTTGAGCCCTTTCGGGACACGAGCCTTGCGGCTGTCACAGAGAGCAACGCTTGAACGGGCCCTGCGTGGAGGTGGCCGCCTGAAGGCTCTTCGGATCTTTGCCTCCATGCGGGACAAAACATCCCGCTCTTGGTACATCTCAGGGAATTGTTCCTCCGGGAACAGCCGATTACGCAGGTAAGGAACGAGATGGCTGCTCGGGTATGAAAGAAACCCTGGGCGCTGATGGTGGAGAATTCCCAAGAGGCAGGCGAGGAGAAACCAGTCCTCGTGCGAGACAAGTTCATCTCGAAGCGCAAGCGCGTGGCGTAACGTTTCTGGATGGAAAAACCGGCGCACCCACTGAGGCACCTGCCTCAAGTCTTGCTTACTCCTTCGCCTCAGAGCACCACGCCAACTCGAATGCAGTCGATCAATTGCTTCTTCCTCCTGGCCCGGTCCGAGCAATTTCGCGCGAGTGAGCAGAACACCATATGGATTAGTGTCCGACGCAATTACTCTGCGACCGCTAAGGGCTGCCTCTAGAGGAATAACCCCAGAGCCGCAGAATGGGTCCATCACCAGATCACCTGGAGATGTGTACTCGTCAATAAGATAACGGGCGATCGTCGTCTTAATTCGACCGATATAGGGCGCGAGTTGGTGAAACGTACAGTCCACTGATGTGGTGCATGCAGAAGTCCAAGGAGCTAGTTCGTATGGGTTCTCATGCACAGAGAAGGCACTGCTCTTGGCAGCAGTTGTGCGGTGAGTACTGATACGGCTTGCAGGTTTGGTCGCCATGGTCAGGCGTCTTGCGTCTTCCAGGGGATTGGAAGTCCGAGCCGGAGTAGTTTCTTTTCAAGCTCGTCCCGCTCGCGATTGGACCGGGAGTGCTGAGTATCATCGATGGGCAACAAACCCAATCGTCGCGCTGCGGCTACGGCCTCACTCGGCGACACATGAATCGCTCGAACTATTTCGAGGTCAACCGTTGAGAGGACAGTTGAATCTAGGCGGTAGTCAACGAACGCCTCCCAAGTCAATGGGCACCAAGCCTTAACAACGGTATGTCCGATGACACGCGCATATTCTCGAATCTCCAACTGCGCATGCTCATCGAGCCGCAAATTGAGGAAGTTAAGCAGGTTATGGAGATCAATCTTCCAATATGCCTCGGTGTAAGTGGAAAGTGGAAGATCCTTGCGAGCCTGCTCGCGTGCTACACCGCTTTCAATCCTCTCTTCGTACAACTTGCGGGCTTCAGATTGGAATTCCTTCTCCCGCTGTGACAGTGCACGCCCAACTTCAAGCTCCAGCTTGCCGGAACTGCCCTGGCGGTTCACATGCGATTGCGATCGCCAATCTGTTGGTTCGGTTTGTTGGGCGGCGTCGATTGCAAGAGAGTATCGCGTGGAATACTCGTTTACGCTCGCGGTCCGATGCCGGATCCACTGACGCCATGTATCCATCGGGACTCTTACATGGAGTTTGAGTTCACACATCTCAAACGGACTGGTGTGCCAATTCCGCATGAGGTACCGAATAAGTCCTCGGTCTTCATGCAATTGCTTTGTCCCGCGTCCGTACGAGACCCGTGCTCCCTGCACAATTGATTCGTCCGTACCCATGTAGTCAACGACCCGAACGAAGCCGTCATCGAGCACAGGGTGACGCTTTCCCAGTAGCGCATCGAGAGCGGGCGCAACGGCCCTTGATCCGGTGTGATTCGTCTCGTCCATAAGATTACTCCCGTCACGGTAGGACCCACTCCTACCCAAGCCGGGTTCGTGAGGCAAGATGCTGCCATACGGGGCTGACTTGGGCGAGGACGTGGACACGAACCCCGTGGGTCCCCGACTGCTGCACTCGGCCTGATGCGTCGAGGCCGTCAGTCCGTGAGGGTGTTGAAGCGAGCGCGAGCGCGGCAACTGCTCGGAGAAGGATGGACGGGCGTAGCCGCCGCGCAAGCCGCTGGTCTCTCTGAGCGGACGGTGCGGCAAGTGAGAGGTCGCTACGGTCGAGAGGGACTCGACGCCGCTCTCAGGGAGAGGCCGCGCCCAGGACGCGAGCGGCGCTTCACTCCCGGGCAGGCTTCTGCGGTGGTGGCCCTGGTGTGCAGCAATCCGCCGGAAGGGTACGCGAGGTGGCCGCTGAAGTTGCTGGTGCGCGAGGTGGTGGGGAGGGGAATCGTTCCCCGAGTGGGAGGAGAGACGGTACGAGAACTCCTCAAGCGGCATGACTTGAAGCCGTGGCGGGAAAAAAGATGGTGCGTGCCGAAGTTGGATGCGCAGTACGTCCAGCGAATGGAGGACGTGCTACGCCTCTACGAGAAGCCTTTCAGCCGACGTGAGCCCGTCGTCTGCTTCGATGAGAGGCCCGTGCAACTACTGGACTCCAAGCGAGACGTACTACCCATGCATGCTGGTGCAGTCGCTCGGCGTGATTACGAGTACGTCCGCTGCGTTACCGCCAATCTCTTTTGTGCTGTCGAGCCTCGGGCGGGACGCCACTTCGTCAAAGCAACACGGAGCCGAAAGGCCGCCGATTTCGCGGAGGCGGTGAGAGGCCTGGCGCACCGCTACCCCAATGCGCGAAAGATTCACCTCGTGCTGGACAATCTCAACGTCCACACGCGGTTCTCTCTGACGCGCCGCTTCGGGTGGAGGCAGGGCTTGCGCCTCTGAAATCGCGTCTGCGTACACTACACCCCGGTGCACGGCAGCTGGCTCAATCAGGCCGAGATCGAGGTGAGCCTCGTCTCGCGTCAATGCTTGGGGCGTCAGCGCGTGGCCACTGTCGAGGCCCTCCGGGATAGGACTCGTGCCTGGGCACGCGATGCCAACCGCCACCGCGTTCCCATTCGCTGGGCCTTCACCATCGCCAAGGCCCGCCATACCTTCCGCTACCTACCGGAGGACTTCATCCGGGCCGAGCACTAGTACTACCCGGTCAGATGAATCGAGCGTGGGCGCCCCGTGTTGAAGGAGCATGACGCCCACACAGTTGCGCAAGCTCGACCGGGAGCTGAGCGGGTTTCTGGAGTCGATGACGGAAGGAATGGG
>NZ_JAHNZT010000074.1 GCF_019039035.1 Citreicoccus inhibens | reverse complement strand
CTCGCACCTCGAAGGCTCGGTGCCTGCGGCTGATGCGACAGGCGGGCCTGCTGGCACCGGGGAGGCCCCGCCGGGTGCTGGGCCCTCGCCACCACGACGGCACGATTGCCACCGACAGGCCCGACGTCATGTGGGGCACCGATGCTACCTGCACCCTGACGGACGCAGAAGGCCAGGCCACCGTCTTCATCGCCGTGGACCCCGGCACGTCCGAGTGTGTCGGCATCCACGCCGCCAAGGTGGGAACTCGCTTCGAGGCCCTCGAGCCCATCCGCCAGGGCGTCAAAGCTCGCTTCGGGGCATACGGCCGGGGCGTGGCCACGGGCTTGGCCATCCGCTACGACAACGGCAGCCAGTACACCTCGGAGGCCTTCCAGCGCGAGCTGCGTTTCCTGGGCGCCGACTCCAGTCCGTCCTTCGTCCGCAGCCCCGAAGGCAACGGCTGTGCCGAGCGCTTCATCCGCACACTCAAAGAGCAGCTCCTCTGGGTCCGCTCGTTCGACACCGTGGAGGCACTCCGTTTGGCTCTGCTCGACTGGGCTCGCCAGTACAACGAGCACTGGCTGCTGGAGCGCCACGACTTCCTCTCGCCGACTCAGGCCCGGCGAGAACTCATGCAACGGCAAGCGGCCTGATTGCTACCAATCTGGTGTCTCAACAATCAGGTGCGGTACAGGCTTGCGCGCCGCATGACGGTGGCGCTGGCGGGACAGGCTCCTCGTAGCTCTTCGGAGGCGTGCAGTTCCGCGGGCAGGCTGGCTCGGTCGGTTCGGATGAAGCCGAAGCGTTCGAAGTAGTCCGCTGCTGTAGTGGTCAGGAGGAAGACGGCATCGCAGCCTCGCTGCGTGGCGATGTCGAGCTGTGCTCGGGCCAGTGCCGCGCCGAGTCCGGTTCCCTGGTGGTCGGCTCGGACGACGACGGAGCGGAGTAGGGCGCTGGTTCCGTAATGCTCCAAGCCTGCCGCCGCGACCAATTCTCCTGCGTGCTCTGCCACGAGGAAGTTCGGCAGGTGATCCGCTGCTCCTGCTGTCGGGAGTCCCGCTGCGCTGAGCATTGTTTCGATGCTTGCGCGGTCTTCCTTGCGCGCAGGGCGGAGCGTGTGCCCCGTTTTGCTCCAGTCCTCACGCAGGACCAGGGCCGCGACTCGCGCACGAATGTCGTCACGAATCGCTCGCACTCGCTCCCGTGGTTTTCCCTTCGGGTCTTCCAGTCCCCAGTCTTCACGCTGGAGTCCGGGGACGAACGGGCAGGCTTCGCCACAGCCCATGGTGATGAGCTTTGCCGCGCCTCGCGCCAGCTCATCCGTCAATCGCTGCGGCCTGGCTTGCGAGAGATCCACCCCGGCTTCGGACATGACGGCCTGCACTTCCGGATGGACCTTCTCCGCGGGCTGCGTCCCTGCGGAGACCGCGCGGGCCTTCGCTGGGTCAGCCAGGAGGTTGAAGAACGCCGCGGCCATCTGTGAGCGCCCCGCGTTGTGCACACAGGCGAATATGACCGTCTTCATGGGTTCGCTCCTGGGCGGCTCGGCGCTGAGACGCGCCGGAGCTTCGCAAGGCGCTGGCGAGCGAACAACGAGAGAGATACTCCCGCCGCTTGCTCCGCCGGCTCACGTCCGGCGGAGTCCCAGCACCGTTCCCACGAACCTACAGGTGGAAATGGCCCGCGGCCTCGGGCTGATACGGCACGGCCACGATGCGCAGGCGCTTGGTCCGGTCTCCCGGCAGGGGCCACTCGATGGTCTGCCCCACCGACAAGCCCAGCAGCGCGCTCCCGATGGGCGCCAGCACCGAGACTCGCCCGTCTCCGTTGCGCGCGTCCTGCGGATACACGAGCGTCACCGTGCGCTGCTCGCCCGTCTCCTCGTCCTCGAAGACGACGCTGCTGTTCATCGTCACCACGTCCGGCGCGATGCTGGCCGAGGGCGTCACCTCGGCGCGGGCCAGCTCCGCTTCCAGTTGCTCCACCGGCGCGGCGTTGCGCGTGCCGCCATGTTGTTCGACGACGCGCTCCAGGCGCTCCATGTCGATATCGGTCACGATGAGGCGATGGTCTCGGGTCATGTCGGTACGTCTCCGGTGGGGGAAGCTGCCGTGCGCCCCGAGTCCTCCCGTCACGGGAGGCTTCCAGGCGCGAAGCCCGGACGCGCCCCTGTGGACGCAATCCAAGCTGCTACGAGGGTGAGAGGGACGCCGCCCGCCCAGGAACTACGCGTGGCGAGGGGCGTGGGCGACAAGCCAGGCGGTGGCTCGGCCGTGAGCAGGCAGCGTCCGGCGCACGGAGTACCGGCGCGGCGCGTGCCTCATCAGGGCTGTGAGCGAAACCGTCATCTGTCTTGGAACCCAGGAGTCAGGCCCGCGATTCTCTCGCGAGGTCCAGCCAATCTAGTCGCGCGAGCCAGGATTGCAACCCGCCGAGCCCCGCGCCCCTAGGCCCAGGGCTCGCCCCCTTGCTCTCTCAACGCCTCGCGCCGGAACTCCGCCGCGCGCTTGACGATGTCCGCGCACGACAGCCCCAACCCCTGCTCCGTCGCCCGCGCACCCAGCCGGGGCAGCACCGCGCGCTCCTCTTGTTGCGCGTGCTCGCGCACCGCTTGCTCCAGCTCGCGCACCGCGTCTCCCAGCGCGGGCAGGTCATTGCGCGCGCGCAGCATGGTGAGGATGAGGCGCTTGAGCGCGTCGTGCTCCTCCTCGGCGTAGGCGAGCGCCTCCTCGCCCACGGCGCGGCGGGCGATGGGGTAGATCCACCGCTCCTCGATGGTGAGGTGCAGCGTGAGCGCCTCGGCGAGCTGGATGGCCAGCTCCGGCCGCTCGTCGTCTGGGGCCTCGGCGAAGGTCTCGAACAGCGCGACCGCCTCGTGGTGCTGCTGAATCATCAGCTCGAGGATGTCCATGGGGCCGCCTCTCGTGACTCGCGAGGTCCAGCCTTCACGGTCCGCACGGCCGCGCGCCGCCGCAATCACTTGCTCGGGCGCGAGGGGCCCGGGTCCTCCTCGCCCGCTGGCCAGGGCGCCGATGGACCGGCCTCGTACTTCTTCCGCTTGCGCCACAGCGTCGACGCGTCGATTCCCAGGATGCGCGCCGCCTCGTCCAGCGTGGGCGCGGAGGACATCACCCGGAGGATGTGCTCGCGCTCCACCTCCTCCAGCGTGTGCTCGCCGCCCACCGCCACCACCGAGCCTCCCGCCGCCGCGATGCGCTCCGGGAACGCCTGCGGCTCCAGCACGCCCGCGGGCCAGACGATGAGCGCGCGCTCCACCGCGTTGCGCAGCTCGCGCACGTTGCCCGGCCACGGCCACGCCACCAGCATCTTCTCCGTCGCGGGCGACAGCTCCGGCACCGGCCGCTGCGCCGCGCGCGCGAAGAACGCCACGAAGCGCCGCGCCATCGGCAGGATGTCCTCGGGGCGCTCGCGCAGCGCGGGCAGCTTCACCTCGATGACATTGAGCCGGTACATCAAGTCCTCGCGGAAGCGCCCCTCCGCCACGTCCTTCTCCAGGTCGCGGTTGGTCGCCGCCACCACGCGCACGTCCGCCTTGCGCGTGCGGCCTTCGCCCAAGCGCTCGAACTGCTTCTCTTGAAGGAACCGCAGCAACTGCGCCTGGAGCGCGGGGCTCATCTCGGCAATCTCATCCAAGAACAGCGTGCCGCCCTCGGCCTGCTCCACGCGCCCCGGTTGGTCCTTCACCGCGCCCGTGAAGGCCCCGCGCACGTGGCCGAACAGCTCGCTGGCCAGGAGCTGCTCGGACAGCGTGGGACAGTTCACCGTGACGAAGGGACGCCGTCTGCGTGTGCTCAAGGAGTGCAGCGCGCGGGCGAGCACGCCCTTGCCCGTGCCGCTCTCTCCGCGCAACAGCACCGCCGCGTCCGAACCCGCCGCGCGCGCGACGAGCCCGATGGCCGCGTGCATGGCGGAGGAGCCCGTCTCCAGCGTGGCCTCGGGCACGGACTGCGCGAGCTGGCCCTCCAGGTTGCCCAGCTGCGAGGACAGCTCGCGGTGCGCGCGCGCGCGGTCCACCACGTGGCGAATCTGCGCGGGCGTGAAGGGCTTGGGCAGGTAGTCGCGCGCGCCCCGCTTCATCGCCTCCACCGCGGTGTCGAACGTGGCGTAGGCGGTGATGAGGATGACGTCCAGGCCCGGTGATTCGGCCAGCAGCCGAGGCAGCAGGTCCAGCCCGCTCGCGGAGCCCAGCCGCAGGTCCACGAACGCCAGGTCGGCGGGAGCCTGGGCCAGGGCGGCCAGGGCGGCCTCGGGGGTGGCGGCCTCGCGCACCTCGCAGCCGAAGCCCTCCAGGCACACCCGCAGGGTGTGGCGGATGTTCCGTTCGTCATCCACGACGAGCACGCGCATGGGGCGCTCGCCAGCTTCCGTGTCGCTTCGCACTTCCATGGGGGCAATCCTAAGGGCAGGTCGCGCTCACGGCTCGCCGTCACGACGTGCGCGCGTGATTCCTGGCGCTTCCCCTCGGAGCGCAGTGCAAGCCGCACGTGCGCGCGCACGTCGAGCTTGCAACCTGCAACGCGGTGACGGCGTGATGGGTCCTGCACACCTCGCGGGCGGTGCGCTGGCGCTGGCATTCCCCTTGCGATGGAAAGGAGTCATGCGCGTGCTTGGGATGACGACCTCGACCCCCCCTGGAGATGACGGAGATGACCCTGGAGAGCGCCGCCTCTTCTCACGAGACGTAGACCCACCGCCCAGCAAGTGGCGCCCGCGCGTCATCCTGTTGGGCGTGGTGACGCTGATGCTGGTGGGCGTGTGGTTCTGGCTTCACAGCAGTGAGGACCGCGCGCTCCTGGCCATGGCTCCGGCGCAGCGCAAGGCGCTCTTCCACGAGACGCAGCAGGGGTTCCGCCTGATGTGCCTGTCCGATGCGGGCAAGGACTTCATCCCTCGCTGCCGCCAGCAGGCCACCTTCCTGGCGCGCTTCCCCGAGTGCGACACCTCCTGCCGCCAGGAAATCTCCCCCTACTACCCCGGCCCGCTGCGCTGAGCGCCCCGAGGTTGCGCCCTGCAACCCGTCGGCTTGCAGGATGAAAGGGGGCCGTGGCGCCCCGGGCGAAAGGGGGCCGGAAATCGCGGCCTTGGCCCACCGGCGACATGGCACGTCCGATGCCTTTGAGAGCGGGTGTCCGGGGCCCACTCGGCCCGGCTCGGAGGAGTCACACCATGGAGCTGCCGTCATTCCTGAGGAGCCTGCTCGCCGCCGTCGCTGTCCCTGCTGTTCAGTCCCCGTGCGCCCTGAAGGCCGTTCGCCTGCTGGGCGCGCAAGAGCTGTCCACCGCCCGCCGCCGCGCCTCCCATGCCCTCGAGGGCGCGAGGCAGTGCGCCTGCTGCCGGAGCCTGCTGGACCACCTGTACGACCGGGTCGGCTCCACGCTGTTCCTGGATGATGATCCGGAGGTGCTGGCCCAGGCCTTCGACGACGGCGAGCGCGACCGCTTCAGCCCGAAGGTGCTGGCCGCGTGCATCGTGCTCGCCGGGCGCGAGCGCATTGTCGCGCCCGCGTGACGCCACGGCTCACGCGGGCTTGCGCGCCTCCACCAGGAAGCGCGTGGTGTGCGCGAGGAAGGGGCCCTGGGCCTGGATGTGCTCGTGCAGCTCCCGCAGCCGCGGCAGGTACGCGGCGACGGTGAAGCCCGGCACCATCCAGATGACCTTGCGCAGGAAGTAGATGACCGCGCCGATGTCGAAGAACTCGGTGCGCAGGGTCTCCAGGCGGAGGTCGAGAATCTTCAGCCCCGCGGTCTCCGCCTCCGCGCGTGCGTCGTCGGGATGTCTCCGGCGACGCACCTCGGGGGGCTGAGGACCGAGGAAGTACTCCACCAGCTCGAAGACGCTGGCGGGCCCCACTTGTTGGGACAAGTACGTGCCGCCGGGCCGCAGCACGCGGGCAATCTCGTGCCACCAGGTCTTCACGGGATGGCGGCTGACGACGAGGTCGAACGCCGCGTCGCCGAACGGCAGGGGCGGCTTGTCCGCGTCCGCCACCACCGCCACGCCGCGTGGATGCAGGAGGTGCGTGGCCTTCGCCACGTTGGGAGGCCAGGACTCGGTGGCCACCGTGAGCCGGGCCAGCGTGGGCACCTGGGCGAGGATTTCGCCGCCCCCTGTCTGGAGGTCGAGCGCGGCCGAGGCCCGCGCCAGGCGCTCGGCCAGGAGGCGGTGGTAGCCCCAGGACGGGCGCTGCTCGGTGGCGCGGCCGTCCAGCCAGGAGAAGTCCCAGCCGTCCACGGAGGCGGCCTCGGCTTCCGCCACGTACTCCTCGAAGGTGCGCGTCATCGCCAGCCCATACCACGGGGCCCGCGCGACAGGCGTTCCGAGTGTCGCGACTGAAGTGTCTGTCATCGGACGAAAGCCTGCCCTCCGGGGCCGTCACGCGGTCGTGGCAATGCCTTGCGGGCCGCGCTGACGCGCCGCGTGGGTCACGAAAGTGTGTCTTTGTTTGCCGCCGCCACAAAAGCCGCAGCGCCACTGGAAAGGCAGACGCCAGCGGGCGGGCTCGGCCTTGAGTTCTGGGCTTTCGTGACAAGATGGTTTCGCAACTTTAAATCGTCCCCGAGGGAAAACCCCGACGAGGCCGGAGCAATGTCATTCACTGGCGCCCGCGTTTCCGGCGGACGGGTGCTCCCGGGGGCTTTTCATGAGTGGCACCACGTCTGTTCATTCTCAGCCAACGCGTACCACCGCAACGCAACTCACCGTCGCGCGGGCGTCTGGTCGTAACCCCAATGCCATTCTTTCGCAGTACCAGCCGACGGGGGCCTCACAGCGCACCGCCAGCCAGGATGGGCTGCGCGCGGGCGTGGATGCGTCCCACAAGATGGCGCAGACAGATCTGGCCCGGCTGAAGAAATACACCGCGGGCATCGAGGCGGCGGCGAAGAAGTATGACCTGCCCCCCGCGCTGTTGGCTGCCATTGCCAGCCGCGAGTCGCGGGCCGGCGCGGCGTTGGACCGCTCGGGCCGGGGAGACAACGGCAATGGCTTCGGGCTGATGCAGGTGGACCAGCGCTATCACAAGCCTCAGGGCGGCCCGTACAGCAACGAGCACATCGAGCAGGCGGCCGGAATCCTGAAAGGGATGCTGAACGAGGTGAAGAAGAAGCACCCGGACTGGCCCCCGGTGCAGCAGCTGCGCGGCGCGGTGGCGGCGTACAACTCGGGCACCGGCAACGTTCGCACCCTCAAGAACATGGATGTCGGCACCACGGGCAATGACTACTCCAACGACGTGTGGGCGCGCGCGCAGGCGCTGGCCCCGCACTTCGGGGGCGCGGCCACGCCGGGCACCAACACGGGCATCGTCCCCAACAAGCCGAGCCCGGGCACCAACACGGGCATCGTCCCGAACAAGCCGGGCGTGAAGCCCGCGCACGTGCATGACGGCTTCGAGACCACGGGGGCGCACAAGTGGACCCCGGCGCCCTCTCTCCACGACGTGAAGGAGGGCAAGAAGACGCTGCACGAGGGCATGCAGGGCCCGGCCGTGAAGCACCTCCAGCAGATGCTCGGCGTCCCGGCGGACGGCAAGTTCGGGCCGGTGACCAAGAAGGCCGTGGCGGACTTCCAGCGGGCCGCGGGCCTCAAGCCGGGCGCGGGCGCCGAGGGCTACGTGGGCAAGGCCACGCTCGCCGCGCTGGAGAAGAAGGCCGCGCAGGGCACGCACGGCAAGCCGGGCACCGTCACCTCCCAGAGCACTTCCTCCCAGGGCACCCCCACGCAGGAGACGAAGGTCTCCGGCGCGGTGCTGGGCAACGGCGTGCGCATCAACACGAACGACCCCACGCTGAAGAAGCTGGCCACCGCCGCGCTCCGCAACGGCGAGACGGGCTACTGCGTGAAGACGACGCTCGACAACATGCACCGCCTGGGCATCCCCAACACGCCGGCGGCCACGGGGAATGACCCGAACAACCCGCGCGGCGGCATGGCGCAGATGCTGCGCCACGGCTGGGAGTCCATTCCCTTCCCGGGCGCGCGTCAGCAGACCATCCACAGCAACTACGGTGATGCGAAGGCCAACGTCGTCTCCGCCGCGCAGTACAAGAAGCTGGTCGCCGAGGGGAAGGTCCCGGACGGCGCCATCATCTTCCAGACGCGCCATGGCTGGGATTACAGCGGCGGGTCCAAGGGCAATGACATGGGCATCGTGCGCAACAACGGGCGCACCACGCACAACTACCAGGACATGAGCTCCATCATCTATTCGGACTGCAAGGACGTGGTCATCCTCGTCCCCAAGAGCGCCATCCAGCGCAGTTGAGCTGTCTTCAGGCCTCGGGAGCCCGCGCTCCCGAGGCGCGGCTGGAATGATCCACGCGGATGGCAACCCTTTCGTTGAGCGGGAGACGTCTGGCATCCCAGCTCCGAGGTCCGACCTGACGAGGCTTGGGTCGCGTTCACCCCACTGGGAGGAAACAGACTCGTGTTTCAGTTGAAATCGTGGGTGTCGGGCTTGAGCGACAGGGGGAAGACCCGGCTATCCTGACGGGCGCGGCGGATCTGCCCCCGCTTCAAAGGACAGGCGACATGCTTTGGCGCGACGGGCGGTGGACGGGGAGGACCCGGCAATCCTCGTGTGGGGGAGACAACGCCCGATGCGGCTGATGCTCAAGCAGAAGATGATGGTGCTGCCCGTGGTGGCCACGCTGTTCCTGGTGGCCATCCTGGTGGTCTCGATGATTCAAGGCGCTACGGCGCGGCGGCTCAACGAGCGCATCGGGCAGGAGTTGTCGCCCGCGGTGTCTCAGGGGCAGCGCGTCCAATCCGCGTTCGCGGTGTTGCACCAGGACGTGGTGGACGCCGTGGCGGACAAGAGCGGCGCCCACGTGCAGGCCCTGCGCGACGAGGCGGTGCTCCTGGAGAAGGACCTGGAGTCGGCGCGCGCGCTGCCGGGCATGAACCCCGCGCGGGTGAATGAGCAGACGGCGACCTTCCGCGCGTACTGGGCGGTGGCCTCCAACGCGGTGACGCTGGCCGCGCGCGGCGACGCCGGCGCGGACGCCATGTTGGTGCGGCTGGAGGAGCCGACCAAGGCGGTGCGCGACCTGCTGGAGAAGTCACTGGCGCACGATGACGCCGCGCTCCGGGACTCCTTCACCGAGATGTCGACCTCGCACTCGACGGCGCAGGGCTGGGTGCTGTTGCTGTCGCTCCTGTGCATCGCGTCCCTGGCGGGCCTGACCTTCTGGATGATGCGCGAGGTGACGCTGCCCCTGGCCCGGCTGACGGCCACGGCCACCCGCATCGCCAGCGAGGGCGACCTGAGCCTGCCCATCGACGCGCGCTCGCAGGATGAGGTGGGTGATCTGGCCCGCAGCATCCAGACGCTGATGGACCGGCTGGCCAAGGTGCCGCAGACGTTGCACGCGGTGGTCTCGGAGCTGACGAGCGCGGCGGCCCGGTTGAACTCGGCCAGCCACGAGCAGCTCAACTTCCTCACCAACCAGTCGCGCAGCCTCACGGAGGCCAGCTCCACCATCGCGGAGATCGCCCAGACATCCAACATGGCGGCGAGCCGCGCGGAGATGGTGCTCAAGGTGGCGGCACAGGCGGACGCGTTCAGCGCGTCCGGTCAGGTGTCCATCGAGAAGAGCGCCGAGGGGCTCCAGCAGATCCGCCAGCGGGTGGGCGCGCTGGTGGGCAGCATCGGGCACCTGTCCGAGCAGGCCGTGCACGCCGGCGAAATCATCAGCAGCGTGAAGGACCTGGCGGACCAGTCCAACGTGCTCGCGCTCAACGCGGCCATCGAGGCGGCGCGCGCGGGCGAAGAGGGCCGAGGCTTCGCGGTGGTGGCCAAGGAGATGCGCGCGCTCAGCGGGCAGTCGCTCCAGAGCACCCAGCGCATCGGGAAGATCCTCCTGGAGATCAACCAGGCCATCCGTCAGACGGTGTCCATCGCGGAAGGGGACAGCCAGAAGATGGAGGAGGGCATCGAGCAGGTGCTGTCCTCGGCCAACACGCTCAAGGACATCACCACGGTGGTGCAGGAGAGCAGCCAGGCCGCGCGCCAGATTGTCGCCTCCGTCACCCAGCAGAACGCGGGCATCGCGCAGATGACCGAGGTGGTGACGCAGCTCTCCGAGATGATGAGCGACGTGGTCGCGGCCACCAGCAACGCGGAGGAGGCGGTGACGCAGATCAACTCCAGCCTCGGCAAGCTCCAGCAGCTCTCCACGGCGTTCCGCGTCTAAGAACCTATTTCGGTAGGGAAGAAGGTCGGCCTCCTGCCGGGTTGAAGAGGCAGGAGGACGCAGCCATGGGGTAGTCAAGAAGGACGATGGCTGGCGAGTGCCAGACGAGCTGTGGCGACGCAT
>NZ_JAHNZT010000073.1 GCF_019039035.1 Citreicoccus inhibens | reverse complement strand
CTTCCACGACCTCAAGCGATGCCGCGCCGTCGCCACCCGCTACGACAAGACGGCGACCTGCTACCTCGCCGTCCTCCACGTCGCGGCCATGACTCTGTGGCTGCATTAATCAGGGACAGCCCCTAGCATGCCGCCCTCCTCGTTGCTCCAGACGCCCCGTGACTCCTCTCATGTCGACGTACCCGCAGGCCGCCCAGGCGTTTCGTCGCTTCTTTGGTGAACTCCGAGAGACGTTCCTCGAGCGCGAGGCGTTCCTCACGCAGATTGAGTTGGCGCTGCTCTGCCGTGAGCACGTGCTCGTCGTGGGCCCTCCAGGCACGGCGAAGAGCGCCATCGCCAGCGCAGTGCTGGGCCGCATCACGGACGAAGGCTCTGGACTCCCCTCGCTGTTCTCCAAGCAGATCGCCGAGTCGACGGTGCAGGCGGACCTCATCGGCCCGGTGGACTTCAAGGTGCTCACGGAGACAGGACGCACGGAGTACCTGACCGAGGAGGGGATGCTGGGCTCCGTGCATGCCTTCCTCGATGAGGTCTTCGATGGGCGGGACATGCTCCTTCGCTCCATCCTCAACGTCTTGTACGAGCGGGAGCTGAAGCACGGGAGGCGCGTGACGGTCGGGCGGACCGAGTGCGTCATCATGACCAGCAATCGCTACCTCTCCGAGGTCCTTGCTCAGTCTCCCGAGCTGTTGTTGGCCTTCGCGGACCGGATGAGTTTCATCTGCTTCGTCCCGAAGGCTTTCGCCCGGCGAGAGAGCCGCGCGGCGATGCTGCAGCGCTTTGTCGGCGGAGCTCGTCCGGACCTGAAGGCAGCACTGACCTTGCAGCAGTTGGACCTGCTCCAGGCTCAAGTCGAGCGGGTGACGGTTCCAGGCCATGTCCTGGAGGGCGTGGAGCTGCTGGCGGATGCGCTGGAGCGCGTGCTGGTCGCGCAGGTTTCCAAGCTCCCCGACTATGTGCCCACCAAGTACTTCTCGCAGCGCTCCATCGTGAAGGCGATGTGGGCGCTCAAGGCCGCGGTGGTGCGAGATCAAATCTACCGGCGCCCGGACCGACCGCTGGAAGCAACGGTGGAAGACCTGGACGCCCTGCGCTGGTTCTTCTTGTTGGGAGGGCCCCAAAGCGCCGAGACCGAGGCGTTGCTCAAGGCGTCCGTGGATCCTCGCGAGCGGGCACAGTTGGAGATTGTCCGACTCGAACAGCGCGCCTTCGATGATGCGCTGGCCCAGGTGCGCCAGGAGTTGGGCGGTGGTTTGGAGCGAGAGGCGGCGGCCCTGGCCGCGACCGAGGATGTCGCCAGCGTCGAGTCCTTGGGACGCGCATGGCAGCCGGCGATGGTTTCCATCACGGCGAAGGGGTTGCTGGGCAAGCTCGTGCCCGGACCTCGCCATGCGCAGAACCGGGCGCCATTGCTGGGGGCCGCGCGCTCACTCGTTGCGGTGACGGAACAGCGGCTGGCTCGCGGGATGTCCGCCCCTGGCGAGGGGCGAATGGGCATGCCGCTGTTGGCTGCGGTGCGTGACGTCCTGGCGCTGTGTCGGGCGGTTCCCGAGTTGCAACCCGTCTTCCCGTCGCTGTGCACGCTCACGGCGCGGTTCTTGGCGCAGGCGTTCGAGCTGTGGTCTCTGGCCGCGGAGGGACTGGCTTTCGAGGATGGGTTCAAGGTCGACAGCGTGGTGGGGCTCGCGAGCAACCTGGAAGAAGAGTTCGGGATGACGAGCGAGCTCGCGGCGATTCTCGCGGAAGGGCTCCCGGCGGCGCAGGCCCAACTTCGCGAGGCGGACGGCGTGGCTCGCAAGCGGGTCGTCATGGCGCTGCGGCGGCGGGTGGTCGTGGCCTTTCAGGGCCAGCCGCCGCGAACACGGAAGGATCCACTGGATGCACTGACGGCGGATTCTCGCCGGCTCACCCAGGTTGATCAGTCGCTCCAGTCGCTCGATGCCAGTCAACCAGGCCTGAAGCAGGAGTTGCTGCGGCCATTGGGTGTGGCCTACGCGCGTGAAGTGCTGGGGTCGACGCCGTTCGACCGGCTTCAGCAATACGCGCGCGCGCTCCAGTCCGTCACCGAGAACCTTCGCCGTGAGGGCGTGGCTCCCGAGGCGCTCATCGCGGACTGCCGCGAGATCATCGAGACGCGGATCCGCGAGCATGCTGGCGCGGTGGCTCGGCAATCCGCGAACATCCCTCCTGCCCCCGTTTCAGCACTGAATGGCGATGCGTACTCGCACTATCGAGAGGAAGTGTCTGCTCGGGCGCTTGATGGCGAGTTCTCGTCCCTGGTGGGGCTGGAGGGGTTGCTTGCTCCGGCCGGTGGGGTGTTCTCCGCGGGAGTTCGCGAGGCCGTAGCGAGAGCGGAGCTCGCCTTCCTGGAGTCGCGTGTCACGTACTTGCGGGTGTGGTTGTCGCAGCTGCTGTCGGTCCTGCCTCCGCCTGAGTCGTTGACCGAGCGCACCGATGCGGAGCGGACCTTCGATCGGCTCGTGCGCAGCCGCTTCCCATTGCTGGCCTTGAAGGAGGGCGAGCTGGTTCGTCTCCAGGCCGCGCTCGCGGTGCTGCGTGGCCTCTCGGGCGAGGTGGGGGGGCGCGCCAGCGAGCTGGTGGCGATGCTGAAGCGCATGGATGAGGAGTTTGGCCAGTTCAGTCGCCACGTGCTGGAGCGGCGGACCGCCGCATGATGGCGCTTCGTCGAGAGCACTGCGTCGTGGCTGGGCGAGGGGCCTGAGTCGTGCTCTCACGTCGGCTCTCCGAGTTGCGCTCGCGTGTGGATGCCCTGCGGCACCCTCCGGTGGGAGGAGCGATGTCCTGGGCGCTGTTGGGTCGGAGGCTTCGAGGCCCGGACGATCTGTCGCTGCCGGTGCTGAGTGCTCTCGACAGGGCGTTGGATCGCGTGGGTGTGCACACGTCGGCCGATGCGCGGCTGTTGCATCGGCTTGGGGTGAAGCGGGGGAGGGCGGGAGCACTGGCCCAAGGTCTTGAGGGACGTGCCGCAGAGGCACTGGATGAGTATTCGCAGTGCGTGTCCCGCGCGGAGCGCTCGCATCGCGCTCGGGAATTGCCGGACGGGGCGCTGACCGCAATCGAGCGTGGGTTCGTTCAGTTGGCCCGAGCCGTTCGGGTGGCCGAGTTGTTTGGTCGCGCGAGCACGACCCGCGATGGGAATGACACGTTCGAGGTCTTCGCGCGCGCTGCCTCGACTTCTCATGGTCGACCGCCGTCGAGTGCCCGCCTCGCGGTGGCCGAGGTGCTCGCGGAGCGGGCTCGCTCGAATGTCAGCGATGTGGCGCAGAAGCGGCGCGACCTGGATGTAGCCCACGAGTTGTTGCTTCGATTGGGCCTGGAGGAAGACCGCGAGCGCGGCATGGCGCTGCGCAATGAAGTGGCCGAGGCGCGTGAGCGGGTTCGGACAGGCCCGATCACACGCTCACTCGGCGAGCTGATTCGGGAGGTTCGCACGCGGGCTCGGACCGAGCCTCGCGTGGCGTATGCCGCGCTGCGGGGATTGTATGAAACCGCGCTGGAGGCCGGGGACGCGCAGCTCGCTGCCGCGGCTCGTGAAGCCCTGGCCCCACTCCTTCCCGCCGAGTCGAAGCTCACGACGATGGTCGAGCAGGCCGAGCGGGAGACGCTCTCCCGATGGTTGGGGGAGGCGCCCCGGGAGACTCCTGTGTCTCCGGAGGGACGGAAAGAGCCGGGTGGCGCGGATGATCTCCTGGCGGACCTGGCGTTCTCCCTGAGGCCGGAACAGCTCGCGACCTTCGAGCTTGCCGCGGGATGTGCTCGATACTTTGACGTCGAGGATGCGCTGGCTGCCGAGGTGATCGAGGAGTCTCCTCCGGAGGCTCGGCCGAAGCCTCGTCGCGTGCCGTACCCCACGCAGCGGATGACCTTCGAGACGACGGGCAACCTGCACGACGTTCAGCACTTCGTCGTCACGGATCCTCGGCTGTTGCTGCATGACCTCGCGGCGCACCGACAGCTTGTTCGTGCGTACCTGGAGGAGGTTCCTCCCCGGCGCTCGAAGAAGGTGAAGCGCACCGCGGTTCGCGTGTACGTGTGCGACGCGTCTGGCTCCATGCATGGCGCGCGGGCACGTTTCCGGGACGCGCTCATCATCGCGGAGCTCAACAACCTGCGCGTGAAGGCTCGGCGCGGCGAGCCCTTCGATCCCATCTACTTCAGCTTCTTCAACGACATCCCCACGGAGCTGGCCCGCGTGGACACATCAGTCGAGGCCACTCGGCAGATCGAGAAGCTGTTCCGTCACTCGCCCGCGGAGGGGCAGACGGATATCTCGCTGGCGCTGCTTTCCGCGTTCGACTCCATCCGGGCCGCACAAGGGAAGGACCCCTACCTCGCGCGGGCCACAGTGGTGTTGGTCACCGACGGTGAGGACCGGGTGGACCTCGAGCTCATCCGCCGGATGCGCGCGCCCATCGATGCGCTCGACATCGCGCTGAGCTTCATCTCGCTGGGGGAGGAGAACCCCGACCTCAGGTCCCTGGTCCTGGAGCAGCGGGCGGCGGGCGGGCGCGCCTTCTATCACCAGCTTTCGGACGCGGAGATTCGCTGGGCCCGCACCGAGTTCGACACGCCCTGGCACACGCTGCTGCCTCGCGAGGTCGAGGCTACCTCCGAGGCGCTGGATGCGCTCGCGCCGCATCTGGAGGCGCTGGAGGCCGTGGCGGCCAAACGGGATGCGCCAGCGGTCGTGGCCGTGGAGGCGTCGTTCGACGCGCTGTTCCCCGAGAATCCCGCCCGGTCACTCTCAGGCGAACTCCCTGGCTCGGAGACGGTCGCTCGGGTCCGGGACATCCTGGACGCGCTGGCCGAGGCGGCGTCGCTTGCTCCCGCGGAACAGCGCGCGACCGAGAGTGTCGTGCTCCTGCAGCACCTCCTCTCGGTCTACGGGCTCTCTTCGGGGCGCTATCTGGCGGTGCTGTCGGCCGGTGGTCAGCCGGTGGCCGAGGCACTGGCGCGGGTCCGCTTGTTGTGTCGGCCGTTCGGATAGGCTCGTCATGGGAGCGCCATGTTTGGTTTCTGGAAGAAGAAGGCGCCTGTGGCGCCGGTGAGTCCGCTGGCCACGTTCGATTCGCTCATCGAGGGCCTGGAGCGGCAGGGCGCGGAGGTGCGCAAGTCGGCGGCGACCTTGCTGGCCTTGAAGGGGGACCTGGGGCGCTCCGTGGAGCGCTACACCCGCAGGTTGGAGGACATCGCCTCGCGACGGCTCACTGCTGAGACTCGAGGCGATGCGCGTGCGGTGGACGTGTTGGAGCGCGATCGGGCTCAGGCCGAGCAGCTCCGCGCCGCCGCGCGCGCCTCACTCGAACGCGTGGAGCAGGACTCCCGGCTGTTGTTGGAGGCCGCGGCGGAGCTGGGGGCTCGTGTGGTGGAGTTGCGCTCGGAGCGCGAGAGCGCCTCGGCGCGCATCGCGGCGGGCGGGGTCGTCACCGAGGCACTTCGGGCTCGGGTGCAGCGCTTCGAGCAGGTGCTCGCGCTCGAAGCGGCCCGTGACGAGGTCGAGAAGGCGCACGCCCTGGCGGAGATCTACCGGGAGGAGCAGCGCTCCAGTCCGGAGCGGACGACCGCGGATTGACGCCATGAGGGGGGATGGGCCGCCCGTGAGGTCCGGGCGGCAGCGCCCACCGCGACGGTGGTGGCTCAGGTGCGGCGAGCCGTCTGGTGCAGTTCGAGGACGATGTTGCCGCCCTTGAAGAGGCGGACCGCGCCCGAGGTCTGGCTGACGACGAGCGCGATGCAGTCCGTGGTGGAGGTGATGCCCGCGGCGGCTGCGTGGCGCGCCCCCAGCCCCAAGGGAATCTTCACCGAGTCGTCGGTCGCGGACAGGTAGCGACCCGCCGCGAGCACGACGCCGTCCTCGCGGATGACGAACGCGCCATCGAGCACGGAGAAGTTCTTGATGGCCTCCCGAATCTTGGGGTCCAGCACGTTCCGCTCCGCCTCGGAGAGGCCCTGGAACGGATTGATGGTCATCTGGCGGCTCTTCTCCAGGACCGTCGTGTGGTCGCCAATCGTGATGATGGTCCCGATTGGGTGACCCTCGAAGCCCTCCTGGCCAATCTGGAGCGCGAGCTGAATGAGGGCGTCCACGACCTGGGAGTTGAACTCCTCCCCGAGTTTCACGCCCTCGATGGCCAGCCGGTCATCGAGGGAGCCTCCGATGCGCATCTGCATGAGCGTGTCAGGGGGGCGGCCTACCTTCCCCGTCATGCACAAGACGAGATCGCCTTCCTTGAACGCTCCCTGTGAGAGCGCGGACACGAGCGCCACCTTCACCCGCTCTGTCCGCGAATAGTCATAGGCGGGAATCACCAGGGCTCGGAACTTCTTCGCCTGATGCTCCTGCGCGAGCTTGTCCAGGGTTACCGCGTAGACGAGCTTCTTGCGCGCCTGCCTTCCCCGGAGTTCCTCGGTGGGGATGGGGGTGTCGCAGATGTAGAGGAAGTGATCGACGTCCGGCTTGCCGGCCAGCGCGAGGACCGAGCGCAAGAATTCCCGATCGAACTTCGTGTTCTCGCTCAAGCTGTCCCTCCGTTACCGCCGGACCCGGGTCAGGTCACCTTGACACTGACCACCGCATGAATAAAGCTTTCGGGCCCTTTTTTTGAGGGTAGGGCCTCTTCCCCTCGCCGCACCGGAGCACTCGCTGTGAACCAGAAAGATCTCAAGCGTTACAAGAAGATGCTCGAGGACAGCAAGACGAGCCTGATCGAGAGCGCCAAGAAAACCCTGGTAGAGGAGTCCTCCTTCGATACGGATGATCTGCCGGACGAGATCGACCTGGCGTCTTCCGAGTACGCGCAGTCGATGGTGTTCCGCCTCCGTGATCGCGAGAAGTTCCTCCTGCAGAAGATTGAGAAGGCGCTCGTTCGCATCGAGGACGGGACCTTCGGCATCTGCGAGCGTTGCGAGGAGGACATCTCGCCCAAGCGCCTGGAGGCGCGTCCCGTGACGACCCTGTGCATCCGTTGCAAGGAGGAGCAGGAGAAGAAGGAGAAGTCGTACGGGTGAGCAGGACGTTGGGGCCGCGCGGCGCAATGCACCGTGCGGCCCCGACCCCGAGGCTCAGGCCGCCCCGGCTTGAATCTCGACCCGCAGCAACTGGCGTCCGATGAGGAAGTGGTCCCCGTTGTCCACGAACGTGGGACCCGCCAGCCGGATGAAGGTGCCGTTGGACGAACCCACGTCCCGCACCAGGAGTCGATCCCCTCTCACCGTGAGTGATGCGTGCCGCCCGGACACGAAGCCGTCCGTGGGGAAGGTCAGTTCGCCTTGCTCTCGACCGAGCAGGTTGTCCCCCTCGCGAAGGGGGAAGGCCGCGCCGCGCAGGCCGCCCTCGAGGAGCTGCACGAGGCGGAGACGGTAGCCCGGATCCGGTGAGCCCCAGACCTGGGTACCGCCGGGGCCCAGCGCGGGAGCGGGGATGGGCTCCAGCACCATGCGCTGACGACCGAGGCGCAGCTCGCCGCCGGTGGGCAGCTCGCGCTCCTGGCGCAGTCGGACGAAGACGCCATTGGCGCCGCCCACGTCCTCGACCGCGAGCCGGGAGCCGGAGAAGAAGAAGCGCGCCTGCACCGGCATGATGAACGGATCATCGTTGAGGGCGATGTCCGCCTGCATCCCGCAGGTGAGCGTGTCGCGCTGCATGCGGACGAGGGACTCGGGGCCTCCGTCGGCGCGCACGACGCGGATGGAGACTTGTGGCCGGGAGGAGACGGCCGCCACGGCCATCACCATCGTGCCGGAACGCAGGGGCGAGCCGCAGGCGCGGCACACGGTGGCGTCCCGAGGGTTCTCGGTGTCACAGCGGGGGCAATATTCCACGGCGTCCATGGGAGTCTCCGCGTTCTAGCAGGGGTAGGACGGCGATGGGGGCACTACGCGTGGCTTGCTCGTGACCCGAGCGACGTGGTGAAGTCCCGGCCCCACCTCACGGGACGCTGACTTGCTCTGCCCCTCCTGCGGCGCTGACGCCCAAGATTCCTCCCGGTACTGCCCCGCATGTGGGGCGACACTCGTGCGCGCGCCGGAAGGCGACGAGTACGTGGGCAAGACCATCGCCCACAAATACCGCGTCGAGGCCCTCATCGGCGAAGGCGGAATGGGCCGCGTGTTCCGGGCGCGGCAGATCGCGCTCGACAAGGTGGTGGTGCTGAAGGTCCTGCGCCACACGCTGCTGTCGGACGAGCGCACCGTGGCGCGCTTCCAGCGAGAGGCCAAGGCCGCCAGCCGCCTCAACCACCCCAACTCCATCAGCGTGTTGGACTTCGGTCAGGCCGAGGACGGCGCGCTCTTCATCGCGATGGAGTACGTGTCTGGGCAGGATCTCCACCAGATCCTCAGCCGCGAGTGGCCGCTGGCCGAGAGCCGCGTCGCGCGCATCGTCAATCAGGTGCTGAGCGCGCTGTCCGACGCCCACGGCGCCGGCGTCATCCACCGGGATCTCAAGCCCGAGAACATCATGGTGGAGCAGCGGCGCAACGAGCCGGACTTCGTCAAGGTGCTCGACTTCGGCATCGCGAAGATCACCGACTCCCAGGACGACGGCCCCGCGCTCACCCGCGCGGGCTTCGTCTGCGGCACCCCCGAGTACATGTCGCCGGAGCAGGCGCGGGGCGCGCAGCTCGACCACCGCTCGGACCTCTACGCGGTAGGCGTCATCCTCTATCAGTTGATGACGGGCCTGCTGCCCTTCGAGTCGGACTCCGCGGTGGGCTTCGCGACGAAGCACCTCACCGAGGAGCCGCCCGCGCCGACGAAGCGGCGCCCGGATGCGCGCATCAGCCCCGCGATGGAGCGGCTCATCCTCCGCGCGCTCTCCAAGAACCCGGATGATCGCCCCGCCAACGCCGAGGCGTTCAAGGCGGAGCTGGCCGCGGTGGACAAGGAGCGCCGCCGGGCGGACGCCGCGCCCCGCCGGCCTCAGCCCTCCAATGTACTGGCGCCGCTGCCGCGCAAGGCCCTCGCCGCCAGCGGTCAGTCGCACGACGCGCAGGACGCGAGCGCTCGCAGCTGGAATGATCAGACGGTCGAAGCCACCGTTCGCGCGCTCCCCGACGTGCTGGCGCCGCTGCCCGCTGGCGCGGCCGAGATGTCCGCCGGTCGCGAGCGCACCGACTCGATGGTGGCCACCAACCCGGGCGGAGGGGGAGGGGGCCTGTCGCTGTTCTTCAAGGCCCTCACCTTGATGCTCGTCATCGGGACGGTGGGCTTCTTCGTCTACTACTTCTACTTCATGGGCAACGCGAACACCGGGCCGGACGCGCCCTACGCGTTGCCTCGCAATGCCCCCGTGCCGCTGACCGGCGGAGAGCCGGATCCCGAGCGCCCCCTATACGAGCAGGAGATCCCCAACACCGCGCGGAACGTGGATCGCGCGCGGCAGCGCAGCCTGGATGGAGATCGCGCCCTGGCCGCCAAGGACCTGGGGCTCGCGACCTCCATGTACAAGGAGGCGTTCCAGCTCAATCCGGATCCCGAGCTGGCCCTCAAGTTGGGCGAGCTGTACTGGCAGCGGGAGAACCTGGGCGAGGCGCGCGGGTGGTGGACGCGTCACCTGCGGGATGCGTCTGACTCGAAGGCGCGGACGTATATCGAGGAGCGGCTCGGCGGGCCGGTGGTGGCCGCTCCCGAGCCGTGATGCTCCGCTAGCCCAGCGTCTCGACCTGGACGACGTGCTGGCCCAGGCGGACGCGATCGCCGGGCCTGAGGGGCCGCTCCACCATGGGCGGCACGCGCACGTAGGTGCCCAGTCCGCCCGAGAGGTCGCGCAGGAGCGCGCCGGTGGGCGTGGGGCTCAGCTCGCAGTGCCGGCCCGACATGCCCTCGTCGTTGGGATAGGACAGGTCGCAGTGGGCCTGCCCGAGCGTGAGCAGCGGCGCGGCCGTCACCACCGCGCGACCGGCGCGACCGCCCACGAGGACTTCCTCCACCCCGTACACGGCTTGCCCCAGGGGAACCGGGGCGCCGTAGATGGCCGGCCGTCCCGAGACGGGCGGCGGTGCTTCCGCGCGACCCGTGAAACGGAACAGGCGCAGGCCGGCGCTGAAGAGCGCGCGAGGCACCAGCGCCTCGGTGCCGGAGATGGTGACGTAGACGCCAGATGCGCTCGTCTCGTCCCGGACGAAGAGCGCCCCGTCCTTCACCAGGAAGGTGGCGTGCAGCGGCGACACGAAGACATCATCCGCGAAGAGGATGGCGCCGCGCTGGCGACCCACCACGCAGCCGGTGACGGGGAGCTTGTAGCGCTGGCCACGCATGGAGCCCGCGATGACGGCCAGACCGAACCGCGAGGCCACGGGCGCCGGGCGGGCGGGGGCAGCACCCGGCCGGTTGGGCAGGGCGCTGTCGGGCACGGGCGGGGGCGGCCGGGTATTCGCCGGCGCCGTGGGCGTCCGCCCTGGGGGCGCAGGCGGCGGTGCCACGGGGCCCTGGGCGGGGCCGAGCACGGGGGGCGCGGTGCGCGCGGGCGCTCGGGGCTCGAGGGGGAGACCGGCCGCGGTGGGGGGCGGCGTCCGAGCGGACGGCCTCATGCC
>NZ_JAHNZT010000072.1 GCF_019039035.1 Citreicoccus inhibens | reverse complement strand
CAGGGCTCGCTTCTTCTTCTGGTACTTGCTCACACAGGGCCGAACGGAGTGGGTTCCTGCCGCTTCCCCACTCGTCCAGCGCCTGCCTACCCTCCGGGCCGATCGGGAATCACGCCTCGTCGTTTAGTCCTACAGTCGTAGATTGAGTCGGGCGCCGTGAGCTCGGTAATGGCAGACGATGGCGACGGCTTGATGGTGGCGGCGCCAGCGACTCCACGCCAAGACGTGCTGAACTGGGGCGACCGCACGTCGGAGCAGGGCCACCAGCAGTCCGCGCACCTCTTGGACGGAGAATCGGACAAGGAGAGTCAATGCAGGCCGCGCCGACCGAGAAACGCCCGCATGGGGTTTCTTCGCGTCGGCAGGCCGAGGGCTTTTGGGGGCAAGCCCTCCTGAGGCCGGAGGTTGGCCAGTGCCCGTGCCGCGGCGAGGAAGACGTGCGCCACCAGGCACAGCGTCATGTGGCGGTGCCACGCCGTCCACGTGTGTACCTCGTAGTCAGCCAGGCCGACTTCGCCCTTGGAGGACTCGAAGTCCTCTTCAATCACCCACCGACTGCCGGCCACCCTTACCAGCGAAGCCAACGAGGCATTGCAGCGGGCATGGGCCACGTAGAAGGCCACCTTCCCATCCGAGAGACTGCGCCGGAAGAGGAGCCAGCGAGACAGCCCCAGGTGGCGATTGAGGCGGAGCCGAGCCCACTCGTAGAGGCGAGGGCCCTTGGTGCCCGCGCCCGCGGACATGCACACCCATGCCTCTGGCGGGACTTCTCGTAGCGCGTCTGCCGGCTTCACCTGGACGAAGCCGCGCCACACATGCGTGTTGGACGCCACCGTCAGCACATAGGGCTGGTGCAAGTCTTCCAGGAAGCGGCGCAGGGTGGAGTCGCGTCCATACACTTCATCCCCCACCACCCACGCGGGCTTCAGGCCCGAGGCCAGCGCCCGTTGCAGCAGGCCCTGCGCCAAGGCGGGCTTGGACTCGAAGCGCACCTCCTCTGGCACGCCTCCCGCCCTGCGACGCTCCTCGTCCCGCGTCCATGCCTCGGGCAGGTACAGCTCCCGGTCCACCAAGGCATGGCCTCGGGGCGTCGCGTAGGAGAGGAAGACGCCTACCTGGGCATTCTCCACCTTGCCCGCGGTGCCGGTGTACTGGCGTGCCACGCCCACCGACTTCTCCCCCTTCTTCAGGAAGCCCGTCTCAGCCACCGCGAGGATGCCTCCTTCTCCCAGCGTCCTGCGTGCGTACTCCAGCACGCCGTCACGTACCTCTTCCGAATCCCACTTCGCGCGCTCCAGCAGGTGCTGAAAGGCATATGGCGCGCGATGCCCCACGTCCTCCGAGAGGCCCCAGGTATTCTTGCGTTGCGCCCGGCCCAGCAAGGCTTTGACGTACTCGTGGGCCGCGGCACGGGCTTCGCGACGGCGGAAGTAGGGCGCCAACCAGGCGCCCACTCCCTCCAACTCCAGGGTGAGCTGACCCACCAGTCGCACCTCCGGGGCCTGCCGCTTCGGGTCTGCCGAGGACTGCATTGGAAGCATCGCTCCTCCCCCTTCTGTTCCTTCGACAGAAGGGATGCTCACGCTTCTTCCGAACTACAACTGTAGGACTAGGCCGACACTCGTGACGGGAGTGGCCAGCAGACCAACAGGATCACAGAATGCGAGTTCACGTTGCGCCAACTCGCAACTTCACCCATTCGGGATAGCTCGCTGAACACTCCTTGCCGAGGGCGATTTGCGGACAAACGGCAAATGCTTCGCGCGCCCCCCCCTGAAGAGCCGCAAGGAGCGTGGATTCAGGGCCAAATGCCTCAAGCCCCAGTGTCCACCCATCAATAGGGCTAGACTGTTCACTAAGTTGACAACATATCCTAGTAAGTTCGACCCCGCAGCCTGCAACAGGCCTTGCGCTCTTCAGAACCTCGCGCGTAGTTCCGTCTTCGAAGGCGAACTTGCGAAGGCGCCTCTCTTTCTGAATCGCCAGCCAAACTCCGTCGCGCTTCAGGAGCGAGTCGTCGAGTGCAAGGGAGAGCTTTCTCCAGCGCTCAAGGTTTCCGACGACTCCAGTCGACAAGTGTACTGCGCCGAGTGAACCCAACAGGTACTTGGTCTCCACCTTCACTGGCTGGCGTTCGACGACCCGAGCCTTGAACCCTATGTCTCCGCGGTTCGTCGCAAGGTAGTAGTCAACGCGTCTCTCCTCCATCGAGCTCGAACCAAACCAGTCCCTCACAACAGAAGCGGCGGGATGGCTGCCATCAAAGAACCAGCGAACCTCCAAGCTATCGACTATCTCCAAGCTAGCCTCTCAAGAAAGTTGACTCCGCCCAGCCCTCGATTCCTAGCACAAACGTCGCGTGACCAACAACTTCCTGATGCGGCTCGCACGCTGTCGCCCTGCGGTCACGCACTTACTGCCGTCCCTCATCGCACGGGCCCACTAGAGGGCCATCTCCGCTCGCCCCAGCCGCTCCGAAAATTCCCGCCGCCTCTCCATATCATCCATGCGGTCGTCGCAGAGCAGGGGCGTGCCAGCCAAAGAATGTATCAACTCCGCGCGGCGTCTTCCTTTTGAAATAAGGCCCTCCCTCTCGACATTCCCGTAGGTGGAGGTGGTCGCTCCCCTCATGAGTTCGAGGCCTCCTGGCGAGTTCGATGCATATCACTCACGCCGGCCGGGCATACCATTCGCTCTCGTGAGGGGACACACGCCTCGACCACGACACCGGCACGAGGAATGGTAACCATACGCGGCCGACCGCAGCACAGCGTGCGCAGTCAGAATTAACCGCAAGCCGCACCTGAAACGAATCACTCCGGACATCGTCCAAGTCGGTGGGCGCCCTGGAGAACGCCTTCCGGGACGCCTTGAGGCGAGGCCGCAGCTCCGGTCGCCTCGCTCGCGGCGGCACTGGAGCGCATGGCGCGGCGGTTGTCCGGGGAGCCGCAGTTCGTCCAGCCAGAGCGCCAGGTTGGCGCACCCACGCGACTGGTGGCCGGAGGGCTAGCTCTCTAGCTCTGGAACCAGCAGCCCCTTCGACGGCCACCAAGGCCCGGGCCTGCGCCGTCGTCGGCTGCCAGCGGCCCCACCGCAGCCAAGGCTACTGCGCAGCCCACTACCAGAAGCGACGCCTCAAGGTGTCCACTGGGCGCCTGCATACTGCCTGGGTTGAGGACGCAGCCCCCCACACCCTCCCCGACGTCTTCTTCGCCCGAAAGCGCCCATCCGACGTGGAAGTGCCTTCCCCCAAGCCCTCGGTCACCCTGCGCCCCGCATGCGGGTGAGGAAGAAGAGGCAGGCCCCCCTTGGCAATGTGCCGCCTGGAGTCCTGGCAGTTTCGCCTCCTGCCGAGGGCGTGCAGCCGCCCTCACAGATGTTGTCGGCATCGCCGCCGGCCTCATCCACGGACAAGGAGAGTGCCACTACTGCGGCCCAGCGCTTGGCCAGTGAATTCCTGGCCAAGCGGCGCGCGCCGACATCGCTAGAGAAAGGCTTCCGTCCCCGGTGACGCGCAGCATGGTTGGTCCGCGCTCGCGTCCACGCGGCTACGGACAAGCGCGTCGAGGCGTTGGTTCATCTTCGCCACCACGAGGTCCCCCGCGGCATTCAGCGCGTGCGCCATGTGGCGACGGGTAACTCCACCCAGGGCGTGGCGTGCCAGCCCGTCGTGGACTCGTCAATGAAAACCAGGCGCCCGTGTCCACCCACGAGGTGGATAACGCCCCCCCCTGCCACCACGACGGCTCGATGCACCCTCATGACGGAGAGGGGGTTGGCGTGCGGCGCCTCCAGCACTGTCACCCGCCCTTCTCACTCATAAACTCGTCCACCGGAGCCTTCAGCCACAGCACCTCGCCATCCGCGGGCTCCGGCTCCGGCTCTCGGCCCATCAGTCCTGACGCCCCCCCCCGGCCAAGAATGGCTCCTGCAACTCGCCCAGCACCGCAGCGGTGACGCCCAGCGCCCGAGCGGGCGTCAAGCCTCGCCCTTCAGCAGACGAGGCACAGCCCCTTTTCACTCCGCTCTAGAATCACCCACGGTCAGCTGTCCTGCGCCCGTTGCTTCTTCACATCCACCTCACCCGGGGGCGGCTCTTCTCCAGAGAGGGGCTCAAGAAATCGTGGGGCGAAAGAAAGGCACGCAGGCCAGCGCTTCTTGACGGCCGTCTCCAGTGAAGGGGGCACGCAGGAGGGAGGACTCGCGCAGGCCTCGCTCCTCCATCGGCACGAGAAAAAGGGGCCGTCGAAGGCAAGGCGTGCGATGTAACGACAGGGCACATCTACCACGCGGAGTAATTCGTCAGCGCGCAAACGGCGCAGGCGCGCCAATTCCACAGCATTGACTTTGACTCGAACAGGCATCTCATACTTCAATGGGCACTGTTCGAAAGTAGCCAAGCCCCGCAGATTACCCACACATCAATCCTCCAACATCCAAGGGACAGCAATGGCAAAAGAAACAACCAAGGCGCCTCACTCCTGTCTACCGACCCCAAACCCGTCTCTTCCCGACCACGGGACCAAGAAATCACAAAAGGCAAGAGCGGCGACTCTTGCACGGTGCCTCACGCTTGCTGGGAGCGCTCTTCTCGCCTGGGACGTATTCAAAGGCGAACTCACCATCCTCGCCCAGAATCACTCAGAAGGAATAGCCGGAGCTGCAACCGTCGCATTGGCCATTACCATACTTCTGATTTCGCGCATGGCCACGATGGGAAACGGCGTCCCCCCAGACCACCTGCCGAGCGGCCCAATTGACGCCGAAATAATCGAGAAGTTCCCCGAATCGAAAACTGCCCTCATCTGGCTACGAAACGAAATCAACTATTATCGATACTTTGCCCTAAGGAGCCTTCGCCTCCATTGGACCTTCAAGCTCCCCTCCCTAATATTCGCGGCAGTGATCCCCGTCTTCGCCCTACTCAATCAAAACACAATCACCGCAGCGCTAGCAGCACTCATCGGCATATCCGAAGGAATCATGCAAATTGGCCAGTTCAGAGAAAACTGGCTGAGAAGCGCGGCTACTCGCGACCAGCTAGAGCGTGAAATCTACCTCTTCGCATCCAATGCAAGCATCTACTCCCTCGCTGGTGCGGCCAAGACCGCCACAGCCACCCTAACTGAGCGGGTCGTATCAATCATTCAGAACGAGCAATCTCAGTGGCTCGAAATCAATCGCCCAGCCAACCAGACAACCAGCAACGCCGCTCAGAACGGAAAAGAAAAGCCGACATCATAAAGCGGGCCCCAACAAAACAACCAAACCCACACGCAATCAAAACCACCAACCGACCTAGAAAGACACTTCATACAACCTGCGGCTATAGCTCGACCACATCGCTCGCAGCGGCGCTGAAGAGCTTGGCACGACGGCTGTCCCCGAAGCCAGCACGCGGCTTGGCCGCGCGCCTGGACGGAGCCACAGCACCACACTGGGCTGGGACGGGAGACCAGACACCATCGCCCCTCCGGCTTCTCCCACCGGGGAACGGGCCCGCACCGTCATTGGCCGCCAGCGGCCACTCCGCAGCCCGGACTACTACGCCGGCCAACGCCCAGAGGCGGAGGCACATGGTGGCCGCCGGGCGCCGACATGTGGCCTGAAGGAAGAACGCCGCTCTACAACACCCCGCCCTGTCTCGTCTTTGCTCGGAAGCACCGCTCCGAAGTAAATGCCCCGCGCCAAACCTCCCGCCAGCACGGCGCCTCACATGTGGGTGGGTGGGGGAGAAAACGGCAATCTTCTCTTGCCACGGAGTTGCGTCACTAGCGCAGTGATGTTGTCCTGGACTGCATCCGCGCTGACCTCTCCGTAATGAGAGGACTGCGGCTCCGGATGACCAAGGAGCCGCGCCCCGTCCCGTACCGCGCATGCCAGTAGAAGCCCCTTCCTGAGAGTGCTGTCCACCCTCGCAGCCCCCCCCCCCCCCGGAGTCACGTCATGACCAAGTCCGACCGAGCAGCGTTCCTGTCGCTGATCCTCGAGCAAATGCACAGCCCCTACCGCTGGGGCGGCAAGGGCGAGCGCCCCGATTCCAATGGCCCCCGCGTCTTCGACTGCTCTGGGCTGGTGACGAGTTGCTACTTCGAGACGGGAGGCGCCGACTGGCGCGCCACCCACAACACGGACAGTCTCCTCGCGCAGCTGGCGACCGTGCTGGAGTCGGACCTCAAGGCGGGGGACCTGGTGCTGTACGGCAAGAACGGGGATGCCTCTCACGTAATGGTGTACGTAGGGGAGGGCGTCGTCGCCGGGGCCTCGGGTGGCGACCACACGACCCTTACCCTCGCCGATGCCTACGCCCAGCGCGCGCGGGTGCAAACCCGCCCGAGCGTGAACTACAGGTCCGATGTGCTCGGCTTCCGCAGACTGCCGTTCGCGGACGAGGCGGCGAACAAGCCCAAGCCGTCGCTCGGCGCCCCCGCCCTGACGGCGCCCGCCTCGCCCGCCTGAGTCGGAGCCCCTTTCCCGTCTGTCTCACCACCGACGGGAGAAGGGCGTGACCTGCCTGGATTCTCCGGACCACTGATTACGAGAGAGGTTCCGCCCGGGATGGGTTGGGTACCACTGCTTCGCACTTCCGTCGAAACTCCAGAGGCGTGAGGTAGCCGAGGCTGGAATGTGGCCGGACCTGGCTGTAGTGCTGCCGCCAGGATTCGATGACAGCCTTGACGTCCGCCCTGGAGCGAAACCGCTCCATGCTGAGACACTCGTCGCGACGGCGTCCGTTGAAACTCTCGTCGGTGCCGCTCTGCCAGGGCTTGCCGGGTGCAATGTGCGCCAGCTCGATGCGAGCTTCCGCGGCCCACCGCAGGATTGCCGAGGCAACGAACTCCGGACCGCTGTCACTGCGCATGTGCCGCGGGGCCCCTCGCTCGCTGACAATCCTCGACAGCACCTCCACCACCCGTCCGGAGCGGATGGCTCCCGCGACATCGATGGCGAGGCACTCTCTCGTCCACTCGTCCACCACGGTGAGATACTTGAGCTGTTGCCCGTTGGCGCCGCCGTCGAAGACAAAGGCATAGGCCCACACCTGATTGGGCCCGGTTGCCGACAACGGGCGGGGGCGGCTACTCGCCACGCGCCGCCTGGGCCGCTTGCGCGGCACCTGCAGCCCCTCCTGCCTCCAGAGTCGACAGGCCCTATCAGGACACATGAAGTGCCCGTCGCGCCCCAGGAAGATGCGGATGCGACGGTAGCCGTACCTTGGGTACTGCAGGGCAAGCTCACGCATCCGCTTCACCACAGGCTTCTCCTGCTGCGCCTTCCGGGACTCGTACCCCAGTGCCGAGCGCGCCACCCGCAGCAGCCTGCATTCTCGCCGGGTGGACAGCCCATGGTACGGGCAAGCCCCACCTGCTGCCTTCGCGCAGGGGCGCTCACCATTCTATTGCTTGGATTTCCTTCAGCACCTTGATGTCCAAGCCCCGCTCAGCCAGCAGCTTCTTCAACCGAGCATTCTCCGCCTCCAGCTGCTTCAGCCGCTTCGTGTCGTTGGCGTCCATGCCCCCGAAGCGCTTGCGCCACGCGCACCCCGTCGACTCACTCACCCCGTGCTTCTTCGCGATCTCCGGGACTGGCGTCCGCTCCGCCTCGCACAGAATCGCGACCATCTGCTCTTCGCTGAACCGACTCTTCTTCACCGCCTGCCTCCGTCGCACCCGGAGCGGCATCCTCTCAAGCTTCAGGTGGTCCGAAAATCCCAGGGCATGCCCCGTCACCCCTCCGGAACCACACTTGCACTCCTGCCGCACGACCAGTAAAGATCAGATACAGTAGCGCTCAAGCGCCCAGGGACTGGGTGTCCCGACGGCCTCACTGGAGTCAACCGTGACTCGTTACGTTTGGATTGCTCTGTTTGCGTCGCTGCTCGGCGGATGTGGCGTCACATTCTCCAACGTCCCCGAATTTAACAAGGGCCTCCCCGAAGACTTCAAGCGCCGGGTGCTCTGGAACGAAACCGACCTCTTCAAATACAATCTTGAGCAATTAGCAGGGCATGTCATTTATTCAAAGGCGAGTGCCGCCGAATACGACCGCGGACCACGCCTCGTCACTAACGGAAAGTCCCCGAGCTTCAAGCTCATCGACAACGGGCAGGTATACCACTCCAAGGTCGACAATGGCGCGAAGGCAGAGGGAAGTTACCTCGCATTCGCAAGCACCATGAGCGCTGAACAGACAGCCGACGTCAGCATCATCGACACTGCCCAAGTATTCATTCCATACGAAGACGTCCCCGTGGACGAACTAGTAAAAATCGCAGAAGCCAGCGCACCGCAAGGCGTTAAGCGCTACTACATTCAGGGCGTGCTATTGGCCTCCGTGACGACACGATACGGGGCGAAGATCAACGCGGATGCATCTGGGATCGTCGGAGACACCTTCGGCGCCAAGGGGAGCGTCTACAACGAGCAGCAAGCCGTCGGGCGCGACTTTCGCATCTCGCTGCTGCTGATCGATATCGACCGTATGGCGATGCTGAAAAAGGCCCCTCAGCTCAACCCACAGGCGAAGTCAGCTTTCATCAAGGCTTCGCGTGCAGATGGGTTCCAGATCGACAGGATTGTGGGGATTGAAAGCGCGGTGATCCCGACCCAGGACTGACCTTCGACAGGAGCCTTGCCATGAGCCATAGAGCAAACATCTGCTACTCTAGTCTACTAAAAATGCTCACAGTGCTTATCATGACAGGGTTCATTACCACATGCATTTGCGCGAAGTCTAGGAGCACCTCAGCCGTCACATCGGCACCGCCCGTTGACAAAGTGGATCCCGCCAAGCTGAAGTTTCTCTCGGATACGGACCCTGCCTACTCGCTGCTGGAAATCCTACAGAAGGAGGCGTACGCGGACGACCCTCACGCGTTTCGCTGGACAAACGATCCGGCAGAGCTCGCCAAGATAGCCGCCCTCCTGAGGACCCTCGACGAGCGACCGGTCCTCTCCAATGGCGTCTCCCCCGCCCTAACAGGCAGTGCGGACGGAGCCTTCAGCAGCAGCCTAGCCACCATCAAGGCGACTTTAGGTGAGCAGCTCCCGACGCGATACGAAGATGCTAGCTCGCTCTGGATACTCAACAACGTCGTCCAGAAATTGGATGCGCGGCTGCGTGCTAGGTCTCCAGAATGGAGGTCTCCGCGCATTGGTACACTTCCGCTGGGCACCCTGAATGCGAAAGCCATCCCATTCCCAGAACCAGAGCCGTACTTGGTGGTGGTGCATTCAGCGCTGTTCTCCTTCTGCCATGAGATGGCGAAGATAGGCTTGAAGACAGTGACGTTCGCGCAGGCTGGAGACGACCAATTCTCAATCGACTTCAGCGAGAAGACTTTCAACGAGGGCCCTCGCCACGACCCCCAGCTCTTGATGCGCTTCTCCATGGCCCTCGAAGACATTGTGAACAATCGCCGCGTGCGGGGACACGCCCGACCGGACCGCCTGCACGATCTAGCTGTCGGCAGCATAGTGAATGCCATGGAGGTGTTCATCATTGGCCACGAGTTCGGGCATGTGTACCTAAAACACGGCGGCAATGGTTCGGAACCGCTGCGCCTCGCTAAGTCTAATGGCGATGCGAATCAGGAGATTCAGGTCGCCCGCCGGAGCTGGGCGCAAGAGTCTGCGGCAGACGTCTTCGGGTACATGATGGTGAGTGATTTGATACAGGAGGAAGCCGCACACGCGAACTCCTCGGACGATATTGACCTCAGTCAATTCGGCATGCTCGGCCCCATTCTCTTTTTTGAGATTTCCGAAATTTCCGAGGAAGCCGCATACATTTATGAACATGCGGACTTGCCTAGTGAACCTTCCGCGAATGAGCGAACGACGGTGCTGAAGGTCTTGAATGAGGCACTCGCGGACGAGGTCAATGCAGTCGGCACGGCCTTGAAGGAACCCAAGAATGGGCCTGCCGAGGAGAATCAGAACGTGCGACAGCATCCGTCCCCACTTCCGCCAGGGATGGACGCATCCCATCCGCCGTACTGGGCCCGTGGGGCTCTAGTACGCGCACAATGGGAGATGGCCTTGCCCAAGAAAATGACGGCCGAAGATCGCGCCTTCGCCTTGCTCGGCGTAGCAGTAGTTAAGAATCTGCGGACAATGTGGGACGATATTAAACCTGCTTTGGTTTCCATCAGGAAGCAGCAGGCAGGACAACAGCCTAAGAGCCTATTTCGGTAGGAGCGAGTGGAACCAAGTGATGATGCCCAGCGCGAAGTGGAGCATCGCGACGTAGGTGTCCTCTCGCTTCTCCCAGCGCACCAGCAGACGTCGGAAGCGGTTGAGCCAGGAGTGGGTTCGCTCGACGACCCAGCGCGGCGAAGGGCGTCGACGCTGTGCGCACCGGGGCCGCACCTGGGAGCGTCGTCTGGGGGCCCGGAGCGTGAAGCCATACTCCTGGGCCAGCTCGCGTACGGGCCTGAAGGCATACCCCAGGTCGACACATAGCGACATAGCGTCTGGCGACGGCCCCGACATGGCAGGGGCCTTCGGACGGGAATCGATTCAAGCGTGGAGCGCGCCAGCTTGAAGTCGTTCGTGTTGGCTCCAGCGACCACGAGGCCGAGGGGGACACCGCGCGAGTCTGTCAGCCGTAACCGTCCGGCGAGTGACGTGTGGAGAGCGGTTGAAGACGGATGGGTGCCGTGTTCGGCGAGCGCCGCGACCGGAAGGGTGTTCAGGGCGGAGGTAGGAGGTGCGCCTGGGGCGGGTCCGTGGTC
>NZ_JAHNZT010000071.1 GCF_019039035.1 Citreicoccus inhibens | reverse complement strand
CGCGCACACTCTGACGAGTCCGAGAGGAAGGCCGCTGGGCATTATTCACCGGGACGTCAGCCCTCGGCACGTCATTGTCGGCAAGTACGGAGAGGTGAAGCTGCTGGACTTCGGCTCCGCGTACTCGTTGCTGGTGGGGCGCGAGGAGTCGCCCGAGAGTCTGCTGCGGGGCGACGTCGCGTACGTCAGCCCGGAGTACCTCCAGCGGGAGCCCCTGACGCCGCGCTCCGACGTCTTCAGCCTCGCCTCTCTCTTGGTGGAAGCCCTGACGGGCCTGCACCTCTTTGACGTGCAGGACGTGCCACCCAGGGCGAAGGAGAGTCAGCTCCGGCTGGAGAAGCAGCCTACGCTTCCGCTGAAGCAGATGGAGGCGCTCATGGCCACCCTCGACGCGGACTTCGTCGAGAGGGCGGTGTCCCGGCTTCCTCCCGAAGTCAAAGCTGTGCTGCACACGGCCCTGCGGCTCAACCCGGATGAGAGATTCGCCTCGGCGGCGGACCTGCGCGATGCCCTCCGCGGGGCAGCCCAGGCATTGTCGGCCCAGCCCTATGGGCGCGCGGAGGCGGCGCGAGAGGCCGCCCTCGTGGTTTCTGAAGGCGGGGGCATGCGCGACAAGGTGGAGTTTGGGGAGGGCGGTATGTACCCCGAGGGGCTGGACGCACACGAGCTACAGGCCCTCAAGAAGGCGTAGGCCACCCAGGCTCTGCTTTCGAGTCGCGGTAAGCGGCCAGTCCCTCACCACGGCAGGAGTGGCGGACTTCGGCGTCCTGTCCGCGACTCTGTCGTGGCTGCGACGTCCTGACGCCGCGTCCAGCGCCAAGCCCGAGCTGTCACTCAACGTCAGGGGCTCGGTGGGGCAGGGCTTCCGGGAGCACCCGAGGTGGTGCCACACGCGGACTCACGCGGGCGACGTCGTGACGGTGGACGTCGAGCCGGACACCCCGAGGGTACGCCACGTCGACGAGGACGCGGGGGGAGGTGGCTCGCCTTTGCCGTCAGAAGGCGCGCGGCGAGCCGTAGCGGCCCGCCGCTCGCGAAGCTGTCAGCGGGCCAACTCGGTGGTGATGCGGACGAGCGCGTCTAGCTTCCGCTCGTCCAGCTTCCTCGCCAGAAAGAGAAGCCGGCGAAGGTTGCTGTCGTCCTCGGGGCGGGTGCGAGGGCCCTTCGCCGATGAGTCCGCGAGGCCCAGCAAGTCCTCCGGGGAGAGCATCAGCTCGGTGCAGAGGCGGTACAGCGTCGGGACGCTGGGCAGCATTTGCCCGCGCTCCAGTCGGCTGTAGACGGGAGGCACCAGCCCCACGCGGTCCGCGACTTCCGCTTGAGTGAGGCCCATCTGCTCCCGGGCCGCACGACTGATGGCGCCAATGGTGGCTGCAAGTTCTTCATTCATGAGGTGCTCGTGACTCTACCCAAAATGGAGTGTGGAGGCAGTCAACGGAAGCCTTGCAGGAAGCGGAGGAGTGCAAAGGCCTGGCGCTCATTGAGCTGGCGCATGCGGTGCAGTAGCTCCTTCCGGGCGGAGGAGATGGAGGCTTCGCTCGCAGGTAGGTTGTAAGGGAAGCCCATTAACTCATTCGGCGAGAGCCCCAGGGCGGTGCAGATTCGGTAGAGGGTGGGGAGGCTGGGCAGCAGGCGCCCGCGCTCGAGTCGCTGGTAGACGGAGGTGGCAATCTCCGAGCGGCTGGCGACCTCGGCCTGAGTGAGGCGAGCGCGCAGGCGGGCCTCGCGCGCCGTCTCGCCAAGCACCTGCGAGAGTGGGCGAGGGGGCCCTTCGGCTGGAGGGGGCGGGGCGGGCGGCTGGATGAACATGCCCAAATCATACCGAGGTAGCTTTGAAATTGCACCTGTCAGGTGCAGTCATCAGGGCTTCAGGCTTGCTGCCAGAAGGAGAGTGCACCTGCTTTCCCGGGGCTTCTGGTAGCGTCCGGCCCGCGCCGGGGAGGGTGCTGAATGCACGGAGCCGCAGTCCTGTTGTTCGAAGTCTCCGAGAGGAAGTCGCCATGAGGGACGACGGCCCCCCGGCCGTGCTGTCCCCCGGGGACGTGGTGAAGGGCTACACGGTGGTGCGGCAGTTGGACAAGGGCGGCTTTGGCACCGTGTACCTCGCGACGAATGATGGGCAGCCCTGCGCGTTGAAGCTGGTGGAGCGGCAGCGCGTGGAGGGACGGGTGGAGAAGGAAGTCTCCATTCTCCTGCGCTTGAGTCACCCCAATGTGGTGGGCATTCGCGGCTTCTCGTACTGGCAGGACAAGGGGCGCGACTACGCCCTCATTGCCATGGAGTACGTGGAGGGGCGGAAGCTGAGCACGTGGGTGAGGGAGGAGAACCCCTCGGCCCAGCAAGTGGCGAAGGTGACGCTGGACGTGGCGCGGGCCCTGGCGGCCTCGCATGCGGCGGGAGTGGTGCACCGGGACGTGAAGGACGCCAACGTCATGGTGCGCGCCGCGGACGGCCTGGCGGTGCTGGTGGACTACGGCATTGGAGCCTACAAGGGCGCCCCGGGCGTCACCCAGTCCCTGTTGCCGCCGGGCACAATGGAGTACCGGCCCCCGGAGGCCTGGCTATTCATTCGGCAGCACCTGGGGCAAAGCAGCGCCCGCTACGAGTCCGTGCCTTCGGATGACGTGTGGGCCCTGGGCATAGTCCTGTACCGCCTCCTCACGGCGAGGTGGCCCTTCGACGAAGGGACAGATGCAAGCTACGTCGAGGGTGTCATCCGCAAGTCCCCTGTGCCTCCTCACCTCGCCAACCGCTTCGTCCCCGAGGGGCTCGGCCTGTTGTGCATGCGGCTGCTGGAGAAGGAGCCCGCCGCGCGTCCCGACGCGAATGCTGTCTGCGCGGCCCTCGAAGGGCTGTTGGCTCATGCAGAAGGGGATGCTTGGACGACTCCCCTGTGCGACACGTATGGGCCGCACTCCGCGACGACGGAGGGTGGGGACAAGTGGCTGAAGTGGATGAAAGTCCCGCTGCGCAAGTTGCGCCGAGGGGTGCCGCCTGGCCCTGCGCCTGATGAGTTTCCGCCAGGGCCCGTCGAGGGGCTGCCCGAGAATGCACCCGTGGCCTTGGCTCCTGTGCTGCCTCCTGGCGCTGGAGCTGCTCTCTCCAAGGAGTCGTCGCGGCCTGGTCCGACGCGTGAGGCGTCGGACCTGTCACGCGCGACGACAGAGTCCTTTGTCCCCGAGGTGGGGCGGCGCACCTTCTTCTCGCGTCTTAGAAAGGGCCGGGTGTTGGGCGCGGGCCTGTTCTGCATGGCCTTCGCCTCGGGGGCCTTTCTCCTTCGCCCGGCCGCCCCTCTGCAGGGGGCTTCAGCCCACAGCCAAGAAGTAGCGCCATATGCAAAGAAACCACAAGCTGCCCGAGCCGCAGCTCCTACCGGGCCGGAGGCCACACCTGCGGCCGTCGCACCTGCTGCGACGCTACCCAAGGTGACTGCCGCCGTGACGACAACGCCGATGAGTGACACCCCCTCTGCCCCTCCGACGCCCACCAAGCGTGCCGCGAAGAGTGCGCGTTCTGCGCTGGCTGCGACTGCCCTCTGCGGTGCGCTGGCTTGCACTGGCCCTCAGGTGCGCCCTCCGCCAGAGCCTGAACCGTGCCCTGCAGGCTCTGAGGAGGGCATGAAGATGCTGGGCATTCGGATTGGGGACGAGGCGCTGACGAGCTTCGTCCGCGGGGAAGAAAAATACGTAACAGTGAGGGAAGGCACTGCACAAATCCTACTGCTGGACCATGGCACCGGGACTTTGTCTGGTCGGCTTATTGTGGGCGACCGTCTCTATGGCCGCATGACGCGAGCGCGGACGAACAAGGGGAGTTTCCCTGTGTGCTTGGAGGTGCTCGACAGCTCCGGAGGGCGTGGATTGGAGATAGAAGGCGGAGGAGGGGGGTCTGGTAGGGCTCGCGTGTACTCTGCCTTTACTGTCAAGGCGGTTAGCGAGTTTGAATGACGTAACGATGTTGAGCAGACGCTCGTGAGTTGCAACTGCTGGCTTTGTCCAGGAGAAAAGTCGCGTGCATCATTCATGGTCGGGCGTACTGCTTTGCCTCTTGCTCGCTAGCGGAGGCGCGGCGCTAGCGCAGTCTTCCTCATCCCCCGTGGGGCTGAGCGTTCGCAGAATCGAACTGGCTTCGGATGATTCTCTGCCTGCCGTACAAGTGGCAGTGAGCCCGGGTCTCTCGACTGTGTTCCTCTTTGACTCGGAGGTGAGTCAAGAAGGACTGGTCCTTGAGGGACGCGAGCGATTCACGATGGTGGACACTGGCCGCAATACCTTGCGCTTGGTCCCATCAGAGGTGATTTCCGCAGGAGAACGGCTCAAGTTGACTGTGCGGTTTAGGGATGGCGCGGCCCCTGCCAGCGCGACGTTCATCCTGGTCGCGCATCCTGCGAGGTCAGAGGCACAGGTCGAAGTCTACCGGCGCAAGAGGGGGGTTGAGACATATCAGGAGGAAGTTCGGCAGGCGCGCCTTGAGGCGGAGAGGTGCAGAGAGGAGATCGCGCGCTTGCAGGCGGAGGGGAGCGCTCCGGATGGGTTGACGGGACTGATCTCGACCGCAGTTCTCGACAAACGCGGAGTCGAACCTCGAGACCTGACCAAGGTTGCCACCCTGGCTCCAGGAGGGGCCGCGGCGAAACACCTTGTCTATGCATATCGTGCGGCCCGCAGGGTGGCCGTAGAACTCAGCCTCAAGCCAGTGGCAGACGCCCAACCTTGGACTGCCAAGGAGGCCACTCTCCGGAGTAGGGCTAACGAAGAACTGAAGGTCCTCCAGGTTTGGCAGTCTGGCCCTCTTGGTTCGGGCCCGGATACCCAGCGAGTGGTTGTGGAGGCCGAGTCCTCGACGGAGTCTCCTCAAGGGCCGTTTACCCTCAAGCTCTGGGATGCTGATGGGCGCCGGACCGTCACCTTCAGCAATGTAGTCTTCCCGTAGGAGCGTTCGTTGGTGCGGCGATGGTCTGTCCCCGCTGACAGCTCTTGTCGGGAATGTCCTTTTAGGGTTCAATGGACTGCATCTGATGGATGCAGTTTGTTGAGGTCTGGAGGGACCCATGAGCTTCTTTCACAGAGGTGCACGCGGACACGTTCTTGCCTGCCGTCCAGCAGTCATTCTGCACCTGCCGAGTGCGACCTTTCCGAGCCGCCCTCGTGATTCCCGTCTGCGCTGGAGTGTGTCTGTCGCGGCGCCATTGATGGCGCGTGCGTGGCCCTCGTGCGTGCTGCGTGCTGTGCGACGGTCGCCTTGTGCCCTCGTGGGGCAGTCCTCCGCTGGCCGTGATCTGAGTTCCTGAAGTTGCAATTCGGCGTTGGGGCTCCCCTGCGCCGTAGTGGGACTCCTGCGTTGGAGTCGTGGTGCGGCGCTTGGGGTTCCAGGCGCCGTAGTGGGATGCGTCTGTCCTTCATCGGAGTCGTGATGCGGCGCTGGGGACTCTCGGCGCCGTAGTGGGACACGTCTGTCCATACGCTGGCTTGGCCAAGCGGTTGGCGACTCCATCAGCGTGAGCGTTCACCCACGGGCCGGCGCCAGGTCGATCCGAACGGGGAGCGTCTGTCTTTCACCCAAGTCAAAGCATTCCCCGGAGGCGTCGATGTGCATGTGTCGAAGCTGGGCAGTTGTGGCCGTGCTGCTGTCTGGAGTCTCGCGAGCGGAGGTGCCGCCCGAGTACAAGGGCGTCCCGGGACTCGATGAAAGCATACTGCTTGAGCCGGGCGCGGACGAGTTGGGCGAGGAAGACGCTGCCGGCAATGGGGGCGACGCGGAGGAGAGTGATTCGCCTCCTCCCACGTCCAGCTCACCGTCGCGTTGGTCGAACCGGCTCAGCTTGGAGACCACCACATGGGCACTACTGCCCCGACGTGGGGCCGGGACGGACGAAGGCTACCTTCAGGTGCACCCGCGGCTGGAGGTCGTCAATCCAGGACTGTTTCAGCTCGAACTGGGCGCTCCAGTGCGACTGCGGATGTGGGGAAGAGAGGCGGGCGCCAGTCTGGTGCGCAAGGAGGACTGGGACGAGCTCTCCGACTTGGGCCAGGTGGTGCAAATGCTGACGTTGGGGGGCGACGCACCGAACTTCGTGTGGGTGGGCGCCCTGGAGTCCTACACGCTGCTGTCCGGGCACCTGGTGCGCCGCTACAACAACCGAGGCAACCCGGACTACCACCCTGCGGGGGCGGTGGCGACGGGCATGCTGAGGCCCTTCTACGTGGAGGCCTTCGCCTCGGACGTGCTGGGCGCGCGGCTGCTGGGGGCGGAAGTCGTCCTGGACATGCAGCACCTCCTCATGGGCCGCCAGCCGTACCCCATGCAGTACACGCTGGCGCTGTCCGCAGTGCATGACTGGGGCAAAGCGGGAGGGACGTCGGAGCCGATGACGCTGGCCCACCTCGATGGGACGGCCATTCTCGTACGGCACCGCAACCCCGAGGGGGGCTTCGAACTGCAGGCGAATGCGGGCTGGGGTGGACGCCCCGGAGAGGGCGGCGCGTGGGGCGCGGTAGCGGGGCTGGGCGCGGAGTACCTGACTTCGAGGATGGACCTGCGAGCGCGCCTGGAGGGCCGCCTCCAGCGCGGAGGCTTTCGGCAGGGTGCCTTTGGCCCGGACTACGAGTTGGCGCGCTTCCAGGTAGCGGGCCCGACTGCCGTGCCACAGGCGGGCGCGCTCTTCCCGGACGGGTACTCGGCCTATGGCGAGGTGATTCTGAGCTGGGACGCGGAGAGCCTGAGTGTCCTGGGGCAGCGCCACTTCCGCTTGTCGATGGGCACCGAGGTATTCAACTGGGGCCGGGTGGACGTGGATGGTCGGTTGGAGACGCAGCTCTTCCACCGCAACCTCTCGGTCGGGATGGGTGGCGTCGCGGTGGGCGCAGGCCAGCCGGGGGCGCGCTACCTCGCCTCGGCCCAGGCGCGATGGCGCTTCCTGAGCGGGAAGCTGTACGCGGTAGGGCAGGGCGGCACGCTGCTCTTCCCGACGGCGGAAGGGACGCTGCGGCCAGGCACTTTCGCCTCCGTTGGCCTGGGGGTGGACAATGCGCGCTGAGCGGCCTTGGCGCGGCGGGCTTGGCCTCGCGCTGGTGGTGGCTCTCCTGTCCTCCGGGTGTGCCTCGTTGCAGGCGAGGCCGGGCCAGACGGGCCGTGGGGCGGCCCTACCCTTCAGTCCCCTCTCCGTGCCCTCCCATTCCGCGAGGAGTGCGGCGTCGGGTGTGTACCAGGGGGAGGCGTCGGGCTCCGCGGTTGGGACGCCAGAGCCGGCGCCGATGGGCTACCGGCGAGCGCCTGTCGGCAATGCCGTCAACAAGAAGGGAGCGCGGGGCTCGGACGAGGAGGGCGAGGCCTTTGTTTGTGGCGGCAAGGCTCTGCCCTCGGGCTGGCCCCGCCTGGACTCCAGCCGGGAGGTGCTGGCGCCCTTCCTGGCGTGTGCCTCGCCGGCGGAGTTCGTGACCATGCAGCGCGGGGTGGACATGCCCGCGCTGGTGGAGTCCCTCACGGACTGGGACGCCGTCCTCCTGGGGGCCTTGGGGCCGATGGACGCGCAGGCCTCGGCTGTCCTCAGCCGCAAGCGCGCAGCCTTCCTCGTCGAGGCCACCGAGAAGTACGGCGTTCCGTACTCCGAAGTGTTCGCTCTCTTCATCCTCCACGCGGCCTACGACGACGAGGCGCGGGCGGTGGTGCAGCGGCTGGCCCGAGACAAGCAACTGAGGGACACGCTGGGGGACATGCCCTACGTCCGCGAGGAGCTGAAGCGGCGCGGGCTGGCGCTGGAGGATTTCCCGGAGCGAGACGAGCAAGCCAGTGACGTGCTGCGTGGGCTGGGGCGTACCGGCAGGGACATGCTGTCCAGCAGCCCTGCGAGTGATGGCGCCCGCTTTCAGGACCTCTCGGCGAAGCGTGGCCAACTCCCGCTGCCCTACCAGGACGCGCTCGACGAGGTGCAGAAGGCGCTGTCCGGGAGGCACTTCGCACCGGGGAGCGTCTCGTTGGGGGCCGTCGACCACCTCACGTTTGGGGCGCCGGTGGGCCTCTACTACCTGGCGGTGGGGACAGGGCATGGGGCGTTCTCCCTGGTGCGGGGCAAGTACGAGCAGGCCACCCGGGAGTTGGCGCCGGCCGCGTTGATGGTGGCGATGTACGCCGGGGGTAAGGGCTCCCGAGCCTTGGTTGAGGCGCGAGGAGGGCTTGGGCGACTCCGGCTGCCGGTGCTCGACGTGGGCACAATGAAGGCGGTGGTGACGCGCCTGGAGGAGCAGCTCGGCATCAACGCTGCGCGCGACTTACTGCGCTACCTCCAGGCGAGCCGCGAGGGCGCACTCTTGGCCGCCGAATGGGGGGAGGCGGGGCTGCTGGCGCTGTACGAGGCCCGCGGAAACCCGGCGAAGGCCCAGGCCGTGCTGATGGAGGCTGCCAGCCGCGAGTCCGTCCAGCCAACGGCCACTGGCGGAGGGACGGGAAAGCGGCCCGTCAACCTGGAGCTCTTCGAACGCCAAGCCGGGGCGTCCACGGCCGAGGCTCAGGCTGCCAGCCGGGAGTCGCCTCGGGCTGCCTCGCCGCGAGGGGGGACCAGCCGCGAGTCTGCACAGCCCGGAGCGACAAGGAAGCGCTCCGCCAACCTGGACCTCTTCGCCCAGAACGCCGAGGTGGGGGCGGCGGAGGCCGCGAAGGCCAAGCTGTTTCAGGCGGAGTTGGAGGCTGCGGGGCCGCGTCTACTGAAGGACGTGAAGCTGCTGAAGGAGATGGCCCCGAAGCTGGAGGAGCCACCGCCAGGCGTCGAGCAGGCGGCACCGCTCTGGCAGGAGTACGTCGCCTACCGCATTCGGCGGCTGAAGGAGATTCAGGCCGGCGAAGCCGTCAAAGGCCCCTTGAAATGGGAGGGCTACCAGGGGATGCGCGCCTACTATGCTCGGGGTATGGCCTTCGAGCGGACCATGGTCGCCATCCTGGAGGCGGACGGAGCGTTGCCCCGGGCGCAGCGGCGCTGGCTCGGCAACTTCGATCAGCCGCGTATCGAGACGCACGTGGGCGTGTCGAAGGCAGACTTTCGCTACGCGGATGTGCTCGTCATCGAGGAGCGCCCCTCACCTGGCCAGCCACCTCGAGTGGAGACGTTCAGCTTCAAGAGTCGGAACCTCGCTGCTCTGGACGAAAATGCGCTGCCGGTGCAGGTGAGTACGGACGCCAGCAACGCCATGAAGCACTACGGTGGGACGCTGAAGATTCTTCGGGACGGTATGCGACAGCAGGCGAATGTAAAGCGGGTTCGGCTTGTCTATGAAGGCGGAGAGCTTTTGCCTAGGGAGCGAAGCGGGTTGGATAGTGCGGCGAGAAATACGGAGACCCTGATTGCGGGCGTAGAGGTGCTATTTCAATGAAGGCGCTGACACTGCACGACTTGAACAAGGTGGATAGTCTGCGCTTCACGTTCGACGGGACCGTTGATGCCAGGAGTGGGTTGGCGAGCAGCGTGGAGCCATTTCTCGAAAGCCTTGAGCGAGATGCCGATGGTTGGATGCCAACAATCGTCAAGACCAATCGGAAGCGTAAATACTCCCGAGAGGCGGTGCGGCATGCGCTTGAGGAGCGTCGCGAGGAGTATGGGGCAATTATTGGATTGGTTCGGCCAGAGGGGCCTGCTGTATCGTTGGTGCTTACTCTCGGACCTGAACAGGAGCAGTCCCTCTGGAGCACTAGCCTCACTGTGCAGCCGCTTTCCTTTTTCTCCGAGATAGAGCGCTGTCGCAGTTTCGTAAGAGTTGCGCGGTCCTGGGCTGCTCAATTTCTCGCGGACTATGCTGCTGCACACAGTGTTGCCGACCGGCAGCTCGCGGGCTTCCCTTCCTTTGGTCGTGACGACCGAACTTGGAAGCGGGATGGGTTCGACAAGGTCTACGAGCTGTTCTGGCTGAACGTCTTCGGCCCGAAGTTGGTGGAGTCCGTTGGTCGTGAGCGAATGCTGTCGACGCCCGCGCATCTCGTGGAGGAACTGCCCAACGGCTCTGTCCTCCTGGTCCTGTGGCCCACGGCCGCAGAGTTCGCCAGCGACGAGGCGCGCGTAGCGCAGGCCCGGGCCCATGTTCACCTGCGGCCGGACCTCGACTTCGACACGGTGCTGCGCACGCTGAGGGAGCGGAGCGCCGCACTGGTTCCGGTCGAGCCGCGCTTCCACCCCGACGTGGCGCCGTTCCTCTCGCGGCTGCCGGATGAGTTCGCCATCTGCGAGCGGCAACGGAAGATTGCCGAATTCAACGCCTTCCGGCCGCCCGAGCCAGAGGAATGGATGCCAGTCGCGTTGCCGTCAGATGTAGCGAGTCCGGAGCGTGTCCTCGAATCCTATGGAGACTTGTCCGAAGGTCTCGTGGCTGTCCTTCACACGGAAGTGCCCTCCATCATGGACGAGACGCCCGAGTCGCTCACGGACCTCGACTTCCACTTCTGGAAAACCCATTTCCCCGAGCGCTACACGCGCGACGTCATCGAAGGGCATACGATACCGGCGTTAGGCGTCTACCTGGGAGAGGTCCTCGTGCGACGGTTGGGCGGGACGTGGGTATTGCGCGAGAAGATGGAGGAGTCCCAGGTGCGGCTGGGCAAGCGCGTCTGGCTGCCCTTCCTCCGCGCGCGCCGGTACATGCAGTCCCGCCAGTCGCTGTTGGAGTACTCGCTCACACAGTACTTCAAAGAGGTGGAACGGTACCGGCCCTAATTGACTGCGTCGGGCGTGGGGCGAAAGCCAACCGGTTTCGGGGCATCCAAGAGGCTTACAGGCTCTAACAAATGTCAGGATAGAGGCGGCGCAGGATCATGATGCAGCATCCGAAGACGAGGAATCCGAAGTCGACATTGTGCGTGGCCTGCTGACGTCCATGGGGCACCTGGAGGTGGCCGTGCCCCGAACGAGGGCGAGCGGCTCCGCGGAGGCCGTGCTGGGCCGCTACAAGCGACGCAGCGAAGATCTCGACGAGGCGATTGCCAGCGCGTACGTCCAGGGTGTCTCGACGAGGAAGATGGGCCGAGTCACACGAGCACTCATGGGCGAGGAGGTTTCGCGCTCGACGGTGAGCCGGGTGACGAAGTCCCTCGAGGAGAAGGTAGAAGG
>NZ_JAHNZT010000070.1 GCF_019039035.1 Citreicoccus inhibens | reverse complement strand
TGGCGTAGGGCGAGAAGGTGATGGAGGAGGGCTTCGCAGGGAAGCGGCTGCGGAATGTCACCGAGCCACCTCCGGCCAGAAGGTCATGCGCGACGGTGTCGCTGTTGGAGTACTCGAGGCCGAAGCGCCCCTCTTCTCTCAGGCCCGCGCCCGACATCTCGAAGGCGGAGTTGTTGGCCGGGCTGGCCATGGGCAGCCGCCAGGTGCGCGTCCACGAGGTGAAGGTGGCCACGAGGGAGTTGTCGTGGAGGAACTCGGCCTCATTGCGCGAGAGGCGAAAGGCCCCGGAGGCCAAGGACGCATTGTCCCGGGCCCAGGCGCTGCCGTCCCACGCGGCGTTGAGGGTGAACCACACCGAGTCGCTGTCAGCGAAGAGGCGCAGCCGGCAGGCGCTGTTGCCGACGCCCTGGGCGTCGAAGAGGAGGACGCGGCCCGTGCCCAGGACAGGTTGGACGATGGCCTTGTGCTGGCCCGCCGCGGACTCGTTGCCTCGGTAGTGTCCTCCACCGAAGGTCCCGAGGACTTCGGCGAGGGCCGCCTCCACTGAGTCCGCCGTCAGCAGATTGCCTGCGTCCGCGACGGCGACGGAGGAGGCCGCATGGGCCCCCGCGCCCTGGGTGACATGCCCGTTGAGGAGGCCCAGCAGCGCGGCCACCTGCTGCCGCAGGCTGCTGGAGGGAAGGGAGTGGGGCGTTCCGGCGAGAGCGTCTGCTCCGACACGCGAGGCACCGGAGCTTCCGGCCGTCGTCTCGCCCAGGCGGGTGACGACTTCCTGAAGCTGCGCCTGCACGCTGGTGCCGCTGACGTAGCCGTGGGGCGTGGCGCCAATGGCGCTGGCATGGTGCGCGCCGGTGGCGGCGCCCTGGTGAGTGTTGACGAAGCCCAACAGCGAGGACAGCTGCGCGTCCACGGTGCCCGCCGGAAGGAGGTTGGGCGTGCCAGGCACCGCGTCCGCACCCACACGGGAGGCTCCCGGTGTCCCAGCAGCAGCCGAGGAGAGCTTGTCCACGACTTCATCCACGGCGGCCTGCACCGTGTTGGCGGCGACGAAACCGTGGGGCGCGAAGTCCACGGCGCTGGCTGTGTGCCTCCGCGTCGTGCCGGAGAAGTGCCCAGCCAACTCGACGTCCACCTCGTCCAACGTCGCCTGCACCGTGTCCGCGTCGGGGCGCAGGACTTCCCAATTGCCACTCTCCACGGCCACGGAGGTGCCCCGGGCGAAGATGAAGGACTGGCGGCGGGAGGTGTCCAAGTCTGCGGCGAGAATCTGCGTCTGCCCGGGGCGGCGCCGGACGTCACACAGCAGCAGCTCATCGGGCTGGAGGGTGGGCTTGGGCGCAAGGCCCATGGGGCCCTCGGGCGCCTGGCGCACCACCAACTCGAAGGACTCGTCGCGGCGGAAGTACACCTGCTGGGAGTTGCCGTCCGTGCGGGGCTCGGACAACAGGCGGGTGAAGCGCAGAAATATCCCCACCCACCGCTCACTGCCGGAGGTGGAGACGTCGGTAGGGATGCCCGACATGTCCACCGCGCAGTCCACCGTCTGGCCCGTGCCGAAGAAGATGCGCTGGCCGAGGTTGTCGTAGGCGCGTCCCGGGGCCGTCAAGTCGATGGAGAGGTTGGGCACCGGCGAGTGCGGCGTGGGCACGGCCCCGGAGATGACGCCGTGGACGCCCAGGTCCGCGGCGAGGTTTCGGTCCGCCTGCTCCAACTGGGCGAAGGCCAAGTCCAGCTCGGCCTCCGTCACGCGCTGCCTGAAAAAATAATCCAGCCTGTTGGCCATATTTTCCTCCAAGAGAGGACAAAGGCAGGGCGCGAGGAATCGGGGACACGCAGGAGGTGCTTTGGGACGATAGGCTTGTGGGCTCGCGGGCGCGGCACGGCTTGATTTCTTCCGATGTGGACGCAGGGGAGGTGCACAGTGGGACGTCGCGGCCGGAAGGTCGAAGTTGGAGATGTGGTCATCGCAACTCGAGCGGGCAGGATGTCTCGGAAGGCCCTCATGCGCCGCGATGGGCTCGCTGTTGTTTCGGTGGGGCTTGCGTACAGTGTCACCCATGAGATGAGTGGCGGGAGCATTGCTGTCTCACTCGTGGAGGGCGAGGCTCGGCGAATTTTGGAGCGGCTGTTGCCATTGGCTGACTGGCGACTGCCTGCACCGAGGCTTCGCGCAATGCCGGGCTTTTCCCATGCCTGTGTGGGGGCGGTGGTCGCCGTGGTTAAGGGGGAGTCCCGCATTCTGTCGTAGCGGCTCGGTGTGCCTCTCAATGCAGGGTTGTCGTCTCGCCCAGCTCGCTGACGCCCAGTTCCCAGTGTTCAGGGACGATGAGCGGGAGGGGCTCCACGAGGTCCACGAAGTGAGTGTGGGCGGGCTTGAGGTACTCGACGAGGGCGCGCAGGCGCTGGCACTCCTCGGGTGAGAGGGGGCGCTCCACCTCGATGTTGAAGGCGTAGCGGGCGAAGCGCTCGGAAGGGCCCAGCACCCAGTTGACGCCCAGCTCCGACTCGCCCAACACCAGGGTGTCCGAGGCGAAGGGGGAGATGGCCCGCACCTCAATGCCGAGGAAGAAGCGGATGGCGTTGCGCAGCCCCAGCGCCGTGCCCTTCTGCTGGTACATGGCGACGAGGACGGAGGCCAGGCGGCGCCGGCCGAGGACATCCAACTCGAACGCGAAGGGGTTGCCCAAGTCCTGGAGGATGGCGTCCAGGAAGGCTTCGGGCGCGCGCTCCAAGTCGAAGTCATCAGGGAAGGCATCCAAGTCCGCGAGGAGCAAGTCCGTCACCTCCTGGAGGCAGGAGATGAAGCGGCGCAAGTCCCCCGTCACGTCGTCGCGGCGGTTGTGGCCCGGCAGCATCTCCCAGAGTGTGAAGTGCCGGGAGGGGGGCCGAGCCGGGCGGAAGCCAGCGAAGGTGGCGCGGTGGTAGGGGGCGAGCACGGGGTTGCCGTGCGCGTCCGTCACTCCGTCCACGAGAACCTCGTACACCACGTCCGGCGTCATCTCCGTGTCGAAGACGAGGTGGACGAAGGCTCCATCCGCCACGGCCTCGAGGTCCGCGACTGGGACAGCGGGCGCGCCACGCGCGGTGAATGCGAATCGCGCCGTGGGCGGCACCTTCACGTCCTCGTCGAAGGCGAGACGCACGGCTTTCTGCCCCACGGCCAGTGCACTCACGAGGCGTGGGGCCGTCCTGTCCTCCACGCTGAAAGAGTACGTCTCGTCGAGGAGGTGCTCGCCGCCGGCCGTGGCTGAAACGACGCGGACGGACACGGAGGCCTGGCTGGCCAGCGGCGTCGCTGGGTGGAGCACGACACGCAGGGTATCCGCCGTCTGCGCCACCTCCGCCTGGGGGCCGGCGAAGGCCGGTTGCACTTCGACGCTGTCCCCGCCAGCGAATGCGAGGATGCCGTCCACCCAGACTCGCGTGGCCTCCCGTGCAATGCCGTCCGTGCCGACGTCCACCAGCTCCAGCTCCAGCGCGGAGTCGACGGGGACGTCCTCCTCACCCGGGCCCGGCGAGCGGTTGAGGAGGAGCGGGCGGCGAGCCTCCGCGAGGAGGGAGACGGTGTCGACGTAGAGGGCGGGCAGCTCAACCGTTGCCATGGGGCTTCCTCACGGGACGCAGAGCTCCAGGCGCACGCCCACCGTGTGGACACCGGAGAGCTTCGAGACGTTGGCTGCCATGTCACCGGCGAAGCGCTCGCGGCCGAAGCGCCCGATGCATCGGGCGTACTTCACGCCGTCAACGACGAGGGATGCTTCCCAGGCCAGGCCCGCCGGGGCCCCTGGCGGCACACGGAAACGCAGCGCGCAGCGGACGAGCGCCAGGCCCGTAACGTCCACGGCCTGTGTCACCTCGGCGAAGTCCCCGGGGGCCAACTCGAAGAAGCGCCCAGGCTCCTCGTCGCCGAGGACGAAGAGGTATTCGCCCGAGGCAGGCGTGGCCCACTGGGGCCGAATGCGGCCCTGGCCCAGGCCGAGGCGACTCGTGAAGGCGGTGAGGGCCATGGGCGTCACACCTGTCGCGAGAGCTCGAGCGAGTCGAAGTAGGCCCGGCGCGTGACGTCCTTCACCGCGAAGCCGAAGCCGCCCCGGCCGGAGGTGAGGGGCTGGCTGCCGGAGTTGATGCCGAGGTTGTCGTCGATGAAGTCGGCCATGCCCGGAATCGGCTGCCAGTTGGGAGGCGTGCCGAGCGGGTGGGTGGCCAAGTCATTGTGGAAGGACTTGAGGACGACGTCGCCGTTGGCGTTGACGATGACGTCCAACCGCAGGTGCAGCCAGGTGCCCTGGGCGAAGCTGGCCGAGGACTTCAGCAAGACACCGGGCCCGTCCGCGTCCGGGAGTCCCGTGGCCACCGCGCCCTTGCGCAGCACCACTCGGTGCGGCTCGTCGTCGGAGAGGCCGAGGAGGTACGCGGAGTCGTTGACGGAGGTGCCCTGTCCGCAGAGGAACAAGAAGGGCGAGAAGCCGGTGGGGCCGCCACCGGGCCCTCGCTGGAGGCAGCCGCGGATGCTGCCGCCCTTGGCCATGGGGGCGAAGTCGGGGAGGTTCGCGAAGAGGGCGACAGCGCCCTGTGCGGCCGACAGCGAGTTGAATGCGAAGAGGAAGTTGCCGCCACCCGGAGGACGGGCGATGCCCGCCGTCACACCTCTGTCCACGGTGGCGATGTCCAGTCCGCCATTGAGGTACGTCCAGTCTGCGAGTGCCATGGTGTCCTCACTGCGTGGTGGCCGTGGGCCACCCGGTGTCGAAGTCCTCGGTGGGCTGCGAGGAGCTGAAGCGCGCCGCGCGCGCTGGCACGTCTTCCCAGCGCCAGGTGAATGCCTCGGTGTCGAAGTCCTCTCTCGGTGCTGGCACGGAAGCGGTGTCCTCCCACTCGGTGAGGGACGGCCCTTGGCCCCACGTCTCGACGGCGCTCCCCTCGAAGAGGTGCGGGACGAGCTGCGCGGGTGGCAGCTCGAAGAGGTAGCCGTCGTTGTCCCAGCCCCGAGAGAAGGCCTCGAAACCCTCGCGCTGGCCGAAGATGGCGAGGGCCACAGGGACGTCGGAGAGGGTGTCGTGCCACACGTACCAGCGCTCGAAGTCCTCGCACGCCTCGTCCGGCACGCCGAAGCCCGCCAGGGCTTCGAGGCGCGTCACCGCCGTCAGCGTCCAGTACGCCGCCTCGCCGGGCCGCCCTCCCGCGTCCTCGAAGCTCGGATTGAGGAGCGCCATGTCAGAAGAGCCTCCCGGTGTCCCCGTCCTGGAGCGTGACGCTGCCCAGCACCGGCAGCTCCCGCACCGCCAACTTCACATCCGCGGGTAGGCCGTTGAGTGTCAGGTCCATTCTCGCGTCACCCAGCTTCCTCACTCCGGGGGCATCGCGAATGACGTTGAACACGTCCGACCATGCCACCTCGCCAGCGGGGCTCCCCTCTGCGTCCTTGAGGTTGAAGCCGAAGTCGATGCGCGGGTTGGGCGTGCCGTCTGGCTCGCTGACCCGGAAATGGACTGCGAGTGCCAGGCGGACGCGCGCGGAAACGTCCAGAGGCGACGCGCCCTGGCGCAGGAAGAGGCGCGCGGAGATGTCCACGCGCCGGTACACCGGCTCCTGGACGCTCACCTGGAAGGTGAGGGTGCAGGGGTAGACTTCCGTCACCTGGCGCAGCACCACGGCCTTGAGCGCGGGCGTGGGCACGCCGCCGCCCTGGGGCACGACGTAGAGGATGCCGGAGTTCTCCGGAATGCTGGCGTCCTCGTTGGACGTCAGCATGAGCGCGCGCGCTACGCCGGGCAGGCGCCGGGCGTTGACCTCGAAGTCCTCGCGGGACACCGTGCGTGTCAGAGCCCGGAGGCTCTCGGGGGCGAGCAGCTTCGCGGAGGCGATGGACTGCCGGTCCGCGCCGCCGGAGGCCGGGGCGGGGTTGTGGACGGACACCTGCACAGCGTGGCCATGGGCATCCCGGTAGCTTCCCTCCACGACGATGAGGCGAGCCGCGTCCACGTTCCCCGCGGCCCCTCCGCCCGTCTTGTACGTCACCGCCACGGTGCCAATGGGAAGCAAGCCGTTGATGCCGTCGCCGAAGCGGACGGTGGCCCTGTCGCTCTGATCCACCGAGATGAGGAAGTGGGCGTCAGGGGCGCGAGAGTTGAGGAAGGTGTCCACCTCGATGAAGGTGCCCTGTGCGGTGGACACACGGGCGGAGCCATCGAGGTAGGGGCCGAAGTCCAGGCGCGCCTCGAAGTCGGCGAGGCCGCGGGCGTCGAAGAGCTGAGTGTGTGTCTTCGAGTGCTCCACCACGGTGACGACGCGCGGCGGGTTGGCGCCGGCCGGAATGGTGGCGGGTGACAGGAACTGGAAGCGGACGGCTTCTGTCACCTCTTGGGTACGGACGACGGTTCCGGCTGGGAATGTGACGGGAGCTGCGGGAGGCAGGGCCAGTCGTAGCTCCACCTCGGCCGTGGCCGCCTGGGCACCGTGAAGCCGGTAGCCCAGCATGCGCGCCAGGGCGATGACGTTGCGGCGCTGGGTAGCGGTGGAGAGGCGGGACTCGCGGGCGAGGTTGTCCTGGTAGGTGCCGAGAACGTCGCCGACGAAAGCGTACATCTCCAAGAGAACGTTGCCGAAGCTGGCCGCGTCGAAGTCCGTCCAGTCCGGGAAGACGCTCTTCACGAGCGCTACGAGGCGGGCGCGCAGGGCGTCGAAGTCGCGGTGGGTGTAGTCGGTGGACGCGGGAAGAAGTGGCACGTCGGCGAAGGCCTCCATCGGGAGACAAAGGCTTTCGGCCTCTTCATTTCGGGGACATCGTGCTGCACTCAACCGGCTACGAGTGTCCTGACCGCTACCTGTGCTCTTGCGTCTGCTGCTTCTTCACATCCACCTCACGCGGGGCGTTTATCCCCCAGAGAGGTGTCTCAAGAAATCGTGGGGCGGAGGAGACCGAGGCCCTGTGCCTCCCTCGCTCCCATCGTGAGCCGCCCGTCCGTGGACGGGCGGTAGCCGACGACTCCTTACGGACAACGAACTCGGCGGCGACCGTGTAGCTCCTGGCGCTCTGGCGCTACCCGCATGCTCACCGCATGCAGCTCCGACTCATGGAGAGCAAGCGTTCGCGACCTGATAGCGCTGGGTGAGATATGCACGCGCACCACTGTTCCAGAAGAGTCGGAGTGTTTGCTCGGCGTGCGGCATGAGATGGCTTGAAGAGCATGGGGCCTCATGGACGTACTGGGGCGAGAAATCGCTTGGGCTGTCGAAGTCGAGAGAACTCGACGTGCTCGTCATGTGACACCCGCGACAGAATGGCTTGACGACACCCATATAGATGGTCCGGTCGGCATTGTTTGTATTCCAGGCGAAAGGAATGAAGCGATCCGTGGCGACCGCGGTCGGGTCCGACGGCTGCTTTCCACCATAGAGGCCCTGGATGAACTGACTGGTCGCAGGAGACATGGGAGTGAGTGCGACGAGCGCGTTCAGCTTTCGAAAGCCTTCGCGCTGCGCCTGGGCGTCACCTTCGCTCAGATACTTGAAGGAGAACGGATCGAACGGGAGGAACCGGGCGTCCTGACTGACCGTGATGAGCGCGGGATTCTGCACGAGGTAGGCGGTCGAATTCAGACCGTGACACCCCAAGCAATTGTTCGGCACCGATGCGTGCGCGCCCGTAGAGTCGAGCGGCGCAGTCGCCAACTGCTGACCATTGGCGTCGTACACGATGAATTTGATGGCATCAACGAGATTGGGCGGAGTGTACACCATTGCCACCGTAGCGAACGCGTCATGCCCTCCGTGGGCCAGGGTGAGGGCCTTCATCGAATCCGCGGGAAATGCCGCCTGCCGGGCATTGGTGCCGTAGTTGCTCACGTAACATGCAACACCCGTCCCGAGGGGCGCGCCAAAGGACTTGCAATGCATCTCGCGCCCGAAGCCGAGATCAGCGTCGTTGTAGTAGACGGCACTCGCCTCATTCGTGGGGAAGTTGTACTGCTGCTTGAAGCCATTCAGGGTAGAGGGGAGTCCGGACGTGCTGTAGTACAGGAGCGTCGCCAACTGCGTCGCATCCCCTTTCCTGCCCAGATAGTTGTACGTTTTGACGCCCGCGTGAAGATCCGCGGGGTTGTTGACGGTAGACATCACGGCAGCCCCTGGCAATGCCGACCCACATATCGTCACGAAATCTACCCAGTTCGTCTCGAGATTGTCATTGGAGCACTGGAAAAAGGTAGCGACGTCGAAGGTTGGGAGCACCTGATTGCCTGGATAGTCCTTGGCGAGGATTCGCAGTTGCACGAACTTGCCGGGCGGCCAGCGTGCGGCCTGCTCTGGAGTGGGATTGCTGGGGACGGGAGTGACCTGCGTGGCGGCGTAATAGAGCGTGACGGGTGAGTTTGCATTCCACTTGATGGGAAGCGGGTCCGTGTTCATGGTCGCCAAAACAACCCAATTGGCATCCAAGGTCGGGTCCAGCCCGGGCCTCTTGAGCACTTGAATCTCCAAGGGGGTATAGGGAGCAATGGCATATGCCCCAACCGTGAGCGGAAATCCCACGGGGTCACCGCTGTAGACCAAACCATTGAGCGGTGACATGGAGAGGCCTGGTGGGGACATGGCCGTAGTCATGACCAGGAGAAGCGCATACGTCAGCATGGGGTGAACTCCTCGAACCGCCACCGTTGTGTCGCAGAACCCAACACGGTCATTCAGCGATTCGTGAAAAGCATCAACATCCAGTGTCAGTCTCAGGTCTATGGGGCCCCAGTGCCTTTGAGCACTTCTGAACACTCCCTTGCGCCACTGGAGTGGCTGCGCACCCTGATGCGCAAGCACAACCAGCCGGTGGGTATTCCCTGACGCATGAGTTCAACGACAGAAGAGGTGGGTGGAAATGCACCTCCTTTCCGTGCGCCAGTCTTCCTCTCAGGCAAACAACACAGCGCGGCTGCCCAATCCTGCGCTTCTCCGTGTTCGACGAGCTCGAAAGCCCGCGTCTTTCCACCGGGGGCCGTCAGGTATGACAGCACCCTCCTGCGGCTGTTGATGGTCTCCACACCGAGCGCAGACGAAGACATCCAGCGCGAAAGTACGGCGCATCAGCCCCGCCCAATCCAATCGCGGCGTGCGCTCCTTCGCCGATTCCACCGTCGCAGCTACAACGGTGCTCATGGCGATTGAGGCGGGTAGCCGCAGTATGCGAACCAAGCGGCTGCGTCCTGTTGCTGCACGGTTGCGAGTGCTTCTCGCATCGCTTAGCGGAGGGTCACATGCGTGCGGGCGCCGAGTGCCCGCATGCGCGTCTTTACCTTCAACCAGCACGATTCGATGGGGTTGAGCTCAGGGCTGTAAGAAGGTAGGAAGAGAAGCCTCGCCTTGCGGCTGCGAATGAGTTGCTCGACTGTCGGACGGTGATGGACGCTGAGGTTGTCCATGACCACCACGGCGTGAGGCTTGAGTATGGGCAGAAGCCCCTCAAGGACATAGGTTTCGAAGCGCTCGCTGTTGGTAGCGCCTTCGAAAGTCAGTACAAGCCCCATTCCTTGCTATCATTGTGATTTGGTGTCGACGGCCCAGGGGCACATAGCCCCGAGCGCGCTGCCCTCGCCGAGCACGCCCATACCGGCGGGTCATGGAGCGGGTTGCGGCAGTCTCGTCAATGAAGTGGAGGCGCGTGGGCTTCAGTTGGGCGGCCGTAGCCAAATACCCCCTGCGGGCCCGGCGGTTCTTCGCCAACCGCCGCTCGGAGGCGAGGAACGACTTTTTTACGCGTGTAGCCCAGGCGTCGGAAGGCACGTCCCATGGTGGGGCGACTCACCCGCACGCCCGTTGCCTTGGCATATGCATCCGCGATTTCCTGGGTTGTACTGTCGGGCGCGGCATCCAGCAGTCGCTTCACCTTGCTCAGTTGCGAATCCGGGACTCGGTAGTGGGGGCGCGGACCTGGGCGCCTTGGAGCGATGGTCCCAGTTCGCTTCCAGCGGCCAATGAGCCGATCAACCGTCGCGACCCCTACTTGAAACCGCTTGGCTATCTCTTCCCAGGACTCTTCTCGCGCCAGGTACGCGTCGAGAATCCGCTGCCTCAAATCAATCGAGAGTGGTGCGCCTTTGACCTCAATCTACGGGCTCCGCTGCGCTCGACCTTGCTCCATCCCCTGGAACCGGCCCACCAAGCATCAGGCTCTGTGCTTCCCTCGATCCCCGTTCATGAGCACCGTTGTAGGTGCAGTCGTCGGAATGAGGAGCTGCCTGCATCTGCCCCTGGTGACTCCGTATGTCGGCTCTAGAGGTCGCGTGGAGAGACATCCAATTCCGCTGTCGTATCACCCTCGCGCACTCGCACCCGAAGCGTCAGCATGGCGGCGTCCTGCTCGACGCGGACCTGCACCAGGTGAACACCCGGCAGCCAGCGAGCGAGGGCGTCTCGGATGTACACACGCGCCAACTCCGCCAGCACGGCGTCATTGCGCTGGTGGCGAAGCCGCGCGAGTCCCGCCCCGAAGCTGGTGCGCCAGGGTAGCTCGCCGGTGGAGTGGGGCGTGGCGCCTTCCGTGAGCAGCACCTGCCGCACCTTCGAGGCGAGCAACTCGGCCCCGGTGCCCGCAGCGAAGTCCCGCTTCTTGTCCCGCCGGAAGGGGACAAGGAGATTCTGGGGCGCTCGACTCACGACGTCCTCCTCACGGGATAGGGATGGCCGCGCGCGCCTGCAGCAACGTGCGGACGATGGTGTCAAGGGGCGCAACAGCTTCGTCCAGCGCGCGGCCCTCGAGGCTGGAGAAGTCCGGCACCTGGGGGCCGCCTACCAGGCCCAGGAGGACGTTGAGGAGGGCCATGAGTTGGGAGAGGGCGGCCAGGGCTTTGCCGACATTGGCGGCCTCCTGGGCGACGTTGGCCTCCGCGCAGCCGGCCACCGCGATGAGTCCTGCGTCCCCAAGCTGGGTGGCGCGTTGCCGGGCCCGCGCCACGCTCGACAGGCGCAATTGCAGGTGGACGAACTGGGCACGCGCACGGCCCAGCTCGCCCAGGACGATGTCGATGACGCCCACCACCGTGTACGGCACCGAGAGCTGGGGGACGAGGCGGAGCAGCTTGGACACCTTCTCGGCCAGCTTCGGGAGGGCCGCGGCGATGGCGGTTGGGTCGGGCGGCGGCCCCAGCGCGTCCGGTATGGCCT